>NZ_VFTY01000008.1:0-327815 GCF_006440715.1 Mesorhizobium sp. B2-7-3
TGTAGTGGGTGGGTGGGGGGCAGACGCCGGGCGCCTTTGTGCGCTACGTGTCCAATGGCGCCCCGCGCTGGTTTTCGATTGTTCGTCTGGCAAGCGGCAGCCCGACAACCGATCTCTAAATCGGTTCCGATGTCCAGCCGCGAATGCGAATGGTCGAGGGGTGGCGAAGCTAAGGCATCACATTTCCTGCGATGCGCACGCGATTTTACCCGACTCACGACTTCACTCCCGTCATGTTCACGCCGATGTCTCGGCGAAAACTCGAGAGGGATCTCCGGAACGGGAACCCGTCCGCCTCCAGCAGAAGGACAAACGTATACGCGGCAGCGCACGCTTTGCGAACGCACCTGCTTCAGCCGCGAAGTGGCCTAGCTACTCCAGAACTCCTAAACCCTCTCAAGAACGCCAACCCACCCGCGAACTGCGCGAGTGCCCTCAAGGCTGTACATTAGTAAACAGAAAATTAGGGATTTGTAAACTATAAGCGAACGGATATTTGATCAGGGAGCGGGTGCGGGCCATTCTTTAACGCAGTTGCTGAAAATTGTTCTTCAGAACCCTGCCCTTAACGTCTCCTGTCCAGCCCTTGCCATGTCGCAAATGTGAGCAACGTCAAGCGTGGCACTCCTCTGGCGGGATGCCACTTAGAACCTCGGATCAACGTTTCTCGATCTTGACGACACCTGGCAAATGGCGGTGAACTAATCGAGGGGTGGCGTGACGGACCGCCGCACGGAGCCGACGATACACAGATGACAAGCCACAAGCGCCTCTGCCTCAACATGATCGTTAAGAACGAGATGGCGAACCTTCAGCGCTGCTTCGCAGCGGTGGTCGACCACATCGACTGCTGGGTCATCGGCGATACCGGCTCGACCGATGGGACCCAGGATTTCATCAAATCCTACTTCGCTGCCCGCAACCTGCCGGGCGAGCTGCATGAGTTTCCCTTCCTGAATTTCGAGCAGGCGCGTAACGCAGCACTTGATCACGCCTACGCCTCGGCACTCGCTTACGACTATTTGCTATTTGACGACGCCGACATGGAACTGGTGGTCGAGAATGTAGGCTTCCGAGAACAACTCGTCAGTCCGGGCTACCGGCTGCTGCAGCGATCGGATTCCGGCCTGACCTATTGGAACACCCGCCTGGTCAGGCGAGACGCCGGCGCGCGCTACCACGGGGTGACCCATGAATATCTCGACGTGCCCGACGGTGTGCTGGAACTGCGCAGTGCCTGGTACAAGGACCACGCCAGCGGATCGAACCGGGTCGACAAGTTCGAGCGCGACGCGAGGCTGTTGCTCGAAGCTCTTGATAGGGATCCGGAAAATCAGCGCTATTGGTTCTATCTGGCGCAATCCTATCGCGACGCCGGGCGGACGGCTGAGGCTGCGGTGGCCTACGCCAAACGCGCCGCGATGGGCGGCTGGGACGAGGAAGCGTGGAACGCACGCCTGCAGGGGGCCCGCTGCTTGCGCAAGCTCGGCGACGAGCCAGGCTTCGTTGAGCAGGCGCTTGCCGCCTTCAATCAACGGCCGCAACGTGCTGAGCCGCTCTATGACCTGGCCAGGTTCTACCGCGACAAGGGAATGAACGATGCCAGTGTGCTGTTTTCCGAAGCGGGGCTGGCGATCAAGCGGCCCGAGCAGGACATCCTGTTTCTGGAGGACTACGTCTACACGACAGGCCTGCTGGAAGAGTTTGCGATCGCCGCGAACTATTCGCGCGATCCTGTGCGCAAGGACCGCGGCTTCGCGGTTTGCAACTGGCTGGCGCTGAGCCGGACCATTGGCGACGGCCCTAGGGAACTGGCGTGGTCCAACCTGTTCTTCTATGTGCAGCCCGCCAAGACGATGATGCCGTCCTTCAGCGCGCGTCCGGTGGGCTTCACGGCGCCCGATGGCTATCGACCGTCAAACCCGTCAGTGGCTCGATTGGGCGACCAGATCGTGCTCTTGCAGCGGACGGTTAACTACACCCTGGCCGAAGACAACCTGCAATACGACACGCCGGGCGGAGTTCCGGTTCACACGCGCAATTTCCTGCTCCGATTGAATGATGAACTCGCCATCCAGTCCGCAAGCGAGATTTTGCCGCCGGTTGATATGCCGGAACCCGCTAACGACCGTGTTCTCGGATTTGAAGACATGCGCCTATTCGCTTGGCGCAATGAGTTGTGGGGCATCTCTTGCGTGCGCGAATTGACGGAGGAGGGTTGGTGCGAGCAGGTCATAGCGCGCATCGACGAGAGTGGCTCCCGGCTGACCGACTGGCGCATGCTGCATCCGGCAGGACCTCGGCTGCACGAGAAGAACTGGATGCCGCAAGTCAAGCCAGGCACGGTGGGGGCAGAGGCAGAGACGCTGCACTTCATTTACCTCTGTGACCCCACGCGGATCGTGGACGAGCATGCCGCGACCATCAGCGAGACTCCCCCGGCCATTGCTGCCCAACGGTTCAGGGGCGGGACCCAGCTGATCGCCTTCGCGGGTGGTTGGCTCGCATTGGTTCATGAAGTGCAGTCGCCGGCTGAGGGGAGGCGACGTTACTGTCTGCATCGGTTCGTCTGGTTCGACGAAGTTGACACGTTGCGAAAAGTAAGCCTTCCGTTCTTCTTCGACAAAAAAGGCGTTGAATTCGCTGCGGGGCTGGCGTGGCACCCGGATGGAAGGCATCTGTTGATTTCCTACAGCATAACCGACAGCGAGTCCTGGATCGCGACTGTCGACGAGGCCGAGGTGAGATGGCTTCTGAAGAACATGGATGACCTGCCATCGGGTGGGGCTGTCACAGCGTCGAGGCTGACGCTGTCTTCTGCCGCCTCGCGGGCTCAAGCAGATTGTTCAGTATATGGCGGTCCGCCAGCTGAAGTGGGCATCAAGCCTGACCACACCGACGACAAAACCATAACTGATGTAGGCCAGGCGCTGCCAAGGGACAAGGATCTAGGGCCGGCCGGCACGAAGTCGACAGACAAAACCTTTGATGAGCTCGCGCTCTTTCTGCGCGATGTTGATTCTCCGCTGGAGCGGCGGACACGATCGCGCCAGTTCGACGCGCGGATGTCGCGCTTTCTTGGCAGCGACGACACAGCGCTTCCGCAAATCAACTGCTTCTACCAGGTGATGTCCGACAAGGCCGAGCATCGTACCCTCGTTGCCGCCATGACCTCAATGCGGGCAGTGGGCCATCCGGTGCGGGTGTGGAGCTACGCACCGGAGAAGCTTGCGTTCCTGGTCCCACATGGGGTCGAAATCCGCAATGCTGACGACGTCATGCCGCAGCCCTTGTTCGAGAGGATCGTCGCCGGCTCGGAGATCAGGTATTTTAGCGATATCTTCCGTTACGCCCTGCTCTACGAGCATGGCGGGCTGTGGATGGATTCCGACGTCATCCTGCTGCGGCCGTTCCCCTTTCGCGGCGAGCATTTCTTCAATCTGCAATGGCGCGGATCGCACAAAGGTCATTTTATTTGCGGCAACGTCATCTATGCAAGGCCGTACAGCCGTCATCTCAGGCAGCTGTACGAGTTGTCGATGGAGCGCTTTCACGCCTCACACGGCAAGGAATTTGGAGACATCGGCCCCAAGCTTCTGTCTGATTACATTGCGTCCGACGCAGGCGCCGAACTGCGGGAATGGGTGTTCAGCCCGATGTTCTTCAACGCGATCGACTGGACAGAGATCGACCGGTTCGACAAGCCGATAGCGGAATTGGCCGACTATTTGAACGATGACCGTGTGTTCGGCATTCACCTGTGGACGGCACGCAACGATGCGCGGCCGGGCGACGCAGGAGCGCCACTGATCTCGCAGTTGATCAATCCGCTCGACAGCTTCCCCACGCTCACCAATCTCGCCGATCGCTTCAACACCGACAGGAACCGGCATACAGGGAACCGACACGCTTATGCTCGCATCTACGATCGCCTGCTTTCGGGCCGGAGGTTGGCCATGCGTTTCCTCTTGGAGATTGGCCAGTCAATCAATCAGGCGCAAAGCACCCTGGCCGAAACGCCTTCGGTCGACTTGTGGAAGAGCTATTTTCCATTCTGCCGGGTGATCGGCGTCGACCTAACGGATCATTCGAGGTTCAACAAAGACAGGTTCGAATCGTTCGTCTGCGACCAGTCCAAGCTGGAGGATCTGCGTCGCGTCACCGCGAAGCTCGAACCGGGATCGCTCGACGTGATCGTCGATGACGGCAGCCACGCCTCGTTCGATGAGCAGCTCACGTTGCGCGAGTTTTTCCCTCTGCTTGCCGAGGGCGGCTGGTATTTTATCGAGGATCTCGACTGGCAGCCGCCGGGCGAGGATGCCGACAAGATCACTCCAACCAAGAACCTGATGCGAGAAATCCAGCAGCATGGTAGCGCGCGCTCTGTCGATCCGCTGGGGGTGAGCGCTCTTGCCGATGCATTCGCCGAAATCCTGTTTTTCGACAGCCATTATGAGTTGAATCGGGCAAAATTGCTCGGTGGGCTGGTGGCCATCCGCAAGGGGGTGCCGGGCATGTCCGTCAGGCACCATGTATCACGGCATCTTGAGTGAGGGGGATTCATTGAAAGTCGCCGTCTACACCATCGCCTTGAACGAAGCTGCAAACGCCGAGCGCTGGGCCAATTCTGCTGTCGAGGCGGATTATCGCATTGTGGCCGACACCGGCAGCACTGATGGTACGGTGGAACGGCTAATCGCTGCGGGCGTCACCGTGCACAGCATAGCGGTGCGCCCGTGGCGCTTTGACGACGCCCGCAACGCGGCAATGGCCCTGATCCCGGCCGACGTCGATGTTTGCTGTACCATGGACATGGACCGGTATCTCGAGCCAGGCTGGCGGGCGAAGCTCGAAGCGGCCTGGACCATCGAGACGACAGCCCTTTTTTGCCAGACGATCTACAGATCGAGAGTGGATGACCCAACACCTTTGCGAAGCTGGCCGGCGAAGAATTTTCATCATCGCTGGGGCTATCGGTTCAAGCGACCGGTCCACGAGGCGCTGGTCTTTACGGGAGAAAAGGAAGTCTCGGCGAACAGCAGCGATATCGTCATGTTTGAGGTGCAGGATCTCGCCAAGCCAACAAGAAACAGTTACCTGCCGCTGATGGAGGTAGCACACAAGGAAGACTCCGACGACGCTCAAATCTGTTTCTGGCTCGGGCGGGATCTGATGTGGGCTAACCAAGAAGAGCGGGCCGTCCAACTGCTTGAGCGCTACCTTGCATTGCCGACAAGCACCTGGCGAGAAGAACGCTCCGAGGCTATGCGTTACATCGCGCGCATGCAGCCGGAGGGGAGATTGTCCTGGCTGGACAAAGCCCGGATGGAAGCGCCGCACCGACGAGAAATCTGGCTCGACCTCGCAGAGGAGTTCCATGCTAAGGCCGACTGGCTGAACCTGTTCTGGGCCGCGACCAATGGGATCGAGAAGTCACACCGAACCGGTAGCTATCTGGACGACACGAATTGCTGGGGCTTTCGGCTGTTCGACCTTGGCGCGATTGCAGCATGGAAACTCAATTCGATGGATCGAGCCGTGGAGTGGGGACAGAAAGCGCTCGACCTCGACCGAGCCAACCAACGCCTCAAAAGCAATCTTAGCTTTTTTGTTCAGCGCAAACGGCAAGACCAGCTGGGTGACTTGACGAGGCGAATACGCAGCGATCTGTTCTCTCGAATTAGTCGAAGACCGGTCACGCTCGTGCAAGTCGGAGCGAATGATGGGACCGCGTTGAGCGAGCCTATCAAGCAACATCATTGGAAGGGGATATTGATTGAACCTGTCCCTTTCATATTCGAGTCTCTAAAAAGGACATACGAGGCCATTCCGGATATAATCACACTTAACGTTGCCGTACATGGCAGTGATGACGGTGGCTTTCAACCTTTCTATGCCGTAAAACCATTGAGCAACCCTCCAGTCTCATGGTATAATGGCCTGTCTTCCTTCAATAAAACTTTACTTCTGAGTCACTCCTCATCAATCCCGGATCTTGAATGCCTTATTGATGAGATGTTGATAAAGACGAGGACGTTGCGTGGTATCTTAACAGATTTGAACGTGGCCGATGTAGATTTTCTGATGGTTGATGCCGAGGGGTATGACGGCACCGTAGTTCGAAGCTTTCCTTTCGATATGTTTCGTCCCAAATTGATAATCTACGAGACTAGGCATCTTGAGATGGCTGACCGTGAACACACTGAAACGCTCTTGCAACAACAAAAATACTTCTGCCTTCACATGAACGATGGCGAAGATGTCTATGCGGTATCCGAGGATATAATGAGTAAAAGTGAAGCACGATTTCTCGAGTCTGTGATGGCCTCCTCTGAAATTCCGCTGTGAAAATTTGGGAGAATGTCTGACTTTGTCGAACCGTCCTATTAATTCGCCAGATGCCTAGATGGATAAAGAGAGAAGAGCTCGTCTGTTTACGATTTTTGGTACGGTGCTATACGTTGAGCCGTCATCAGGTGAGCTCCGGCATGGTGCACCTAATAGCGTGCCAGCGAATGTGGTTTTGGTTGCGGATCGACCCGCCTGGCAATGCCGCATCATGCACGATAACGGGTCCGAGCTCCTTCCGATAGAGTTTAGACCTGGTCAATCTGGGCGCCTAGCGATAGACCGAGATGGCGATTCACCGTCGCTCCGTATCATCACCTTGGAGAGAGGGCTCCTGAGCCTCCGATCCGAGCACTACTATCTCTGCGCCGAACCAAATGGCCAAGTCAACCTTTCGAGACTGAAGTGCAGCTTGTGGGAGTGCTTCTTATCCTCAGAAGACTGGTGCACTGCGTTCGCTTCCGATGCGGCGCCTGAGTTAGACGCGCAAATTGACTGGGGGGCCATCCGTCGAGCTATAATCGATCCAATGTTTAGGGTCCGCTCCAATCGAGCCCCGAGAGCGAAGAAGGTATTTTTCTTTGCTAATACGGAATGGTCAAATGGTCGCGTATACTACGACTTATGCAAGCGGTTGCACGAGAACGGGTACATATCGGACATCCTGAATTGGCGCATCTCGTACACCCGCAATCAAATAATAGATATGCTTGGGTACTACGACTTTATAATATCCGGTCTGGACGGCATACCATTTCTGATCGATAACTATCTTGTGGAACCTGACAGAATAATTGGTATATCTCATGGTGTATATTATGATTTTGATCTTCTTATACATAAAAAGGGCATCGGAATTTTCGATCAGCTGGCCAATTTTGGTGTTGTAAGTTACAGTATGGTGTCTGAGTCGGCGATTTTGGGAGTGCCACGGGTACCGTTGGTGACATCGTTGGGAATTAATTTCACAGAGTTTGATACTGCTATACCGGGCAGCCTCAGAACTGTCGGCTATGCTTCGTCAATGTCGCATAAAACTAAAGAAGGCATTGAGAAAAAGAGGGGGGAATTGGCCATCGAGTGCGCTGAGGGTGCTGGCCTTGATTTTCGGCCAGCGGGTAGTCACGAGAAGCCAGTGTCCTTCCACGATATGCCGGCATACTACAGCACTGTGGATTCGATTCTGATGACATCAATGATCGAGGCCGCTGGGCTCCCGGTGCTGGAAGCGGCAGCTGCTGGCCGCCTCGTCATTGGCACTCCAGTTGGCCACTTTCCGCTCCGCGCATATCAGGGAGGTGGCATTATCGCGCCGATTGATGCAGGGCGATTCAAGCTATTCACCATCAACGCATTATTATACTACAAAGCCAATCCCCAGGCATACGTGGATAAGTGTCATTCTATACGGGAAGCCGCCAAAATGTTTGATTGGGACTACATGATCGATGAATGGGTGGAGTTGATAGAGTCAGCCAAACCCGTCCGCGCCTAAAATGGTGGCCGGCAAGGGCCGTACAGCCCCCTGCCAAGGATCGCAATGACATTAATGGGGCTCAAGGTGCAGGATCTTTTCAATCTGACAAGTAGCAGCTACATGGCTCTGATGGAAGTGTCGCGCGAGGAAGAGGGCGACGACGCTGATATCCGCTTTTTAGCGCGTGCGGACGAGATTGAACCGGCGAGCCCTAGCGGCTGCTATCCAGGTAACGATGATCGCTGGTGTTTTCGGCTGAACCAAGTGCGAACGCATGCTGGCGCTTCAATGTCACGGACCCGGCGCTGGCGCGGAGCTAAATACGCTCGGACTTGATACGGCCAAACAGTGCTAGAGGACAACTCGGATTTTTTGGTTATACGAAATGACTTGCGGGCAGGAGCATGAGCAGTCTGTCCTTTGAGCCCGCGCGGTTGTTCACGGCGTTCGGCACCGTCATTTATGTCGAGCCCTTTACGGGTGAGTTGCGACACGGCCCCCTGGAGAGTAGTCCGCCGAACGCATTTTTTGAGCGGGGCGACCGTCCGGTGGGCGCAAGCGCGCACGGTCGGCTGATCCATGCCGTCGATGGTTCGGCCGAACCGATCTCCTGCTATTCTGGCACGTGTTTTTCCATCTCGCAGTCGCAGAGCGAAAGCCAGGCCGTCGATCCCACGGTATTTGAACTGATTCCGCTAGAGCGTGGTTTGCTGGCGCTCAAGTCGGCGGGCTTATTCTTGTCGGCCATACCTGACGGTCAGATGAAGCTCAGCGCTCTTGTATGCAGCACGTGGGAGCTATTCATCGCATCGGAGAACTGGTGCACTGAGAGTTCTGGAGGACTCGCTTTGAGCCTCCGTGACCCCACCCTCGATAGGAGAGCGATCGAGGGTTATGTCATTCATCCGGTAATACGGATGAACTCAAATAGGCGGCCTCATTCCAGGAAGATTTTAATTTACGGACATGCTAATTGCTCGCATGGCCGTATATATTATGATATTTGTAAGCATTTGCACAATGTTGGGTATATTTGCGATATGCTTGATTGCAGTATTAACCATATTGAATATATTCAGAGTATTATTCCCTACTATGACATGGTCATATCGGCCCTCGACGGTGTTTCTAGGTTGGTGGACGTTTATCGTGTTCCTTACGAAAAAATAATAGCTCTATCTCATCATGAATTCGACATTCGATTACTGATTGAGCAAAAAGGAATAAATATTTTTGAAAAATTCGCTAATTATGGGGTGGTCAGCGAATATGTTTACTGCGCTTCGGTGATGCGGGGCGTTCTAAGACCGCCAATGGTTGCGTCCTTAGGCGTCAACTACGACGAATTTTATACTGCAGTCTCAGAGCGCCTGACCACCGTTGGTTACGCATCAACGATGTCCGCTATGGCTTATGGCGTCGAGTGGAAACGTGGCAGACTGGCGAAGATGGCGGCGCTGGATGCCGGACTGGTCTTCAAGGTCCCCGGTTCGACATCCCACCAAATTTCATTTCACGATATGCCCAACTTCTATCAAAGCGTCGATGCTGTCGTGATGAGTTCCATCAACGAGTCCGGTCCCTTGTCGGTCCTGGAAGGAGCGGCGGCTGGGAGGCTCGTAATCGGTACGCCGGTAGGGCACTTCCCAATCAAGGCCGCCCAGGGGGGAGGGATCCTTGCTCCGGTCGAGCCCCAGAAGTTCAAAGAGTTCACAGCGGCGACCCTACGCTTCTATCGGGATAATCCGTCGGCGTATGTAGAGAAATGCAGATCGATACAGCTGGCCGCGCGAAAATTCGATTGGGAATATACAATTGCGGAGTGGGTTGAACTGATTGAATCAGCGCAGTCATCGAGTGCTGGAAAGCGAAAGGCACACCGACACATGGGTGAAGAAAAAGGTAATCATGCTCTGCACAAAGCCGTAATATGCGACATGGACTGGCTTTCATCGTACCTAGCTGACGAGCACGGCTACTTGATCGGTCTTTTGAACGAGCTCTATGACTTTGATATAATCGACTCCAGTTCGACAAATTTTTCCGACGAAGAAACCTTGAAGCATTTGAACTCTTATTCCGCGCTCTTAGTGGCCTATCAGGGAAAAGTCCCTATCCCGCTGGACCGCATTTCTGCCTACAAACTTCTTAAAGTTGACGATCTCGTAAGCTATGATTCAGGCTATGATGAACTGTTGAATTACCTTATTTCCTCGGCGGATACAATAATCAGCCCTTACGCTTACGAATTTAGGAATCACTTCGATCATGGTTCTGTTGTATGGGTGCCATATTCGTCATCTCTTGAGGGCTGCAAGGACCATGATCGAATCTCCTTCAATGAGGATCCTCTCCCCAAAATTCTGGTGTCCGGAAGCATCGCGTGGGATCGGCCCCTGAGGCAATATGCAGCTAGCTTAAACGACAGCAGGATCGATGTGTTAGGGCACCCAGGATATTGGAACAAATATAATGAGAATAGCAATGCCTTTGTAAAAACTAAATACTATGATGAGTTGTCTAAATACCTGTGTTGTTTCTGTGATGGTCACAGCTATCGCTACGTCCATCTCAAAAATTTCGAAATAGCCTCCGTTGGCTCACTGCTATTGACAGACCGCCTGATCGAAAAGGAAATGAACGCTTTGGGTTTTGTAGATTATCAAACATGCATTTTTGTTGATAAGGAAGACTTATTGGAGAAAATAGAATGGATAACTGATGAGCGAAACCGGTCTGCCGTGGATACAATCCGAAAGGCTGGAATGAGGCTTGCAAGAGAGCGGCACATGACGCGGCACCGAGCGCTGCAGATCAACGATCTGGTTAATTCGTGCGTCGAGGGGATCGCCTTTGAGAAAGGCGCTTCGCTCCGCACGAACTTGCATATGGCCCGGCTCGACTAAGTGTAGGGGAGAGTGCCCAATACATCAGTGATCACTTGGAATTTATGTCTGGCCGGCTCTGAGAGCTTGCTGACCCGGTCTCGCCTCTTCGTGAATAACGTATCAAACTCGACCGCATCACCATCGAAATTCGGTACCTGCCTCACCTGCCGTAGTGCGAAGCCGAAATCCCCCAACATGTCTACAATGTCACCGATTAGCTTCTGCCCTCGATATATCGGCACGAAATGCGTCTCCAGTTCGATGGCCAGGCAGGACTCGAGGAGGTGTCCAAAGCCGACTAGAACTTCGTACTCGAACCCTTGCACATCAATTTTTATCACGTCCGGAGAGGGAGCCTCCTGCATCCGGAATAGCTCGTCGTATCGAACACATTCAACCTCTTGCGTATCGATGGTTCGGAAGATCGGTCCAATCGAATAGTGCTGCAAGACCTCGAAATTTGGCTCCCTCAACGATGAACACCCCGACGCCGCAGCAATATGAAGTTTCTGAACGCCTGCCGCGTGCGCCAGCGCCTTTTCTACGACTCGGCCCCCGGGGATGCGGCTAAGGGTTTGCCTGACTAGTGCCGCCTCCGATGCTATGGGTTCGAAGACCACCGGCGTGATCTGTTCAGCCTTCAGCATCCACTTGAGTTGCAGCCCCCCTTGACCGCCGACGTCCACCAGCGTGATTCGCTCCTCTGCTGGTGTACGGGACAATTCGGTTTCTGCGTCAAACGCCTCAACCAGCACGCTCATGAGGACAAACTGCTCGCTCCCACTGCCAGTGTACATGGCCTGTCGGTTGTTGGAGCAGCCAATTGAGAGTGTGGGATGGCAACTCAGAAACGTTACCTCAACATCGAACGAGCCATCAGATAATTTCGCGACCGAAATCTTTTTGCTGATGCCATTGTTGATTACTGCGCCGTCGGCAGAGATCTCTGCAATATCTAAAGAGCCATAGTGGTGGATGTAGAAATTGGTGGTAGAATCAATGCAGAACTTGATCTGGACTTTCAGTTTTACAATTCTAAAGAGAACACCTGGATCATATACACGTAAAAGATGCCAGCCGTGCCGGGCGGTATCCGAGACAATAAGAGCTCCTTCTTCAAGGCGAATGGACATCTCGTGCGCCACCTGCCAACGTGAAAGATCATCTCCACTGTATGTTTGCGAAAAGATGGCCTCGCCCACTCCTGATTCCTATCCGCTCCCCGAGCCTTTGTCCTTGGTGGGCAGCATGCTAGTTTAGATCGGGCCGGTCGAACATTGGGAATCAAAGTGCGACGACGAGATTTCGTTACACTCTTGGGAGGGTTAGCGGCCGGAAAGGTGATTCTCCCCAGGTTGACGGATCGACACGCCGCCGCGGAGAGCTACGCAGCTATGGTCCCACCTACCACGCTTCCTGTCTCCCTCCTCACCGCCCCCATCGAACTCGCCGGCAATTGGGGTCACATGCTGCCACGCTCGGCCGAACAGGTCGTTGAGCGCATGCGGCACGCCTGCCTGGATGGCGTCCGCCTGCTGTCCGACCGCCAGCCGACGCGGCTGCGCGTCGATGAACATACGTCCGGCTCGCCGGCCGTGTGGCTGCATCCCGACGGCCCCAGCATGGCGTGGATCATTGTGGATATTGGCGAGCGCGACTGGTCGAAGCTCGCCTACCAGTTCGGCCATGAGCTCGGCCATGTCGCGGCCAACAGCTGGCAGGCCGATGCCAAGCCGGCACCGCCTTGCCAGTGGCTTGAGGAAGCAATGGTGGAGGCCTTTTCGTTGCGTGGCCTGGAGCGCTTGGCGAGAAGCTGGAAGGAGAACCCACCCTTTGCCGGCGACAGCGCTTTCGGCGATGCCATCGCCGAGTATCGCCAGAACGTCATTCGAGGCTATACCGCTCTCGCCGACAGCCAGGGGCTCACCGGCGACGCCGCCGCGTGGTTCGCCGGCCATCGCGGCGAGATCGAAATACCTGGCCTCAATCCATTCGCTCAGGCGATGTCGGTGACCATCCTCGCCGAATACGACCGGGCGCCGGACTGTGTCGAGGCGCTGGGCGCGCTCAACCGTTGGCCCGGCCGCACTGGTGTCCCGATCGCCGACTATCTGAAGCTATGGGAGGCGAGCTGTGTCGAACTGCAAGCCTCGCCTCGACTGCCGGTCCGCCTGCGCGAGCTCTTGCGCATCTCGTAATCAGGCACGGGGTGCCGGAAAAGTTCTCTCCGCAAGAGCAGGCGCGTTGAGTCTCCTGCCACTTGGCAGCCCGAGCGCGTCGTCTTGGCCGCCGATCCTGCGGCTATAAGTGAACTTACGACCTTACGACGACCTCTTTGCGTCGTCCTTACGGACACGCTGACCTCAGGAGGCGGCTGATCTCGTGAAACATCCCGGAGGCTCCAGCCCGCCTGTGCCATCCAGGCCACCGAATCAGCACCGGCTGCGATGCGCAGCGGTGCAGAGGGATCGTCGGCGGGCCGCCAGATCGCTTGGGCGATTTCAGATGATCGGGTCGTCGGACCCGAGCTGTCGCGGATGCTCGCCACGGTGTGCTTGATCATCGGCGGAAAGTCAGGATTGTCGCGGCCGCGCAGGTGCGGAACGGACACACGAAGCACCAGAAGCCTGGAGGGCACCGGACGCCAAACAACGGGCCGAGTCGAGACAATGTCACTCAGGCCCGCCCATTGTCGACATAGCCAACTGGGCGACAGCAACTAACTCTGCAGGGTCCGATCACGCCCTCGTTCGCATTCTCCCGGCTTATTGCGGTACCCACGCCACTGGGTTATTTTAGGAGTTGTGGGAACAGCACCTGCCATCCATCGCGGGTGCGACCTTGCCGTTTTGGGCAGATTGTGAAGTCTTTAACAGACCAGGTAGTCGCAAGCTGTGTCTTGTGCCCTCCAGGTCATGAGCAGTTAAGGATGCGCCATGCTGCGATGTTTTGCGTTCATTGCGGCCCTGATGCTCGCGAGCTTCACGGCATTCCAAGCTTGTGCCGATCGTAGGGTGGCCCTTGTCATCGGCAATTCCGAGTACCGCGAGATTCCGGCCCTCAAGAACCCGGACAAGGATGCCGAGGACGTGTCGAACACCTTTCGGCTGGCCGGGTTCGATGTGTTCGTCGCCAAGGATCTCACCAAGATCGAATTCGAAAAGCAGTTCCGCAACTACCTCGCAGCGGCGGACGGTGCCGACCTGGCGATCGTGTATTATTCCGGCCACGGCTTTCAGATCGGCGGAGAAAATTTCCTAATCCCGGTCGATGCATCGCTCAAGAACGCGGCCGACATTGAGGTCCAGGCCGTCAAGCTCGACGATGTGCTGCAGCAGTTGCGGACGAAATCGAAGATCCAGGTGATCATCCTCGACGCCTGCCGCAACAATCCGTTTCCGCGCAAGGACTATTGGTTGCGAGACCAGCTGATCGTTGCTGGCAACACCGGCCTTGCGCAGGTGAAAAGCTCGCTGAACACGCTTATAGCCTTCGCCACCGAGCCCGGCGCCGTCGCTTATGACGGAAATGGTGACCTCAGCCCCTTCTCCTCCGCCTTCTCCCGTCGCGCGCTGGCGCCGAACCAGGAGATACGCTCGGTCATGGCGGCCGTTCGCAGGGATGTGGTCGAGGCTACGGCCGGTAAGCAGGTGCCTTGGGAAAACTCATCGCTGATCGACGAGGTCGTCCTCATGCGTCGCGCCAACCGGCCTGCACTGCCGCCGGTCTTGGAAAAGGTCGTACCGTCCGGCGTCGGGCCTGTCGCGCTCGAATTGCCGGAGCCCGTCGACGTCGATGGCGGTGCGGTCACCGTCAGCATCGACAGGCAGCCGTCGCTGGGGCATCTGATTCTGGACGGCAAGCCGGTTGCGGCGGGGGAGCCGATTGCCGGCAAGGATCTCCCGCGATTGCGAATGGACGTGCCCAAAGGTGTGGGTGCCCAGGAACAAGTCGACATGCTGGCCTATTCAACGCGCGACAATTGGGGTGGCGAATCCCAGGGCATCCTGGTGTTCCGGGTCAAGAATGGTGAGGGTGCCGAGGGCAAGCAACTTATAGCCTCGCTGGAGTCCGAGCAGAAGCAGCAAGCGGTGGAACGCGGCATTCACATTGCCGGCGCCGCCGAAGCGATCGAGAATCGTGAAGTCCATGTTCCAGTTGGCGTCGGCCCGGTTCCGTTGCAAATGGATTTCCCAACCGCGGATCCGGCGGTCAGCCTGAAACTTGCGGGCTATCCGGCAACGGGAACGCTGTCGCTGCCGGATCGGACCTTGTCGCCGGATTCGAGCCTGATGGCCGATGAAGTCGATCACTTACGCTACGAACCCCAGATCGGCGCCGTCCAGCCACTGATCGTCGGCTTCGAGATCAGGGCCGACAACACGTCTTCGAAGCCGGCGACGATGAAGCTCTCGCCAAGCGTCGACCCCTGCGACAGGGAGGCCGGTGAGCCACTTGACCTGCAGGGCGTCGTCCCCGGTTTGTTGCCGAATGAGATCAGCAGCAACGCCGTGGACGTCTGCCGGGCGGCGGTGAAAGCCTATCCCGATGTTGCTCGATTCCACTACCAGCTCGGCCGGGCATTGCTTGCGGTTGGTAAGGTCGATGAAGCCAAGAAGGTGATCCAGGATGCTGCCGACAAGGGGCATGTGCGCGCAGTGTTCGAGCTGGGCTACCTCAACGCGACGGGAACGGGAATGCCCGTCAATCGCAAGCAGGCCAATGACTTCTATGCTGAAGCGTCCGACAAGGGCGATCCCTATGGGATGACCTCGTGGGGTCGCGCCTTGTTCAACGGATACGGCATCGAACGTGACACCGCCAAAGGGTTGGATCTGCTGCTCAAGGCGGCGGCGATGGGGCACACTTATGCCATGAACGATCTCGCCGCCATCTTCACCGAAGGCCGTAATGGTGTGCCTGCCGATGCAGCTCGCGCCGTGGCTTTCCTCAAGGCTGGCGTCGAGCGGCAGGACATGTACTCGATGAACCTGCTCGGCCGCAATTATCTCGCTGGCACGGGGGTCGAGAAAGACCCCAAGACAGCGCTCTCGCTTTTTCAGAAATCGATGGATCTCGGCCAGCCCTACGCTCCCGGCAGCCTTGCGCGCATGTACAGGGACGGTGTCGGCGTGCAGCAGGATCTTGCAGAAGCGCAAAGATTGTTCGAGCTGGCGACGGAGCGCGGCGATCAGTCGGCTGCGTATGATCGCGCAGCTCTGGAGATGCAAAGGGGCGAAAAAGCGGACCAGGTCATGGCGGTGCGCTATCTTGCCTTCGCGGCCGCGCTCGATCTTCGCAATGAGATTCCCGATGCCAGGAATACGCTGGCGAAGTTTGGCGCCAAGGCTAAGTCGGCAGCCTTAAAGCGGATGCGTGGGGACCTGAAGTCGAAGCTTTCGGCCAACGGTTCGTTGGACGATCAACTGATCAAGACGGCCAGAGCGGTCTGGGATCAAGCCAACCCGCGCCGGGACTTGTTCTGAAAACATGGAGGCAACAGGTGGGCTGGTCATTGAAGCAGGTAATCGTCGCAACGGTTCTGTCCCTTACGGTAGTAGGGTGCACCACCGTTGCACCCCCGGTCGAGCCGACGACGACGAAACATCGTGCGAAGTCGGTTCGCACGATGACCGCGCCAAAGGTGGTGAAGCACAAAAATGTGACCGCCAAGAAACTGCCCACACCGGTCAAGAAGGAAACCGCGCCTGTCATTGCGCCCTTGGGCGGCGGTAGCGGCGGGGGTGGCGGTGGCTGGGGATAGCGCCACCAGAGCGCACCACAAAGTGAGGGCAATCGTAGGTTTCGCAAGCGCTGGAACTTCTCGCCAAGCAGGGACAAGTGCTCTATGGTTGCCCTGTGCCGTTAGCGAGATCGGTGCCTGCGGGGGCGTTCCATGTTCGAAGTCGTTGCACTCTGGCGGGCGCGAGCAAAAGCGCAGCGTCCTGGCCTTATCGTCCTGGCAATACTTGGATTTATGTTCCTCGGACCGGAATCGGCGAGTGCCGCGCCGAACTGGACGCTCGATCCGGACGCTTCGGTGCTTACCTATCAGTCGGTCAAGAAGAACACGATCGTCGAAACCAACAAGATCAGGAATATCGCCGGCACGCTGACTTCCGCCGGTGATGCCAAGGTCAGCTTCGATCTCAATTCCGTCGACACCGGCGTCGACCTCCGCAATGTGCGCATGCGCTTCCTGTTCTTCGAAACGTTCAAGTATCCGACGGCCGAGCTGACGGCAAAGGTGGACCCGGCGGCCTTTGCCGACTTGCCAGCCAAGCGCCGCATCAAGGCAAGCTTGCCCTTCCGGCTCAGCCTGCATGGCGTCGACAAGGATCTGGAGGCGAGCGTCGTCGTCACCATGATCAGTGATACTCAGGTCTCGGTTGCTTCCGAGGCTCCCGTTGCGGTGCACGTGGAGGACTTCGGCCTGCTGCCGAACGTTGACAAGCTGCAGCAGGCCGCCAATGTGACGAACATAGTGCCCACTGCGTCAGTGTCCTTCGACTTCGTCTTTGTTGCCGAGGGCAGCAAGCCGGGTGCTGTGCAGACAGTCGCGGCCAACGCCGCCGAAGTCGGTCCCGTGGCCACCGACGCCGCGAAAGCCAATTTCAGCGACGAGGAGTGCCTCAACCGGTTTGCCGTTTTGTCGCGCACCGGAGCCATCTACTTCCGTGCAGCCAGCGCCCGACTCGATGCCAAGAGCCGTCCATTGCTCGCCGAGGTCGAGGGTGTCGTCGGCAAATGCCCGACCCTGAATGTTGAGGTCGCCGGCTATACGGACTCGGACGGTTCGCCAGAGGCGAACAAGGCGCTCTCCGAAAGGCGCGCCAGGGCGGTTGCCGATGCGCTGGTCGCCGATGGCGTGCAGCGCCGCCAGATCAGTGCCACCGGCTATGGCGAGGAGCGGCCGGTTGCCGCCAACGATACGGCAAAGAACAAGGCGCTCAATCGGCGCATCGAATTCTCCGCCACGAAGCTCGCGAACTGAGGTCAGGGTGGGCTCCCGTCCCTTGGCGTTTTGCGCAGGCTTGTTTCGCGGCACTGGCCTTGCCGCGATGGTCTTGCTTTTCACCTTGACCGCCGCCACTGCCGAGCGTCGTGTCGCGCTGGTGCTGGGCAACTCGCAATATCAGCACGCCGCGCCGCTCGCCAATCCCGCGCGCGACGCGCAGGCCATGGTCGAGCGCCTGCAGAACCTTGGTTTCGAGGTCGTCTCCGGTTTCGACCTCACCAAGCAGCAGACGCAGGCGACGGTCGCCCAGTTCGCCAAGCAGGTGCGCGGCGCCGATGTCGCCCTGTTCTTCTATGCCGGACATGGCTTGCAGGTCTCCGGCAAGAACTACCTGCTTCCGGTGGATGCCGCACTCGAGGACGAAACCTCGCTCGACTTTGAGGCCGTGTCGGTCGATTTTATTTTGCGTCAGATGTCTCGCGAGACCAGCATCAGGCTGGTATTTCTGGACGCTTGCCGGGACAATCCTTTGGTCGATGTGCTGGCCAAGACCGCGGGCATCAAAGGTGCAAGCAGCGGGCTTGCGGAAATTGGGATTGAGAACGGCGGTGCCGGAACGCTCATTGCGTTCGCTGCCAGTCCCAACCAGCTCGCCTATGATGGGTCCGGCGCCCACTCGCCCTTCACGACGGCGTTGCTTCAGCACATTGGCGAATCCAATGTCTCCATTACCGAAGCGATGAACAGGGTAACCAGCGACGTCTTCAGGGCGACAGGCGGTAAGCAGCGCCCCTGGACCAATGTCTCCCTGACCACCGAGGTTGTCCTGCACAAGGTCGATCTCAACGCGCCGCTGATCGTGGGTGAAGCGAGCACCTCGCCTGATGAAGCCAGCTCCGGGACGCGCAACACCGGCGGCTCGTCAGCCCAGACTGACGACCAGCTTGCGCTCGATGTTCTTCGAGCGAAGATCCCGAAGCTTGCCACTGACGGGCCAATCTTTTTCGATCGCCCGGTCACGTTCGGGGATCCGGTGATCGACGGCAAGAGCATCGCCCAATTGATCAAGGGCGAACCGCGTTTCAGTCCGGTCGAAGGTCTCGACAAGTCGGTGTGGGAAGGCAAGCACTGCGACAGCTGCCATGAGTGGAACGAGGCCCGGCTTTGCGAGCAGGCGAAGAATTTCGCTGCCAACGACGTCTCGGTCCTTCGCCTGCAGCATCCGCTGGGTACCCGATTCAAGGTCGCGCTGGCCAGATGGGCGCAAGGCGGCTGCCAGTAGTAGTGCTGGGCTGGTGCCAGCGACGAGGGAGGGCAAGCAGGGGAGGCGAACGGCGAACCCGTTACGCCTCAAGCTGAGCCATCTCGATGCCCATTTCGACAAAGGCGGAAAGCAAGGTAAATCGGTCCGCCAGCGCCGCGCGGGCCAGTCCCGCCAGGATTGCGGCATTGACGGCATGGGCGGCGGGGAATCCGCTGGACTCCATTTTGAGCGTCGGGTGACGCCATACCGCTGCCAGTGCGATCCAGGCGGCCGGGGTTGCCGGCGGCAGCTGCAAGGAATTGCTCAAGGCTGCTTGATGTTGAACATTGTCAGGCTCGCCGACGCGGGCATGGACAAGCGCTAGCAATTCGAGGTCCTGCCCAGCGAGCAGCTCGGCGACATTGCTCAAGCATTCATGTCCCCACCAGACGGCGGCTCGCTCGGGTAGCAGGTAGGCACAGAACGTGACTGCTTCTTCCGGCACGCGCCCGGCAAGCAGGCTGCGGCAAAAATCTAGGGGCGGCTGACCCGTCGCCAGCGATTTCATGTCCCTGGCGATGGCGGGACAAGCAATGAACAGATCCCGTGCCGTTCTGTACCCGAGTTCATTAGCCATGGCTGCCACATCCCCACGAGCCAGCAGAGAAGCACTCAAGCCTGTGGGCGAGCGCCGGTCAAGCGTCAGACCTCAACAGGTGGTCGCCACGAGCAGCATGCGTTTGGTCACAGACAATCGCTTCCCAATTTGCTATGGTAGGCGCCAGCAAATCCACTCACACTGGAGTGACGGTCATGCGATGGGTCAGTTCAGCCTTGGCATTAGCGGCCATGCTTCTTGCAACGCACGTCTGTGCCGATCCGCTTCAAAATTCGGAAGACATCGTGAAGTTCTTCGCCAATCAGCCCGGCAATCTCGGTGCCTCGCGCGGCATCTGCGTCGGTACGGAGGAAGAGTGCAAGAGCAAGGCGGAGAAGACCGGTTCAGCCCCACAAAAAGCTGGTCTCGACATGATGATCAATTTCGCCCTTGATTCGGCTCAACTCGACCAGATCGCGCGCACCGAACTCGATGAGTTCGCAAAGGCGCTCAAGGACAATCGGTTGAGCACGTTCAGCTTTGTCGTCGAGGGGCATACCGATGCGACGGGCTCGGATCGGTACAACCAGGACCTTTCGCAGCGAAGGGCGCAATCGGTGGCGGCATTCTTGACAGCCAACGGGGTAGAACCTGCCAGACTGGAAGCAATCGGCGTTGGCAAATCGCATCCGCGGGTCGCTAACCCTTACGATCCGGTCAACCGCCGCGTGGAGATGCGTGTCAGGACCGAGTAGGCTCGCCGACCGGCCGATCCTTAATTAGCCCGGCTCAAGCACACCTTGGATCGAATTGAGCAGCGCTGTTATCGCCTGCTTGTATTTTTCGAACTCCGGTGACGTCTGCCGAACTTCGGTGGTCGTCGCCGGCTGGCCCGCATCCGTCACCACGCGCGGCACTTTTTGACCCATCTTCCGCTCGGCCCAGTCGATGACATAGCCAGCGGTCTTGCCGATGAGGAAGGGATTGGCCTCGATCACCGCTGAACCCAAAACGGCGCTCAATTGCGACGTGCCGGACGCGGCCAGCACCTGGTGCGCTCCTTCCATGCCAAGGAAGTGGCACAGGTAAAGGCGACCCGCCGTTATCTGGTGGCCGCGGGCGCGCAGATAGGCTTCGCCTTCGCGCGCCAGATTGCGCACCATTTCACGCGACAACGTCACGTCATAGCGAAGCGCGAGCAGGTCGGCGGTCGAGAGCGAACGGGCTAGATCGGGACGATAGGTGTTCATCATCCGTATCCAGGTCTTGGTGATGAACTGGCCAGCCCCGGTTGCCGACGAGTTGGGATTCTTGGCGCGGGCGCTGCCGCCGCTTTCAACATGTACGATCCGGTCGGCTAGCGTTTCGACCGCGGCATCGCCAGAGCCTGCGGATCGGCCAGAGCTGGGGGACTCAGCGCTGGCAACCGTGGTAACCGTCCCGAGCGGATCGATCGCCTCGCCGTTTTGATAAAGTTCGAAATGCAGATGCGGTCCGGTCGAGAGCCCGGTCGTGCCAATATAGCCGATGACGTCGCCTGCCTTCACTTTGGTGCCGACGCCGCTGGCAATGGCGAATTTCTGCATATGGGCGTAGCGCGTCTCGCGCCCGTTTGAATGGGTGATCTTGACCAGATTGCCATAGCTGCCGCCGTCGCCTTGGAAGCTGATCTCGCCGTCGTAGGCGGCCATGATGGGCGTGCCCACGGGGGCTGCCCAGTCGACGCCTTTGTGGATTCGAACCGTTCCGAGGATTGGATGCCTACGCGGGCCGAAGGTCGACGTCATCACCCCGCTCACTGGCGTGATCATGCCGTTGGTGACGGTCTGCGAACGAACCTGATCATCGCCGGTGACGCAGGCATACTGCCCGTCGGCTTGCTGGTAGACGAAGCAGTCGAGGTTTTTGTCCTTACCCAGGACGCCGACGTAAAGCACCCGTCCGGAAATCTCGCCTTGGCCGCGCGGGGTCTGCGAGTAGATCAGCACCAGGCGTTGGTCCTCACCGGCGAAGGCGTCCAGATCCTGTCCTCTCGACAGATACATGATCGCTTCGCCGATCACGCTGGTCGGCACCTTGTTGCGCGCCGCCGTCGAGTAGATTGCGTCGAGCAGACGGTACTGCCGCTTCGGCCCACCCTGATCCGAACCACCGGAATAGTTGAAGAGGTCCTCGCGCACCCAGGGATCGACGCCTGCAACAAAGGCGCCCCCGACATTGCGGGTCAGTGTGCCGACGTAAAGGTTCCTTGCGTAGACGGAGACCTGCATCAGCGACATGGTCGTCGTCTCACGGTTCGGCCGGAAACCGCGCAGGGCCACCACAAAACCAGGCTCCAGCCGATCGCGGTTGAACACCGCTTTCAGCGCCTCGCCCGCAAGCCTGGCATCGTCCGCGGAGAAATGCGCGTCGAGCGCGACGCTGTCCAGACTGCGCTCGTTGAGAACTTTCACGAAAGTGTCCTCTGTTGCCTCGTAGCGCTGATAATCGCTGATGACGGTCGCGACCGTGGTGTTGTCCTCAATGGCGGTCTTCTCAAAGGCGGGCAGCGCTTTCTCGCCTTGGTCAATGGTCTCGCCCCAGCCGGCCTCGGGGTCGTCCGCGTCAGCTTTGAGCGCCGAACCCGGGGACATCTCCCCCCCTTCAGGCGCCGCCTGCAGGTCGTTCGCCAGATCATCGCGTTGATCCTCGGACGCGACGGCAGGTTCGGGCGCGGTCGGCTCGTGGCCCTCGGGTGCCGCGGCGGAGGGCTTCGGCGCAGCCTGCCGCTGCGCCTGGAAGAAGGCAAAGTCCTCCTGCGTGGAGGGGATCGTCGTCATGAACTTCTCGCTGGCGCTCAACATCACGTCGGACAGGATCTCGATCTGCGGCGAAGCCCCGGAACTGTCGAGTTCGGCCGGGCGCGCAATCGTGCGGCCCTTCGTGGCGGTCTCGTCATCGGGTGCCAGCGTGATCCACATCGGGTCACCGGCAAGATCGATGATGGCCGGCACATAGACCGAGGCGTCGGGGGGTATGTCATCCAAACCTTCGACGGGATGCAGCTCTTCATTCTCGTCGCCGAACGACCAGTCATCCCGGGTGAGATAAAACCCGGTGGCAATCGCAATGACGATGAGCGCGGCAAGGCCAGCAAGAAAGCGGTGCCAAAGTTTGCGTCTGCGCTCACTCTGGCGCGCCAGCTTCTTTTGTTTGAAGCTCGTGTCGATACGGTGCGTCACGGGCCGTTTCCGGTCAGGAAATAGGTCCAACGCACCTGCTCGAGCGTATCGACTTCGACGAAACGGGCCGCGATATGACCGCGCTGCCAGCACTCGTCGATGCCACGGATAGAGAAGCGGTGTCGATCAACACACATTTCGGTCGATCCGCTGAGGATCGCATGGCCGAACACGTCGGTCGCGTAGAGGTATACGTACCGGTTGGTCAGTTCCTCGCGGATGACGTTCACGCATTGGTTGGCGCCAATGGTCCACCAGCCATCGGTCTGGTCGGCATCGTCGATCTTTTGTCCGACGGCGAGATTGACGACGTCGAGGGTCTGGTTGCAGACGGTGAATTCCGCATGCGCGCTGTCGGTCGAGACGGCAAGGAGCAGTGCTGCGCCCAACAGCGCGGAAAACGCGACGCGGTTGGCCAGCAAGCGTCCAGACCAGCTACGCTTTATGCGTGCGGAAGGCGGGCAAAATAAATGCAGGGCGCGAAGGTCCATCGGCGTTCATATCTATCCGCCGAGCCTGAAATACTTCGCGGCGGCGGAGAATTGCGAGCCGTCGGCCTCGATCTCCTCGAGGATCTTTGGCAAAAGGTCGGAGGCTGGTGTCGGCCTGGAGAAGCTCGCGGCCCGAATGTCGTGCGGTCCGGTGATCACCAGCATGATCTGCGGCAGGGCTTTGCCGGCCGCCTTGTCGGCGGCGCCCAAACCAATCGGAATGCTGAAAGTCGCCTTGTCAGCCTGCGCCACCATGCGGTCATCAAGGTTGAAGGCGATGCCTCTGTGGTCGATCAGCATAACGTTGGAAACGAGCCCGCCATGGGTTGCCAGCGTGCCCCTGATCGGCGCGCCGTCCGGCACCGCCGTCCGGTCGAGAACCAGTTGCGGCCTTTCCACCTGGTTGCGGTCGAGCAAGCGCAGGAACCTGGTCACTTCACACTGGGGCTGGTCGATGACACGGACGCTGATATCGGGCTCGAGATGGAACCTCGACTGAAAGTCATTGAGCATCTGCTCGAAGGGCTGCACGGCGGTTGCGAAGCCTTCGATTGCGGCGGCGCTGGCGCTTTGGGATGTCAGCGACGCGTAGAAACAGTCGCCGCCACTGAAGTCGCGCACCCACAACGCACGTTGCGCCGTCTCGTCGACTGCCGCCGCTGGCGGCACCGCCGGCTTGGGCATGTTGATGGCGACGTCGGTGTGTTCGGGCTGCGTGGTCAACGGCGGCCGCGGTTGCTGGGACGGTTGCGGCGTGTTCGCCGCTGCGGTCGGCGCGGCTGGCAGCGGCTTGCTGGCGATCGCAGTCGGCGGCACCGGCTGAGCCGGCGGGCTGACCGGCAGAGCCGGCACTGGGCTTTGCGCAATCGTCGGCGATGAAGCCTCCGGCTTGGCCATTTTGGAAAGCTTATCGACCAGCTCGGTTGCGCTTGGTTTCGTCGCCGGCGGGTTTGCTTCCCGCGCCGGCTTGCCCTCTGCCTGCGTCTGACTTGCCGCCGACGTCCCCGGCGGCTCGCCGACTGGCTGCGGCGGGTTCGCCTTCGCCTCGGGCTTAGCCACCGACACCGCGTTTGACCGGGTCGCGGCCGGCGTCTCGGCAGGCTTGATCTCGACCGGCGGAGTAGCCGTTGCTTCGGGTTGAGCCATGGATGGTGCGGTCTCGCCGATGGGCGGCACCATAGGCGCCTGCCTGTCGGCGATCACCGGCTGGCCCGTCGGCTCCTGGCCGGCGACCTGCTGTGATTTTGTTGCCGATGGCAGCTCGGGGCGCGGGGTCGGCACCGGCATTTCGGGGGGCTTGGCCTGCTGCGGTCTCTGCTTGCCTGCTGCGTCCGCCTGGTCCGCGGCCGGTATTGTGGTCTTCACCTGAGCATCCGGCAGCGCAGGTGGCATTGCCGTTTGTTCGGTGGCAGCGTTGTCTTGTTTTGACGGCTCCGGCTGCAGCGGTGATGATGGCGCCGGCTGCGATGCTTCCGGTTGCGGCGTCTGCACCACCGGTTTTGATGTCAGGGGCTTGAGGGTCCCTTCGGCCGGCGGCCGCGCCAGGATGCCACTGACATAAAGGCCGCCTCCCAACAGGACCGCCAGCGTTACCAGGCCGGCAGCGATGGCTGGCATCCGCCCCGACTTTCGCGGCTCAGCCGGAACGGTCGTGCCGGGCGTCGACGCCGACGCTGCTTGCGACAGATGCGCCGGCCGCACATGCTCGACAAAGCGTTGTTCGCCCGGAGATGCCGAAGGCTCGAGCCTGGAGGTGGGCAGTGCCGTCCAGCCGGCGCGCGGCAAGCCGGAGCGTTCGCGCGAACCATACGATACGGGCGGCAATGTCAGCTCGACATCCTCGCCACGCGTTGCCCTGGCGATCTCGGCCATGCTGGCGGGCCGATCGCGCGGGTCGGGCTGCAGCATGGCGCCGAGGAGATCGTGGAACTCGGGATCGATGTCAGACAGGTCTGGGACGTTCCGGCGTTTTTCGATGACCTCGTACTGCGAGCCGCTCATGTCGAGTGGCTTTCCGCGCAGTGCGGCGGCGAGTACCAAGCCGAGACTATAGATATCGGACTGCTCACTGACCTCGCCGCCATAGAGGCCGAGCTGTTCGGGCGATACGTAATTGTATTTGCCGGCGAACTTCCCACCGATCAGCGTTTCACCGCCTGCGGTCGCCGAGCGAGCGATACCGAAATCAATGATCTTGGCGTGCTCCACCCGCCCGCCAGGCAGGATGATGTTGTCCGGCGAAAGGTCGCGGTGAATCGCGCCCGCCTGATGCACAGCCGCCAGCCCCGAGGTCAAGCGATGGCAAAGGCGCCGCACGTCTTCCCCCTGCATCGCTCCGTGACGCATCACATCAAAAAGTGATTGGCCGTCCACGAACTCCATTGCCAGGTAGGGGCGGCCGATCTTCGGATCGATGGTGAAGACGTGATAGCGAACCACCGCGTCATGCGACAGATGGTTGAGGATCGATGCTTCCTTGCGGAACAGCGACAGGATCGTCTGGTCACGGGCGAATTCGGGCAGGACGATCTTAATCGCCACGTGATCGCCGGTTTGGATGTTGTGGCCGCGATAGACTTCTCCCATGCCGCCGGACGCGATCCTCTCGTCGAGTTCGTAGATGCCGCTGAGCTGCGTGCCGGCGCCGGCATAGGTGACGTTGGTCGATATCCGCGTTTTATCGTCGTCGCTCATCTCGCGAGGCTCTCCGGTCCGGACCGATCCGGATGGGGCGCACGGTTGCGCCCGCCGCCGATCTTCACGAGTACGATGGTCACATTGTCCGTGCCGCCCCGCGCCAGCACCGTCTCCAGCAGGCTCCGGCACGCCGCCTGCGGCGTTGCCGATCTGACTGCGGCTTCGATCTCGGCGTCGCTGACATGAGCCGTCAGTCCGTCGGTGCTCAGGACGAAGACATCCCCCGCCATCAGCTCGCCCTGCTGGAAATCGACCTCGAGCTCGTCGCTCACCCCGACTGCATGGGTGATGACGTGGCGGCGCGGCCAGGTAAGCGCCTCTTGCGCGCTGATCATGCCGCGATCCACCAGTTCCTGAACCTCGGTGTGATCCTTCGAGACCTGAAAGATTGTCCCGTCACGGATCAGGTAGATGCGGCTGTCGCCGGCCCATAGGCCCGCGAACCGTCCATCCATGGCAAGCAAGGCGGCGAAGGTCGAGCCGATGGTGATGCCGCGGGATCGCGAGATCTCGCGGATCTCGGAGTTGGCGCGGCTCAGCCGGTCCTCGAAGCGCGCACGAAGGTCGGGTGCCGAGCTCGCTATGCCGATCGTTGCCAGATGGTCGACGATGCTGGCCGACGCGACCTCGCCGGCTTCGTGCCCGCCCATGCCATCCGCCACCACCCAGAGACCGGTCTGCGGCTCTATCAGATAGTTGTCCTCGTTGTGGTCGCGCACGCAGCCTCTATGGGTCACGCCGAAGCTTTCGATGGAAAGGGCGACAGTGCTCAATTTGCCACCTAGCGCTTCGCGAGCGTCCCCTGTGACCAACCCCGGGCAGCGTGCCCAGGCCACTTTGCCATAAGCGCATCCATTAGAGTACCAAAATGAGTGCCGCAGCCGGCGCTGCGCTTGTACAGGGCCATGTCAGAACGCCTTCGGACAGCTGAAGTCGGCCAGGGCTGACAACAGGAACGGATTTGCCGCCGGTCCGGTCTGGATCATGTAAGAGACGTCGCGTCCGCCGATCACGAAGCGGGCTTCGCCGCTGGCGGTGATGGTCGCCTTGTCCAGCAGACGCTTGAACGCCCACGGTCCCTCGAATTTGATAGCCGAGTCGCGGCCGGGCATTTGCGGCATCAAGGTGAGGCTGGCGGAAGCCGAGGCTGTGCTGTTTGGCCACGTCACCGTGCTCGGCGCGTTGTCCGTCTGGCTGCTCTGGATGGTCTGGCCGTCAACGTTGAGAAAGGCGTTGTCTGCGTCTCCATTGAGCGTAGACGGCGTGATGGTCATCGAAACCGAGGGCACAGAGCCGCCGGACGGGAAGAAGGCGCTGCGGATCTCTGCGGCCGACTGAAAGGATTTCAGGGTCGACTTCGCCAAGTCGTGGCCGGCGCGGGCATCCTGTCTCCAGGTCCATTCCTGGCCGCTCATGTCGATGAGCGACGCAAGGTTCTGCGCAAAGAAACGGTCAATCAGCCCGCCCGGCGCGAAAAGCTTTGCGAAATCCGCTATCGAGATCTCTTGCGTAGCGTCCCTTGCGAAGGGAAAGCGACCGCCGACCGCCTCCTCGCAGGCTCGTGTGACCGTCTGGTCGAGGTTCTGGTTGAGGTTGGCCAGCGAGGCTTCGGCGACACTGCCAGCAAACTCGTCCGCTGCCGAGTTGACCATGCGCGCAAGCGGCTTTGGAAGACGCGAGACATTGGCGCGCAGTGTGGAGATCTGCAGCTGCAGGTTGGCGTTGACGCGTTCGGTCTGTGAAGGATCGTCGGCCGAAAGCCTCAGGCTTTGAAAGATATCGCGGAAATTCCGCGTCAACGCATCGATGGGCCGCCCTCCGTTTGCGCCGCTGACCAGGGACTGGAACGATCGAAACTGCGCCTCGACGTTCGCCCCGGCACTGTGTGCGACAGCCGAGCCAGAGCCGGCACGGCTCTGCGACTTGCCGCCGGCGATCTGCAGGCCGATGCGAGCCAGGCCTTTGGCCATGCTGGCGAGATCCTCTTGCGCCGCGCCGCCTTCGCCTTCGACCATCTTATCCTTTGTCAACGCGGTCTCGTCGGCGATCGCCGTGGAGAGCTGAGCAAGAGGCGAGTCCGGCGCGGCGAGAGCGGAAAGCGACAGATATCGCGGCTTGTCTTCGAGCAATGCCTTGAACATCAGCTGGTCAAGGACGCCGTTCCACGCGGCGGAGAATTCCTTGCCGTAGCGGTCGATCAGTTCTGGACCGAGCTTGGGCAGATCCTGGTCGATGCCGCCCTGTTCCCCGCCGCCGCCAAGCACCCATTGGTCGTTGACGAGGATTTGCGCGATGCGCGAGAGCTGCGGCAGGAAGAAACGGTTGAAGCCATCGCGCGTGTAAAGCCCGGGAACGTCCAGATCCGCGAGATCGCCGCCATCCGCGCGTTCGAACACGAGCTGTGCCTCAGGGCCGGCTTTTGCTGCGACTGGGAAGCTCTGCAGCCTTGCCGCGTAGACCGCCGACTTGATCAGCGCTGAAGCGCGGTCGGCAAGGCTCATGCGGCCAAGCGAGCGCTGCGCGGCTTCGATCAATGGCTGGTTGAGCTCGAAGACGGGATCGTAGGCGTCATCCAGGGCAAGCATCGCGCGCAGATGCTTTTCGAGCTGCGCGCGGCCCTCGCGGTTGTTCTCGCCCGGATAGCGGTTCACTTCCCAATCCTGCTTCATCCAGGAAACAATCAACTCGTTATCGACCTTCGGAGCCTTTCCGCCGAGCATGAGATAGATCTTAAGCGGCTCGTAGAGTGCGATTGGATCGGCAATCTTGGCCTGGATGGTCCGCTCCGCCTGCACCAGGAGGCGGGAGCGGAATGTCCGCTCGAGCGCTTGCCGATAGGCATCCTTCGAGGCCGACAGCAGCCTGTCGCGCTGGCCAAGCCCGAACGTCTCCTCGATCGGCTTTCCCTGGTCGCCGGTCTCGAACCCCGCTGGCAGGTTGCGCAACTGGTCGAGCGGACCGATGACATTTTCGAGGTCGACGTCGCTCACCATAGTGCTCTTGAGCAGCGCATCGGCGCTGTCGCGATAGTGGGCCATGGACTGCCTGGTGGACGTGATCAGGGACTGGTTGGCGAAGAAGCTCAGCCCAAGCACGCCGAGCGCCGTCAACGTCGCCAGCGCAATCGTGGCGAGGCCACCCAATCTCGCAAGTCTGGCGCGCCGCTCGGCCACCCGGTCGAAAGATACCCAACCTGATTCCGGGAAGATCACCTTGGTCAGGAGATCGTGCAGGAAGAAGCTCTTGCCGGTCCCCGAAAGATGCGCCTGCGAGGCGGTGCCGAAGCTGCGCCCGATTGTGCCCAGTACCTGGTCGAACGGTGTTCCTTCCTGAGTACCCGAGGAGAAATAGAGGCCCCGCAAGCTGACATTCACCCGCGATCGGGAGGCATCGAACAAACTGCCGATGAAATGCGCGGTCCGGTTCCTGAGGGCGCCGAACTGCGCCGGGAAGTCGAAGATGGCGATGCGCGCCACCGGGTCGGCCTCTTCCTGCAAGCGCTCGACGAGTTCTTCTGCCAAGCGCTGCGCCAGGCCGTCGAACTCAGCCGCTGCCTCGCCGGCCATGTTCCTTGTGCGATCGGCGGTCTGGAACGTCGCGCCCCATACCTGGCGCCTGCGCACGTCATCAAAGCCGCCGAAATAATCCATGAAGCCCGACAAGAGGTCGGCTTTGGTGAAAAGCAGATAGACGGGAAACTGGATCTTGAGCGTCTCGTGCAATTCGCGCAGACGGCTCCTTATCTCGGTGACATGCGCATCGATATGCTGGTCGTCGAGGCTGATGAGATCGGCGAGGCTGATGGCGAGGATCACCCCGTTGATTGGTTGCCTGGGGCGGGTTTTCTTAAGCAATCCCAGGAATGCAAGCCAGCTCCCCTGGTCGCGTTCGCGGTCCGATTCGTGCGTCGTGTAGCGGCCGGCCGTATCGATCAGCACGGCTTCATCGGTAAACCACCAGTCGCATGACCGCGTGCCGCCGACGCCAGTCACCGGCTGGGCGTTGCCGGAGCCCGCAAGCGGAAAGTTGAGGCCGGAGTTGACCAGCGCCGTCGTCTTGCCGGCGCCTGGCGGACCAATGACGACGTACCAGGGGACATCATAAAGGAAGTTGCGCTTGCGGCTCGTCCGCCTGAGCGTCGCGATGGCTTCGCTCATGCGCGCTTCGAGCATCAGTGAATCGTCGTTGCGCTCGTCGTCGCGCGCAATGGCCGTTTCGAGCGCCTGTTGCGCCTTGCGTCTTTGCCAGAAGCCAATGCCGTAGAAAGACGCAAGCACGATCGCGGTCGTGCCGATGATGAGTGCCCTGAGCCACACCGACCCAAGCGGGCGGGTGTCGGCGAAGCGGATCAGGGGTCCGGCATACCAGACGGCGGCCGAGAAGCCGACCAGGGCAAGCGCGCTGAAGATCCGCAGCACCCAGCCGATCAGCTCCTCGCCGCGCCGGCTCATAACGCGTCCTGCTTTGGGAGTATCACGTCGACGCGGCGGTTCTTGGCCCGGCCGTCGGCGGTCGCATTGTCGGCAATGGGTTCGTCTTCGCCCTTGCCTTCGACGCTCAGGCGCGACGGGTCCTTCAATTGCTTGGCCATCATGGCCTGCACCGCTTTTGCACGTGCAACAGAAAGGTCGAAATTCGACTTGAATGTGCTCGACTTCTTCGGCTTCACGTTGTCGGTATGGCCGACGATTTTGATCGGTCCGGGTTCGGCATCGAGCGCCGAGGCGATGTCTGTCGCGATGGGCTGGAACTGTGCCGTTACCCCGGCCTGGCCGGGCACGAACAAGAGCTGGCTGCTGATCTCTACGACGATGAAGTCGCCCTTGGTGCCGACGCTCAGTCCACCGCCCGCGACCTCCTTGGCGAGTGCGGTGCGGATGCGTTCGATCTGCGTGGTGTTCGCAGCCGTAGGTGGTGGCGGGTCGGCTCGCGCCGGCTCGGCGGGCGCCTCTACGCTGGCCCGTTCAATCATAACCGGACTGGATGGATTGAGCGCCAGCAACTCGCTGGCAGTGCCATCGCCTTCGTCGGTGATCAATATCCTCAGCCAGAAAAAGGCTACCGTCACCAGGGTCGCGGCGGCGGCTGCGATCGCCCACAGCGGCAGCCGCCCTGCTGGCCTGGGCATCGCCGCCGCCATGCCTTGCCACCTGGGCGAAATCTCGTCTGCGGCACGCGGCCTAAAATAGCGCAGTGTGTCGTAGACGTCGCGCCGGACGCGCTCGAGTGTGTTGCGCTCACCCGACAATGCCCGATACTGGCCTTGGAAGCCCAGCGAAAGGCAGGCATGCATCAATTCGAGCAGGTCGCAATGCCCTTCAGGCTTGGCGAGGATATTGTTCAGCGCCTCGTAAAAGCCCGTCCCTGTCGGCTGCGTGTGGAAGAACTTCATCACCATACTGTGCCGCAGCCAGGTATGTTTGTCCGGCCAGGGCAGATTGCCGATGAGGTCGTCGGCGGTTTCGCAAAGCGAAAACTTGGCGATCCGCGCGTCTTGTTCGGCAATTCCGGCTTTGGCCGTGGCACGGTCGAAGCTATCGATGTTGTCCGCGATATGCTCGGCCAAAGCGGCCGCTTGGCGTTCGACCGGCATCAGCCGCAACTGGCCGAACAGCATGAGCAAGGGGGCTGCGGTGGCAAGGATGGGATTGGCCGCGGCATACTTCACGCCAGCGGTGGCGTGGAGCAAGGCATCCTGCTGCAACACCGGTCTTTTTGCAGCAACCGCTTCGTTGTCCTGAACAACCACGGTTCCCGACGACCAGCCGGGGGGCAACTGCCGGCCGGCGCCGGGGTCGAACACTGTCGATTCCCTGGCGGGTGAGGGGAGAGGGGGCACGCTTTGCAGACCGGAACCAGCGGGAGCCACGAGCGGCCTTTGCCTTGGCCGTGGCACGCGGATGACGGTTTTATCCGGAGGCTCGGAGGAATCGTCCTTCGAGCTCATCGGCGCACCACCGACGAAGTCCAACGGGCGTCTTTCAGACAGGAGGAAAGCGGCATAGGAGGCTCAGTATCAGCAGCGAGCCGGATGGAAGGTCTGATTTTGCCGAAACATGACATTCCTGCACACGCCCCAAGCCGCGCCGCTTGCCAGCTTGGCAAGCGCTCCTATGCCATTCTAGTCGCACAGGAAGCCGATTGAAATCGGAAAGCAGGATGTCAAGGAAGCGGCTTTTCCATGAAGTTGCATAGCGAGTGCTACCAACGCCATCTGGCGCGAGGCTATTTCTGCTTGCCAGCCTTGGCGTAGGCTTCGGCGAAATAGGCAAGAAAGACATCCAGCATGCCGTTTTCGTGCTTGTCTTCCATCGTCCGCCACGTCGCGACGAGCGCATCCCAGGCTTGGCTCTTCCTGGATGAAAAGGAGGCAGGCGGGATTCTTCTGGCGATTGCCTCCGGCGACAGGTCGTCGAGCAGCCTTGAGAGCGCGGCCTGCATGGCTGCGTAGGTTGCGATTTCGTGGGTCTTCAGGTCGTCGAACGCATCCTCGATGCTGCGTCTGGCATCCAGATAACCCGCCCGCCGCTTGGCAAACATGATTTCCAGCATGTCGTCGGTGCCCGGCACGAATTTCAGCGGGTTGTTGTCCGCGGCGCCGATCATCGTGCGATGCGCGCTCTTGGCGAGCACCTTGGCCGCCGCGCGCGCCTTGAGCAGCAAGGACAATTGCTCGACTGTGGTTCGCAAAACCGCGCCGATCTCGGCAGCGACATCATGCGGGTCGCGCGACGCCAACAGCTCCGGCGACAAGCCGGCCGCCCTGGCGATATCACCAAGTATCCGGTCGGCTTCCGCCGGCTGCTTGACTGGGACATCAGGGCCGGGGCTCGGCGCCGACGACATCGACATTTTCGCTGCCTGGCCCGGGCTGTGTTCTGCCGGTGTGGGCAACGGTGCGCTGCCGGGCTCAAGCGACCGTCCCGTCGAGGCCGGCAACTCGCGTTGCGTCGAGCCGGTCCTGGCTTGCGGATGACCGGCGCCAACGCGCTCTTCGTCGATCGAGACAGTGATGACATACTGGCCGATCAGCAGCCGGTCGCCTCGGTCTAATCGATGGGGCGCATTCAGGCGCTGGCTGGAGCCGTTGACGAAAGTGCCGTTGCGCGACAGGTCGTATAGCCAGAACGAGCCCGTCTGATAGCGGATTTCGCAATGCCTCCCCGAGATGAGTTTGGCAGGGTCGGACAGCGTCCAGTCGCAGTTTTCGCGCCCGATTTCGAAGCCGCGGTCGCGGGCGGCATAGCTCGTCGCGACCCCTGGCGGCAGCCGGTCGACATTGCTGATCTGAAGCGAGATGAACATTGAAAGCCACTGTCCCCTGAAACCAAGGCATTCTAGCAGCTTGCCGGCGCAGTGGGAGAGGCGCCTTCCACGAACAATGCTCGCCAGGTTCATGCGTTGCTTTTATTTGGTCTCCGTCGAAGATATGCTAGCTTGCGGCGGTCAGATGCTGTGAACGTGATGCCGTTCACGGAGCGGGGCTTCAATCCATCATCCCGGCGGCCGCGTCGAGGAGGGGCACGACCCATGCCGAATGAACGTGCCACGGTTCTACAGACGCCGGTTGGGGCCGATTTGCTGACCTTTACCCATCTCGTCGGCCGGGATGAGATCAGCCGATGTTTTGCCTATACCGTGGGGTTCGTCAGCAAGAGCCGTGAGATCGATCCGCTGAAGATGCTAGGCGGCGTCGTTTCCGTCGAAGGCGAATCCGATCCAAAGCGTTGGTTCAGCGGTCTGGTGTCAGACTTCAAACTTACCCGCATAGAGGATCGGTTGACCTATTACGAGGCCAGTGTCAGGCCATGGCTCTGGTTCCTCGGCAACACCACCGACTGCCGCATTTTCCAGAACATGACCGCTGTCGAGATCGTTGAAAAGATCTTCTCGAAATACGGCATCGCCAAGTTCGAGAAGCGGCTGCAGGGGTCTTATCCCTCGCGCGAATATTGCGTGCAGTACGATGAGAGCGATCTCGATTTTGTGCAGCGGCTGCTCGAGCACGAAGGGATCTTCTATTTCTTCGAGCACGACGAGGGCAAGCACACGCTGGTGCTGTGCGATGCCATGAGCAAGCTGAAGCCGGCGCCAGGCTACGACAAGGTGCTTTACAATTTCGAAGGCCACGGCTCGCGCCGTGATGTGGAATACATTACCGAATGGATTCCGGGCAGCGCCGTGCGTCCAGGCGCCTACGTTCATACCGACTATGATTTCGAGAAGCCCGGCGCTGACCTGATGGCGAAATCCGCTCAGCCCTTCGCCCATCAGGAGGCTTCGGGCGAAAACTACCGTCAGCCCGGCGCGCATCTCGATGTCGGGCGGGGCGATAAGATTGCGGGTATCCGCCGTGAGGAACTCCAGGCTGTGCACCAGCACAGCACGGCGGTGGGAACCGTCCGGGGCCTTTTTTCAGGCTGCAAGTTCACGCTCGAAAGTTTTCCTCGCGACGACCAGAACCAGGACTATCTCGTGACCAGCGCCGACTACCGGCTGTTCGATCCGGGCTACCGGACCCAAAACGAAGCCCACAGCGAGAATTTCAAGGTCGTGCTTGGCATCGCGCCCACCAAACTGCCCTACCGGCCGCCGCGGATCACGCCGCGACCGCTCATGCGCGGGCCGCAGACCGCGACCGTCGTGGGCCCGTCGGGCGAGGAGATCTTCACCGACAAATATGCTCGGGTGAAGGTGCAATTTCATTGGGACCGCCTCGGCAAGAAGGACCAGAACTCGTCTTGCTTCGTGCGTGTGTCGCAGACCTGGGCCGGCAGCGGCTGGGGCTTCATCCAGATCCCTCGCATCGGCCAGGAGGTCATCGTCGATTTCATCGAGGGCGATCCTGATTTGCCGATCATCACCGGTCGCGTCTACAACGCCGCTGAGATGCCGCCCTACGGACTGCCGGCCAATGCGACACAATCGGGCTGGAAGTCCAACTCGTCAAAAGGCGGCGGCGGCTATAACGAACTGATGTTCGAGGACAAGGCCGGCTCCGAGCTGGTCAATTTCCAGGCGCAGAAGGACCACCATCTGCTGATCAAGCACGATCGCAACAAGACCGTTCAGCACGACCAGTCCGACCGCATCGACCACGACGCCAAGCACTCTGTCGGCCATAACCTTGACGAGGACGTCGGCAACAACAAGACGGTCAAGGTCGGCGTCGACCAGACCACCAACATCGGTAGCAACGACACCGAGACCGTGGGCGCGAACCGTTCGCTGACGGTCGGCGCCAACGAGACCATCCATATCGGCGCCAATTCGTCGGAAACAATCGGGTCCAACCATTCTCAGACAGTTGGCCTGGTGCAGACGGTGACGGTGGGCGCGGCGCGAATCGACACGGTGGGCGCCACCGAGACAAGAAGCGTCGGCGCGGTGCAGACGAACACCATCGGCGCATCGAGAAGCGTCACCGTGGGTGCGGGGCAGACCCACAGCATTGGAGCCTCGGACAACTGGACGGTCGGAGCCAGTCAAATCGTACAAGTCAGCGCCGACCAGAACTTTGACGTTGGCGGAGCGCAGGCCCTGCAGATAGGGAAATCCCGAGCGACCAAAATTGCCGACGACGACGCCGCCGATGTCGGCGGCGGCCACAATCTGAAGGTGGGTAAATCCAGTGCGGTCGACGTCGCCGACGACGGCAGTTTCAAGATTGGGAAGAATTTCGCGATAGACGCCGGCGACTCGATTTCGCTGACATGCGGCAACGCATCGATCACGATGAAAAAGGACGGAACTATCTTGATCAAAGGAAAAGATATCACGGTCAGCGGATCCGGTAAGATCAATATCAAGGCGTCGAGCGACGTCACCATCAAGGGATCGAAGATCCACGAAAACTGACGGTGGTTTGGGTCGGGAGAGGCGGCGCTGTGCTCTTCGCCGGTTTGCCTGTCCGGCCCCGGCGATGCGATTGGCTGGTTGCCTAAAATGACGGTGCTGGAAAACATTGTCGGGGAACATGCCGAGCGCTCCGCCGCCTTATGGGCGCAGCGGGACAGTTTGGCGCTCGACGATCCTCCCGATCTGAACGCCGTAAGGGCCATCGATGACAGACTGGAAATTAATCTCGATGGCCTGAGGGTTGCTGGCCTCGCAGCTTGGCCGTGCGTCCTTTCTATGGACGAGGAAGCGCCTGGCAAAGGCGCGCTTTTTGTCGTGTCTTGGACGGCTTTCGAATTCGAAACCGCCGATCACGTCGCAAAAGTCGTCGAGATCGGTCGCACCGCAATCGATGGTCCGGCTGGCTTGCTTGGCGCCTTGGCATGGCACGAACCACGCAAGATTGGGGCATGGGTGCGGACTTGGATTGATGAGGGCGACTCGTTCAAAAGGCTTCTTGGAATGTCGGCCTGTCTGGCACACCGCGTCGATCCAAAGCAGGTGCTTTTGCTGCGACTTCGCGACCCCGAGACATCGGTTCGTATCGTCAGCCTTCGCCTCGCCGGAGAGCTCCGTCGTGCCGATTTGACGGCCGAAATCGCGAATGCGCTTACGGATGAAGACCAGCAGGTGCGTTTCTGGGCAGCCTGGACCTTGAACGAACTCGGCCAAAGCGGTCCGGGCCTTGCGGAACTTAGAAGGACGGTTGAGCGAGGTGACCACAATGGTGTGCTCGCTCTCCGAGCCGTAGTGAAGGCGACTCCCGTCAAGCAGGTGCGAAGCTGGATCGGAACTTTGCTCCGCCTGCCGCAAAGCGCCCCTTTCGGCGTAAGAGCAGTCGGCATGCTCGGGGATCGCGCTATCTTGCCGTGGCTGATCGAACAGATGGGCTATCCCGCCCTTGCCGTGGCGGCAGGCGCATCGCTGTTGGAATTGTTTCCAGAGGCGCGGTGGGTGGGCGATCTCTTCACCAACGATCCAGACGCGGCGGGCACTCACTTCCGGGAGTATTTCGGCGACAGGATCGCTAGGGTGCCGCTGAAGGACGGGGTACTAGACTGGGCGCGACGACTGGGCTACGTCGAATGACGTGGTTTTGCAACGACCTAGCGTCAATCCGCCGGATGCAAGCTATTCGAAGCAGCGAGCCGAGCTGTTGACAAGCGGAGTCTCCGGCGCGCCTAATGCCAGGTCCAAAGCGGCGCCCCGTCTTGCACGCAGCGTCCCCTGGGCGAAGGTCTGCGCCAGAGTCTCTGCTCCTAGAGGCTTGCCATGCAAGTATCGCATGCCCTGACCAAAATTCGTTTGGTTTTGCCGCCACCATGCTCGAATCTTACCGACATCTGGCCAGACGAGGTTCTCGTCGCGAGAATAGCCGGGCGGCAGGTTTGCGAGGTCCATGTCTCCAGGCGCCTTAACATGCATTGCTCGTTCCTCAAGCGAGATCCCGGTGATGGTCGCGAAACTTTCGCCGGCCAGCCGGGACAGATCGTGGTCGCGCATTCGTGTAGTCAGCCAAGGTACAAAGATGGGGTCCCCGACAACGGCTGCCCCGGCCGCGATCAGCCTCTCCTTCGAACGATCGCCTCGCAGTCCCAAAAGCCATTCCACGGCGTTTTGATGATCGGCTGCGCGCAGCATAAGTTGCGCGCCTTTCCAGCCGATCCCGTCCGCGCTGGCGTGCATGCGCAGGACCTCCAGTGCCTCACATCTGTCCCCTAAAAGCACGCAGGACCAAGCTGCCCAAAAGCCACATGTCTCGTCGGGGTCATGGAGAGCTGCCTTTATGTCTGAGAGTAGGTCGACGCGCCCAATCTCTCCCGCAAGGCGCAAGGCTCTGGCGCGCACTGCGGGGACTTCGTTGAACAAATTTGACAGACGGGTTGCCGGATCGATGCGACGAACCGAACATGCGGTTATCCCAAGCAGGCGCCTGGAAGGGAGCGGGTCCTCCAACAGCCACGGGATCCATTTCTGGACACGATGCGGCTCTACCCAGCCCAGCGCCGATACGACGGCGCGCAACAGCTGTGGTGATGCCTCGGCAAGATTGAGGATGTAACCGATCCGGTTTTCTGACATGCTCTCGAAGGCGAGAACAGCGGCCACGAAAGTCTCGCCTGGCTCATGATACCGGTCGAAAGCCGTCTCAGCGGCTTGCCACCCCCATTCGCCAGCAACACGCAGACCATCCACATGCGCCTCGATCCGATCGTCCACCCGTCTTAGATTCTTGAGATGCTGATCGGGAGCATCGACTGCTCTGTCACGTTGCAACCAGAGGAATGCCGCGTCTTCGGCATGTTGCTCGACGATATGCTCAATAACGTGGGGTGACATCCGAGGCTCTAGTTAAGCTGGATCGAGCCTCCTTTGATCTTGTTGGGACCGGACGAACGGCTGAGGATATAAGTGCCCCTCAAGATTATCTTGCCGGTGCGGGTCAGTGTAATGCTGGCTTTGCCGCAGCGAAGGACGATTTCGCGCTCAGCACAAAGTTCCAGTCGCTCGCCATCGAGGGTTGCGGCCACGTCCTCGGCGTCAACCGGCTTCGGATGCTGCAGGCGCCCCAGGATGATCGCCTGGTCCGGATCGCCACCCGCGAACATCACCACCACGTCGGCCCCAAAGTCCGTGGGCTCCAGCAAGATCGCTGCGCGAGCGATTGCTACCCTTGGTTCGATTCCGTCGGGAATTGATACCATTGCTTCGCCGGACTGGTCGCGTCCGATGAAGGTACCGATGATGAGGCCATTGCCGAGATTGCTGCCAGCGCTCGAAAAATTAGGGCGATCATTCATCGTGCTTAACCCCTTTCCAGACTTGTCCAAGCATAGTCGCGCACGAAAAACCAGGCAACTCCGCAAGGCTCACGCGGCCAGCGCGGCATCGGGAGCCGCCATTTGTACACACAGAACGTAGTTTTCCATTGTGCTGTATTTCACCTGCAGCGAATATTCCACGAAGTGCCAGGTTGCATAGCCGTCGAACTCTTCGTCCAGCAATTGATCCGGGGCACGGCCGATCTTTTGCGTTACCTGTTCTGGCGAGTCGTCGAACGAAAGCTCCTTCGGCAACTCCCCGGGCCAGCGTGCACCCTCTGCCTCGTGCTCCCGGTAGAACAAGACGTTTGCGAGCGACTGCTCGCGACCTCCACCGAGATAGCGAAAGCGTAGCTCTATGCCGAAGTGCCGTGTGAGGCTGGCGACCGAGCCGGTTTCGTCTTCCTCCAGATTCTGCTCCAGCCGTAACGGCGCAAAAGTCAAACGAACCTCGGGATCCATTAACGGCTTGGCCATCACGCGCGCGATCTGGGCGATGCTTGGAACCAGGGCGGCATCGTCGGCGTCGGCTGGCATGGCAGGGGGGCGCAGAAGGCAGAGAACAAATCCGATCCGCGCGCCTTCATCGACGTAGCTGACGGTCACCCGACACTCTGGCAGTTCCCAGGTGTCGCGCAGATAGGAGCGCCGGGTCGGTTCGTAAGTTGCGAACTTCGCCCTTACACCCTTCCTGTCATCGTCAGGCCCGATACTGAACGGCAGCCGTCCACGATACGGCTTGACGTCGGCATGATTGCGGTAAAAGTACACCTGCGAGAGCACCATGGGTTCGGTCGCGGCATCGAAATCATCCTCGCCCAGCAAGTATGCGCGCGCCACGAACCCGAGTTCCACGCCAAGCTGCAAATTGGTCAGCCAGTCTTCGGCCGAAAGTATCCGACCATCGTCGCCTTCGTCTATGTCCACCGAGGGCTGACGAATAATCTTCAGGCCGGCGAGAAGCGCCTGCACGTCGGGGTCGGTCGATAGTCGACCAAGAAGGTAAACTGATCTGCTGAAATCCATGAATTATGATCGCAATCGCGGTTTAAGCGGGTTCGGGCAGACTCAACATTAGGGCCTCGATCGAGGACCTGTCGCCCGTGTATTGCGCGGTGAGGGTGAGATTGCCTGATATGATCCAGCGGTCCCAGCCGATGTCGCTTTCTGTTTCACTTGGTTTTCCAAACTGAGCGCGCAAATCGGCCTGAGAGGAATCTCTTTTGATGCCGTACGGCAGTGGTCCGCCGTACGGGGCCGCCTTGTTCTTCTCCAGGCGGAGAACCACTCCGGTAAGGACGCAGTTGCCGGATCCGACTGGCGGCAGGTCCTCGAAGAGCTCAGCGTCCTGGAAATTCACGGTCATGCCCGTAATGTCGACGAGAAGATCCAGTTCGTCGCGAGGCATGACAAGCCTCTTGGTGACCCCAGCCGAGCGCAGCAGGGCTTTCACGGCCGGGTCTTCTGCGGTATGACCGAAAAGGCCAACCCAATCTTCGTAGTTCGTCTGAGCCATCGGAGTTCACCCTGTTGTGTGACTACTTGCATTCGTTCACGGCATCTCTGATCATCTGATCGAAGTCGAACTTCTTGAGTTCCTTCACCGCCTCCGCATAAGCTGGACCGCAGTCGGTGGTGTCCAGATGTTTCTGCAACGCCTTTGTATCCCGATTGACGGCCGCGGTCATGCTTTCCTTGGATTTTGCGTCCTGTCGGATTTGCGTCTTGGTGTTCTTGCTGCCGCAGGTCTTGCTGAACCCGCGATGGGATTTGCGGGGGATCACTATCGCCATGCCACGCGATTCGATCTTTCCTTTTGCGCATTCGTAAACGGCTGCAGACATTGTGTTGAACATGACTTTGGCTCGCTTGAAGAGCGTGGCCTTAGCCGGAATATGATCGCGTTCCCACACTCTCGAACCATCGGCTCGGCTCGCCTTGCCGTCGTTCTTGAGGCCGCCATAGCTTCCCACCTCGCCGCACTTGTGCATCGGCTTGGTGTCCGGAGCCTGCTTGTTTCCGGTCGAGGTGGCGGAGTTAGCTCCCATTGTTGGTCATCTGATCGCCGAGCAGTTGGATATTCTTGCCTTCTGCCTTCACGTCCATCGAGCCCGGCGCAACGAACTCGGTCTTTCCTTGCGTAGCCGACGATACCACGCCTCCGCCGGTGCCCTGGCTCGCCACGTCCGGCGAGGGGGCGCTCATGTAGTAGCTGCCTTTAATGGCTATTTTCTTCCCTTCGATCATTACCGTCGAGGTCGCGTCCGACAACCGGTCGGCGGAGCGTCCAAAGTTCGGTAGTGGAACAGGCACGAACGGCGCTGGCGGCCCTGGCATCTTGCAGACATTGGGCACGTCCGCAGGTGCCATATCGATACTTCCCTCAGTCACCGGCGTCTTGGGCGGATTGACCCCAACTGAAACCATCACGCGCCCTTTCTTGGGTTGCTAGGAAAGTCCAGCAGCATCACCGCCCGCTGGCCGCCTTCGGATCCGGCCCAGAGCGCCGCCCGCGAACCCCAACTGTAACCCTTGCTTGCGGCGGCGTGGGCAAGCGCCGCGAACAGCGGCCCCGACGCGGCGCCGACATCGCCCCAGCAGTCGGCCGGATGCAAAAAGTGCGTTGCCTGATCTGAAAGATGCTGTACTCGCAGGATTGAGTAGACCAACTCCTCGCTGCGGTAACGCTGGCCGTTGAGATCGCAATATGTATCGGTGATCTTGCGGTGGTCGCTCTCGATGGCGGGGCCAAGTCCAAGGAAGGCGGAACTCAGCCCCTCCCCGACGCAAACCTCCTCCCTGCCGTGCCGCTTGATAGTAATCCGCTCGGGCGCGGCGCTGACCGCGGTTAGCCGTCCCAAGAGTGCCAGGCCCAATTCTGATATCAGACTTTTGCTTGCCAGCAGGCAGGCGCCCGCCGCTTCTCCCGGGAAGAAGCCGTCTCGATTCGCCTCGGATTTGAGTTGCCCCGTCTCATCCATCCATTCGAGGGTCTGGTACTCGTGATAGGAATCCACCCCTGCTACAACCGCCAGATCCGTCTTGCCCTCATCGATCGCCTTGGCGGCGACACCAAACGCAAGCATGCCGGCAGCGTGTCCGTGGGCAAGGTATTGCACGCGGATATTCGCCGAGCCGAATCGTCCCATCACGGCACGGCCGAGCGTTTCGGCGACGCCGTCCGGCAACCCCGGCCGTGGCTCCGGCGCACAGATGATCAGGAGCGTTCTCAGGGCGTTAACTGATTGCGTCGCTGCCTGCGGCAGTTGCAGCAACGTTGAAAGCAGCAGTTCCTTCATACGCTCTGGCAGCGGCATATCAGGGCCCATGACCGCATCCTGCGCCAGTCGCATGGGTTCGCCATTGCGGTCGACGAAGAACGGATGCTCGGAAATTCCTGATATCCCCGCCCTCACCGCCGCCGCCGCGCTTTCTGGGCGCAGGCCAACCGGAGTCCGCGCTGCAAGGCCTGCCAGCCAAATTGGCCTCCGAGGGAAATAAGCTGCGAGGCTTGGCGGGGACATCGTCAATACCATCACATCAGCTTTTTCAGGCGGACAGTGGTTTGATCAAGATAGTCGATGTCCTTGTTGCATACGAGCCAACTTTGCCAGGCAATAACCACGCGCGGGGCATCCGGCTCTAGGATCACGGTTGCCAGCGTGCCCCGAGTATGAATCGTCTCGCGTTTAATGCGGGTGGTGAAGCCGAAGACCATTCGCGGCAGATGGAAGCGTATCGGGCCGTTGGGCGAGAGATTGATGATGTGGACGGGCTCGCCGCCGCGCAGGTAGCCGGCTACTTGTTGATCAGGCGGCGCACAGCAATAGTAGTGGGCATCGAGATCTTCCGCCCAGAGCGGGAAGCGAGTTTTCTGCCAGGCCTCATCATAGGTTCCGGCGAGTTCCCGGCGTGGTGACCAATGACAGGCCACGGCGTTGAAGCCAGCCGGTGCCGGGCGACTGGCGACGGACGAGACCAGGTTTGCAGGATCTTCTATGTTGGGGAGCGGTCGCCCGAGACAGCCATTTGGGTTGGAGATGAAGCCCTGCCCAACCGGATTCCTGGCTTCCAGTCGATGATCCTTCGGATTGCTGGCAGTACGATCCCAGCCACCGAAAGCGCGCTCATACTGAATCGGCATCGTGACGAACGGATCAGGGCTCGCAATAACGCGCTGTCCGGCAAGGTTCACGGTCCACCAGCGATTGCCGAAAACCTGCAGGCGCTTTTGCACCGGACCAACCTGAAATCCAACGTCGAGCTCCGTGGTCGGTCTACCATTCGGTGACCAGGCGGTGCCGTTGACGAGCACGTCAGTGCACGGCTTCACCCCAAAAAAATCGGCCTCATAGATCAGGCTTTTCTCATAGTCGCCGTCGAGGGGCTGCCCCTGTATAAACGGTGACACCTGATCGTCCGAGGGTCGCGTCCTTCCGTCCGGCAGTATATCGAAAGTGGCCTTCACACAGACTAGCCAGATCTTGTTTGCGGCCTTGTCCTGAACCCAGCTGCCCATAGCCGGGAATCCTGTGGTGTTGGAGACCTCCCACATCAGCCGGTCTTCCAGCTGCAGGCCAGCACCTGCTCGAGCCCGGGCCGCGGCGCTTGTCTGTCGACGTCGAAAATGTCCGTGTATGTGGTCCACATGACAAGATCGTCGATGAGATCGTCATTCTGTTCGATCAGCGGTACGGGCAGGGCTGCAAGCCGGGCGTCCAATTCGTCCGGTGTCAGCTCCCCCCGTTGCGCCGCAAAGGCCGCTTCCTCGATACTGTCGAACCAGGTGTCCGCGTAAGCCAGCTGAAGCGGAGCCGCGGCAAGCTGCGCCACGACGGTCAGCGGGAATTGCCTGCCAACCCCGTCGGCGCTCTGCAGGACGACGCCCGCCGAGGCGCCGAAGCAAGCGGGGCCAGCGAGAAAGCGAAGCGCCTTATCGTGCGGCCAGGCTTCCGAGCCAAACATCGGCACGATGTGCTGCGCCAGCCAGCGGTCCCATGTGCGCACAAAATCGCCAGGCAGCCGCCGGGTCACGAAATCGCCGGTGGTGGGCATCTTGCCGTAGAAGCCGGGCACGATCAGATCTGTGGCGGACATGTGAACTTCTTGAACATCTCGAGTGTGTATGGGTTCTCGACACTGGCGGCCTTGAGCTCGAAGTCGGCCCACATCCCCTTCGTGCCGAGCCGCAGACTGTAGACGTCAGTGAGCTTGGTCGCCGCGAAGCGGCCGCCGCGCAGCATTCTGAGCCAGGCCCAGCTGCCGGTTTCGTTGAGCATCACTTCAGGCGAGCCGTCGACCGGCTGGAAGGCAAGCGAGATCACCCCGGTGCCGTCCTTGCCGGGCCACGTCATCGGCTGCGGCCGGGTGGCATTGTTGTAGTAAACGAGGTTCTGGCCATCGAGGTTGAGCGTGACCCGCGCCGCGCCGGGTGCAAGGTCCTTGGGTTCCAGGGTGAAATTCATCACCGGGCCGGTGCCGCCTGGAAACAGGTCGTCGCGGATATGCCTGGCCTGCTCGAAGGCTGCGAGCGCCGCCGGGTCGAGACCGAAATCGGCCCGCCATTTCCACGGCTCGCTGGCGGTGTCGACGTAGTTGATCAGATGGTCGTTGATGAAAGCATCGATCAGGCCCGTCGGCCCGAACAGGCGCTGAAAGTCGCGCACATTAACGTCGACCGCGCTGTCGGCGCTGAATGGATAGCGGTTGTTGAGCGCCGCCTGGCAGAAGGGGAGTATGTCGGCCCGCCAGATGGCATTGAGCTCGTTGGTTACAGCCTTCTGCGACAGGCCACTGGTGTCGCCGGCAATACCGCCCAGCCAGTCGTTGACCGGCGAGGGCAGGATCTGTGCTTGTCTCGCAACCGCGCCCGTCAGTTCGGCAAGGCCGCCCTGCTTCTTGATCGCATCCTGGGGGTTGGGATTGGCGGTGACCGTCTGCAGCACGTTCGACAGCGCGGTCAGGGCCACGATCGCCGCGTCGAGCGCCGGCGGCTGGCCGTCGACCTGTGCGATGGTGCCTTTGAGCGGCTTGAAATGGTCAGCCACCAGGCTGCCGGTCATGTCCACCTGGTTGGCGGAGCCGGCGCGAGGCAGGAGCTTGGCGCCTGAGGTCACCACCTTGCCGAGCTTGCCAAGCTTGCTCAGCAGCTTCGAACCGGTCTTGGCGGCAGCGCCGCTTTGGCCCTCGGCCGGCGCCTCGTCGGAGCGGGTGAGGTCAGTCTCCTGCACCACTGCCGTCAACAGGCGCTTAAGCGCGGAGTCGGCGCTTGACAGATCCTTGAGGTTCTCACTGGCAATGTTGAGATCGGTCAGCGGTGAAAGCCGCATGTCCCGCAGGAAAGAGTCCCACTGCGCGATATAGTCGTCGTAGTAGAGCTTCAGGATGTCCTGGGAGAGGGCCGAGACCGACGTCTCCGAATTCTCCGCGCAGCCGCCGGCAAACACCGCTCGGTCCAACGCGGCCTGGCCGGCGACATCCTCGACTCGGTCGAGGATCGCGTCATGGAACCCGGCATAGGTATAGGGGCCCGGAACGCCAACACGCAGTGTTTTGTCGGAACGGCGCGCAAACACCTTGGCGCCGTTCGGCCCGGCGAAATTGGCCGGCACCCATTCCTTGACGGCTGCTACTTCCGGGTCGGCCAGGAGTTGCCTGTAGGCGCGCTCGGGCAGCGAGATCGTGCACACGGTCTTCAGCGCCTCTGCGACCAGTTGCTTGTCGGGGGCGATGTAGCTGTCATCGACTGCCATGCGGCCGATAGCGGCAAGCTGGTGCTCTTCGGCGTCGGCCGTGGGGAAGGGCGGCGCCGGCGCGAATTGCGGCAGACTGTTCACCCACCAGTTCTGGACGAAATCGGTGTCCATTTGCGACAGGCCAGTCATCATCCGGTACGTCTTCAGCGCGCCAAGCATGAAATCCGGATCGCGGATTTGCCGCCACATCGTAGCCTCGAGCAGGGCGACCATATGCGGCTCGAGCACGTTGCGCAGGGCATGGTCGTATGTATCCGTCTGTGCGCGCATCAACTCCGCCGACGCGGTCGGCCCGAGCAGGTTATGGACGCCGTCTGGCGGCGGCGTTCGTGCCGTCGCGACTGCGCCCATCGCCGCAAGCGCGCCATCCAAGGTCGGCTGCTCGACCGCAGCCGGCATGGCGGCCACCTCGGTGAGCGGCCGCTGTAGGGCTTCGAACTGGCCAGCCTGTTCGGCGATCGCATTGCGGTTGTCGAGGTAGGACCAGGTGAACAGGCCGCCGGCCAGCAGAGCCGCGAGCGCACAGGCGGCGGCAGCCCCGCGCCAGATCCAGGCGCGGCGACGCTGCGCCAGCGGATCGAACGTACCAAGGCCGGCCTCCTTGAAGATAACCTCGGTCAGAAGGTTCCTGAGGAAGAAGCTGCGCCTCTCGACCCGCGCCGCCGGCATGGCGCGGCGCGGCGGCAGGCCGAAGGAGGACGACAACGCCGCGGTCAGCCGGTCGATGGGAGCGCCTTCCTGGGTCGCCGATGTTAGATAAAGGCCGCGCGACCAGGCGGCTTCCTCATAGCGGCTTTCGCCGAATATTGCCTCGATCAATGTCTTGATCGGCTCGCCGAGGCTCGCCAGCTGGGCTGGAAAGCGGAAGATCTCGGCGCGCGAGGCGAGCTTGTCTTCGTCTTCCAGGCGTGGCACCAACCTCCGCTCCAGCTCGGTGGCGAGCCTGGATAGCTCCGCCTGGATCATGCCGGCGTTGACTTGGGCCTCGAGCGGAAAGGTTGTTCCCCATACCTGCTCGCGCGCGCTTGTCGACAAGCCACCGAAGAAGGCTTCGAAGCCTTTGATCAGATCTGCCTTGGTCAGCATCAGGTAGACGGGCAGGCGGATCTCCAGCCGATCATTCAGCTCGGCCAGTCGGCGGCGGATCTTGCGGCCGTGCGCCTTGATCGCTTCCTCGCCCTCCGAGAGCGCGTCGATCGACAGGGCGACAATGACGCCGTTGAGCGCTCGGCGGCCGCGGTGCTTTTTCAAAAGGTCAAGGAAGCCCAGCCATTCCGCGGCATCGACGTCCGGCTGGCTCTCCTGCTGGACGTAGCGGCCTGCGGTGTCGATCAGCACCGCGTTTTCGGAGAAGAACCAGTCACAATTGCGCGTGCCGCCAACGCCTTGCAAATCATCGGTGAGGTCGATCGGAAAATTGAGACCCGATTGGCGCAACGCCGTGGTCTTGCCGGTGGCCGGAGGTCCGACGATCACATACCACGGCATCTCGCGCAGGAACTTGCGTCCGCCGAGCTTGCGCCGCTTGAGCTCGGCCATCACCTCGCCGAATTTGGCGCCGACGGCTGCAACGCTCTCCTCGCCAGGGGTGAGCTGTTTTTCGGCTACGGGAGCTGCGATCTCGGCGACAAACATGCGATTGGCGCGGATGGCGCGCCGTTGCGCGATGATCAGCCAGATCAGCCATAAGATGATCAGTCCGGCGACAATGGCGATGCGCACATTGTCGGATTCGAATGGCGCGTAAGGACCGACCCTTACGATCGGGCCGAACACCCAGATCAACAGCGAAAGCAGTGCAATGCCGATCAGGGTCCACAGAAATCGCGAGGTGACGACCGCCCACAGGAAGCGCAGGATGAACATCTCAGAGCCTCTTCTCGACCAGGACCTCAACGCGCCGGTTGAGCGCGCGGCCCTCGCGCGTCGAGTTGTCGGCCACCGGATCGGTGTCGGCGCGGCCTTCGGAATGGATGCGCGCCTGTGGCACGCCAGCCTGCACCAGGAGGTCCCCTATGGTCTGCGCGCGTGCCTCCGAGAGCCGCTGGTTGCTCGCCAGCGGGTTGGACCGCTGCAGGCGAACATTGTCGGTATGGCCGATGATGGTGATGTTTCCAGTCAGCTCCTGGTTGGCGAGGATCACCTTGGCGATCGAGGCGATCAGCGGCTCATAGCCTTGGGACAGTGTCGGCCGCGAGGACTGGAAGAGCTCTGGGTTGGAGGACTGGATGATCAGCTTGGCCAGCGAGACGCTTTCGGTGCCGCTGAGCGCGCCCTTGAGGCTTGCCGGCGCTTCAGCCTTGAATGCGGGCAAAAGCGCGAAATCGACCGCCTGTGGCGGCTCAGGTTCGGGCGCATCCTGCTTTGGTGCGGCGCGGGTAACGTCCGCGCGAGATGCCGGCGGCAGGGTGCGCACCAGTGCGGACAATTCAACCGCCAGGCTGCTCAAGCTCATCGATAGGCCGATATAAGCGGCGGCGGCGATGGCAATTGCAGCAAGGGCCATCACCCATATCGGGACGATGAAGCGCTGTGGCTCGTCGGAAGCGACTACGCCTTTCCAGTTCGGCGATAGCGGCGCGCCGTCCGCGTCCGCATTGCGCAGGACGCGCGCGGCTGCCACACGCACGCCATTGAGCGAGCGGTCGCCGGCTCGGCCGGGCACCCGATACTTGCCGCGGAAGCCGAGCGCCAGGCAGTAATACTGAAGCTCCAGCATCTCGCGGTCGCGGTTGGGATGGCGCTCCAGCTCGTCAAGGCGGGTGAAAAACTGGGTGCCGGCATCGACGTCCCCACGCAGCATGACCACCAGCGGCTGGCGCGGCCAGGCGCTGGCGCCGCCCCATGGCGTGTTGAGCGCAAGGTCGTCGAGCAATGCCGCCACGGCCCATGCCGCCTGATCGGCGCGCTCCAGCGAGGAGCCCGCTGCCATAACGGCGTCGCGCGCCTGAACCAACTCGTCGAGCAGGCGTGTGCGCATTGCTTCGGGGTTTTCCGGCGCCAGAGCGCTTTCGAGCTCGGGGGCGAATTCGAGCAGTGGCGCGAAGATGTTGATGAGCGGGTTGGGATGGAAGCGCGCCCTCTTGACCGGAGCGCCTGGCGTCAGCGGCGCGAGCGGTCGCGGCGCAACGCCCGCCAGCCTGATGCGCGTGCGCTCGCGATCCTCCGACAGACCGAAAGGATCATCCCGGCTCATCACCTGTTCACCGAATAGCAGTCGACCTGGGGCTCGCTGTCCAGGACACCCGACACCCCAATGACGAATCCGGGCGCGTCCAGCAAGGAGGCCCAATGCTCGCTCTTCTGATCGAGCTCCAGGCACAGCCGGTCGCCATCATAGGGAATCTCGCGTGGCTGCGAATGGAGCGGTTTGAGCGGGATGCCCGGCAGGCGCGACTTCCAAAGCCCTTCGAACTGGTCCGCGGCGCCGACTGTCGCCTGGTTGACGAAGATCTTGCGCAGCGCGTCTTCCGAAAGCTCCGATCCGACGCGGATGACGATCCGGCTGGCGAGCAAAAGCTTGGGGTTGTCGATGCGTACTTTCCAGACATTGGTTGCGTGCCGCATCACCGGCAGCGCGCGCGATTTCGGTTCGATGTAGCGCAGGCTGAGGATGAGCGAACGCAAGGCGTCGGCCAGTGCCATATAGGCGGGGCCGGGGGCCATGTGGTCGTAGGCCGGCAGGTCGCCGAGCCGGCGCGAGCTCGAGCCGTAGGTTGCCATCTCGCCGGCGAGTCCGGCAAGTTCGAGATAGAGTTCGGCGGGATGAAAGACATCCTGCGCCAGCATATGGGCAAGGCGCGGGCGAGCGGCATTGGCCAGGTGCAGCATCAAGAGGTCTTCGACGCTACGGCCGGCGCCGCCCATCACCATCTTGCCATGCGCTTCGCCGATCTGCTCGAGGCCGGTGACGACCTCCTGCAGCAATTGCCTGTACCAGTGGACGGCGCCGGTGATCAGCGTCGGCGGCAGGAACGTCTCGTCGAGCGAGATGCCGCCGTCGGCGCGTACACCTTTTATGTCGGCGATCGGCAAGGCGGTATAGCCGCCGACCGATTTTCCGGGCGCAAGCAGCGCCGCTTGCGGCCTTGCGATCTCGATCTCCTCGGGATCGCCGCCAATTTGGACGGCATCGCGCACCGATACGATCTTGCCGTGGTAACGCGCGCCCGTCGAGGCCGCATGCGCCGGGTCGAATCCCACGCCTCCGGGGGGCTCGAGCGGCAGTGCGACCAGCACCGGCCCGGCGCCCGTGTCGGGCGTGACCGGTAGCGGCTTCGGCGCATCCATCAGGTCGGGAATGGAAAAAGGCGTGCCGTCCGGGAAAATGCCCCGGGCGGACACGATCGAAACCTGACCGGCGTCGAGCAGCGACTGGTCGAGGGCCAGTTGCTGGAACCCGAAAGTATGGAGCTGGCCGGCCCGCAATGCGCCGCGCACCATGCCTTCGAAGAACCGATCCTGCTGCTGGAAGTGTTGGGTCCTGAGAAACAGGCCCTCCGACCACAGCACCCTGTTTGCATCGCTCATGCCGCTACTTTCTGCATGCAACTATATGCTGCCTTACCGCTAGGCGGAAATGCCGCCCTTGCCCAGGCTGACGTTGACGGTGAATTTCGACCCTGGCGACACCGACTTGGTGGTGCGCCAGTTGCGTCCGCCTGGCTCGCGGATCAGCGCCACGAAGCCGAGCGCCGTCGCATTCGGCTCGACCGTGATGGTCTTGGCCACCGTTTTGCCAGGCGCAACCGAGATCGCGTCGGAGCCGATGAGGTCGGCACCGAGGGCCGAGCCCGCGTCGCCCTGCAGCGCGAAATAGTCGGCCGAGTTGAACTTGCCGGTGCTGGCAAGCCGCATCACCAGCACCGTTACCGGCCGATCGCCGCCGCCCGGCCCTGGATTCATCCCCGCACCGCCGGTCACATTGACGGAGATAACCGATGGTTTCGGCGGGCCGCTCTGGCAAGCCGCAAGTAGCCCCGCAGCGCCGAGGGCAACGACGAATTCGCGTCTGTCGATCATGTTCTACTCCTCCTCATATGCGTCCCTGAAGTCTGCGCCGATCTCGCCCAGGAAACTCGATTCGGCACTCTGGGCGATGTCGCGATGGCGTCTCTGATAGAGCTCCCACAGCTTGGCGTTGCGCCCGCCCGAGAGCAGATTGCTGATGGCGGAATTGGATTTGAGCTCTTCTTCGATGGCGGCTGGATCAAAACGGTCGATCATGCGCCGAAGTGCCGCCTGAACGCCCCGCCAGGCGCGTACGTGATGCTGTGCAAGGTCCTTCACCGCGTCGCTGATCGCCGCCTCGCCTGAGAGAAAGCCCGGGCTGCGTTCGGAGATGATGGTGACGACGACATCCTCGACCGTGGGCAGGAATTTAAGCGGATTGACCTCGGAGGCGCCGACCACAGTCTGGGCGACGCGCGCGCTTCCCTTCTCCTCGGCGCGTTTGCGCAGCAGCTGCATCAGGCCATCCAGCATCAGCCGGTATTCACGCCCGAATTTTTCCATTTCGGCGATCGCATCGCGCCCGGGAAAATCAGCCTCCTCGACGCCTATGCCGCGCAAGAACGCGGCACGAAGCGCCATATCGCTTGGCGCTGGCTGCGCAGCGGGCGCCGGCTTCGACGCTGGCGCGGCGCGGCGCGGCGCCGGCGATGCGGCTGCCTGCACCGGCATGTCCCAAGGATTGTCGGCGCGCGGCTTTTCAACCTGGTGCCGGGCACGTCCTGCCGGATCAGCGCCGTTGGTGACAGGCGGCGTTGCGGGGGGCCCGAAACTGAAATCGTCATCGAAGCTGGCCGGCTTCGCCGGCTGCCAGGACGCATCGTTGCGCGAAGACATGTCACCCAGCCCAAACGGATCCGGCTGACCCGCAGCCGGGCCGTCACCGGCCTGCGGCGTGGCCACAGGATCGAGGCTGAACGGGTCATCGAAGGCAGGCGAACTGCGCTGGTTCGATGCGCGATCGTAAGCCGCAGGGACAGGCTGCTCGAACGGGTTTGGCAGATCCGCCGGGCGGGGCTTGCGCGGTTCTTCCTCGATCTTGACCGAGAAGAAGTCATCGCCGCCGATGCTGGCCGGCGTTCGTGCTCCCGGAGGCGACCACGCCGGTATGGGATGGCTGGCGGCCGGGGCCAGGCCGACTGCGGTCTGGCTCATTTTGGACTGAACCTCGACGTGAAACACGTAGTCGCCCATGCGCAGCCGCATGCCGTTCTTCAGCCGCATCGACCTGCCAGGTCCAAGAGGGCTGTCGGCTTCATCGACGAACAATCCGCTGCTCGATGTGTCGGTCACGAAATAGCCGTCCCGGTCGCCCTTGATCGTGCAATGCGCGCGCGAGACGAACATGTCCGGGTCGTCGATCTGCCAGCCCGCATCGGCGCTGCGCCCGATCACCAACTCGCCCTCCTCCAGCCGGCTCTGCCGGACGACTTGCGAGCGGGGGCCCTGTTCCAGGGTCAGCAGCAGGCTCATGCGGCCGCCTCCGGCATTTCCGGCCGCCAGCCGACGATAGTGTGCAATCTCAGATCGTCGGCGTCGCCCATACTTGCGGGCCGATCCAGCCAGGCCGTGCGGCCAAGCTGGACGGTCCCGACCCGGGGCGGCGGTACAGCATCGCGCGCCAGCACGATGCGCAAATCGACATCGAGCGCCTCGCCGATCATATCGCGCACCGCCTTCTTGAACAGGCCGAGACGCCGCTCGCCAGGCAAGAACGACTTGAACTCGTCGAGGCTCAACGGACCGACGCGCAATTCGATCCTGCTCTGGCGGCTGAACACCCGCGGCCCGATCGTCGCGCCGCGTCCAAGTCCGGCATAGGCCTTGCCGAGACGCGTCTGCAATGCCATTGGAATGGTGATCCAGGCGGCAACGAACTCCTTGATCCGCACCGGAACCTTGAAGGCGGTCGCAAGGAACAAAGTAAGCCGCTCCACGCCGTCGACCTGACTGGCCAGCGACCCAGCCTGTCGCAGTCGCACAGCGTCGAGTTCGGGATCCTGCGTGCCGGGCAGGCCGATGCCGGACATGGCCTCCAGCATGGCGCGAACGCGCCCGCCGACGGAACGCTCGACCTGCACCGCTGGATGCGCGTCGGCCCAGGCGCGGTAGTAGAGCGCCATCATGCGGTGCTGCAGGATGTTGACGAAATCGACGAAAGTCGTGTCGCTGGTCTGCTCGGCATCGGCTCCGGTGAACCAGCGCTGCGAAAGCCGGTCGAGCACCCAGCGCGTCAGATGCAGCGGCATCGGTCCTTCCGGTCCAAGCAGCCCCAGATTGGCGACGGTCACCCTTGCCAGGGCCTTGTCCCCGCCCTCCTGGAACTTGACGACGTCGCGCGCCGAGAAGCTCAGATGCACATGCTGGCCCAGCCTCGCCGGCTCGCGCTCGGCCGTTCCGGAATGGCCGAACAACCCGCGGCGCTGCTCCAGCCGTCGCAGCAACTCGAAAAAGTCGAAGTCCTCCGACAACATTTCGGCGGCGACCGTTGCGGGCTGCGCTAGATCAGGTAGCGATTGCCGGGCGTCATCGGCCATGGCACATCCTCCTGCTTCTGCAGCAACCGCGTACGGGTCCGCACAAAACCGTTTATCCCCGCATGGCGGGCGAACAGCCGCGAAAGCAGGGCCGAAAGCAGCAGTGAGCTTTGCCCCGCCAGCACGGACTGGTCGACATGCAGCGTTACCTCGGTGCCGCGTCCAAAACACATTGGCCCGTCAATTTGCAGCCTCTCAATCACCGGGCGCGAATCAATGCGCACGATCGAATGCACGTTGCGGGCAAGGGCCGGATCGCCCCGATCGGCATAGAGGTCGAGCAAGGCATGCAGCGGATCGACTCCCCGGCCTTCCTTGGCAAGGCTGAGGAAGTTGAGCGAGAGCTGGGCCACCAGACGCCAGGCGAGATTGTCGGCGCGCGATTCGCCTTCAGCGCCGCCCGGCAGGGATGCCGGGATCGCCGGCTGCGGCGGCCGCAGCGCTCCAAGCAAGCGAACCGCTTCGACTGGATCTGCCGTCTCCAGCGTCAGCGTCGGCGTGTCGTCCAGGATCGGCAGGTCGCGATTGGTGCAAAGCGCCACGATGCCGAGACGCTTGAGCAGCCGGTTTGGCACGCTTCCTGCCGGCCGCGAGACGGCGATAAAGACGTCGTCGCCGGTGTAGGAGGTGCGGGTCAGGCCGTCGCGCCGCTCGTCCTCGGTGGCCCGGCGCGGACGCCGCTCGGTCGAATAGACCCAGCCGCTGCCGCGGTTCTGCCCCAGGCTGAACAATTCGGGAATCGTCGCCTCGCTGCTTTCGGCGTCGGCATCCTCGACTTGTGTGACCCGAAAGATCTCGAAATCCCGCGCCCGGGTGCGGTCGGCATGCAGCACCTGACGCGTTTTGCGCGGATCGATTTCGATGTCGTTGCATTCGCATTCGAAGAGATTGATGACCGGCGTCACGAACAACTCGAAATCGGCAGCCGTCACATCGGCGAGTTCTGGCACCGCACGCCGGAACAGGAAGATGATCTCGATCGCCGCCTCGCATGTGCGCACCACCGGCTGGAGGCCAGCAACCCGTACGTAATGGAAGCGCTCCGGGATCATAAAATATTCGCGCAGCAGCCGGTAGCCCTCGAAGGTCGTACGAGTTCGTGGCATCAACGCTTCGTCGTCGCGAATGCCTATCATTTCGGGCTCGGGCAGCGCTGATAGCGGATTGGCCTTGCCCTGGGCGCGCGCGCCGAGCGCCGAGCAGGCGCCGAAGATTGCATCGAAAAGCACCGGCGCCTTGGCGCGCCCGGCGAAATAAAGGTCGAGACGGTCGAGCGACAAGTCGCTGAGCTTTCCTTTTCCTGTCCGGGCGAGCGTTACCCGGAACGCCGCCTCGGCGCGCACGCCGCCGATCGGCGCGATTGCGGCGGCGGCGAGCGCGCTGCGATCCTGGAGATAGCTGACCGAGGTGACGGCGATCGGCCACAGCGTCACCTCCTGCGCGGTGGTAAAGGTGGAGCGTGTCGAAAGCCCTGGATGCAGGGCAGAGACCAGCCGTGTGCCGCGCGCGATGGCGTGACCTGCGAGCATCGACTGCACTTGCTGGCCGGGTTTTAGGACCGCCATCGCCGTCGCCGGCGCCGGCGCGACCAGATCGGGATAAAGCACATCGAGCACTGCGCGCGAGAAGCGCGAGCGCTCCGCGTCGACCTTCAGACGGGTCCGCGCCGCCAGGAAGGCGACGCCGTCGAGCAGCCGTTCGACATAAGGGTCGGGACATGGGACCGTGTCGAGGGAAAGATTGCGGGCGACCGCCGGATGCATGTCTGCGAATTCCGCCGCCAGGGCGCGGATATGGGTCAGTTCCTCTTCGTAATACTCCACAAAGATCCGATCCATCTCAGGTCTCCCTGAATTCGGTTCGTGCCAGCCCGTTGTCGAGATTGATCGTGGTGCGCAGCCGCATACGCTCCGGTGTGGGGGCCATGATCAGCACCGCGTCGATCTCGATCTTCAGGCCGATGTTTTTGTCGCCGAGCGTGACGTTGACGATCGTGGCACTCTCCTTCAGGCGCGGCTCGAAGGTGGCCAGCACCGCGCGGATCTCTCGTGCCAGCGAATCGCGGTCGAAATCCCGCGACGAACGGCCGGAAAAAGAGGGCACCCCGAAATTGACCACGCTTCGGCGCACCTGCGGAAAGTCAGTGAGCGAGGGCAGTTCGTCCAGGGGCTGTTCGTGTTCGGCGTCGGAGAGCATCGGTACGGATTCGAAGCGCTCGGTGTTGAACAGGGCCTCGATGTCGCGGCGCACGGCCTCTCTCAACACGCGTGCCGAAACGACCACGCCGCGGCCTTCGATCTCGGCGCGATGCTGGCTCTGGAAGACCAGCCGGTGCAGGCGCCGTTTTTGCTCGGATGTGAGTTCGGCGTCGGCGTCGATAGCGCGTGCGCTGCCGGCAAGAAGACCCTCGACGCGCTCGGCGCCGAGTTCTTCATCCAAGAGACGGCGCAGCCCCTCGATCTCCGACGTCAGCCCAGGCAAGTCGTTGACGAGGCGATCCCAAAGGGAAGGCTGGACCGCCTCGCGCCTTGCCCGCGAACTGCCGCCAGGCTGCGCTCTCGCGCCAGGCCGCCTGGTCTCACTTGCCGACATAAACGTCCATTTCGATCTCGTCGTCCTTGTCGTAGACGAACTTGATCTTCTTGTAGGCGAAGCTGACTTCTTCCTCGATCAGGTCCGCCTCGTCGGGAGCCTGCCGCATGTCGTATTCCATGATCGACGCGTCGGTGAGCGTCACAACCAGATAGTCGCTGGTCTCGCCGTCAATGGTGCGCCGTGCCGAAAACACCACCTCGTCGAGCGCCTTGTTCTCGAACAACGCCTTCTTCAGATATGGCGACGACTTGTCGTAGTGCTTGAAGAACTTGATCATTCCCATCGACACACGGCCGCGTCGCGAAAGCGAATTCGGATCATAAGGCGCCATCATCTTGTAATCGACGCCATGCACTTCGATCTCGTCTTCATGCCCGTCGCGCTTGCTGGGCCCCTTGATGTCGGGAACTTTCAAAAAACCATCAATCTTCATTGAAGGAGCATCGCTTCTGTCTGTGGTCGGCATTGTCTTTCTCCACCGCTTTCAAATGAAACAGGATGATGACTTCGCTGCGCTTCAGCCCTTCACGGACGGCAGTTCCGACACCAACCGCAGCGAGGCGTTGATGCCCTCCAACTGGTAATGCGGACGCAGATAGAAACGGGCGTTGTAGTAACCGGGTCTGCCTTCGACGCTGTCGACCTGAACCTCGGCCGCGGCAAGCGGTCGCTTGGCTCGCGCCTTGTCGTCGGCAAAGGCGGGATTGGCCAGCACGTAGCGGTTGATCCATTCGGTCAACCATGTCTCCATGTCGGTGCGTTCCTTGAACGAGCCGATTTTGTCGCGCGCGATCGCCTTGAGGTAATGCGCAAAACGCGAGACCGGGAAGAGATAGGGCAGGTTGGCGCTCAGCCTTTCGTTCGACTGGGCGTCGGGGTCGACCAGACGCCCGGCACGCGTCTCGTCGTCCTGAAGCGAGTGCGCCCCGATGAAGGCTGCGAGATCGGTGTTCTTGCGGTGCAAGATCGGCATCAGGCCGAGCTTCGCCAGTTCCGCCTCACGCCGGTCGTCGATGGCAACTTCGGTCGGGCATTTCATCGCAATCGAACCGTCGTCCGTCGGGAAAGCGTGCACCGGCAGGTTGAGCACCGTGCCGCCATTCTCGACGCCGCGGATCTGCGTTCCCCAGCCATAGAGCTTGTGGCTGCGGTTGATGTTCACGCCCATCGGGAAAGCGGCGTTCATCCAGACATATTTGTTGTGGTCGCCGCTTACCTCTTCCTCGAAGGTGAAGCCCTTCACCGGAACGGTCTCCGAGCCGTAGGGCAGGCGTGCCAATACGCGCGGCATGGTTAGGCCGATATAGCGGGCGTCCTCGCTCTCGCGCAGCGACTGCCATGAGGCATAGGCCGGGTTGTTCACGATCATTTGCAGGTCTTGCGGGTTCGGCAGTTCCTGCCAGCTGTCCATCCGAAACAGCCGCGGCGAGGCGGCCGCGATGAAGGGGGTGTGCGCCGAGGCACAGACACCCGAGATGTTGCGCAGCAGGCCGACGTCGCGCGGGTGGTTGGAGAACTCGTAGGCGCCGATGATGCAGCCGATCGGCTCGCCGCCCAGCATCGAGTACTCGTCGGTGTAGACTTTCTTGAAGATTGGGCTCTGGTCCCACATCTGGCCTTCATAGTCTTCCAGCGTGTCGGCCAACTGCTCCTTGGAGATGTTCATCACCCGGATCTTCAGCTTGGTATCCGTCTCGGTGTTGTTGATGAGGTACCAGAGACCCCGCCAAGTGCCCTCCATCTCACGCACTTCGGGGGCATGCAGGATTTCGTTGACCTGCGTCGTCAGCATCTTGTCGATGCCCGCGATCAGCGACTTGATCGACTTGATCGCGTTGGACGAGATGGTCGTCGTCTCGGATCGGGACTGAGCGGCCAGCGCCAGGTTGCGCACCAGTTGCTGCAGCTTCTCGGTGTCGTCCTTCCTGACCTTGAAATCCTTTTCAAGCAGGCCGCTGAATTCACCCAGATCTATGGCCTCCGCCTCGGCGGTTGCGACTGCGGTCTTTTGCTGTTCAGCCATGACTTACTCCTCGCCCTTGCCGTCGGACATCGCCTGGCTGGCGATCTTGCTCAGCAAAGGCTCGTTGTTGAGAAGCTGCGCAATGCGCTTTTCAGCATCGACGCGGCCATCCATGAAGCCCAGCAGTTCCTCGAGTTGCCGCCGCATCTTGAGGATCTCGGCCAGTTGCGGCACCTGCTCGGCGATCTTGTCGGGCGCGAAATCACCCATTTTGGAGAAGGTGAGATCGATCGCCATTTCCTCGTCCCGCTCGGCACCTTCGGCTTGCGGCAACGTGTTCTTCACGCGCGCCTTCACGCGCGGTCCCATCGCTTCCATGAATTTGGGAAAGCGGTTGGCGTCGGTTTCGACGAAATTGCGATCCAGAACCGACTTTGAAGCTTCCTTGGTCTGCGAGGCGCCGGAAAGGTCGGCAATGACAGCCATGACGAACGGCAACTCGATAGTCGTCGGGCTGCCGTAGGTTTCGACGTCATAGGCGATCTGCACGCGCGGGGCGCGGTTTCTTTCGATGACCTTCGCTTTGCTCTCTGCTGGCATGATTGTTACCTTTCATCCTTCTGGGCCGGCTTCTTGGGATCGGGAACACCGGCAAGCAGCCGGAATTCCTTCAGCCCCGACGGGGCGAGATCTTCCATCAGTTCCACGAAATCCATATGCACCATGCGGCGGACGCGCCGGGCGAGATGCGGGATCGGGCTGGACGGCTCGGTGCGATCGTAGAATGCGACCACGAGGTCGAGGCATTTGACGACTTCGTCGCGCGAATTGAGGCGCTCAGGCAGGCCGATGCTGGTTTCCGCCAAGTTTGCCACACTTGCCATCGTCTCGGCTCCATGGCCATTTCGGGTGGGTGTCGATGCCGGTTGAGACGGCTGCGCTGCAGGCTTTGCGGCACCGTTGGCGACCGCGCTGGCACTGGTATTCCACTCCAGCGTCGTCAGCAGTCGCTGCAGGAACTTCTTCAAATCCGGAACGGCTGCACCATTGCCGTCGATGCGGGCATTGAGCGCAGCATCTACCGCCTGCAACGCCGAAATGGCGGCGCGCGCATCGCGCAAAAGCGTCATGATGGCGTCGGCGTCCTGATCGGCCTGCGCCGCGCATCCCGTGCGTACCCGGTTCAGCATCTGGTTGTGGGCCGAAGTCAGCGCCGCCCTTTCGGCCGCCCCCAGGCCGGACGCAGCTTCCTGGAGCATGACGCGCTCGTCGAGCGCGGCCTGTTCGAGGTCTCGCCCGCTGATCGGCCCGATCGCACGCGGTGAGAAGAACACGGTCTGCCTCAGGTTGGCCAGCAGGCCGTCCTGGCCGTTTTGGAGCTCAAGCAGCGCATTGATGCGTCGCAGCGCCGCGTCGCGGCCCGTGGCGGCCGTGCGCAAAGCCGGGTGCATCGTATCCCAATACTGGTCGAACGTCCTTGCGATCAGGTTCAACCCCTGGGCGAGGCCCGCGAGCCTCTCTTCGTTGGCCAGCGCGCGCGTGACGATCACGAGAAGGCGCAAATCCCGGCCCCGCGATTGTAATTCTTCGGCTTTTTGCAGGACGGTCGCCCAGTCGACCGAAATGGTTGACTGCGAAGCCTTGTTGCCGCCCTCGTGAACGACCTTGATCTGTGCTTCCGTCAGCCGCTCCAGCTCGTGAAAAGCCGGGTCGTTGCGCAAATCCACTCCCGACGGGTTGTCACCGTCCAGAGGATTCAGCCAGAGTGCGAGATCAACCACACTTACCCCCCGCAAGCCGCCCCGTGCCCCCCATATGACGTAACGTTATCATCGGTCCCCTGCCACGACAATTGAGCAGATGCTCGAAAACTAACAGAAGCTGAATGCTCAGTTATCTTTCAACGAAACCCATGGGCGATCGGAGGACCCGGTATGCGCAACGTCGTTGGCATCGCAGTGCTGGTTCCTAGCGGGAGTTTGCTAGTCTTGTGTAACGACAAGGTGCCGCCCGAACGGGCCAAAAGGGCCCGCTCGTCACATGGCTTTGTCAAGCAGCCGCTTCTGTGGCAGGGTAGGGTCAGCAGATTTCGGGGGCAGGTTCGAATGGAACAGCGCCGGTCGTCGCAGAGTTTCAAGCGCAAGGAACTCGTTGCGAAGCTCAATCCCACGGGGGTGCGCGCCTTCAAGGCCGCCGCCGACACGGCCAAGTTGCGCGGCAACCCTTATGTCGAACTGGTCCACTTCGTCCAGCAACTGGTGCTATCTGAGCGCTCGGACGTGCAGATGATCGTCGCTAATGCCGGGCTGGATGTCAGCCGGCTGACGGCAGATATGACCCGTGCCGTCGACAAGCTGCCCTATGGCGCGACCTCGCTGGAGGAATTCTCCGATCACATCTTCCACGCCATCCAGGAAGGCTGGAACCTGGCCACACTGGAATTTGGGGTCGAGGAGGTGCGCAGCGCGCATATTCTTCTGGCATGCCTGAAGACACCGGTGCTGGACGGTCTAGTTTCGAAGATCAGCGCTGAATTCGACAAGATCGACGCGGATGGGGTTATCGCCCGCTTTTCGGATGTGGTCGAAGGCTCTCTCGAAGCCGGCTCACCGCCTGCCGCAGTTGCCGCCGAAACGTCGATGAATCGGGGCCGGGGGGGCGACTCGGCACTCGCCAAATACGCCACCGACCTCACCCAGCGCGCCCGCGACGGCAAGATCGATCCGGTCGTCGGACGCGATGCGGAGATCCGCCAGATCATCGACATCCTGATGCGGCGCCGGCAAAACAACCCGATCTTGACCGGCGAGGCGGGTGTCGGCAAAACGGCGGTCGTCGAGGGCTTTGCCTTGCGCATTGCCCAAGGCGACGTGCCGCCGGCGCTTCAGAACGTCAGCGTACGCATGCTCGATGTGGGGCTGATGCAGGCGGGCGCCAGCGTCAAGGGCGAGTTCGAAAAGCGGCTGAAGGCCGTCATCGACGAGGTCCAGCAGTCAGAGATCCCGCTCATCCTGTTCATCGACGAAGCCCACACGCTGATCGGCGCCGGTGGCGCGGCGGGAACCGGCGACGCCGCCAATCTCCTCAAACCCGCTCTGGCGCGCGGCGAGCTTCGCACCATCGCCGCCACGACCTGGGCCGAATACAAGCAGCACATCGAGAAGGACCCGGCGCTGACCCGTCGGTTCCAGGTCGTCAAGATCGACGAGCCTTCCGAAACGGTCGCCGTATTGATGTTGCGCGGTGTCGCCGGCGTTCTCGAGCAGCACCACCAGGTGCAGATCCTCGACGAGGCGATCGAGGCCTCGGTTTCGCTTTCGCACCGTTATATCGCGGCCAGGCAGTTGCCCGACAAGGCGGTCAGCCTACTTGACACCGCCTGCGCGCGCGTTGCCATCTCGCAGCACGCGACGCCTGCCGAGGTCGAGGACATTCTGCGCCGTCGCCAGGCGCTCGAGGTCGAGGAAGGGATCATCTCCCGCGAGGCGGCGATCGGCATCGACGTGACCGACAGACAGGCGCGCGTAAAGGCCGGGTTGGCGGAAGCCGAGACCGCGCTTGCGGCAGCGCAAGAGCGCTGGGACCGAGAGAAGGCGCTTGTGAGCGCGATTCTCGATCTGCGCGCCAAACTCCGTGGCGAGGGCATGCCCCTTGAGGCGCAGGAAAGCGGGGAAGCTCCGGGGCAAGCTGTCGACGCGCCAGCGGGCGAGGCGCCTAGGACACAGGCTGCCCACGAGCCTGCTCCTGCGCCCGATACCGCCGCTGATCTGGCGCGGCTTCGCGAATTGATGGCGGAACTCGCCGCAGCGCAGGGCGAGACGCCGTTGATCCTGCCCTCGGTGGACCGTAACGCGGTGGCGGCGGTTGTCCAGGACTGGACCGGCATTCCGACCGGAAGGATGCTGTCCAGCCAGACCGAGAAAGCGCTCAAGCTCGCGGCTACCTTGTCCGAGCGCGTGGTCGGTCAGGACCATGCGATGGAGATGATCGCGCGGCGCGTGCAGACCAGCCGCGCCGGTCTCGGCGCACCGGAAAAGCCGGTCGGCGTGTTCCTGCTTTGCGGCCCCTCGGGCGTCGGCAAGACCGAGACAGCCCTGGCGCTGGCCGAGACGCTCTATGGCGGAGAGCAGAACCTGATTTCAATCAACATGTCGGAGTTCCAGGAGGCGCATACGGTCTCGACGCTGAAGGGCGCGCCGCCCGGTTATGTCGGCTATGGCAAGGGCGGCATCCTGACCGAGGCCGTGCGGCGCAAGCCCTATTCGGTGATTCTGCTCGATGAGGTCGAGAAGGCGCATCCCGACGTGCACGAGATCTTCTTCCAGGTCTTTGACAAGGGAATGATGGACGATAGCGAAGGGCGCAGGATCGACTTCAAGAACACGCTGATCCTGCTCACCTCGAATGTCGGTTCCGAGGTCATCATGGACCGCACGAGGAACGGCACCCTGCGCACCGGCATCGACGATCTGGACACTGCTTTGCGCGGTCCGCTGCTGAAAGTGTTTCCGGCCGCTTTCCTCGGCCGCGTGGTGACAATCCCTTACTACCCGCTTTCGGACACGATGATCGAGGCGATCACCACACACCAGTTCGGCAAGATCGCGCGGCGTCTCAAAGCCAGCAACCAAGCAGAGTTGGTGATCGGCGAGGGTGTCATGGACATGGTCAAGGCGCGCTGCACCGAGATCGAATCTGGTGGGCGCATGATCGACGCCATTCTCACCAACACGCTGCTGCCGGAACTCAGCCGCAGCGTGCTCAATCGCACGCTCGAGGGCAAGAAGATGACAAAAGTCATCGTCGGCGCCTCGGCGCAAGGATTTACCTACTTGTTCGAATAGAGCCCGAGATGGGATTCGCGGTCACGCATTCGCGCAATCTAAGATCTTGAAGCACAATGCATGGACGGACGCCGTTAATCAACGCACCTTCGCCGCCAATCGGAGCTCTGCGTGGTCCGCAAATGACGCGCAGCCGCAGAGAGCGTGCCGTGCTTGGCGACCGCGAGCACAAATCTGAAATCATCCCAGTTCAATGTGCCCGCCACCTTTGCGGCTTGGACTGTCGGCTCGCATCCCGGCCGAAACGGCGTCTCATTCGTCAGGCGAGCCTCAGCCCAATTCCTCTCCGCACTGTCACAGAATCAACGAACAAAGGAGCGCCATCCGTAACTCGTATCGTATGATGTTCGTTCTCTGGATCGACGCTAGACAAATACGCTCACCCTTGAGCAGTGCTGGACCAGCGTTCACTCTCGACGGACGCGCTCGAACCATGGGGGCCGTCCTCTCCCTCCAACGCGTAAGCGCCCGGCTGATCCCTGCGCCTTCACCCGGGTGCGACACCGCAGGCCGAGCAATCGGTTCGCGCGGCTCAATGAGCAGTGGGAGGTGGCGATCTGGTAGCAGTGGCGAAATGCTGGCGCGAATGCGCGCGCCGCGCCAACTCATTCGGATCGCAGAGTCACGCGACTAGAAGGCGACCTTCAGTCCGAGCTTGGCGCCCATAGTGGAACTGTCGGACGACACCTTACCACGGACTTCGCCGTTGACGGTCGTCAACTCCGAGACCTTCAGGTTGAAGCCGGCCGACAGCGCCGCGGAAAAATCGGCATCCTCAAAGGAGATCGTCCTGGTGTCGATTTCGGTCGTGTTCTTGTAACCGAAACGCTGCTGCAATTCGGCCCGTGCATAGGGGCTGAACACCATCCCGTTGCTTAGCTTGTAGTCGCCATAGATCCCAGGCTCGATCTTAAACGCGCCAAAGGAAAGCCGGCTCTTGCCGAACTGGTTACCGCCGCTGTCGGTAAAGGAATCGCCGCGGAATGACACGCCAAGCAGGCCACCACGCAGGTCGAAACGGGTGCGCTCGCCCAAGGTGAAGATGTGGCCGACCGATCCCGTAACCGCATAGCCCTCGGTGTCATAGCTGCCTGTGGTGCCGAGCACGCCGTTGGTCACGTCGCTTCCGCCGAAGAAACCGGAGGCGGAGACCAGGGCGTAATTGGCGTCCTTGCGCAACAGCGCGTAGCCGCCGAACATGCCGGCCTTGTTGGTGCCCTCGCCTATGGCGTCAAATCCACGGAACGCGCCAAGGTTGACGTCTGTCGAGGCATAGCCGGCGAAAATACCGATGTTGAGACCATACTCATTGTCGAACTGGAAATGCTTGGCGGCATTGAAATCCAGGCTGATCGCGGCCGAAAAATCATTGGCATCGAAGCTCGGACCGGGGCCATTCAAACCGCCGCCACTGATAGTGTAGCCGTCATGCTCGCTATGAGCGAATTGGCCGGAGGCAAAGACGCCGAAGCTGGACGAAACCGGCACCATTCCGGATCCCGATGCGGGCGAAAGGGGGAGGTCAGCATCGATCGCGTCGCGGTTTATGCCGTAGAGAGCATCGATTGCCACCGTGACCGCCCCGGCGTTGGTGGCGCTGATCGGCGCCGCCGCAATACCGAAATTGGCCGGCGTTGCGCGCAGGAACAAGCCCCCATTCGGGCCAGTGACGATCGCATAGGTGAAAAGTGAGCCCAGGGTGCCTGGAGTGCCTTGGATGTTGAAAATCCCGGCGATCGGCCCGCCGGTCGAGACGATGATCGGAATATCGGTCGCCTGCGTGAATTGGGGCGTGCCCAGCAGGTTGACGATGATGGTGTTGACCCCGGTGGCCGAAAATGCGTTGGCGACGAGTTGATCCGACTGCAGCGTCTGTTGATTGATGTCGAGGCCGATGCTTGCTCCATTGAGGGTGAGGCCGCCCAGCGTCAACACGTCATCGGCGGCACCGTCCGTCAGGTTGATCAGCGAATTCGTCGCGATGATCGAACCTGGCATAGTGACGTTGCCGTTGATGAACAGCGTCGAGCCGTTGCCGAGATTGAGTTGGTTGATGCCTTGCGTGCCACCGCTGAAACGGAGCGTGGAATGGTCGGCGGAGAAACTATCGAACCCTGCGAAATTCTGGCTTTTGCCGCCGGCAGCAAGGTCGGTATCGGTGACGGTGCCATTGGCATTGGTTCCACTGAAAAGAACGTGATCGCTCAGATTGAGCGGATCGACCGCGCCGGATCCGTTGATGATCAGCGTGTCGGGTCCAAGGCCAGTGATGTCACCGCCGATGGTTCCGCCGGAGAGCTGGACGTGGTCTGCGTCGATGCCACCCATGATGGTGCCGCCGGAAACCGAAACTTGGTCGAACCCGGCTCCGCCGCTGACATTGCCGTCGACGGTGCCACCAGATACCGTGATCGTATCATTGCCTGCGTCTCCGGTCACGGCGCTGTGGACCGTGCCACCGCTGATAGCCAGCGTGTCGTTGCCATCGTCACCGCTCAGACTAGCGTCGAGGACGCTCCCGGTCATGGTGAAGTGGTCGTCGCCGTCGCCAAGCCCGATGGCACCTCCTCCTTCCGAATCGCCGTGAATAATGGCGCCCTTCTTGATGGTGACGCTGTCGGCGCCGCCATTTGTCAAAACAGAACCCGCGACAATGCCGCCGTCGCCATCGGCCAAGCTTGTATCGTGTCCTATGATGATGGTGTCGGCGCCATCGCCACCGATGACTGAGCCGCCAATTTCACCGCCGGTCAACTCCAGCGAATTGTTGCCTTCGCCAAGGGAGACGCTCAGAATGGTGCCGCTGTGGATGGTGACCGTGTCATCGCCCGCACCAGTGTCGAGATTGGCATCGACTTGCGGCGCAAACGGCTCACTGTTGAAAACCCCATCGGACATGTCGAACCGGTCGTTGCCGCCAAGGAGTTGAATGGTCCCCGTGCCCGGCTGCAAGGAGGTCGTTACCTCCGAGCTTATCGGCGGCAGGCCACTTACGCTGGGTGTCGCCGTACTGTTGTTCAGGATGCCGCCAACGATGTTCACAACGTCGTCGCCATTGCCGTCATAGTCGTTGACGATGACAGTCGACGAACTGTTGTCTTGCCCTTGGTAACCCTCGAACCCCGTCGTGAATACGCCGCCGAAGTCCTGGACAGTTCCGGCTGTGTTGCACGAGGCCGTGACGGACGTCGTTTGGAAGGTCGTTACGGCGGAGACGCCAGACCCGACTGTTGTCGAGGCGCCCTCGGCGGTGGCGGTGCAGGCTGCCGCGCCAGACATTTGGAACGTGGACGCTGCCGCTAACGCAAGCAACGGGACACCCCCCAGTTGATAAACCCTGCGCGGCACTCTCATTCGACCTCACTTACGAGAAATCGATACCGTCACAAATTAGGCTATTAAAATCGCTCGGCGACCCATCTGGTGGGTTCGATGCCTTGCTGACCGGAAGTGTACGCGGCGCGCTGCCCTATGGCAATGGAAAGGCGTTCGCCCTCAGACCATTGTAACGCCATATGTGGCGACAAGGTCACTATCGAAAACTCCGATCGAACTGCTGACATGGCAGTACATCAACGTCAGAGGAGACTGTTACAGCTCAGAATAGGCTGCCGAAACGGTCATATCTCCTGCATGGGCGACCTTGCGGTCAAAGCTCGCCCATATTTCGCCGCCACATTGCTGCGCCCAGCGGTGGCAGAAAGAAAAATCGGTCGGCAAATCCACATCGGGCGTCACGATCTTTGAAAACGGCGTCAGAAAGCTGTCGAACTGTGCGGTGTATTTGTTGTTTTTGTAGCGAGACCGGTTCACCGTTTCCGGAAGTTTCTCGATTATCTCGGTGACGCAGTCGCGGGACACCAAAAAGACGCCCGTGCCGCATAGCGACACCCGGACGAAGCCGCTCATCTCCTGGCGGGGTTCGATGATGGTTCCGACGAACTCCAGACTCCGTGCAAAGGCCTTTTCGAAGGGCAGTTTCGACAGCGAGTGAAGTCTGCGGAGATCGATCAGGCGCCGAGGATACAAAGTGCCGACCACCGGCTTCTCAAGCGCCAGCATCGCGGCGATAAGATCAGGCGAAAAGCCCATATCGCTGTCGATCATCAGGATGTGGCTGCAATCCGGTTTGTTGTAGTAGAAATTGGTCAGCAAATAGTTCCGGGAAAATGGGATATCCGTGTACTCGATTTCGGACAGCGTGAAGGCGTAGCTGGACAGGCTCTTGTGGGTCAGGGCTGCGAACAGGCTGCGGACGAACACGCTTTTGTAAGCGGCTCCATAAACCGGCAGCGCAAGGTTGATCTTGGTTGGCATTTTGTCCTCCACAATCCAGCGACTGAGCGCATACAAATCCCTTTCACCTATCTTTGATACGATTCTTGGTATAAAAATCTGCTGGCCTTTGGGGGCGCAGGTCCAGACGCTCGGGCAGGATTGCGTTTTGCGTCGTGGTGCGCTGTTTGGAAGGCTGCGAGATCAACATTGACGCAGGCCGGACCGAGCATGCTGACATGACCCATCGCCTCAGACTCTTGTTTCGTATCCCGCTGCTTCTGCTTCTGATGCTCCTTGGCTCGGCCGGCGCTCGCGCGGCGGTCGAACAGACCGCGTCGCCGCAACCACGCAACCGGCTGGCGATCGTCATTGGCAATTCGAACTATCAAAGCACCCGGCTTGAGCATCTCCCCAATGCAACAAACGATGCCATAAGGCTTTCAGGGAGCTTGAAGCGGCTGAATTTTGAAGTCCTGACTGGGACCGATCTTTCGACCCAAGGTTTTGCCAAACTCCTGCAAGACGCTGAAGCGCGGTTACCGAGCGCCAGGGCCGTTTTGATTTTCTATGCCGGTCACGGCGTCCAACTGAATGGCGAAAACTACCTGCTCTCGGTTGATACGCCCGATCCTGAAAGCCTGGAAAAACTGACGGGCAGCGCCATCAAGCTAAATGATGTGATCGCGCGGTTCGCGCGACGCGACCGCCAGACATTCATATTCCTGGACGCCTGCCGCAACAATCCGCTCGGTTCTGGCAGCGGCGCGAGCAATGGTCTGGCGCAAGTTGAAGTCGGTGAAAATACATTCGTTGCCTTTGCCACTCAGCCTGGAAATGTCACGGCAGATGGCGGCGGCGAAAACAGCCCGTTCACCACCGCACTGCTGAAGAATGTCGAGATCCCCGGGCTCAGCATTTCGGACATGATGATCCGTGTGCGCAACGAAACTGAGGCGCTGACGGTCGGCCGTCAAGTGCCTTGGGATCAATCCAACCTGCGCGAGCAGTTCTATTTCACCGAGCAACAGGTGCTCGATCCGGGACAGTTGAGCGCAAGCCTTTCACGCATCCTGGCAGACCCCACAGCAAAGAAGAGGTTGCAGGTCGAACTTGCCTCAAATGACCTGCAAACAGCCGTGGTCATCGTTGGACAGACGTTGCGGTCGGTCGAGATTCCCGCACCGTCATCCAGTTTGGCGCAGCCTGTTGGCACTCAGGTTGCCAATTTGTCGCCCGCTGAAGGGGTTGAAGACGCTCGCCAAAGTGTCGTCTCCGGTCTCGAAACCCTTATAATCGGCGCGTCCGCGGGCGTGGGGGACAAGGACAAGACGGCCGATCTTGCACGCAACATTCAGACGGAACTTCGTCGCCTGGGCTGCTACCGGATGCAGGTTGATGGGGATTGGGGCACGGGCTCAATTCGTGCTCTCACTGACTACTACAAAAACACCAAGCAGGTCGCAGCAACGACTGAGCCGAGCGTCGGACTGCTCGGCGATCTCTTTCTGCGCTCAGGCAGAATCTGCAAGCAACCGGTCATCGTCAAGGCCAAGCCGGCTAAAGTGGCGTCGGATGCCGCCCCGTCGCGCAACACCCCCAGGGGGATGACTGCAAAACGCTCGCCAGCCGCGCCGAGACGTCCCGCGGCTCCCCCACCCGACATTTCCGGGGGCATCGGCATTGGCGGTGTATTCTAGGCCGCCTTTGCTCACGCCCTCACTTCCCACGGAGCGAACGGGAATGACGGGGCCTTGGGGGTGCTTCACCGCATCGTCTAGCCGCCGTTCCCTTGCAGTGTGTTGCGCCAGATCTGTGCAAGCCCGGCAACCCGGCCGGTCTACAGCGTCCATTGCCCCAGTCGCCAAGGTCGCTCAAGCGACACGAGAGCTGATGGATGCAGTGAGGCAACGAAAACGAGACGGCGTATCACTCCAGTCGGAGACAGCTATGATCTGGCCCACTGAAACGGAGCGACTGAAGTACGTTTTGGGAAGGTTGGTGGGGCCCTGCTGAACACGGCCGATAGCGCCTGCGGACGCTTCGTGGTGATCGCGGATGTGCGTAACAATGTTTGAAGTTGCTAATTTCTTATCATCGCCGAGCAGCCTATCATCCTAGGTTTTCAACGGCTATGCGCTGGAACCCAGTTGGAAAATGCACGTTTCTCTTATGGTCACTTCAACGACCACACGGAGGATCAAATGAACATCAAGATGCTCACAATGGGCGTGCTGACGCTTGCCATGATGAGTGGTTCAGCACTTGCCGCTAACAACACATCCGCTCTCGACGATCCGGCGAAGATGTCGCCGTTCTTCACCGATGCAGGCATGAAAACGTTGAGGTCGGAGGCGGATTTCAAAACCGCTTGGATGTCCATGAAGCCCGATGAACAGAAGGCGGTACTGAAAGACTGCGGCGATACTACGCTTAACAAGGCGCATGCGGATTTCTGCGCTATGGCGAAAAAGATGGGCGGCTAAATTTAGCCTTTGAGGCCAACAAAAACGGGGGTGGACTGTTTGCCCGCCCCGCAGCGTGATCGCGCCCCGCGTCGCGATGATAGCGCGATCTTGGCGGCTCCGTTGCATAGCTATGATCGTTCAACGACGAGCACCGCGCCATTGCTCGTTTGAAGGCCCCCTGGGTCTTGAAGCACGGCAGCACGGGTCTCAAGTCGCAATGACCTCGGTTCTGCGTCGTGGCGACAGTGCTGCATCTTCCGCTGGGGCCGTGCCGCGGACGCGCTGCTCATCGAGCCAACCGGCGGCAATATAGGTAGATGCTGGTGTGAGGTAGCGTTGTCGAGGTCGGGAGCGCAATCAAACTCCGACAGAAATGACCCGACTAATCGCCAGGTGTGCTTTCCGAAGTGAGATGATTAGCCCTGCCGAGCATCGCCGAAATTCTGGGCTGCACTTGAAAGGATTTTACGAGATCGCTTTATAAGCCGCTGGTTTTGCTCGATAATCTCCTGAGTTTCCTTAATGCGGCGTTGCGTTTCATCCAAGCGGTTAACCAGCTTTTTGGTGTCGTCCATCTTTTGCATGAGAATGGCCGCCTTATCGTGATGTGTAACCTACTGCGTTAGCAACTCGCGCGGGCGGGAAATTGTTCCTTAGCCCAAGTCACGCGGCGCGGATGCAGCAGGCGATATCCCAACAGCAGCTACAATCTTTTGCATTTCGCCTTCCGATAGTGTCACGTGCTCCCGATTAAGGAGGGCACTCGCGCGTCGAGAGTACGTGACCCTTCAGCAAAACGAACTCGTCGCTCAAAGCGAAAAAGATGCGGACTTGAGCGATCCAGCAAGCAAGGCGATCCACTCGCCGTTCAGGCAGATCGTTGGAAAGGGAAGGTTAGTGGGGGAACATGTCCACTTCTTCGCGTTCTGTCGCATGTCTCAAAATCCAGATAGGTTAATATCGGTTCGCAGCAAATCAAGGTTCGGGAGCGGGCCGCACCAACTCCTGCGGCCTTCCCTAGTGACCCTGCCCGCTGGCTCCAGCCAGCGGGCTTTTTCGTGCCCGAAACACTACTGAGGGAGGAGGTTAACCATACAGTGGTCGATTCCGACGGGATGTGCCACGCCCTATGGAAGGCCCGTCGCGGGAGCGGCGGGCTTTCCTGATGCTGTTTTCATCTCGGCACAATTTGCATGGCGCCGAATGGCGTTCTATTCTCCGCATTGGTCACCAAGGTCCGGCAATTGCCTTGATTCTGTCTACAGACGCCGCCGCTGCCGTGAATAGACGCGGCCGGCTTGCGCTCTCTCCTTTCATCGCAGGCGGCTGACAAGGCTCGCTAGCTCGGCGCAGTTTCGCCGCCGCGGATAAGGCGAGGAGCCCCCAGGGCTGATCAAACGCGAGCGACTGTCGTCCGTGACTGCCCGGTCGGGGGCGTCGATAAGTCCCGCCGCCGCCACCGGTCCCTTGATATAAGTGGAATGTGTTCAAAGCCCGCAAGCTCTCGCCAGCGGGTCCTTTTACTGCACCAGTGACATTGCACTTAGGTGGGCGTGCCTGGGTCGCGCGGCATCTGCTGGTTAAGGAGTGTGGCTAGTGCCGTTACAATCTGCACGACGGCAAATGGCTTTGAAATCATGACGCTGTTTGGGACGCCCTGTTCAGCCCAATGGGGGGCACTGTCACCGCTGACGTAGACAACTGGCATTGCTGGTGAGGCGTGGCGGAAATATCTGGCGAGTTCCCATCCAGATTTTCCGTTCCCGAGACGAACGTCAGTGACCAGGGCGCGGATATTCGACGGGTCTGTGTCAAACACCTCGATCGCAATTTCCGCGTTTTTCGCACGAACGACCTCGAACCCAGCGTCCTCTAACCCGGATTCGATATCCATTAGGATCAGCGGCTCATCCTCTACGACCAAAATCACAACGCCAACTCACCGGTTCCCCTCAATGGAGGGCATCTTGCGACCTATCAGAAGATTAGTCCATGCTAATAGCCTCCGCTATTGACGTTAAAGGCGTGGGTGTCCGTCGCCGGCGAGAATTACCGGTAGCGGACGTATGGAAGTGAACATCATGCTTTCGCCGCTAACAGGCAGCTGAAGCATGGATTCCATCAAGGACCACCTTCGCAACATCCGTGATAGCGGCGGCTCGAAAGTTACTGGAGCCTGAAATTCCGCAAAGGCCGCTCTTTGGCGGCTGCATCAATGAGCGGAACGTAACATCTCTCGGCGGCTTATGCCCCGATGAGCACTCGCGGCGTCAACTTCCTCGACAGGTGGCTAAGCAGCAATCTGTCAGGCCTCGCCAGTTCAGACGTGATTACGGTTGCGGAGGCGATTGAAAAGCCTTTCGCCGACGCGAAGGCGATCGGGATCAGTAGCACCGAAATTGAGGAGGAGACCGGCAGCGTTTACGAAACAGTGCTCGACGCCATCGTTCATCATGGAGCGGGCGGGCTGTAGCCGCGAACGAAGATGCGCAAAAGAGGGGCAGACGACCGGGCAAGCGGGCGGCGGCGTAAAGCCCCGGTCGTCTATAGGCAACGTCAGCTGAGCTTGGAGGCACGCCGGCGCGGAGGGATGCGCTTGGAACGGCGCTTCTCCACGCTATGCCCATCAGCGGCGCCTACAATGGGGTTGCCGGCATATGGTGAATGAGCCGCTGCTATCTACAGGCACGCATTCCACCATTCTTAAGAGCACGGTCGGGGGCCTGCACTGGCCAATGTCGGGGTTTGCCTCACGTCTCCATCAAACAGTGCGACAAGCCTTCGTCGCCTGGCCACCCGCTGGTGGGGCTTTGTTATTTCCGCTTTGGAAATGCGATCACCTTCGCCTCCAGGCTCCGGCTCCAGCGGCTCATGAACGGGCCGCTCATGCCAGAAGACTTGGCGCAGTTCGCGCTGATCAACCCTTTGGCCACAGGGACGTGCAGTTGTAGAAGTGCAGATGCTCTTCAATATGCTGGGCGCTGTGCAACTTGCCGGGAATAGGCGGACCAAGCTCGGACAGCTTTGTCATGCGGGCTGCAACATCCCGCCCTGGTAAAGGTTCCGCAACCATTTTAGCCAAAACTGATTGAACTGCGGTTCGTGAGTGCTGTGTATGGGTTTGAAGGTTCAGTAAGCGGCTGATGCCGATCCTGGTTGAGAAGCCTCCCGAGGGCGAAGAATGGATTCGCGAAGTCAAGTGTGACGGCTATCGATCTCAGTTCACCAAGGATGAGGGCGGCGTGCGGATTTTCACGCGGCGCGGACTCGACTGCACGGCCAGATACCGAGACCTCGCCAAGGCAGCCGGCGACCTCAATGTCGAAAACGCCACCTTAAACGGCGAGATCATCGTGCTGAACGAGGCTCGGATCTCGGACTTCGGCCCGCTGCGCAATGCCATCACCAGCCGGCAGCATGACCTCTATTTCGTAGCCTTTGATCTGCTGCACCTCAACGGCCATGACCTTCGGGATGTGGCGCTGGAAGACTGTCGCGACATCCTGGCCGACTTGATCCCGCCGCACACCAGGATCCACTTCTATCAGCCTTTGCCCGGCGATGCTGCATTTTCCACCTTGTCGAGCAGCCCGGGCTGGAGGGCATGGTGTCGAAGCGCAATGACCGTATATACCGGAGCGGCCCATCGATGAACTGGGTGAAAGCAAAATGCCATACGGTGGCTGAATACGAGTTACTTGGCGTCGAACGTGAGCCGGGCAAGCCAGCCTTCGCTTTGATGGCCGATCGGAAGACCGGCCAGTGTGTCGGTTCTACCTTCACCAATTCCAGCCGAGCAATCCGAGAACGGCTGTGGAAACGCGTCCAGGAGCATGTGCGACCGGCGCCCAAGGGCATGAAGCGGCCGGCAACGCAATAGGTCAAGCCCGGCATCATCGGCCGTGTGAAGCATTTGCGAGGCGAGGAGGATTTGCGGCACGCTACATTGCAGAACTTTCGCGAGGAATGAGTAAGATGGTCGTCGCAAAGAATGATCAGGAGCGCATCACCTGTGCCTACGCCTGGATGTATGGCCAGCAGGCGCGCAAGGATGGCAAGGAACGCGCCGTGCCTGAGTATTGGCACGAGCATGCCGAGGCCTGGCTACAGGGCTTCGACGGACAGCCTTTAGAAGGGCCGGGTGCAGCGCCCCTTAGCAGAGGCGGAGCTTGACGAGGCCGCCATCGGCAAGCCGGGAAAGCAAAGCGCCGATCGACCTTATCGCCGAATGAGCACGCGCGGTGCGCCGTGCCATGGCCGCCCCGATCAATGATGCGGATTCAAGTTCGCTCATCCGCCGAGGTCGAACAGATGGGCAAACAGCTTCTCACTTTAAAACGGCGCGCCAAGCCTGGACTTATCCGATCATCATCCGCGAGGAGCTCTCGGCCAACATGGCGGGGTTTCCTGGGACTCGTGCCTGGTTGGGGATGGTGGCGGCCGCCCACTACCGGTCATCTCCCGCGGCGAGACCGTCGCCAGTAATGGAGGCCATTTAGGAAAAGTACGCCGACAGCACCACGGGCGAGTTGGTGCGATCCTTCGCTTGTCGGCCGAGGCCGACGGATCTCCGTGATGTTTGAACAACCGTCCTTTGACGCCCTCTCATCCGGACCGATGGTATTCCATTGGGCTAACCCACTCCCCTTTCTGAGCCGCACCGCGCTAGCACCCGAATCAGGTCAAATGTGGCGGAAATACAACTGCACGCGCCGGGAAGCTCTGCTACCAACGGACAGGTTATGGGGGCCACTATGAAAAAGCTGCTTCTTGGTCTGTCGCTGTCTCTGCTGGCGTCCTCGGCGTTTGCTGCCGACGCCATCGTCGGAGAAGCCGCGCCCATTTTTATTTGGACAGGCGGGTATGTCGGCGTCCAAGCAGGATATGCTTGGAGTGATGGCAACATACACCAAAATAATGGACCGGGGTTTATTGAGTCAGACCCTGACGGGTTCCTTGGGGGTGTCTTCGCTGGTTATAACTATCAGATGTCAAACGACGTCGTGATTGGTGCGGAACTGGACTTCGTGTCCGCCAATGTCGATGGCAGCGGCCAAATATTTGCCGCTCCTGGTCTGCCATTTCCGGGCGGCGTCGGGACTGAGGAGCTCAACTGGAGTGGGGCGGCAAGACTTCGCCTGGGATATGCCGCCGATCGCTTTCTTCCCTACATCGCGGGTGGCGTTGCATTTGGAGACATCGGCATCAGCAGTAACACCGGCGTAAGTTCTTTCGGAGATACATTCACGGGATGGACGATAGGCGCGGGCTTGGATTATGCCATGACGGCCAATCTGCTGCTGCGCGCCGAGTATCGCTATACTGACTTCGGCAAGGAAGCATTGCCGGCGGGGGTTGTTGATCTGACTACCAGCGAGGTTCGCTTAGGCTTCGCCTACAAGTTCTAGTCCTCTGAGCCCAATAGAGCCTGTCGCTTACCGCGATGGGCCTTTTGCGCAAGGATTAGCCGCTGACTGGCTGTTGTGAGCTTCGGCGATTTAGAGCTCGCATAGCTTTCCGCCCATCTTCGAGATTTACCTTCATAGGCAAAGGTAAAGGTGACAGTCACGTATCGGCCTTCGCGTTAGGTTCGTTCGCCCAGCCTTCAGGCAATCGGTCAAAGACACCAACCCTACTTAAAGCTCAGTGGGGGAATCACGCCGAGCTGTTTTTGGGAAGATATGTGCAACGACCAAGCGCACGAGGGAGCTAGGCGCAACGCAAGTCCCCAAAAAAGCCTTCACTGGGTATTTGGCCCGTTCGGGGGAAGGGTACTCCGGGGCAGGCAAGGGGCGCTGGTTTAGGGCAGCGCCTCCTTCGATGTCGTCGTCGCAAGTAGAGCGATCCTGGCAATAGCGAGGACGCGCCGTCGCGGTCGCACCTTTGGGAGGCGCACGACTGCCTCTGCATTCTGCATCCTGGGGCGCGTCTGCTTCTTTACCACTCGCAGGCTCGTTCGGGTAGGGCAGGATCGGAAACCTGCCGGTCTAGGCAATGCCAGGATGCTTTGGCGGCGGCTTGTTGCTCGTTCAATAGCAACCGATTGAACCCCGGGAGCTAATGCGACCGCGACGCTTTGAGTTTAGTTGAATAATGTCGGCCCTGTTGACCGGGCAAAACACCAGGCGACCTCGTTAAGTGACGTCCGTGATGGTCTACCGATGAGCGGCTTTACGACAACTCGCAGCGCCCGTCGGGCGCAGGATTGCCTCATAGGAACCTTTAAGAAAACCGGCCGTTGTTGGCGGTCCACCAGACCACAAAGGGGGCCACTTGGACCAGGATGATGCGGCACCGACACCGACTGGCGTACCAGGATTGGACTATGTCCTGCGCGGGGGATATGCCAGATACAGATCGCATCTAATCGAAGGACGTCCAGGCTCAGGCAAGACGACGCTCGGCCTGCAGTTCTTGATCGAAGGCGTCGCGGCAGGCGAAACCTGCCTCTACATCACCCTTTCTGAGAGCAAACGTGAGTTGCTTGCGGTCGCAACTCGTCACGGCTGGACCCTCGACGGCATCGTAATCCTTGAACTTGTGCCTCCGGAATTGAGCCTCGATCCATCACAGTTGCAGACGCTGGTGCACTCTTCCGACCTGGAACTCGGCGAAACCGTTCGATCCGCGCTGGCGGAGATAGAAACGCTGAAGCCTGATAGAGTTGTTTTCGACTCTCTTTCGGAGATTCGCCTTCTTTCGCAAGGTTCTTTGCGGTATAGGCGGCAGGTTCTGGCCTTGAAAAGCTTTTTCTTGCTCAACGACGCGACGGTCCTGCTTCTAGATGATCTCACCGCTGAGCATGACGACTTCAATCTACATTCCATTAGCCACGGCGTGATCCGCATGGAGCAGCTATCGCCAATCTATGGCAGTGAGCGCCGCCGTCTGCGGGTCATCAAGATGCGCGGTGTCGAGATCCGAGGTGGGTTCCATGATTTTGTCATCCGCCCCGGCGGAGTGATTGTGTTTCCGCGGCTGGTCGCGGCCGAACACGAAGAAGGATTGCACGGTCCCCCAGCCCTCAGCGACAGTTCTGTGGACGCACTCATGGGAGGCGGGCTCGCTAGGGGTACCAGCACCCTGTTGATTGGCCCCTCTGGTGTTGGGAAATCCACTATCGCCTCATCCTATGGCCATGCTGCGTTGTTGCGGGGTGAGCGCGTGCTGGTGCTCCTATTCGACGAAACCAAACGGATCTTTCTGACGCGTGCTGCCGGTGTTGGATTGGATCTGCAGAAGTTTGTTGACCAAGGGGCGCTTCTCCTCGAACAGATTGATCCAGCCGATTTGTCCCCGGGCGAACTATCAACCCTGATTCAAAAGGCCGTCGAATTGTCCGACGTGCGCATTGTTGTCATCGATAGCCTCACCGGATACTTAAACGCCCTAGCGGAACAACAGTATCTTGTCCTGCAAATGCATGAAATTTTGACTTACCTCAATCACAAAGGCGTTGTGACCATTCTGCTGCTTGCCAATCACGGGCTCATTGGCAACATGTCCGTCCCGATTGACATCACTTACCTCTGCGATGCGGTTATGCTGCTTAGGTTCTTTGAGAGCGGCGGTCGGCTCCGACGCGCGATCTCTGTTGTCAAGAAACGGGTCGGGCCGCATGAGGACACCATCCGGGAATTCAGGATCGGTAGCCAAGGTCTTGCTGTGGGAGAGCCACTGGCAGAGTTCCGGGGAATTTTGACGGGCGTGCCACTTTTCGAGGGAAAATCCTCGGAACTTCTGGACGACAAGGACCGGGCATGAACGCCCGTGAGGGAGACGTGCTAATCCTTGCTCCGCTCGGGCGAGATGCCAAGCTAGCGGCCTCCATTCTCGCCGAAAGCGGGATCTCTACACATATCTGCAAAACCCTTGATGAGGTGGTGGCAGCACTCGAGACTGCCAGATGTCTCGTCGTCACCGAGGAAGCTTTGCTTCACGCTGATCGTACTGCGTTGGCAGCCTGGCTCGACATGCAGCCGGCTTGGTCGGACTATCCGATCGTATTGCTGGTGATGCGGGAGACGGAGTTCGACAAGCGGCTAAATTTTCTCGACCGGCACTTGATCGTCCTTGAACGGCCGTTCCTGGCCTCGAGCTTGGTCAACTCGGTCCGCTCGGCACTGCGTGCCCGCAGCCGCCAATTAGAAGTCAAGTCGTACATCGAACAGAAGCAAGAAGTGGCTGATCGCCAGAAATTGTTGATCCGGGAACTCCATCATAGGGTAAAGAACACTCTTGCCAACGTTCGCGCCATGATGAGCGCCACAGCGCGAACGAGCGGGCGGGTGGAAGACTTTGTCCGCGACTTTTCGGCACGAATTGTCTCCCTCGCGGACACACATTCCATTCTGACTGACGACTACTGGCAGACCGCGTCTTTGCGCCAGCTTCTTGAGGGAGAACTTCGCCATTACGACACGAGCGGCTCTTCACGGGTCGTGCTTGAGGGGCCCGATGTAGCGCTGGTCGCCGACATTGCCATTCCTGTAGGCATGGCATTTCACGAGCTCGCCTCCAATTCCTCCAAGTACGGAGCTTTGTCCCGGCCGAACGGGCGGGTTGAGGTAAGTTGGTCGATCGAACGGGCCAGCGATCACCGGGTCGTTGCGTTGCGTTGGCGAGAAAGGGATGGACCTACAGTGCAAGAACCAAAGCGAAAGGGCTTTGGCACGGTACTGCTGGAAAAAGTTGTCGCTGTGCAGTGCCAGGCGAAGATCAATTTAGTCTACGACCCCGATGGGTTGCAGTTCGACATGGAGCTTCCGGTGCGAGATACCCGGCTCGTTCCCGCCTACGGATAGGAACGACACGAATGCCTAAATCCTCTCGTCAGGCTCGAGATAGCGGTCGAGCTCGGACAACCGATGCGTAGGTCTCGCCAGCTTCGCTCTCGCCAACTCCGTAAAGATCGCGCTGGCGGGCAATCGGCGATGCAGCTTTTCGACGGCGGGCTGTACCGCGGCAATGATACTGCCGGTTTGGCTCGATCCGCCGGCAGCGATAAGAGAACCTGGCAGGAGGATGTCACCTATTCGAACCAGACCTTGTCGATCCATAGGCTTGGGCGCTTGGCGGCATGCTGGATCTGCACCGTCGCCGTGCCCATGCCCATTTCGACTCTCGCTGCCTCGATGAGAGCGCTGCCGTCGGCTGAGACGCGGAGGCGCATTGTCGTGGGAAAGCGGAGACGGGACAGTAGGCAGTCGCCACGCCGATCAGCCATTGGCCGTCGCACTGAGACCGAGGCTCTCGTGCCTGAACCATCCCCGTCGGCGGCAACCTCGCATTCGAGCGCGAGCAGCGCCTGCTCGTCTTCATCGAGACGCGACGGCCGACTGTTCTCAGGCATGCCCTTATTGGTCGCCTGGTCGATCAGGTACTAGGGTCTAGGCCTAGTTCATCAGGATCGAGCGCTTCGCCTCCAGCGCCAGCGTCAGATCGCGGACCAGGTCCATAGGCGATGTCCAGCCATCCGAACCGGAGGATCGTCGGGAGTGGCCGCACTGTCGAGGGCGCGCCCGCAGCACTCCTGAAGGACGGCAAGTCCGAGCCGATCAAGCACAGCATCCGAGAAAGCTCGCGTCGAACTCCCGGCCTGTGCAGGCATCTCATCGAGCTGCAGGCAACGGCCTTTGCCGACCAGCCCGATCGGGGAGACGCAGGTCAGCCCCTGCTGCTCGGCGTAGCGGATGGCCGATTCCAATGTCGGAAAGCCAAGCTCGACCTGGGCCAGCGTGTCATCGCCGCTCGTCTAGCCCACCAGGGCTCGGCGAACGGCGCAGTGCTTCGCTCGAAACGAGGCGCCAGCCCCCCAAGCGTGCCTTGCCGGACGTGGTCAATGCGCGCGACCGCATCGTCCGGGAAGAGCGAGCGCTTCATCGAAAGGCTTGTGCAAGTTGTCGTTCGACGGCCACCCCTGTGGGTTATAACCTGGTTCGGTCTGTCGACCTGTCTGGTGTTCATCCCTGCCTGCCTGAAGGACGCTGCCGGCGGCGGCCAGCTGCCCGCCGCCGGCGCCTGCCACGGGTTAGCTCTTGATGGCGATGCGCTTGACCTGCGACTGCGCTCTCTCGCTCTTGGGCAAGGTCACGGTCAGCACACCATTGCTGAAGCGCGCGTCGACCTTGTCGTCCTTGACCTCGTAGCCGAGTGGGATGCGCCGCTCGAAGTGGCCATAGAAACGCTCGGAGAACTGCCGGTCCTTGTCCTCCGTCTCGGAGTGTTTTTCGCCCTTCAAGGTCAGCACTCCGTCGTCGAGCAGGACTTCGATGTCCTTCTCTTCGAGGCCAGGTATCTCGGCTGTCACCTTGATCTCCTTCTCACTGTCGGAAATCTCGACGCTCGGCCAACCGCCGCTGAAGGCGGAAGGAGTGTTGAAAGAGGGAAGGTTCGAGCCGAAGCCGCGAAAGACGTCGTCGAACAGCCGGTTCACCTCGCGATGCAGCGACAGGAACGGGTCGCGCTCGCTATCGCGGAACACAGTTGGAGCCTGGTTGCCGTTGCCTCGGTTCCAGGGGATCAGATCACGGACATTCATTGTTCTTCTCCTTCTGTTTGTTCGTTTGTTTTCCCGCCGGCGCCGGGGAGTGCCCAACGCCGTGCCCAATGTGCGCTTTGGGGGCGGCTTTAGGCGGCCTGCTTCTCGGTCTCGATCTGCTTCGTCTCGACCTTGGGCAGCGCCTCGCCGGCCGCAATCTTGATCTTGCGGGGCTTCATTTCCTCGGGAATCTCGCGCTTGAGATCGATCGACAGAAGGCCATTGACTAGGCTTGCGCCTATGACCTTCACATGGTCGGCCAACTCGAAGCGGCGCTGGAAAGAACGCTCGGCCATACCGCGATGCAGATAATGGCCGGTGTCCTCACCAGCCTTTTGACCCGACACCATGAGCATGTTCTGCTCCTGGGTGATGGTCAGATCGTCCTGCGAGAAACCGGCCACCGCCATGGTGATGCCGTAGTCGTCCTCGCCAGTCTTGGCGGTGTCATAGGGAGGCCAGTTGTCGATAGTTTCGACGCGGCTCGCAGCCTCCAGCGCGTTCAGCATTCGGTCGAAGCCGATGCTCGACCGGAACAGGGGAGAAAAGTCGAGAGTGGTTCTCATAGCCACATCCTCCTTTGAGCAATATGGATACAAGGTCTTCGGCCGCCGGATGCTCTCCGGCCGGCATACCGGCCCCGATGACGCCGGCGGTCATGATTTAGTTCACTGGATTGGCTGTTCAAGAGGCCGGCGTCTTACTACGAGGCCTTTAACCTGAACCCGACTGCGTGATGATGCGGACCCTGCCCCTAGCGAGTGCAGCATTGCTCTGAACGTCTGATACGCGTTGTGAGTTGTGAAGTGCTCGTGCCGAGATATAGCGCGCGTGCCGGGTCAGAGATCGTCTGAAGCACTTCGCGAATGCCGGCGTCTTCGATCTCGGAGAGGTCCAGCGCGATGGTCGCGCCGGGGACGGGTCAAATGACGGAGGCGTGAAGTTGTAGGTGCAGGTTCGGGTCATAGCGCCAGCGCCCGCTTGAGATCGTCGTGTTCGAAGGCGCTGGCCATCCGTGTAATTTCTGCAGAGCGGGCGCCCGCCGCCTTGGCGGTTTCACGCCACGTCGCGGTCACGGTCGCGACCTCTTTGACGATTGCGCGGGCCTGCTGCAGTGTGAGGCCGAAGAACTCCGAAGCCGCCTCAAGCAGGTCGAGCGAGCAGGTGCCCTCGTCCAGGTCGATGTTCGTCGTCAGCACACGCGCCTTGAGATCGGTGGGCACAGGATTGAGGTCGTAGGCGGGAGAGAGAGACCATCCCGCCTTGCCGAGCCAAAGGAAGCCATGGTTGCGCAGGTGGTCGTCGACATTGGAAATCAGCACGTTGAAGACGACCCGCCGATAGAGGACATGAGCGTCGGTCTTCCCCTGCGCGCCATGTTGCGTAAGAGCGTCAACGATCTCCGGGTAGCTGCCGCGCTCACCGTCCTTGGCGCCCATCATGGCCATCGCTGACAGGAAAGGAATGCGGATCGAGTCGGAACGATCGAAGCGTCGGGACAGCATCACCGCCTTGCCGGCAACCTCGATTAGCTCATGATGCGGCGTGGTAATGCCGGACTGCTCGGCCAGCCGCAGCGCGATCTCCTCCCATGTCTCCATGCTATAGTCGTCTGTCTCCTTCGGAAATTTGGCGATGGAGAGGTGTCCGTGCTGGTCGATGACCGATGCTTTCGGCCTGGCGCCGCCGAGGGAAGAGCCGGGGGCGAAGATGAGTTGAAGGTCCTCGTCCGTCTCCTCGTCCCGGAGGATCCGTTCGGTGATCTGCAGCAGCCGCCCGAGTTCGATCAGGGCGGGGACGCCGGCGCGGCTAGGCGCCTGGAACGTCTCTTCGCCTGCCCAGCGGAATCTGAGGGCACCCAGGCGGGTCTCGTCGGCGACGCCCAGCAGGTAATCGCTTTCCGCAAGGGTGCGAACGGCGCGACCTTCGCGTTCTGCAAGACGGCGCTCGGCGCGCTGCATAAGACGGCGCCCCCATGTGTCGGGCGCTGAGTCTCCTATGGAGCCGAAAGTCACCAGTCCGGCAGGAGGGGCGAAGGCACCGCGGGTCAGGGCAAGGGCGGGCTCAAGCGAGAACCGGTCTGGATTGGCGAGCCACGCGCCATCGTATTCAAAAAGGATAGTCTCCGTGCCTCGAACGCGATTACTCCTCGCCAGGCCGATAGGGCGCGTGCGTCCGTCCAGGGCGATATGTACCTCGAAGTCAGCCATCGCGAGATGATCCGACTGCTCGCTTGAGATGGACGTGCTTGGGCAGTTCCGCGCTGGCCAGCGCTTGTCCAACCGGGTCGTTGCCTATGTCGGCTATCTGGCCAAGACCGTTGAGCAGGCCGAGCGCCTGAAGGACACCTGCATAAATGCCGATGCTGACATTGGTGTCCCCAGCCTCGACCTTTTGCAGGGTCGAGCGGGACGTGAAGGCGCGCTCTGCGACGACAGCCATTGGCAGCCGCCGACGCCGACGGGCATCGTGGATGTCTGCACCAAGCTTGCGCAGGACGCGCCGCACAGCGGCGGGAGGGTTATGTGGTGTAGGCATTTGAAACCTTCACACTACAAATTAGCGAGATATGTAGCATGAAGCTTACAATTCTCCTAGCCCTCGCGCGATAGCCATCCCATTGAGGGAGGGGGGTGGCGAACCAAGCACGTGACGCTATAATTCCGAGAGGCTGAATCGTGGCCGGCGTTGTCTAGCGTAGAGACGGCGGTGCGGCCGAAGTGACTTTCGGGGTGTTGTCGCCGCCGTGCCTGCCGATAGAACCACAATTTTCGCGATCTGGCAGAAAAAGCCAATGGTTCGGAGGCCGGTACTTTTGACGGCCTATGTAACAGTATGCGGAAATCGAGAAAATATTTTAGTCAATACATCCATGTGCTTAACGTTACGACTGATAATCGAGTGAGCATGGTAGTCCTTTCGCGTGGCCAAGCGCGGATACAGCCTTGCCTGATTGGGACCAGATCGCGGCGGGGATCTGGCCCAGACCGACGACGTTGGGGAGGCCCGGTCCGGACACAGCCGCGTATCACGATCGGCGGATCGTACTAGAGGCGGAACGATTGGGGGGCTGGCTTGATCCCTCAGTATCCGCCGAATCCCTGATCCAGCCGCTTCAGGCGGGGACGCTGGGCGTGGACCAAGTGGGCGCACGAACCCTGTCGGCGGCGGTGAGGGCGCACCGATTCTCTTCATCTCCGCCCAGGTGACAGGTGAGCGGCGCCTGGTCGCTCACGACCTCCGCGGCCGCCGCTGACGCTTCGGCGGTGGTCGAGCATCTCGACTTGAGGAATGAGCCCCGTCGAATCCCTTCATCAAGGCCTAAGCAACGCACCCAGCCTTGCAAAGATGCCGCCATTCATAGCGGCGCGAACACGAAGTGCTACCCATCCGGCCTTCATCGTTGCGCCGACATGACAATGGCAAACAATGTCGTGCAATTGCCAGTTGGACAGTTCGAAAAACTTCCGGGCCGCACCATAAGTATCGTCCTCCAGGCCCTGCGCCCTCAGAATTGGGTCTTCGAACGCAACGCTGATCGGCGACGAAAGGCAACGCGCTTCGTTGCGGTCATGGGGGCTCATATATTCCGTGCCCGGGAGCGCTCCAAGGCATCGATCTGGTTGGTGTTCAAGGAGGTTTGCCCAGCGCTCAAGGCGTTGCCTACGAGTCATTGCTGGATATTCCGCGTTCACCTCCGCGATAACGTTCAGTTGTTCAAGTGTCTGGTGTTTCATAGCAAGCTGCTCCCATTGGGCCAGGTTTTCCTTGCTTTCCGAGATCGCGACAGGCCCGGTCGCCATCGCCAAGGCGTGAACCTTGCTTTCTCGGCAAAGTTCCATGGCGTCGAAAATTTGGGTGCCGCTGGCGGAGCCTCGCCGTCAACCCGGAAGTTGCCATCACCAGGCTCTCGAGCCGCAGGCTCAGAAGGCGCGAGCCACCAGGCTGGGAAAATCTGCCCTGGGCCTGCCGAACCCATTGGGAGACGCAAAATATCTGAGGGACCGCAGGCGCGCGGAGCGAATCCGATTGGCGGGACAAAAATATACCGGAGGCAACGGAGCAGTCGCGCTCGCCCAACAAGGTGGACTCTCGATTTCGGCCGACACACGGTTCTATGGTTGGCCATCAACCGCGCGGCCGCATTACTTCGGGTTCCGTTCGGCCGCCCGGCCGTTGAGGCACGGAAGAAGCGCTCTAGCCTGTTGGGCTTTCAAGCGCATATCCACCCAGTCTGACGGTGCGAATGACGTCGTGGTGAGGAGACTGCTTGATCGATCTTCTTAGCCGACTGATGTGAACGTCGACCGTGCGCGGGCCGACATAGACATTGCTGGGCCAAGCAGCCCCGATCAGTTCTTCACGGCTGAGCACCTTCCCCGGGTGCTCAAGCATATGCCGCAGCAGCTTGAACTCGATCGGCCCCAGCTCGATTTCCCGACCGCTGCAGCGTACATGATGCGTGTCGATCTGCATTTCTATGTCGCCATGGCTCAGCGATAGCGCGCTCTGCAGTTGCAATCGCGAGCGCCGGTCGGCTCCGAGCCTGGATCGCAGGTAGTCCAGCAGCTTGGCTGGCGCCAGCGGTCTGATGAAACTCTCATCGATTCCCGATTTCAGCAGCACAATGTGTTGGGGTTCCGCACCGGGCGCAATCAAGGCGATGACTGGAAGGGTACTGGTCCTGTCATCCTGTCTAAGCCGGGCGCAGCTATCCGCCATCTGATTGTCCGGCCGGCAGTCCAACAGCAAGGCCTGAACGGACAGTTCGGCGGCCAACTCGAGCATCTCGTCGACATTGGTTGCTAACGCGCTTTCAAAGCCGTCCACCGCAAGAATGTGGCTCAGGATCAGATAGAACTCCGCGTGATCCGAGCATATGATGATCAGTGGCTTCATGGCGTCGCTCGCGTTCGGCGGGTCGCTCGGTAGGTTGCTGGTCCCTCGTGCGCACCCGTTTACCCAACCATCTACCGGGGTTGCAAAACATCCGGCTTCGACCTTTTTCCTGTCGCTGGCCTGACGACAGTCAGCTCCTCAGCACGCGGGTGCTTTGCTGGTCCCGCACATCTGTGGGCCAGCCAACTCAGTTCAGTTGATGATTGGCAACTGCTCTGGAGAGAGCTCACTCAAAAACTGGACCCCGGCCTCGCGGATATAGATGACCTCTTCGAACTGGAAGACAGCGCCATTGATCTCCAGCTTGGGCTCCAGGTGCAAGATCATGCCAGGTCTTATCGTTTCTGGATTGGCCTTGGAGATGGACGGAGGTTCTGTGACATCGAGACCTCCACCGTGCCCGATACGTGAAACAAGCCCATAGGCGGGCGGAAGGCCGGCGTCAGACCAAAGCTGCTCGAAGGCGCCGAAAACATCCCCGCACGTCATCCCGGCCCTGACGCTTGTTGCAAGGGCCACGGTCAGCGCACGCGTTCGTTCGTAGGCCTCTATCTCCCAGTTTTCCGGCGCCCCGCCGCGAGCGATGCGGTTTCTGTCGGCAGGGTAGCCCCCATAGGTCGAGCGAAAATCCGTCCACACATACTGGCCAGCCTGCAGGGGATGCAGGCCTGGCGGGCGGCCGTAATTGAACTCGCCCCTGCAGAATGTCATGGCGATCGGATCGGCACGGTCGGCGCCGTTCATGATGATGCGGGCCTGGATCTGCCGGGAAAGCTCGACCTCGGTAATGCCGAGACGCGCCTGCGAAACAGCATCGTCGAAAGCTGCATTGACGATCTCGAAGGAAACGCGCTTTAGATCCGCTTCGAACGGCGATTTGATCATGCGCGTTCGCCACAGCATATCGACCGCGCTCTCAAGCCTGTGCCCGCGCGCCCTCAAGCCGTCGACGATCTCCAGCGAACCGCGACCGGCCATGTCCTGTCCATAGTCAACCGCGACCCGTGCAGTGGCGGCCAGGTCGCCGGTTCGGACCGCTTCGACGATGGTTTGCGCGCCTTCGGCCAGATACCCCGCGTAGTACACGATCGCGAAGGGTCGGTGCCGCGCTTCGAGATTTCTGGTCTCGATCCTGTTGGCGATGACGCGGACATCCTGATGGTCTATCACCAGGAACAAGGGGCGCGAGTGATAGCCCCAGGACAAGGTCCTGTAGTCGGTGAAGTATTCGACATTCTTCTGGTCGGTGAGGACCAGCGCGTCAATATCTTCGTCTGCCATCTCGCGTCGCACCGCGGCAAGCCGCCTGGTCAGCTCGGCCACCGCAACATCGGGTGAGGGTGAAACTGGAAGCATGATTGCCTGCTCCTGATCTAAAGCTCGTCGCGTCAGCCGGACGCCGGGTCGGTTCTCGTCCGCCGCTTGGGGGTTGCGTGATCGGCGTCGATTTCGACCACGCAAGCCAGCCGGTCGAACGGAGATTCGGTTATGCCGAACACCGAAACAGACCTTTCGGTGGTGCTCAGCCTGTAGAGGCGACGAAGGGTCGGATATCCGTTCGGAAGCGCGAACGTCTGCTGTGCTTCATTCGAGGCCGGCGCGGCATCGATCAGCAGCTTGGTCTTGGTGAAGCGCGTGCCGTGCTCGCGCAGGACATCGCCGATGAATTTGTCCCTGAACTCCTCAAGCATCTGATCGCTCACCGGGTGAGGCAGATAGGATGTGTCGTACATGATTGGTGTGTCGTCGGCTAAGATCACTTTGCGCACGCACAGCATCAATCCAGTGGGCGGCTCAAGCACGTCGAAGGCTGGGTCTTGTATTTTTTCGCGCGTCAACGAGATGAGCTGAATGGACGGCTTAAGGCCGAGCCGCAGGGCGTTGTCATAGGAGGTAAGAGAAAAATCGAGATCGCGAATGAACCGTCGCTGCTCCCGGACAAAGGTCCCCAACCCGGGTACCGACCGCAGGATTCCGGCCGACTGAAGATCCCGCAGCGCCCGCTTGATGGTGATTGCGCTGACGCCAAAGTCCTCGGCCAGCGCTGCGGCGGAAGGCAGCGGCTGACCGGCACCGTATTGCGCATCCCGCACCCGGCGCGTGATCTCCTGCCGTACGGTTTCATGAAGAGCAGTCCCGATCTGTCCGGCCATTCTCGCCCTCGCAAGGTATACTAGGAATACCTAGCGCAACGATAAGGCGATGTCCATCCCCACGCAGGCCGGAGCGCCGAACGCGGATTTAACAAAAATAAAACTTATCCTTCACCTGATCTTGACATACCTGATATACCTGGTCTACCTGATAACCTCGACGTTGACGTGGAGAACACCGCATGCCCAACACGGTCGGACTGCTCAGGAAAATGGCAACTGCTGCTACGGCGGCCTGCGCTATTCTCGTTGCAGGCGCGAACAGCCTCAGGGCTGAAACGACAGGTGAGCGGGTCTTGCGCGAGGGCAAGATCGTGATCGGCATTTCGAATGGCGCGCCGTGGGGATACCGCGGTGCCGACGGCGAGCCGGAAGGCTTTCACCCCGACCTGATCAAAGCTGCGTTCAAAGGCCTCGGCGTCGATCGGGTGGAAATCGTGGTCACCGAGTTCGGCGCCCTTATTCCCGGCCTGACGGCGCAGCGGTTCGATGCCATCGCGGCCGGACTCGCCATCACGCCGCAACGATGTGAGCTCGTCGCCTTCAGCGACCCCGATCTGAAGATCGCCGACGCCGCCCTGGTCGCCAAGGGCAATCCGAAGAACGTCCACAGCTATGCTCAGATCGCAGCAAATCCTCAGATAAGGTTTGGGATTGGGCGAGGCAGCGTGACGGCCAAGAATGCTGCGGCCGCCGGTGTCCCCGAAAGCACGATGCTGCTGTTTCCCGACATACAGTCGAATGTCTCGGCTCTGCTCACAGGCAGGATCGACGTCGCCGCATTTTCAGCGCCGACGGTGGCTCGCATCTTGTCCGACCCAAATGTCAACGGCATCGAACGCGCATTGCCGTTCCAAGGCCTGCAGGAGAACGGCAAGGAACGCTTCGGCTATTCAGCTATTGCCTTCCGCAAGGAGGATGGCGACCTTCGTGACATGTATAATTCCCGTCTCAAACTCTTGAAGAGCGACGGAACCCTGGCCCACATCATGGCCAAGAACGGCTTCAGCCATGAGGAGGCAGCACCGGATCTGACCAGTGAGCAGGTTTGCGCGGGGCAGGGCTGACCGGACGCCCCGGGGATCGGCGGCAAGACACGTCGCGGCATCAGCGCGGACGGTCAGGCTCTCGGAGCACGGAGCGGCAGGATCAGGGATGTGCAGGCGTGACTATCGTTGAGATATTGGTCGGAATTTTCGCCGGCTTCCGGACCACGGCAACGGTAACCCTACTGGGCCTGCTGTTTGCCGTGCCCTTCGCCTTGATCTTCGGCGTGGCGCAGTATCTGACACGCGGCATCGCTCGCATCGCCGTCAGCGCCATCATCGAATTCTGGCGCAGTTCCGCAGTCATCATACTGCTGTTCGTCTTTTATTATGCGCTCCCTATCATTGGTATCCAAATGCCAGCGACTATTGTCAGCGCCATGGTGCTGGGGCTCAATGCGGGAGGATACGCCAGCCAGGCCGTCAGAGGCGGACTTCAGTCGCTAGACCGGGGGCAGATGGAAGCTGCCGCGGCCCTCGGCCTGCCGCGACGCCACATCCTTGTATTGATCGAACTCCCTCAAGCGTTGACCAGGATGGCACCGACCTTCATCAACCAGTTCATCCAGCTGGTTAAAGGAACGGCGCTCGTTTCCCTCGTTACGCTGACGGACATGACCTTTCGGGCAAAGGAGATCGCCGAGCTCCAATACAATCCCGTCGGCGTCTACACATCGCTTCTGCTCGCCTATTTCGTAGTCTGTTACCCAGTCGCGCTATTTGGCCGATGGGTCGAGCAGCGCATCGGCGTGGCAACGAGGTTATCCAGTGACCTTTGATCTCGAATTCGCCCTCTCGACCGTCCCCACCATCCTCAGCGTCATAGCAACCACGATCGGCGTGGCGCTGGCGAGTTGCGCGGGAGCGTCGGCGCTGGGCTTCTGCCTCGAGATCACCAGGCGGGCGGCGTCCATTGCCGGCTATGTGGTGCGCTTCATGATCGACTTCATCCGGTCCACGCCGGTGCTGGCATGGCTCTATTTTCTCTATTTCGTGCTGCCGCACTACGGGATCACGCTGCCGGCGCTGTTGGTCGGCACACTGGCACTGAGCGTCTATTTCAGCGGCTATCTCGCCGAGGTATTCAAGGCGGGCATCGACGCTATTCCTGCAGGCCAGGCCGAAGCCGCCAAGGCGCTGGGACTGAGCCAGACTGACATCGTGGTATTCATCCTGGCTCCCCAGATGTTGCGCAACGTCGCGGCCCCGGTCGGCAGCTACTTTGTCTCGATCCTGAAGGCTACGCCCTACCTCGCCGTCATCGCCGTACCGGAGATGCTGGGCAAGGCGTTGGATATCGCCTCGGACACCTACCGCTATGCCGAACCGCTGACTGTGGCCGGCATTGCCTTCCTTCTCCTCGCGCTCGCGGTCGCATGGCTGGTCGGCCGGATTGAACGCCAGCTGCTTGGGCCGACTAGAAGATGAATGAGCTCATGCGACAGGGCAGCTCCCAAACCACCGATATCGGGCAGGCAGCTGGCGCGCCAAAATCCGCCCAGCCGCCAGCGCTGGAGACGGTAGCGCTCAACAAATGGTTCGGCAGCTTTCACGCTCTGAAGGACGTCGATCTCGTTGCGGCGCAGGGCGCGCGGATTGTGATTTGCGGTCCCTCCGGATCGGGAAAATCGACGCTCGTCAGATGCCTGAATGGCCTGGAGACCTTTCAGAAAGGCGCGGTTCGGGTTGGTGGCGTGGATCTCAGTCGAGACCACAGGCAATTGCGGAGACTGCGGCGCGGGATTGGCATGGTGTTTCAGCAGTTCAACCTGTTTCCGCATTTAACGGTGATGGCCAATTGCACCCTTGCTCTGAAGCGCGTGCTCGGCCAATCGAAGACCGGCGCCGCAGGCATGGCGCTTCACCATCTCGAACGGGTGAGGGTTGCCGACCAGGCACACAAATATCCCAGCCAGCTGTCCGGCGGCCAGCAGCAGCGCGTCGCGATCGCTCGCGCGCTGTGCCTGAATCCCAAGATCATGCTGTTCGATGAGCCGACCTCTTCGCTTGATCCGGAGATGGTCAAGGAGGTGCTCGACGTCATGACCGACCTCGCCAGGGACGGCACCACCATGCTTTGCGTCACCCATGAAATGGGCTTTGCCCGCGAGGTCGCCGACCAGATCGTTTTCATGGACCAGGGACGCATTGTCGAGCTCGCGTCCCCGACAACCTTCTTCACCGCGCCAAGCCAGGAGCGGACGCGGCTTTTCCTGGACGAGATGCTTCGCTGAATGGAGAAGGTAGACATGGCCGCTGAGACACGGATCTGGACCCCGGTTGACTACGAGGCCGACGGCAAGCAGTCGGACTGTCTGAGGCTGCCGCATTCGACCGACCTGTCCGCTTACGGTTTCGTACCCATACCGCTGGTCTGCATTAAAAATAGCGGCGGTCCAACGGCGCTGCTCATCGCTGGCAATCATGGCGACGAGTATGAGGGCCAGATCGCCCTTTGCAAGCTCGCCCGCGAGATCCGCCGTGACCAGGTTTCGGGGCGGCTGATCATCCTTCCGGCGCTTAACTTTCCCGCCGTCGCCGCCGGCCGCCGGGTATCGCCGCTCGACCAAGGCAATCTCAATCGTACGTTTCCCGGCGATGCCGCCGGTTCGCCCACCCAGATGATCGCCCATTACGTGTGCGAGGTGTTGATCCCGATGGCCGACATCGTCGTTGATCTTCACTCTGGAGGGCGCTCACTCGATTATGTGCCGAGCGCGCTCGTGCGGCCGGGGCGGACCGCCGAGGAACATGAACAACTGCTGCGTCTATTGCGGCTGTTTGGCGCCCCCATAAGCTTTGTCAGCGATGGCACAGGGGGTGGCGGACTGACCACCCTGGCGGCGGCGGCGCAGGACAGGGGCGCGCTGGTTCTAACCACCGAGCTTGGCGGCGGTGCGACCTTGTCCAAAGAAGGTCTGGCGCTCGCCGAATCTGGATTGAAGCGCCTGCTGAAAGGCCACGGAATCTTGCGCGAGGTCGTCGTCCAACCGGCTCCGCCGACGCGGGTCATGACCGTCAAAGGCCATAGCGCCTTCGTCTACGCCCGCGAGCGCGGTATCTTCGAGCCGGCCGCCGATATCTGCGATGAGGTGGTCGGCGGCCAGCTTGCCGGCCACATTCACTTTCCCGACCTGCCGACGCGCGAACCCGAAACGCTGCTCTTCGAAAGCTCCGGACTCGTCGCGTGCCGCAGGGCGCCATCGCTTACCGAGCCCGGCGACTGCCTGTTCAAGGTGATGGCCGACCTGGACGCCCGACCAAATCGGCTGGCACATGCTTAGCTCGGAGCCTCGGCTCAATCCGCGCGTGAGTGGGATGCGCTGTATTCGCTGCCACGCCGTGTTTGCCGTGGCGGATTACTTCGAAGGTTGCCCGGCCTGTCTTGAACAGAACATGCCGGCAAGCCTGGCGATAGAGTATGAGGAATTCCCCTGCTGCCTCGAGCGGCCTTCTGAATGGCAGGTCTACCCGTCCTGTCCGACCTTGGGTGAGGGCAACACACCTCTGGTGGGGATGGACGAGCTTGCACATGAGGTCGGCGTCCGCGCGCTCCATGTCAAGAACGAGGGCACCAATCCAACCGGGTCGCACAAAGACCGCATGAGCCGGTTTGTCGTCCAGCGCGCGTTGCAGAGCGGCGCCTCGACGGTTGCCGCCGCCTCCAGCGGCAATGCCGGCGTGTCACTTGCCGCCTACGCGGCTCAGGCGGGGCTCGACTGCGTGATCGTCACCACGCCTGAGATGAACCCGAACTGGCGGCGAGCGATCGAAATGCACGGCGCGACCTTGCTGGCCGCGCAAACACCGCAACGCCGCTGGCAGGTGCTCGCCGATCGCGTCCGCGCCGGCGACTGGTATCCGGCCACCAACTTCATTGTTCCGGCAGTAGGCAGCAATCCGTTCGGGGTGGATGGCTACAGATCGCTTGCTTTCGAGCTGTTTCTTCAGCTTGGCGCCCAGGCATGCAGCGACGTTGTCGTTCCGACATCGCGGGCGGATCTGCTTTGGGGCATCGCGCGCGGCTACCGCGATCTGCAAAGGTCCGGTCTCAGCGGCGAGCCGCCCCGCATCCATGCCGTCGAGCCCTTCGCACGCATATCAAGAGTACTTGCGGGCGCCGATTACCGCGGCCACTTCGAAGGTCATTCGGCTTTGACGTCGATCGGCGGATCGACGGTCACCTACCAGGCCGTTGAGGCGATTGCCGCGTGCGGGGGATCGGCAGTTGCCGTTGAGGAGGAACCGACCTACGACGACCAAGCGCGGCTGGCGCGCTACGGTCTTTATCTCGAACTGTCGAGCGCGGCAGCCTTGACCGGCTTGCGAAAGTTGGTCGCGCAGCGCACGGTCGGGCGGGAAGCCGCGGTCGTGCTGGTCGGCACTTCGAGCGGCGCTTCAGAATATCGCGCTTTTCCCAACGCCATTGCCTCTACAGACTAGTCTAGCAGAGCTTCGTTGCGGCTTGCGGTCACATCAGGGCATTTCCGCCTTATGCAGAACGCGCTAGACCAGCAACGGCGATGATCATCTTCAGCCTGCCCGCAGCCGATCGGGCTGTCTCGTCTGGGCCGCATTTGGTGTTCCGCGCCGAACGGCGGCTTGCGCCTATCTCGCCCGTTCACAGCGCAAGCTGAGCACCCTGTGGGTGAACGGCCGCGTCGGCGGCTGGCGGCACTTCCACCGGGCTCTGGTGCTCAAGTGGGACAGAACGGGCCCAGAACGGCCATTGGCGGTCAGTACCAATATACGCTAGAGGTTGGCGCCGGAGTTTCGCCGCGCTTGGCGCGGCAAACCGGTGCCCGTCCGCGTTGGGGACGCTCGGACCTGGGAACCGACCATGAGCCCAAGGAAGGGGCTGACACGTCAGCCAACCTGTCGCCTGGCATTAGCGATATCGAGGCGCTAGTTCAGCCCCGCGACCGGCATCGAACAGGGCGCGATTTGCGTCCCCGACAGCGGAGAGCTTACCCACTTGCTCCAGTGCCGGGATACAGATCGTGTCACCCTGCCGCAGGCCAGCCAAGGATGCGTTGACGACGTCACCCGGCTCCATCACCGGCACATTGGGCCTGAGGACCGGCTTGCCGTCGATATCATGGAATTCTGTCCTGACGACGGCGGGACAAAGCGCCTGGACGAGAATACCTTTGCCCTGCAGTTCAGCCGCGAGAAGCTCGCTGAACATCGTGATGAAGGCTTTGGTGGCGGCATAAACCGAGCGCTTCGGCATGAACGGGGATTTCAAGCTTCCACTGAAGCAGAGCAGGGAAGAGACATTGATGATGGCGCCTTCGCCGCGCGCAATCATCGCAGGAAGTGCCGCATGCGACAGACGCATGACCGCAGTTACCTGCACCGCAACCTCTTCCTGGGCGCGGTCGATCGACAGGTCGACGAAGGGCATGTAAGTCTGGAACCCGGCACTGTTGACGAGTAGCGACACGTCCCCGGCCTGGATTCGCTGCTCCACCATGTCGAGGCCATGCGACTGCGCCAGATCGGCGACGATGATTTCCGCGGAGGCGCCAGCGGCCTTGATCTCGCGGGCTACCGACTCGAGCCGGTCCCGTCGGCGGGCGACGAGCACGATGTCGTAGCCGTCGCTGGCCAGGCGCTCGGCAAAAGCTTTGCCGATTCCTGAGGATGCGCCGGTAATGACAGCGACGCCCAAAGAACTCCCTGTGGAATTGGTCACGTCCGTCCTCCTAATGTCCCGTGCCGATGAATTGACCCTGATTGTCCAACACTACCGCTTGCGGTCGGTTTTGTACTGGCCAATCTCGTCCTGAGCTCAGAGCGATGCTGCTCCTTGAAGACAGGATAGGGCTTTCTAGCGCGGCCATGCCGACAGCCACACGTCCCGAGTACACACGGACCGCGCCTGACACCGCCCTTGATGAAGCCAAATCAAGTGTGGCATTCACACGGCCGTCGCACTGTCCGGGTTTCGTAGCTTTCGAGGAGGAAGGTTATGTTGTACCCTGGTCAGTGCTGGGGCCTTGCGAGATCGATATGCTCTCTCACGTGTGCCGTATTGTATTCACGAGAACCGCACGCCCCTTGACTCGCAGCAGGCCTAGCGCATCGCGTCACACCTGCTCAAGCTGTTTTATCAACGGTCTGATAACCGAAGAGGAACTGCTGGACGCTGAAAGGAGCCGGCCGGACGGCTAAAGCAGCCGCTCCAGCATTCGGAGCTCCGGTTCCCGGTCGACCGCGAGCTAGGTAGCGCTCAACCCCTGGGTGCACATCTGCTCAGTCTTCCCACTGTGGGCCATTCAGAAGGCCGCCGCGGTGGTGCTGCGGTGCACGCCAAGGCGCGGGACGAGGAGCTGGGCAACTTCCTGGCCGAGGTGCAGATGGCTCTCGGCCACAACGTTCCGGGGCGAGGCCAGGAGCGCACTTGTAGCTCCGGTAAACCGAGACAGAGCGGATACTCACCTGGTGGGGGTAGAGAAAGCTCATGCCGCCCCGGCGGCCGACGCGTTTGTTGTCGCGCAGAGATCAGCCTGGACCCCTGGTGCTGCGAACGCAATATATTAGCAGTAGCTTGACGAAATGATTGGCCGCTCCAGAGTCATAGTTATGGCAAAGGGCATCAAAATCGGCGACGAGGTCGTAATCACCGCCACCGTGCGCAAGCGGGTCACTGAGGACCGGGTGAGCGTTTCCATCCCCTCCTATGGCCAACCCCACTCGGTGATCGACCACACAACGAAGGTACAGAAGGGGCAGCATATCGAGTTGATTGGCAACGTCATCCACATCGACGAAAACAGCGTGACGGTGAACCTGGGCGCTCCAGTCACAGTCGACGCCGCTGTCGTCAGGCTGGTGAGCGCTTACAAGCCGCCAACCAGAAGGGCGCCGCTGGACAAGCCGACATGACGCCGGCCCGTTGTGCATCATCCTGCCCGCACTTGCCGCTGGTGGGATCTCCCAAACAGGGCCGGAGCTAAGCCATCCTCTCATCGTTAGGGCGGCCAACGTATAATGGATGGTCCATGATGCATGACGGCAAAGTCCTAGTGGTCGAAGACGAGCCTGTCATATTGCTTGACCTCGATTTCGCGCTGACCAACGCCGGCTTCAACGTCGTTGCTACCAGCAACGCCGCAGGCGTGATGAGCACCACTATGGAAGAAGACATACAAATGGCCAGAACTGGAGAAGCGCGAGCGCTTGGGCAGCATCGCAGCCCAGTTGGTCATCGTATCCGGCCCAACCAAGGGCGGCGCGTGAGCTGCGCGACGATGAAAACCTACCAGAGACCCATCCCGACCAAGCGTGAACGTTGGTCCGATGCTGCGGCCGCGACTTCTTCGCCGATCACCGTCTCAGGCGCGATCGACTAACCGGAGCATCTGCCTTTCACCACCTGCCCGCTGGATCACGCCGGCGGGCTTTTTTGCTTGCGGCGGGAACCGATTGTATCGGCCCAAGTTCATTCGGTGGCGCCCCTCGACACCCCCCGGACAGGAGCGGCGGAGAGTTGGTCGAACAGCTTTCAAACAAAGCCCGCCACTGTCCCCTCAGTGGCGGGCTTTGGTATGTTTAGCGCGGCGAGGTGGGCTTGAGTACCTACCTGAGACAGCGGCTCGCTGAAATCAAAGCTGCTCCCAACTTCGCAGGCGCCTGCGAGCTAAGCGCCGGGCTTCGCTAGGCTGGGTCTCCGCTGCCTCGCGGGGCTATGCATCGAGCGGGCATGCCGCCGGCACGCCGCTTAGTCGAGGCCCAGATCACAAGTCGACCCCGGCGCGGAGCCTTTGGCACCTGGAATGTCGATATGCGCCGGCAGGTTTGTTCGTCTGACTGCCAGGCGGAAGTCTCGAATCCCCGTGCAGCGCATTTCATTGCTGATCCATACCATCAGAAGTCCGGTCGTTGCGCATCCTCGAATTCCGCAATAGGGAAGTCGAGGGGACAATACAGGAGTTACAATTGACCAATACCGAGAGCTTTGACCCGATAGGTTTGACGGCCGAGATCGTGGCCGCATATGTCCAGAACAATCCGGTTCCGACCGCAGGCTTGCCTGATCTGATTGCCAGCGTGCATGCCGCGCTGTTGAAGCTGGAGCAGCCGGAGATCGCCGCCAAACCAGCGCCGGTCGCTGCTGTGAACCCAAAGAAGTCTGTCTTTCCCGACTACATCGTCAGTTTGGAGGACGGCCGAAAATTCAGGTCGATGAAGCGTCATTTGGGTCTGCTTGGCATGACGCCCGATGAATACAGGGCCAAATGGGGCTTGGCCAAGGACTATCCGATGGTCGCGCCAAGCTATGCCGCCCAACGGTCCGCCTTGGCGAAATCGATCGGGCTCGGCCGCAAAGCCGCCCCGCCCAAACCGGCGCGGGCGAAGCGGAAAGCGAATGCATAAGCGGCAGGGCGTTCATTGTTCGGCGCTTGGTTGAGCCGCCAGGCAAATGAGCAACGGAGCGATCTCTCCCTGCTTGAGCAAACCCACGGACCGGATGAGTTGATCGAGCTCGGCACGCGAAAGGATGTCGCGGCCGAGGTCGTGCAGCTTTTCGCCTACGGCCAAGTCATCCATCGGGTTGTTGGCGTCGCCAAGCGGTAGGGGCACGTCAATGACGCGCTCGCGCGCTCCAGCAACCATGGTCACTCGCGCTGGCGTGCGCCGCGGAAAAATCCCGGCCAGGTCGTGGGGGTAGCGGATTTCGACTTTCGCCGCGAGCGCCACCACCTCCGGATCCATGAGCGAGCAAGGACGCAAGGGGCGGAAGGCGGCCGCGCCGCGCAGTGCGGCCAATGCCGCGGCAAAAGGCACTGAAAACTGTCCGCCTTCGAGCGACTTCGGTGCGATTTCGTTGGGCAGTTTCCGCGCTTCTGGAAAGATCTCCACGACGAGGCGGTCGATCGGCAGCCCTGGATCACGATCCGCAACGAGCGCGAGCACGGCATCGATGACCGGGTGCGTATAGCGGCAGGCGGCGTAGGGTTTGAGGTAGGTCTCGGCGATAAGCCAGCGGCTGCCAAGGTCGGCGGTTAGGGCGCCGACATCATAGGCGTGGGCCCGGTCCAGCAAATCGATCGAGCCGCTCATGCCAGCCTCGGCCCGGCCGGCGGCGAAGACCGCCGAGACCGTCGACCACGGGCTGCTGCCCTTGACGGAGCTTGCCTGGCAATCGCCTTGCGGCAGGTTTTGCGGCGCTTCGGCGCCGGCTATCGCGAGTGCATGGGCGAGCTGGTCGACTTGCATACCGCGCAGCCATCCGATGGCGGCCGCGACGCCGAAGCCAGTCCATTGGCCGCTGGCAAAGCTCATCGTATCGGTGAAGCGGCGGGCGGCGGCGATGCGCAGGGCAACATCATAGCCTAGCGCGGTCGCGGTGAGCACATCACGACCATCGCTGCCCAGCCTTGCCGCTTCCATCAGCACGGCCGGGACGATGGCAGCACCCGGGTGACCCGCCGCAAGACAATGGCCGTCATCGACGTCGAGCGAACTCGCCGCAGCGCAATTGGCAAACAGGGCGCCGAGCGGATGCAGCCCGGCCTCGGCGAACCAGGCATGTGCCGCACCTGCTCCAAAACAGGCTCTGGCGGCAATGCGCGACAGCCGCGCATTCTCGGTCGGCACGCGCCGCCGAGGAGAGCCGCGATCGTATCGAGAATGGCGCGTTGAGTCTTCTCGATGACCATATCAGGCAGGTCCCGGCGTTGCCAAAATGGAAAGCCCGCACTCGCGGCGACGCTCAGCCGCAGCCGCGCGGAATCCTTACCGTCAGAATGGTTTGATCGCCGATTGGGCCGTGGAAGATTTGACCAGTGTCGCTGAAACCCGCATTGAGATAGGCCGATTTCGCCGCGGCATTGCGGATGTTGACGGCAAGCATCAGCCGCTTGACCCCGGGGCGCTTCCGCCGCAGCCACGAGATCGCCAGATCCACTCCGGCGCGGCCGTAACCCCTACCTTGCAAGGTGCGACAAACGCGGAAACTGTGCAATGTGACCGCGTCGTTTGGCGCCCACAGGGGCAATGCAAGTCTCTCGCGAAGAATGAAGAAGCCGACCGTCTTGTCGGCGGCGACAATGGCTAGGGGGTGCTCAAACTGCGGATAGCGGCTGTTTTGCAGTCCGTCAAAGACCACATCCACGTCGCCGGCGAACTGTTCCTGCTCAGGATCGAGCAGCAACGTCTTGATGGCAGCCCGATCGCAGAGCGCCACGCGCTGCAGGCTGATCCCGTCCAGGCGCGACACGATCGACGTGGCCCGCACCTTCCCAGTTGTCGTCGCGCCGGATGTCGATGGCGATCTCATGGCTTTGTCCTCGCTTCACATGGCCCGGTCAGCCGGCGATCATCGTCGCTGGGCGCGTCGATGGGGCTACCAGGGCGCCGTTGCATCACAGGATTGCGCAGCTTGCGGCCGCAAACAGGCCGGCGAGACCCGGAAGAGGTGGCGGACCGGCATGGCATGTGGGGCGCCCACCACACCCCGGCCATTGCATCATCGGCGCACGAAAGCCTCAAAATCCATTGCTTTGTCCGCCGCCCAGGTTAAGCCCATCATCGGCCCGCGCCAGGACTTGTTGCAGCGTTCTGCGCCTCCAGGAGAAGCGGGACCATGCTGACATCGGCTCGCTCGGCGCGCCGACAGTGACCGGGAAGGCAGGCAGTGGACTCGGCCAGCCAGCAATCGTTGCAAGCCATTGCTGGTCGTAGACAGTCTCGACATAGCGGTGGCCCTCGTCTGGAAAGAGCACGACCACCTTCTTGTCGGGATTGTTGTGAGACCACCATTGGGCAACCCTGTAAGCGGCGCCACTGGTCGGGCCCATGAAAAGCCCGTGCTGGCGATGAAGCTGATGGGTGGCTTGGAAGACCTCCACTGGCGTCAGCCAGTGGACCTCGTCGAACTGGCTGTGATCGACATTGGCGGGAAGGATGTTGCCGCCCAGACCGCTCAGGTTGAGCCTACCACTCGGCTGGCCAAACAGCACGCTGCCGGGCGTATCGACGCCTATCGCATGCAGATCGGGAAACAGCGTGCGCAGGTAATGCGATGTGCCGCTCATCGAACCACCCGATCCGACCGGGCCGACCAGGCAGTCCACCTTGCCGACCCTGTCGATCAACTTTTCGGCGACCTTGCCGTAGGAGAGCGCGTTGTCGCGATTGTCGTACTGCGAGGGCCAGTAGCTGCCGGGAATATCGCGCAGATACTCGTGCAGACGATCGAGGCGCGCTTGCTGCAGCCCGCCCGCAGGCGCTGGGCTGTCGACGATCGCCACCTCGGCGCCGAGTTCGATAAGGCGCCGATGAAGATGGCGATCGAGCGCCCAGTCGCTGACCAGGATCAACCTGTAGCCGTGCTGTACCGCCAGCATGGCGAGGGCAAGGCCAAAGGTTCCAGACGAGGATTCGCAGATTATCCCTCCCGGTCTCAACCGTCCCTGTTCGACGGCGCGTTCGAGCATGAAGCGAGCCGGTAGAAGCTTCATCAGGAAGAAAGAGGCGCTGAAGAGAGTGGCGCTGAGCGGAACGAGGCGAGGACCCTCGAATTCTTCCAGCCTGCGCATCAACATGTGGACAGACATCATGCTTCTCCCCGCGCCCCAAAGTGGTCAGTGACGGAAGATTGCCGGGTCGAAACCAGACCCTCTCAAAGCGTCCGCCGCGCCATCGATGTTTGCCGAGGCTTTTGGATCGAGCCCATCGAACATCAGTCCGACGACCGTGCCGCTATGGGCGACCTGGATGCCGACAGCATCGAAACGGCAGCCGATGGCTTCGATCTCGTCCAGACCGGGCTTTGGCAGGAAGCGCTCGTTGATGCGCGCGCTTGCCGTCGCAACTCGGCCAAGCATGCGGATATCCGCATGCTTGATGGCCGTGCGCAGCAGGCTGCGCAGCGGCCGGAAGGTCTCGATTTCCGAGGCATCGTAGCGCGCCGGCTGGTATTCGAGTGTGTCGACGGTCACATCCGGCGTTGTGTCGACGCTGATCAGATCGACAGGAGGCAGAGGTCTGCGGAAAGCTTCCAAGACGATCCCGTCACGATGGGCGAACAGCACCGCCTGTTGTTTGAAGAGGGTGGAGTCACAGGCCGTCTCGGCGCTGACCGCGATGCGCATGACCTCGTCCGACGCCGCCTCGATCTCCAGCCACCCCAGCACAGCCTGGATGCTCGCAAGCACGTCGGCCGTGGACGATCCCATGCCGCGGCCGACCGGGACGTTGCTGTCTATGGCGAGATTCCCGCCGGTGCCCCTTTGGCCAAACCTTGCGATGGTCAATTCCGCGGCGCGCCTGGCTTTGTCGCACGATTCCGGCGTCACAGCCACGAGATCGCCGTCGCCTGCGCTGAACCTGGCCCTCGATTGCAGCTGACGACAGGGGAGCGAGACCAGCGCGCGCCGCAGCCGAGCGCCGTCGTCCTCGAACAGGCCCTGAACCAATTCGCCGTGGTGGCCGAAGGCCACGCCAATTCCAGCTCCGTCCAGCATGAGACGACCCCTAAGAACAACGTATTAGATTATCCTGATGTAAACTCTGCCAGAGACTTTCATTTTAGGCGCCGGCGCGCAACAACAAACAAACTAAGCTTTTGTGCTATATACGTTACACCTTGTTTGTCTAGTATGTTAAGAGCATTAAGCCTAACCGATAAAGGAACACGGCGATCACTCCAAAGATATCGGGGTTACAGGCGGCGCATCAGCCGGGATTTGGAAGCTGCTGGGATGATCAGGACGGACTGCGTGCCAGCGCGTATCCGGCGAGCCTGACGGTTCGGATAGCGGCGTCCCCAGAACATTGGCTAAGCTGCTTTCGCAGCTGGGAGATGTGGACATCGACCGTGCGCGCGCCGACGCCGCGGTTGCGCGCCCAGGCAGCGCCGATCAATTCGGCACGGCTGAGCACCCTCTCCGGGTTCTCCAGCATGTGGCGCAGCAACTTGAACTCGATCGGCCCGAGCGCGATCTCCTTGCCGGCGCAGGAAACGCGATGGGTATCGAGCCGCATTTCGACATCGGCGTAAGCAAGGGGTCGGCCATCCTGCGTCGCTGGCTCTGGCGTCAGGCCGATGGCGAGCCGGGAGCGCAGGTCCTGGAGCAGCTTGGCTGGCGCGAAAGGCCTGACAAAACACTCGTCAATCCCTGACTGCAAGAGCTGGATGAGCTGCGCTTCCGCGCCCGCATGGACCAGGGCCACACACGGGAGGGCGCCCACCGCGGTATCCTGCTTGAGCCGGCCACTTTGTGCCGCCAAATGGTTGTCCGCCCTGCAGTCCAGCAACACCGCCGCGATGGGTTTTGCGCAGACGAGCGCCAACACGTCGTCGATGGAGGCGGCAAGCATGGGAGTAAAACCGTCGACCTCAAGAATGTGGCTCAGCAGAAGATAGAAGTCGGCATCCTGCGAGCAGATGGCGATCAATGGCTTCATGAGGCCACCCAGTCTTTCGCCCGCGATACAGAGCAGTTTGGCAGATCGAATCCGGCGTGCCGGGGGGCAGGATGGCAGATTGGGTCGGCGATGGCAATAACTCCGGATCAAAGCTCATGCCCGTGTTCGCCGCTTCGACGTCAGAAGCTTGCGAACCGGCCTCAAACTCTCACTCAATCGTACCACATAGACTTGGCGAAGGGCATTTTCTCATGCTAGATTCTGGTGATCCGATGCCCGCGCCATAGTCTTTTCGATATGACGAAGCCTGCTATAACCAACGCGTCGCCGCGCGCCAGCATTCACCAAACCATGAACAGACCAGGATGAAAACCAGCATCGACCACTTGCCGGAGCACAAGCAGGAGGAGCTCGCCCGCGTGGTCGAGATCCTGCATGCCGAGTTCGAGGACGCGCTGGCGGAGAGCACCGCCGAATGGAAGAAGAGCGGCCGCATCCTGAAGATCATCCTGTTCGGCTCCTATGCCCGCGGCGACTGGGTCGATGAGCCGCTGACGATGAAGGGGTATCGCAGCGATTTCGATCTGTTGGTGATCGTCAACAACAACAAGCTGTCCGACTTCGCCTACTGGTACAAGGCCAAGGACCGGCTGGAGCGCGACCGCGCCATCAAGACGCCGACCAGCTTCATCGTCCACAGCCGCCGCTTCGTGAACACGGCGCTGCGACAGGGGCAGTATTTTTTCACGGACATCCGCCGGGAGGGCGTCGTCCTCTACGAACTCGATGAAGAGCCTCTGGCTGAACCAAAACCACTTACGCCGAGAGCGGCGTATGAGACAGCCAAAGAACATCTCGAAAGCCGACTTCCTGGAGCGAAAGGTTTCCTCGACACCTTCCTGTATGTTCTGAAGCAGGATCGACAGAAAGAAGCGGCGTTTCAACTTCACCAAGCTATCGAACACACTTACTCAACACTGTTGCTGGTGCTTACGAATTACAGTCCACCGTCGCACAAGCTTACGTTTCTGCGAGCCCTGGCGGAGGACCAGGATCGAAGATTGTCAGAGGCCTGGCCACGCGATCAGCAGCGCCATCGTGCTTGGTTCAACACGCTGAACGAAGCCTATGTGAAGGCCCGTTATTCAAAGCACTACGAGATTAGCGAAGAGGCACTTATCTGGTTAGGCGAACAAACTGCGGAACTCCAAAAATGCGCTGAACAGACCTGCTTAGAGCATCTGGTGCGGATGGGGGAGGCAGCAGGCGTCTAGGCGGCAAGTTTTTACCGAGGCGCGGCCGCCGACCCCCAAAATTGAAGTCCGCTAAGCGCCCTGATGTAGCTCGTTCGAGCCTGTGGCACGTTCGCAAACCCTGCACTCCGCCGGACTCACATATTTGCCTTTTCTGACCTCTCGTCGGGGCCACGCGTCGTGAATGAGGGCTGCCTCAACCTTCAACCAACCTTGCCAAGGTTGGGGTCGAGCGTTCGAATCGCTTCACCCGCTCCAGTTTCCTCAAGGAAATTAAGCACTAGACCAGGGCCACCACGGGGTGGCCCTTTCTATTTTCGTTCTGGTCAACACCTGGTCAACACGGTTGATCACGCTCTCGCTGGATTCTCTCCGTGACGAGGCGTGAAATTTTCGTCGCCATGGATCCATTCCAGTTTTCTGACAATCTTCTGACCAAGGGCCTATTGGCCAAGCCGATCGCGAGCGCGCCCCACCGAGTGCTGTAGCGAGCGAGCGGCGGGTGCTATCGAATTACCGCCGGATTGTAGTCCGTCGGGGCGCGATTACGATTTGGCCCGGGCGGGGTTTGGCTTACGGGCGTTCTTTGCCATCCCCTTTGCCGGCACCTTCCGGCCGAGCCCACTCGATTTCGCCAAAGCCGACCGTTGAGCTGCGTAGTTCGGTGCCACCATTGGGTAGTCCAACTTCAACCCCCACTTTTCCCGGTACGCTTCTGGAGTCAGCTCGTAGTGCACGGCAAGATGGCGCTTCAGCGATTTGAACTTCTTCCCGTCCTCTAGGCAAATAATGTAATCTGGGAACACCGACCTCTTCGGATTAACCGCTGGAGCCTGGGTCGGCTTCTCAGGTTCGACACCCCGCCCGATTCTCGCGAGCGACGAGTTCACGCTTTCGATGATATCCGGGAGAGATGCGACAGGTACGGGGTTGTTGCCGACGAAGGCGGACACAATGTCCGCGGTGAGCTCCATCAATTGGCTCCGGTGATCGTCGATTTCTTCCGACACGCGATATCTCCTATCTGCCGCAAACCAAACCTCTTAGCTGGTTTTCCGAAAAATTCCAGCCACGGACCGACCTTCCAATCGGTCAAAGGAAAGGGCAGAAATGCGCCGCCTTCTCGTTCCAGTCTAATTACGAATCTGGGATCAGGAGTTCGATCCTCTTCGGGCGCGCCAGTCGGAATAACTGATACAATTGATAAACGTGGCCTCTAAGGCCGACCCCAACCGGCTTAAGTGCCGAAATTGAGCGGTTATGAAATAACGGATGTCCCTTCGCGCCCTGTCGCACCGTGGCGAATGCAGGGCAGGACGGGCGTTCTCCTAACGGAGGCAGCGCACGCACAACAACGAGCATTAACCAAAGGCTGGGTCGAGCATCTGAACCGCTTTATCAGCTTCAGTATGCCCCGGGCCGGCCGCGGCGCTCGGCCGCGCCTTCCTCCTTCAGGGCCGCGACCAGCTTGGCTGCGGCCTCCCAGTGCTTGGCAAAATCCCTCCGCGTCCCTGCCCGACTCCGGCAACAACCCGGCAAGTCTCCCGCGATCGCTTTCAAGTCGCGCAGTACCGAAGCTATGTGCGGCCACGGGAAGTCCGTAGGGTCACCGATATCTCGATCAGCGCCGACAATCATCTCCAACTTAGCGATGACCCCGACGAGCGACGTAGCCGCGACTTCAGGGATAGAATCTTGAAGCTTCAGAGCGTCGGTCATCGCAAAGACCTCGGCCTCACGCGCAACCGCATACGCCCCTGAATCACCGACGGTACGCCTTGCTCGGCTTTCAGCCGGGTTTCGTGAGTCTTCGGTCAATCCCCGAATTCCGGTATTGACCATCATTCGGCTCTCTAACCTCTGCTGCACGCGACATAACAGCAGGGAGACATACCGAGCCATTTGCCAATCACTCAAGAGAAGAAGTGCAGGGTCGGGTAGTGCTGCCTGTGGCAACTCTGTGTCGTGGCGGCTTTCTTTGGCGTTGAGCTCAAACTCGCCTAGCCGCGGTCCCATTGCATTTGCAGACCGGGCAGGTACGCTCCCGCCGGTGACGAAAGACAAAGTCGTGGTATTGTCGGAATCAGCCATGATCCGAGCTCCAGACAGCTTGGATGTGGTCAGGCCGGACGACGTGTTTCGAGCACGTCGTTCGGCTGCGAAGAGCGAACCACATTTACGTACATACCGTACATTACGGACATCCTGATTGTCAAATACGCCTGAACAACATGTTGACACTAAAACTGAGCGCTTTGAGTTGCGCCTCTCAAGTGACTTGCTTACGCGCGTCGACGAGTGGCGTCGCAATCAGCCAGATCTTCCCACGAGATCGGAGGCATTCCGTCGGCTGGTAGAGGCAGGGTTGGCTTTGAAATAGTTAGCGGCCGGACCGTTGAATACCGCACTTGGGTCGGCGCCGACTTCGCCTCTCATAACGAACTTTCAATCACTCCAATTCGGATCCCTTAAGCTCGCCGGCCTGGCACCAGTGCGCTGGTGCAGGCAATGCGACGACATCGCCAGGCGATAAGACGACTAATCGCTTCTGCACGCCGTCAGCCGCTTTGGCTGTCCCTAAGGCAGCGCCAAGCCTGATTGCCAATTCGGCCTCGACTTGCATATGTTAGCTAATGTTGTGGGGAGGGTTTGTTGGCAGAAAACAATATCATTAATGTCGCTGTTCACGATCTACGAAAGGTCGCGGACAATTTCGAAATTGTTTTGGGTAACTCGCATTTACGTGTTACCGATCCGGTGCAGCGCGTCGTAGATCAGCTTCATCAGCTATATGGGCGGCGGACCTCGAAATCGCACGGGAAGTTTTCGGATGACGAAGACAACTACCCGACCCAACGCCACCTGCGCGAGTACATTAGTGCGGACGCAAATAATTTTGGTGTTCTCACGGAAGCGTTGATGAAGACCTTGGCGGTGAACGCCGGGGCCAAGGCAGCTGCTACCGGCGGGCATGTGTTTTTCGCACATTTCGCGCGAGAAGAACGGCACTTTCTGATGGTCGCCATCGTCAACGACACACTCGGCGCCGCGCTAACACGGCAGCACGACGTTCAAGATGTGACGCACCTCGACGTCGACGGGTTCCGATTCGCTGGGCGCATTAATATTACCAGTTGGACAAACAACGAGGATCGATACATCGGCTTCCTCAAGGGTAAGGGGAACGTTGCTGAATATTTTCAAGCGTTCCTCGGGTGCGTGGATTCGGTCCAAGAGAAGGCCGATACCCGCAATCTCGTCGACGCCCTGAAATCCTTCGCCAACAAGCGAGGCCTCGAACTCGAAGCGAGGAACGCCTTTCTGGCTAAAGCTAAGGAGATCTGCGACCGCGCTGCATCAAAGCGGGAAGAGCTGTCGTTCGAAGCTCTAACGAATGAGCTCGTCCCGGACGATCCAGACAGCCTTCGCGACTACCTTGCCGACCCGGACCTGATGCTTAACGACCGCTTCATTCCTAACAAAGCGATCCTCAATACCTTGGTCCGCTTTAAGGGACGAACGGAACATTGGTTCATCGAGTTCGACCGAGACGCTATCTCAGCAGGGGAGGTCACTTACGACCAAGATAAGCAGACGCTCACCTTGCGAAATCTCCCGGACGAACTGAAGGAAAAGCTGAGCGGCGAATACGGAGATGCCTAGGATCATATGGCCAGATCTGGAAGCAGTATATGCCGTCACCACCTTCGATGCTGACGACAAGGGACGCGTTACAATCGCAACCGAGCAGGTGCTGAAAACGCTGCTGTTGGTCGATCAGGACAGCGACGCCGCCGCTGATGCGGGGATGGAACTGCTCAGCGAGAGCGACGAGCTCGCACTCGGCAGGACTGTGCAAGTTCAACTAAACGCACCGCGGCACTCGCTGGGGCGGCTCGCCAAGACGTTCAGCAATTTGATTGCTGGGCCGAAAGCTCGTGTAGAGGAGCCCCAAAACTATTTTATCATCAAAGATCGAGTGACGGCAGAAACTCAGCCTCCTGTGGAGCTGCAGGTTAGGTACCGAGCCGCCCTTTCACTTGTGGCCCTCTTGGCAAAAGCTGCTGCGTTTCTGGATGGCGTCCAACAGGAATTGGTATTCTTCCGTGACGGACGGATTGCGATTTCGGTCGACTACGATGTAAGTGACCTCGAGATATTGAAGCCGACCGATGTGCAAGCCCTGATTGCCCTATTCGAGGATCCAATTCACCTCGAACAGAAGCTGACCATTCTCTCAGAGGCGGTGATTGATGCTGTGGCCGGCCTGCCATCGCCACAACGATTTCGACATGTCATCCGCGAAGTAAAAGATATCTCCGAGAAGGTGTCGGCCGGTTACCGTCTTTTCGCCTCCAGCTTTACGTACTCCAAGATCAGGCGGGAAGTCGAAAGTGCTCAAGCAGAATTTATCGCCCGAATGCACAAAACCTTCGTCGACCTACAGGGCCAGATTCTCGGTATTCCCATTGCGACGATCGTAGTTGCGTCTCAATTAAAGGCTGCGAAGGACTGCGGCGTCGAGCTATGGACAGACACTGCGGTGGTGGCAGGCGCTTGGATCTTTGTGGTCTTTCTTATCGCATCGATCGTGAACCAATGGCTCACCCTTAACGCAATCTCCTTCGAGTTTGAGCGTCAGCAGGAGCGGCTGAAGACTGACTTCGCTGGGGTGACGAGCAATTTCAACGATGCGTTCACCCAGCTTAAGAACAGGGCAAGTTGGCATCGCTTGGTCTTCGTGGTGATTGGTTCAGTCGGAGTTGGCGGTGCCATATTTGCGACTTGGATCGCGGGAAAGCTAATAACCGTCGACGTGCAGACCTGCTTTTGATCGTTCGAATGGGCACAGACTGAGCGTCCGCTCTTAAAGGGTCGAATCCTCAAGCCGCCACTCCGTGCAGGGCTCCTGAGCCTGCTGGGCAGCAATGTACACCTTTGTCACCAACCAGCGAACCGACGTCATTCCAAGTCCCGGCATTCATTTATATGTTCCGAGCCAAGGCGAGGTGGCGGTGCCTACGTCCCGACCCGCTGCAGTGAAAGGAGATCGGATTGTTGTCGTTCCGAATGCAAAACGCTTGGAAGAACTCGGCGCAGCCGAAATAACTGCTCCGTCATCAAAAATCGAAATTAGAGAGATTTAGCTTGGCTGACGACGTGGAAGATGAGCGCATCGATATTGCCAGTGCGGTGCAGGCACTCGAGGTCACCGCTTTTCGCACCCGAGGCAATTTCGGTCTACTCGACCCCGAAAAAGATCAGCCGAAACGCAGTCACCTCACCTGGAGCGGCATCCTGCCAGTTGTTCGACGTGACCTGCCTAGCTACTCAATGTCGCGCGACACTTACGAGAACATTTGGGAAGCCATTGAGCAGGAGGCGCCGCCCCGCCTGAAGGAGGTCTTCAAGGCGGCGCTTGAAGCTTGGCGGTTGAAATCCTGGCCCGCCTTTCAGCGTGATCTGGTGAGCGAAACCGCGAAGGACTTCGGCAACTATCAACTAACCGAGCAGCGGCTGCGCGAACATCTTAATAAGTGGCCCGAGTTGCGGTTTGAAAAGGACGTCATCAAGGCAGGACTGCGGAAGTTGCGGAGTCCGGGCTCGACTCTGGAAAAAGCCGTGAGAGATCTCCAGGAACTCACCGGCGACCGAGAGGATGCAACCGCCGCGATGGTGGCGATCACATCGACGCAAGGCTACGGCCGTCAGGGTTTAGTAGCCGAACTCCTCAAAACCTGGGTGGGTACCAGCGTGTGGGGGCAGTTGATGACAGCGCTGTGGGTGGACGTTCCCGAGGCCGAGGAGTTGCCGAGAGACGTGGTCGAGGTCGCGTACCTGCTGCGACAACTGCCTCTGATATCTGGCCGGTCCCTTGATGGCTTTGTCCTTGCAGATATGGCGGGTGCATCCAGAGCAGCCTGGCGGCGCTCACTTCGGGAAACCATCGGTAAGGATATCGAACTGAGGGCGGCTGTTACGGAGGCGCTGCTGTGGTTCGCAAGCCCCAATGAGGACCTTCTTGCTCAGTTCACGGCGCTGGAGATCAACGAGCCGGACCCTGCAACCGCAATCTCTCCGTTCCTAGCCCACGGCTCCAGACTTGTTGGCCTTCGGGCTCGATCGGCGTTGGACTTGTTGTCCAAGGCCGCTGATCCCATGGAGTCGTTACTCACTCGGGACGACTCTGACAACAGCGACAGCATGACCTTGCCGCACTCACGCACTTGGCTCGGTGATGCTCGCCTTGAGCAAATGCTGCGCGTTGCTTTTTCAAATGCGGCATCCAGCATGGCAAAAGAGGTGCCGCTGACCGCATCGAGCGGAGAAGAAAACCTTGTCGGCAAACTGTTAGAACGCCTGCGCGGCGTGTGCGAGCGGGTAACCCGCGACGCGGCAGTGCTGGCGAGAGAGACGGATCGCGGCGAAAGGTTGATGGTCAGCCTGTCGCATCGTGTGATCGGTAAAAGCGAAGAGGGAAAGGAGGGCCTTGCAAAAGGGCATCGCTTCTCGACTGACGTTACGCTGATCGTCCGCGCGCGCAGAGGCAGCGCGCCGCCTTTCAGCCAGCGCGCGACCTTCGTTCAAGCGAAACGGATACGGCGGAGCGATTTGCCCGAGAACGTTCACTATGTTGTGGATATGAGTCAGATGAACGACATTGCGGAACAGACGACCTCAAGCTTTCTTCTTGCAGTCGGACCGGATGTCGCGGGCGTCACCATGCCGATTGTGCCGGCCCAACTGATGATTGATCGCTTCGGGACGGATGTGAGCAAACGCCACATCCATCCCGATATGGTTTCGCGCCTCGGTCGTAGCCTGGCGGACTGGTTGGTAGACGATGTCATCGGCTTGTGGACGGGCGACCCGCGGCTCGATGCGGTATCTAAAGCAGCTTTTGGCTGCGGTGACCGTGACAGCGTCATCGTCGAGATCGAAGTGGCTTTAGTATCTACTGAGCCCGATGTGGAAATGGAAAAGGGCAGGCGATGACGCTTCTCTCCCTCTGTGAGGCAGCCCTTCCAGTATGTCCGCCATCTTTCAATTTGGATTGTCGCTTGGCATGGGCGTTACTCGGAGTGGACTGCCTTCATCAGGGCATCGAGGAGTGGGACCAGGCTCGAACATCCTGAGCCACAGATCTGATTTCTGACCCGCTTCCAACGGGTCGCAATGCCGACCAGCTTGGCTGGCGGAACTGGCAGACCGAAACTGCTCGATAGCGCGATGCCGAAGATGGCACCTCCGCTTTTGCCATACTGGTCACGCGCCTGGACGTCGCCTCGCTCGCCGCGCACGCCCTCCTTCTTGTCGAAGAGCACCTCGACACGACCGTCCGCTGTCTCGGCAGCAAAGTTCGAATATGCCTCCATGCGGGTATCAAGAGTCATCTTGTCCAAGCGGCGCGCCGCTGACGCCGGATAGCCGACCACCGTGGCGTAAAACCGTTCCCCCGGCGGCGCGACCCTATCGAGTGAGCTCGCGGGCAGGAACGGCCGGTGCGAGAGCCAGTTCCTCTCTTCGTCAGACAGAAGTTTGACTGCCAGATCTGCGTCCTCGTCTACCTCAAACTGCCCATGCAATGGCCGGGACAGTCCGTCGGCGCCGAACAGGAACAACGGCTCTTGACCGTGGTCGCTCATAACATGTTCGGCGGTGACTAGGCACTTGGTCCCAAAGTAGTCCAACAGGACGGCGCTGCCGACAACATAGGGTTGCAGGCGCGCGGTCGCGCCGACGATCGGCACCACGCAGTCACGCAGCAGTGCAATTTGGCTGTCTACCATCGCCCGAGCGGTCGCGTTGATCGGAAATTTGAACGTGACCGTGACCTCGCGCTCGCCCGTGCGACGGACGCGCGTGACCATCACTGCCGACACATCGTTAGAAAACTATTGCTCAGCATCACAATTCCCGAAGGCGACCGACCCCCAGCCGAAACGCATACAAGCTCACCCGGCCGAGGCTGGAATGGTTCCCGTGGCCGCCGAGTTCATCTCATAGAGGGACTTGTGAGGCAAGCGCGGCGAGTACACTAAGGCTTTGGATGACGGCGCACGCGGGCGTGAAAGACCGGACGGTCGGCAACCTGCCACTATAGTCGTTGCGTGAGGTCGGCGGCGGACCTGACATAGGGCGTAACAGCGTCGGCACAACGTCGCCGCGAACAACGGGCGCAGGCAGGCGACTTGGTTCGGCAAATTGCCATTCTCTACACAAAACCAATCGTTTGGCAGTAAATCGCACATTGCGCCACAAGCCCGCAACGTGGGGAAGTCAGCGAAAAACCAAGCAAAAACAATCGACCGACAGAAGCGCAATGTGCGCCCTTTTATCTTGCCGTCTTAATCGGTTGTGCTTTGCGAGAACTATTCGCCATCGTCGTTCCTCTCCTAATATGCGATCAATACACTATTTTATACTCTATGCCACGATTCTGGCGTCGAGCCCCGATGCGCCGTGCAGTCTCTGTGCTCATCGACGGGATGTTTTTGGCTGTACGATAGCAGCGGACGAACCATCGCAGCGCACACGTCCATCGGACTGACAGAGTGTCGTCACAAGCAATCGAGCGCGGTCCAGACATCAGTAAATTGGAGCCGCCGCCGGCAGGAACGTGCACTCCAGTGTTCTTGTCTGCATCGGTCTTCATCCGCCGAAGTGCGTACCTTTGTCTCAGTCCGTGCCTGTGAACGTGCAAGGTACCATTAATCTTACTGCGCTCAGGCCGCGCATCGACGCGCCCCGACGGATCGTCGATCGCGCTCATGAAACTGGAGCGCCTCATTAGGAATTGCCCAGAAGCGACGGCACAACGGCCGCCGCTCCGCGAAGCGGAAGCATCAGCTTTTGCAACCGACAAGACATTTCCCCCGCGACACGCAAGCTCCCGCATCACAGCTCCGCCGCCTGCGCATCGCCCGCCATCGCTCCTATCTAAGCCGATTTATTCGCGCACGTGATGCGGATGCCGAGGGCCTTCAACGAGGGGCGAGCGCGTTTTGGATTTCGAAGTCTTTGCTTCTCCAGAAACGTTAGACCCCAATACTCGACGTCTGATCACTTGTCTAAACGCTCGTAGGTCGCGCATATTTCACCCCATCCGTCGCGAAGCAGTGTGCGTGCAGATAAGGGAGGGAAGAGGTGCAGGCTGATCGGCTCGAAAGCGGTGTATCCGCATGGTGAGTCTGCACGACCTCGGCATGGACGAGGATGGCGGGATGAGCGAGGCTGTCTCCATCCTTGTCGGCCCGAATGGCTCGGGAAAGAGTTCCGTGCTCCTAGATATTGCCACGCGTTACCGCAGTGGCCGCAACGTGGCGGTTGTCTGCAACACCCCACATGATCGATTCACCGGTCTGCGAGGAGTTAAACGTATTTCGGTCGGACGGAGCGACCAATCACCCAAGAACGTAGTGAAAAAGGCTGTCGCAGATACTCTCAACGAAACTGGCTCTGCATTTTTTCAGATCAGTGCGATCCTAGATCATTGCGGCTACGAAGCACGGTTCGGCTTCGAGATCAGCCCTCACATCTACTACAAGCTCACGACCGATGAACTACGCGAGCAATTACGCGCCCAGTTTTATCCGGATGCCCCCGATCGGGGTTTCGATGTGCCGGTAGGGGATGTTGTCGTTGAAATGGGGATGTCCTTTCTCCAGCGGCACGAACCTGAGGAACGGATTTGGATCGATGCCAGGAACTCCGTGTTCGAGTTCAGCCGCGCACGCGAGTTTGCTTCAGTGCTCAAGTTGGAATCAACACTCCGACGCTGGCGCGTGATCAGTGGAATCCGAGTGCTGCTCGAACGGAAGAACGGGGAGGTGTGATCGAGATGCAGCATGCGAGCTCTGGCCAGCTCGCGCTGATCTCTTCACTGCTCTTTCTGATCACCAATGTCGGCGACAAGCCACTCATCGTAATCGACGAGCCTGAGAATAGCCTTCATCCAAGCTGGCAGCGGGATTACATAGGGAAGATTCTTGCCGCGATGAACTTCCGTGGTGCTTCGCTCATCGTCGCTACCCATGCTCCACTCGTTGTCACTGGGGCGCTTGCCGACAGTCCGGACTTGGTTTCCGTGTTCGAGGTGCGGGACGGAGCTACGAGGCGGCTCCCAATAGAAACGGGCCCCGCTTCGCCGAACAGCATTGAGGAAATCCTCTGGCGGGCGTTCGAGGTCGTGACCCCGGCCAATCATTTCGTGAGCGAGCAGATCGTCGATGAGATATCTCGCTTCGAGAAAGGCGAGGTCCCAAAGGTTCAGGTCTTGTCGCTTATCGAGAGGATGGAGGCAGAGAGCTTCGACGAGCGCCAGAAGGGATTCTTCGCGGCAGTTAGAGGCCTACTGGACAAGATCGAAACCGGGTTGGCTGAGGGAGCGGACGGCCATGGATGACGCCTACACGCCGACGCTTGAGGATTTCGCATTCACTGATTCAGAAATGGAAGTGATCACGGCGGCGCTCGAAACCGAGAAACCTTGGGACTGGAAGGCAGGCGATGAGCGGGACGAAACGGTCAAGATCATCAAAAAGAAGATAGAGACTTTTCATCTTGGGCGGCACAAGGACCAGTGTTGTTACTGCAGGCGGCACCTCGGTGGGGCTGGTTATTTCATGATCGATCGCGAGCACGTCCTGCCAAAGTCTGTTGGCGCTTTCCGGCTGCTCTCGTTCGAGATTTGGAACCTCGGTGTATCCTGCAAGCGATGCAATATGCAGTACAAGAAAGAGCGGATTGACTTCGTCATCGATCAGGCCGACGAAGGGGCTCGCAAGAGCAGCCACAACTATCGCTTAATTCACCCGAACTTCGATAACTACGAGAAACACTTTGATCACTACATGCTGCAAAAGAACGGCGTGACCTTGCAGAAATTTACTAGGCTGGAAGGAAGCGCAAAGGCTGAGTATACGTATGACTTCTTCAATCTTCGCGGTCTCGAGGTGGGCAGCTTCGATGAAGCACAGGGTGTGGCTCAACAGCATCAAGGTTTGGGAAAGGGAGCGCTTGAAGCCCGCTCCCTAGCCGAGGATTTTGGCCAGTAGTACGGTCGGCCGGCGATCGCCGTCGGCCTTGAGCGGATGTTTTCGCAGATGCCTAACGTAGCTGAAGCCCTAAGAATATTCGCGCCTGAAAAATGGGGCGAGGTTGATCGCTTTCTCACCTTATGGCCCACGACATATCAATTCCAAGGCCATCAGAAGCGCGTGCTTGCGGGCGTAAAGAACCACTTCCACAAGGCGCTGACCCTTTTCACCATGGCGGAATCGCTTGTGCCAAGTCTGAAGATTGACGAAGCCGAGCTCGATAAGCATGGGTTTACGCCAGCGCAGAATGCCAGAAACCTGGCTGCTGTGCTGGAGGCGGTGATTACCGAGCTGTACTCGGTCATTGACTGCACCGCGAAGGTTCTACACATCGTATATGGACCGAGCTCCATGCGATATCGCGACTCCACCCGGCGTCTTTTTGCTGAGGTTGACGCAATCACAGGATCGTTTCCCGAAAGGCTTAAGGCCGCAGTCCGGGCGGCGACTTGGTATGATGACCTACGTCATATTCGCGATGAGCTGACCCACCGTGACGTGGGAAGCTGTTCGAAAGATCGGGAGACTGGGGTTATCAGATACTTCCATTCCAGCCTGTGGGACGGGGAGCGGCAAAGGCCTATCGACGACATCTTTGGCTGGACTAAATCCAACGTCGACGCTGTCAACGCGTTCATCGGTGTGACCTTCAATGAATTGAACGCCTCCATCACCAGTGGAACCGTCACGCAAATGTGCGGGATGGTACAAGGGCGCATGTTGATGCGCGTGCTGGACGTCTCGGAGCCGATCGATTTCAACAACGGGGTGTGTCTGTCTGCGCAATGGTTCACGCAACCGGGCAATCCCTATTGTCCGTTCGCCGAGAGCTGCGGCGCGTTTCAGCGTCGAGCAATCGCTGACCAGGCTCACGAGGTAGGGGAATCTTGATCGTGCAGCACAAAGTTGCTCCGCTTCATGATGAACGCGCCGCAGCCCAGGGCAATCGGACGGCAAGCGCCAACGGACGGCCATCCCGCGTGGCCGTCTTTGAACTCGGCAGCCGCGTTATGTTGATAAGGAGAAGTCTGCCGGCAACTTCCGGGCTAGCACAATTCCGTTTGATCGGCTCTAATCATCATCAACATGGGTGGAGCTACGGGGGGTAGCGCTTGGGACTTCGCGCGACGACGCTGGTTGAACTATCAAACGAAGTGCTCGGTCCGAGGGGCGGGCCATTCGAACTAATGACCGACGATCCCAGAACTGAATACGTTGCCGGCGTGCTGCGACCCGAACCTTTCGGCAGCTCGTCGCCTCCCGATCCGGACGGCCAGGCTCCGGAGCTGGTGTCCGAGGCCGTAGGCGAGGAGGATGACGACGAGGTCCTAGTAGGCACCGCTCCCACGTCTCCTTCCATCGATCCGAGCCAACCGCCACGATCAGCCGGTCTTTCGTTCGTCGTAGAGAGTGTCGCTCCAACTATCAGGGTCTGCGCGACCTGGGCGCGATACATTGCCGAGGACAGCGGCTGGCGCCGTCGTGCCGATTTGATCTTAACCAACTGGCTGGATGCATTAGTCACGCAACGAGTCTTTGAGCGCGATGGCGTTGAGCTCAGAATTGAAACCAGCCCGATTCGGAATGGGGGGCGTCGCGTTAGTATCTGGTTGATCAACGTACATCGCGAAACAGAGCGGGGCCGTTCGGGACCTGCCGAGCATATCTTCCAACCCCAAATCCGCGTGTTGATCGGTCGAGAAACTAAGCTTCTCCCCATGAAGAGCGCTGTCGCGGCGGCTGACGATGAGCAACGTGGGCTTGATCTTTTATATGACGGGCGCGAGGCGTTCGCCCGTGGCCACATGTGCGGAGCCGTCTGGCGGGCCGTGGACCCGGAGCGCGACGCTGGTGAGCGCGAGGCCGATCGCCCGTCGGCCGCACCTTTCGCATTTACCGACGCTCATCTTCTCTCTGCGGATGACGTGACAGCGTTTTCGCCGCCGGATGTTAGGACCGAATACCTCCCTATGTACGGAGTCGAAGCACCGGAAACAGCGTGGTCTGCAGAAGGCGCTGCACCGGAACTCCGAGCGGGAGCGCTCGCGGAAGCCTGGGACCCGGAAGCGATTGAGGATGCGCTGCGACCGCTTGCCGACGGATATGCAGCTTGGGTGTCGCAGCTGAGCCAACGCATTGACGCGCTGCTCCCGGGACAGCGTCAGGCGGCGCGCGCTAATCTAGAACTCTGTTCTGCCTTAGCGAACCGATTGCACGACGCGGTGAACCTACTGCGTGCCGACGAGAATGTTAGGCTAGCGTTCTGCTTTGCGAACCGCGCAATGGCGATGCAGGGGACATGGTCGCGGGGGCGGCCTCTCGTCTGGCGCCCTTTCCAGCTTGCATTCCTGGCTGTTGCGCTTCGCTCTACTGCGGATCCCCGCGACTCGGGCCGCGACGTGTGTGATCTTCTTTGGTTCCCTACGGGCGGGGGCAAGACGGAAGCCTATCTGGCACTCGCCGCATTCACGCTCGCGTTTCGCCGACTACGCTCACCATTGGGGGGTGGCACCGGCGTCATCTCTCGCTATACGCTACGTCTTCTGACGATCCAGCAGTTCCGAAGAGCACTCGCTACTGTGACAGCGTGCGAAGTTCTGCGCGTGGAAGGACTTAGCGATCCGAATAGCCGGGCGGTTGGCTGGCGCCCGGCAGCGTGCCAGCGTCGCGAGACATTCCTTTGGGGGGGAACGCGATTTTCTGCTGGTCTGTGGGTTGGCGGAAACGTCACTCCCAACCGCATGGATACGATATCTGCCAGAATCGATAACAGCCTTCAGATCTATTTGGGGGCGATAGATATTCTGCGTGGAGCCCGCTTCGGCTATACAGGGCCGGACGCGACCCTCGCGCGCCTTGTACGGAGCGGTCGGATTCATCAAGGCGGCGAACCGGCACAAGTGGTTAACTGCCCCTGCTGCCGTGCCCTACTTGCAGTGCCTCAGTCGAATGGCGGCGCGAGCGGGCTCGGCACGGGACAGCATGTAGTGCACATTCCTCATGCGGCCCCAGGCCGACGGATCTCAGTGACGCGGCTCGTCGCGCCAGCACCCGGCGTCGAACTCGTCGGAGCGGAATCGGCCGGGCTTGTCGATGCCTTCTCAACGACACTCACGTTCCAAGTGGCCGAAGGAGCTATGTTGACGGGCGAGCGGCTAGATGAGTGGTGGCATGATGCTGTTGCGCCCGCCCTTCACCCAGGCGAACTCCTGTGCGCGCGTCCGGCCCGGCCCGGTTATTCGCTTATCCGAAGGAACGGGCCGGCATCCGCGATAGTCGGTTTCGAAGTCCTGTGTCCGAATCCGGAGTGCGAACTCAATAGAAGCGCTTGGGCAGAGAACGTTCCCGTCCTGCGCTCTGCGACCCGGGCTGTCGTACCGACTGACAGATCCTTCCGTGCGCCGGAACACGCTGCGCTACCATCGTTGGATGGTAGCTGGCAGGATCCACCGCTCGATCATGGACGCCTCTCTGCGCGTGTGTTCGGGCGCATACCGATACCCGCCTGTACGGTCGACGAACAGATTTACGCCCAGTGCCCCGGGTTGTTGGTCGCCACCGCCGATAAGTTCGCGAGACTGGCATACGAGCCCCGCGCCGCTGGCATCTTCGGCAACGTCGAGCGTTACCACGCGATTGAAGGCTATTACCGGAGAGGCGGGTGGCAGCCAGGCCAACCCCAGACATATCGCCCTGATCCTCCGGGTGGGCCCGGAGGACACTCGGCTTTACACGTAGGCGTTCCTGCCTTCGATCCTCCTGAACTCGTCATCCAAGATGAGCTTCATCTTATCGAGGGTCCGCTCGGCAGCATGGTTGGGCTGTATGAGACGGCGATCGAGGCGCTTAGTCGCGGTGCGGACGGGCGTCGCGCAAAATACGTGGCTTCGACCGCGACGGTTCGGCAGGCCGGACCCCAGGTGCGAGCTTTGTTCGACAGGGAAGTGGCTCAGTTCCCGCCGCCCGGGCTCAATGTGGATGACTCTTTCTTCGCGCGCACTTCAGAGCCACATCCCTTAAATGAAAAAGATGCAGGGAGACTGTACGTCGGCCTCGCCGCACCTGGAAAGGGTGCTCAGACGCCAATCGTCCGCATTTGGTCCAGCCTTCTCCAATCTGCCCTAACGACCAGACTGGCACCGATCGAGGAAGATCCGGATCGTCTTTGGACTTTGGCAGGCTATTTCAATGCCGTCAGGGAACTCGCTGGTGCGGCAACACTCTACCGACAGGACATTCCTGAACGCATGCGCCGACGCTACGGAACTACAGCTCGATCTACCGAGCCCGTTGGCTACATGGAGCTATCTAGCCGGGTTGATTCGGTGGAGCTTCCCAGCATGCTCGGCGCGCTCGAGACACCGTTCGGTGTCGACGTAGTCTGCGCGACCTCAATGTTCGGCACGGGCGTCGATATCGACAGGCTCGGGCTTATGGTCGTCCATGGTCAGCCCAAAACGACGTCAAGTTACATTCAAGCTACGGGCCGGGTGGGACGGCGGTCCGGCGCCTTGGTAGTTACGTTCCTCCGCGCATCACGTCCGCGAGATCTCGATCATTTCGAGTTCTTCTGCGGTTATCATCGCGCGTTGTACCGCCACGTAGAGGCGATCACGGTGTCTCCTTTCGCACCAAAGGCCCGCGACAGGTGTCTCGGACCGCTATCCGTTGCACTGTTGAGGCAGGGAGCGGCGCTCGATGGCGCCGCAGTTCACGAGGATTGGAGAGTCGAGCAAAGGCTGGCGGGCCAACGCTATCATAGCGAGGCTATGCGGATGGCTGCGCATCGGCGCGACGCCGAGGTACTTGCCCTTGGCGGCATTGTCGAAAGACGCTCCCAGACCCAACCTGCCGACATACGGCCCATCGCGGGCCTGACGCAGGTTGAGATGGAGTCTGAACTTGACCGCTGGCAGATGCTTGCTAGACGAGCCGCTACGCGAGACGATCTAGTGTACAACGAATCCGCGATGGTCCGGGCCCCAACCCGGGAGGTGGTGCTCGGTGATCCGCAACACACCGGCGCCAGCCTGGCACAAGCTTTTGAGAACGCACCTCAAAGCTTGCGCGCTATTGAGGAAACAACCACTTTCAAGATCTAGGTGTCGACTTGGCCGGACAATCCATCCGTCGTTCTCAGTTCATCACTACCTACGGCCCAGGAGCCATCTTGGAAAGTGCCGAAGGTCCGAGGATCATACGTGGCCTTGAATGGGCGGAGATATTTGACGACGCTCGGCCCGACGATCATGAGATTACAGAGAGGCGGCTCTCTGAGGGCCTTTTGAGCGGCGCCCGCATTGTCGCTGTCCCATCCAACGCGGAGCTCGGAGTCGAGGACAGCCGAGGCGTTTACCGGACTTTGCCTTTTCCTAAGTGGTCGCTGTGCGTCCGACACTCCGTCCTTTACCGAAAGAGTGACGGCGACAACCGCACGTGTCCGCTCTGCCCGCCCTCTCAGAATCATTTCGACGCCTGGCGCAAGGCGGGTGCCGAGAAGACACGCTTCATCCAAGTCTGCAGAGCTGGCCACATGCAGGACGTCGACTGGAATTACGTGGTCACGTCCATGGGAGGCCGCTGCAACGGCAGCTGCCGCCCGGACTACTTCCGCTGGGAAGGCGGTGGTGGAGCCCTGGCATCGGTGCTGGTCAGGTGTCCAAATTGCGGGCAAGCCGCCAACCTCGGCCAGGCGTATGCACGTGACTGGCGCTGCTCCGGTGATTTCCCGGAGGAGGGCGGGAACATTAGACCGCCGTGTCCTACCCACGGTCGTATCGTGCAGCGAGGCGCCTCGAACGTATTCATACCGGAAACAGTCACAGCACTGACCATTCCGCCGGCAGCGCTAGAGTTACACCGCCTTCTTGACCAGCGTGCTCTGCGACTGCTTTTCGCTGTTATGCGACCGACGGATTTCGCGGCACTCGCAAGCCTGCTGCAGCGAGCTGTGGACACGGGAAATCTCGGCCAACACGTCGTCGACGCGATTTTGGTTTACCCACCGAGCGAGGTAATGCGTGCGCTCGATGAGGTCACCAGGCCGATCGAAGCGCGCTCAGCGGCGGAAATGCGGCTCGACGAATATCGCCGACTTCGGGACGCCGCTGCAGAGGGTTATCCACTGCAACCAGGAGAGGCGCGCTCGCAGTTTGAAGTTGTTCTCGGCGACGTCCGTCAGTTCGATGTGGTGGGCACGGGTCGCTTCCGCGTCACGCCTGTCAGCAGGTTGCGAGTCGTCATGGCGCAAACAGGTTACCGACGGCTGGACGGTCAGCCGGTTGACCGCAAAGCATGGTTCGACGGGGATGCATGGTACCCCGGCGTCGAACTATTCGGCGAGGGCGTGTTCATCGATTTGATCGATGACGGCGGCAACCCGGCCCCTGTCCCGATAAATGGTGCCTCAGCACAAGCGTGGGCTGCTAATGCAGGCGCGACCTGGGCCGCCGATCCCATTCAACTCGATCCGGCCTTTGTTTGGTTGCACACGCTTTCCCACCGACTGATTTCCTCGTTGTCGCTGAGCTGCGGGTACTCTTCAGCGGCGCTCCGCGAACGTGTCTTTATTGATAGACAACTTGGTGAAGCAGCATTTGGAGGAGTGCTCCTCTATACCGTTCAGCCTGGCGGCGACGGTACGCTTGGAGGGTTGGTGTCATTGGTGCCCGGGTTCCGCCAAATACTCGACGGCGCGTTAGAAACCCTTGACTCTTGCTCTAACGACCCCCTCTGCGGACGGGAGCGCTTCGGTCCAGAACGCGTGAATGGCGCCGCCTGCTATGCTTGCCTCTTCCAGTCCGAGACATCCTGCGAACACCGGAACATGTCCCTGGACCGCAACGTGCTGCTAGGCCGATGACGCCGGGCCTTTTCGTGTCTGGATTCAGTTGGGTTGGCGCCGGCGTTCGCTCTATAGAGACCGGGCTCCACGAACTATTCACTCGAGCTCGACGCCGCGTCGTGGCCTCCACATACTCCATCGGTGGAGCCGCCTTCGATCTTCCAGAACTCTGGATATCCGGAGCACTTGATCGTGGAGTAGAGGTCGTGCTGGTTGTGAACCGCTGGGATGAGCAGCCAAAGGTTGCTCTCGCTCCGCTGCAGCGCCTGGCTCGGCAAGACAGTCGGCTGGCGCTGTACAGTTGGGACGGCCCCGAATGGCATGAACTTCACGCGAAAGTGGTGGTCCAAGACGAGAGCTTCGCTATGATCGGCTCGTCGAACTGGTCTGGAAACGGTTTTCTCCGCAACCACGAGATGGCTGTACTAGTGGAGGGGGAACCTGCGCGTACGGCAGCTCGACTCATCACCTCCCTCACTGGTTCGACTTACGCTCGAAGACAAGTATAGCGGCTAACCATGGTTCAAGACCTCAAGGAAGATCTACGTTTACTGCATGGCGCCGTTCAGGGCTCCGAGCCAGGACCTGTAGCCGGCGACCAACCGGCGGAGTGCTTCACCCGCTTCGTCATCGACCATCTGATCGAAATCGGGCGCGTAGACGATGGTCACGTGGCTTTTTGGGAGGGGCCCGCGGGGCGGGGCGCCGCCCGCATATCCGGCTACGGCATTGGTGAGCAACGCGACACACTTGATCTTTTCATCACCGAGCTCGGGTCGTCAGACGAACTACGCTCCGCAAGGGCCGACGATCTAGACAGGCTCGTCGGCCAGGCTGGTCGCTTTGCAGAGATGGCGCTCAAGTCGGGTGCAAACGCCAATGTCGATACGGCAGCCGGGGCAATGCTGTCTGCCATCCACGATGTGAGCGGCAGGCTTCGGCGGGTGAGAATCTTCATCATCACTGACGCAGTATCCGCTGCGCGTCGGATGCCGAGGCGCACGGTCGCCGCTTTGCCCGCGGAAATCGAAGTATGGGACCTTCCCCGGCTCACTCGCAGCATGTCGGTGGAGGGTGAAGGCGAGCCTATCGATATCGACTTCGAGAACTCGACATATGGCTGTCAACCCTTCCTGCGCTTGGACGGTGGGACGGAGCATTCGACACTACTGATGGTGATCCCTGGACAGGTGCTTTCAGAACTGTACGAAGAGCACGGTGCCGCTCTGCTTGAGTTCAACGTAAGGTCCTTCCTGTCGGTGCGAGGCAAGGTCAATAAGGGGATCCGGGACACAATTTTGGGAGAGCCCGGCAGGTTTCTTGCCTACAACAACGGTATCGTGATTACCGCCGAGTCGGTCTACGAGCAATTTGTGCCAGGGCTGGGCAAGGCCGTGGCCAAGCTAACCAACGTGCAGATTGTCAATGGTGGTCAGACGACCGCGACAATCCACGACACCGCCCGTCGCCTAGAAGCAGACATCTCGCATGTGGCGGTCGCAGCCAAAGTGGTGATCGTTGGGTCGGACGTTCGGGACGAGATAGTAAAAAGGATATCTCGCTTTGCTAACACTCAGAACCCGATGCAGCAGGCGGACCTATCGGCTAACGAGCCATTCCACGTGGCCGTCGAGCGACTGTCGCGGTCGACTTGGTGCCCTGGTGGCGAGCGGCGGTGGTTCTACGAGCGGGCTCGAGGGCAATATGAGGTGGAGTTGTCGCGGGAAGGTGACACCCCAGCTAAGCGAGCCAAGTTTCTGGCGCAGACTCCGAAGGAGCTTCGCTTTTCCAAGGTCGATCTCGCCAAGTTTCTGAACGCATGGGGCCGAAGGCCACACGACGTTAGCCTCGGTGGGCAGAAAAACTTCATCCAACTGATGGAGGACTTGCGACGCCGCAATGGCCTTGCCTGGGAGCCAGACCAGCAATGGTACCAAGATGTTGTCGCCGTTGCCCTTATTTGGCAGACCGCCGAGCGGGTCGTCCGCTGGGAAGGAATCCCCGCCTTCCGCGCCAACGTAACCGCCTATCTTGTGGCTTTGTTATCAGCCAAATCGTCGAGTCGCCTGGATCTCAAGCGCATATGGAACGCGCAGGCGGTAACGCCTCAACTGGAAAGTCTGCTCCGTTCATGGGCAGTTCCAGTGCGTGACGCGCTTGTGCAAGGAGCCTCAGCTCGACAGCGGAACCCTACGGAGTGGTTCAAGCGGGAAGAATGTTGGACCGATATTGGTGAACTACCGCTGCCTATGCCTTCACCACTACCAAGTGAGTTCGGCACCGCTTCCCGCGAGGTAGATCTCATTCCAATTGCCACCAACGGCGCCATATCAACCGATCTCGCCGCCGCGCTGCGGGTAAAAACGATCAAGGCAGGTCAATGGACGAGTATCGCGGAGTGGGGATCGCGAACGGGCAAGCTGCATTGGCGCCAGTCTAGCATCGCAACCACCCTTTCAGGCATGTCTGCCCAGCAGTGGCGTAAAGATCCCTCGCCCAAGCAAGTAGAGGCAGCGATCAACATCTTGAACTTGGTTGAGCAGCAAGCGCCAGAACTGGTGGCGCAATAGCCTGCCAGTGCGCGAAGATATTGTCTCTACCCTGCACCCGAGCTGGCTAATCACACGAACGAATTCCGGACGCCTGTCGGCCACCCCTCCCAGTTCCCGGCGATCTCTAGTTCCGGCTCGTCGGAATTAAGCCATCGCGTGATTTCCGCGACGACCTCGTCCAATTGTCGGCGGGCCCGCCCCTTCAGCGAGCACTCCCACACGATCGCTACGCGCCAGCCCTGCCGCAGCAACTCGGCCGTAGAGCTGGCGTCGCGTTCGACGTTGCGTTCCAGCTTTTTTACCCAGAACTCCGCGTTCGTGGCGGGCGTTATCCCCAGCGGGCATATGTGGGCATGCCAGAAGCACCCATGGACGAAAAGGGTAGCTCTACATCGCGTGAAGACTAGGTCCGGCGTTCCTCGCATGCCACGGACGTGGAGCCGGTATCGCAAGCCAGCACGGTGAAGTGCGCGCCGCAGCACCATCTCAGGCTTCGAGTCGCGCGAACCGATTTGCGCCATATTGTGCCGGCGCTGCTCAGGGCTGAGGGGATCCGGCCTGACGGCGCGGCGTCGTCCAGTCATTCGGTCGACGCTACCTTGCTCGATCGCATTTTGCTTCGGGTTCCCGAAAAAGGTGATTAGGCACGCACTATACGCCTTTAATAGTCCAGGCACGTTGCCGGTCCCCGCGCTTAGCATCTTGCCGCCTGTGCAAGACGTGGGCGACCCGGTCCGCTATCGCATGACTCAACATAGGCGGGACCGCATTGCCGATCATCTTAAAAGCTTCGGTGAGCGCGACGCCGCCGAAGGCAAACCAGTCGGGGAAGCTCTGGATGCGGGCTGCCTCGCGCACTGAAATGGTCCGCGGAGCCGAGGGATGCACGTAGGCATACGTGTCTTTCGACATGTGGCTCGTCATTGTCTTGGAGGGACGAGACGGATCGAGACGCGCCAGCCAATCGCCATGATTACTTTCGCGCTTCGAGATGTAATTGCCTGCGAGCAGGTGGTGAGGCGAGCGAAGACGCTCGCCAATCTGTTCGAGAAGTAGTCGAAGCGGCAACGCGCCGTCGAGATGCCCCCGGAGCGCCCGAAGCTCTTGCACCTCAGGAATAGGCGCGCCCGCGACTGATGATTTTTGTCGAATCATCTCGAGATCATCAGGGCCGAGTGCGAGAAGCCCGTCGAGCAATCCGGCCAGCGCGGCGCTCGTCCCGGCCTGGTCAGCGCGGTAGTCCATCCACCGCCTGCCTGGCCCAAAGAGCGCGAACAGCGCCGCATCATCGGATCGGGCCGCGCGGCAAGCATGAGCATCAACCTTAGCCGGTGCAATCCTCGTGTCCGGTCGCGGCTGTCGGATCCATCGCGAATAGGCATGCTCGTCGGAATCGAACGCATCGACGTCATGCTGAATATTCATGGCATTTCCAGGCTTTAACTCGCCACCGGTCACAGATGGCGTAGGTAGTCCGGCCAAGGCGAGCGAAAGGGGTACCTCCGGCTCCCGACGGACCTCCAGACAGGCCGTGGCGAGCGAACCTGACGATTGAGTATCGGTCTCCGTCAGGACGCCGGCCATAAAGTAGCGTTGACGAGTTTGCGGTACACCATGCCGAGATGCGTCCAAGACCTTTTGCGCCACCTCATAGCGAGCCTCGCCAAGCGACGCGCGTTCTATCGCCTCTTCTAGCAGTTCAGTCGCCTGAAAACTGACGCCGTCGACACGCACAATCGAACGGAAATGGGCGACATTTTCGAAGAGGAAGACGTCCGGTCGGAGGGCACTGAGCACCATGACGTATTGCTCAAACAACCTGTTCCGAGAGTCGCCCGCCTCGGAGTCCGCGTGTGCATGTATGCGAGCATCGCTGAGACTGCGAATCTTTCCCCGACCTATGCGACTGAAGCCCTGACAGGGCGGCCCTCCGACAAGCACAGACACCGGCGCGTGCTCGTAAAGCCGTCTCAGGCCAGCCGCGAAAGCTTCGTCGCAGAACAACGCTGAGCGCAGCGCCTGGCGCCTTGCCCGCCATCCTGTCCATGCTTCGCGGACATCCCTCATGACTTGTGTCGCAAGAAAGTCGACGAAAGTGCCCAGTCTCTTGGTCGAAGCAGTGAGTTGCCCGGCGCCGGCGCCAGCACGGCGATCGGTAAGTAGCTCGGCCTCCGCGTCCCAACCAGAATTTGCCTGCGCTAACCAGTCGGGGTCAACCGTGTGCCGCTGCGTCGGACCGGGGTTACGCTCCGGGGCCGGTCCACTCCATAGCAAGTTTGGAAGACCGACGACCTTCTTGGAGGGGTGCGGGAGTCGAAGACGATCATGGAAGCGCAGCACAGAGGTCTGATCTACTGCCCTTGGGTGTAAGGCTGCACACGCAGCAGCCCAGTCCGGCGACGATCTTATTGCGTTCAAGCGGCCAATAAACGTTCGATCCGCCTCGGATATATCACTCAGGAATAGCGGAAAGGCTCCGCTCTCCAAGCTGCGCAACCCTGCCTGAAGCTCGTTGTCGCCAAGCGTCTCACCCACGTGCTGTAGGTAAAAGGCCAGGAACTCGGAGGCATTAAGGAACTCAGTGAGATCAACTATCGCGCCGACTGGTTGCTCTCCGTGTCCAAGAGCCGCCGCATTACGATTCAATGTAGCGATCGGGGCAGCCTGGTTGTCGAGTGCGAGAACCGTCCTGAACTGCCGGCCCTCGCCTAGCAGATCGAATCCCAAGCTTAAGCCGCCGCAGCCAGAGAAGATGTCCACAACGAGTCTCGGTGCCGCCGGTGCCGGAGCCGGAGCATTTTGATCGACATCCAGGTCAAGTTGCCGTTCGACCGTCGGAAGCACGAACACGTTGCCCGTCAGTCTGCTGCCGGCAAGCCAATTGCGGTACTTCTGTGCCGAATCGCTGCGAACATGCTCACCCCGAAGATGATCCTCCAGGGTGCCCCTGCTTACGCCAATCAACGCAGCCGCATCCTTGTTCGAGAGACGGCGCGATGCGATCTGCTCTCGTACGCGCGCCATAAGCGTACCGTTCTTTTCACCGGCTGGGTTGCTCAAGCCCGCTCCCCTTTGCAAGTGGCATCAATCTTCTTTCTTCGCCCTTAGTCTTCCTGCCGATACTAAGTGCGTTAGCGACCCACCGCAAATCTGATTCCTGCACACCGGCAGTGTGTAGTCACGTAACATATTCATGGCAAGATCACACGGTGAAGGCTGACATGTATCTGATAGCAGTAGGCAGACAAGTCCGCAGCGCGCGACTCTCCCGCGGCTATAGCCAGGAGCGGCTAGCGGAGCTCTCCGGAATCCACCGAAACTACATTGGTCTAATCGAGCGTGGCGAGCGGAACATGCGAGTAGGTACTGTTGCTAAGCTCGCGGAAGCGCTGGACATGTCGCTAGCTGAACTCTTCGCGGATTTGCCTCGCCACAAGGCTGTCGCTGGGCCTTCGCCAGATCCAGCGCTCGACGTTTTGTGAGAGCCACCATATGACTTTGCTGTCCCTTTGGCGAAGCGATGCAGACAATCTGCGGACACTGACAGCGCGCCAAGTTCTTGCACTTGCCGGTGACGGACGGCTTCTCGACGGCTCAGCGTGCTCCATCGAGCTTCGCACCTACCTCGCCGAAGTGGAGGCCGATGACCTCGGTCGCTACGTACTCGAGTGTCTCGGCCCTCGCGACGGCGCGCGCAAGAGCGAGCGCGGATTCGAGGACAGCGGACTAGTCCTCCAAGACGTGGTCAATGAGATCGGCCGACGCCTCGACTACGACGTTATCGACGGGGTTTATCGCGGCACCCGTGGCACGATTGGTCACGACGGTGTCTGGCGTGATGGGTCAGGTCGAGATCTCCTTGTTGAGGTAAAGACCACTGATGCGTACACGATTAGGTTGGAAACGATCGAGGGATATCGCAGGGCACTCGTCGAGGAAGGAGCGCTTGGCCAAGATAGTTCAGTCCTCTTCGTCGTCGGGCGAGATGATACCGGTGCCCTGGAGGCACAGATCCGGGGCTCGCCTTATGCGTGGATGATGCGGATGATTGGCGCCGCAAGCCTAATGCGTTTGCTGCAAGTTAAGGTTAACGCGGAGGCTCCGGCCGTTGTCGACCGCATCCGTTCCGTTCTCCGGCCGATAGAATACACACGGGTCGACAGGATAGTGGACCTGATGTTCGACGTGCGTGTCGACGCGGATACGCCGACCTCAGAGCAAGAGCCGACGGTGGTCTTGGAAGCCGAGCGTCACGAAGTCGCCGGCGCCACACTTCGGCTTCCGTCGTCGCCGGCCAGCGGCGCCGTAGAGCCATTCCGCCGTCGCGCAGCGGAACTCGTATCCGAAGCGGTTGGTGCGAGGCTCACACAGAGGCGGCGATCTTGGTACGAATCACCCGATGGCGCGCGCCGCGCGGTGATCGCCGTCTCCAAACGCTATGAGCGCGACTACCAGTCTTACTGGTATGCGTTCTACGACACACAACGGAAATTCCTCGGAGAGGGAGAGTCGGCTTGGCTAGCCTTGTGCGCTCTCGACACTGAGCGGATTTGGGCTATTCCCGCCCCGGTGATTGAAAACTTCGTGTCGTCTATGAACTTCACAGAGCGTCCTGACGGGCAGACCTACTGGCACGTGCTGACAAAGCTCGTCGGTGATCGATGCCTTCTCGTTGCGGGTGACGGAGAGTTGGATTTGTCGCCTTACGAAGTCTCTATGCCTGCACGCAGCACGTGATCATTGAATTAATGTCGTTCTCTCGTATGGCGATAGATCAAATCCTCGCCGACGAGCGCCAGGGCCCGCAACGCTCAAGCCAAAAGAGCGAAGATGGCCACCTATGGCGGACACCTACGCCACGCGATCACAGGATGCGTCGAATGGCTTTGGCACTCGTATCGCGTACAGCAAACACGTCCGTCAGAATGCGCTCGACTTGTGACGCATCGATTCCCTCGGCCAAGAGACGGGCGGAAAACAGTTGAGTCAACCTATCAAGATCGGTCAAACCCTCCGGACCCGCGGATTTCCTTGGAGGCCTGCGTGATGTCTGATTGTTACCCGCGAGCGCCGCTGCGATTTTCTTCGCCACTCGACTGGCAGCACGCCTAGAAGGGTCGTTTTGCACGTGAGCATAGATAGCGGTCGAACGCGGGTTTGAATGGCCCAAAATCGCGCCGGTTAGTGCCAGGGCTTCACCGGTTGAGATCGCGGTCGAGCCAATCGTGTGCCGAAGGGTGTGGGGCGTAACTCCGGGGAGCTTGGCCTTCTTGATTGCCTTCGCCCAGATGCGTTTGGTACCCTGGAAATAGCTGTCGCCACGCTCAGCCGGGAATACGAAAGCGCTGCCTGCCTCACGTGGGAGGCTTTCGAGCAGCGTGACTGCGGCAGCTCCTAGCGGTCGGATTGACTTGCCGGTCTTGCTATCGTCGAGTTCCAGAAGTCCCTCGCCGAGATTTACCTCGGTCCATTTGAGCGATGCAATCTCCTCTCGCCGGCACCCTGTCAACGCCCAGAGCCGTGCAATATTGACCGCCTTCGAATTGACGCCTTCGGCCTCCAGCGCATCCAGCGCCGACCCGAGGAGCGCTACTTCATCGAGGGCAAGAAAGCGTTTTCGCTGATTGTCGGTCTTACGGACGGCCGCCGTCTCGCAAGGGTTCCTCTGGACGATTTCGCTCCGGATTGCGAAGCTGAACACAGCGGACAAGTCTCGCACCACCTTACGAGCGGCGCCCTCACCGCCCCGTACAATGATGCGTTTGCGGGGACCTATCTTCTCGTCTCGATTCGTCTTTCCGGCGGTGATGTCACGCACGAACCGCTCGATGTCGCCGGCATTCAGTTCGCTGACGCGCTTATGTCCGAGTAGTGGCACGACATGGTTGCGAAGGCGCGCGAGCGTCAATTGCTTGGTCAACGGCTTCATCGGCTGACCCTGCCGTTTCCCGCGCTGGATTACGCAGCCCTCTTCTTCATAGAGGTCGATCAAGGCACTTGTCTTCATCTCGCGTCGCCTGGCGCGGCGTTCATCGGCTGGGTCCTCGCCCTTGGCGACGCCTCCGAGAACAATCTTTGCCTGCTTTCGCGCCTGCTCGGGGGTAAGCGTGCCCAACCGGCCGATGGTCACGAATCGCTGCGCAGCCGTTCGACCACCGCCTTCGGCACGATAACGGACGACGAAGGTTTTGGCACCGCTCATTTCGACGCGCAGGCCAAAGCCGGACAGCTCGCTGTCCCAAATGAAGTACCGCCGGTCCCTCTTATCGGCGAAATCAACCACCCGCTTTGTAAGGGCTACGCCGACGCGCTTTGCCACAGAACTATCTCCTCCAAACTACCCTTTGGTCAACACCTGGTCAACACCGTGAGGGAAAAGTGTGGGTTACCTTAGCGAAGGGCCGAAAATAATGTCAAGTCTTATCAAGGCGTTATCGAACATTTGGATATTAGCGGATAGTGTGGAGTACCCCATCTCTAACCTTGCCAAGGTTGGGGTCGAGCGTTCGAATCGCTTCACCCGCGCGGTTTCTTCATCGATCGTCTAATCAGGGCCACCAGATGGTGGTTCTTTGCCTTCCGGTTGGCCGAGGCTCCTTCTGGTCGCAATCGACGGGGCTAATGCATGGCAGCTGGCCTTTCGCGGTAATTGCCGCGTTTGACCCAGCATCAAGCGCACATCAACACTACAACGGCTGACAAGCACGTCCGAAAAAAGCGCCGGTGGGCTAGGCCCCAAGACATTCCCGCGCAGCGAAAGTTTTCCTCGATCCTCCGTCGAACACCCTTATGTTCCATGGTCGGAGACCGCCCATGGCATTTCGATTCGTACACACCGCCGATATTCATCTCGATTCGCCGCTGCGTTCGCTCGCGTTGCGAAACTCCGAGCTTGCCGAACTCGTCGGCGACGCCAGCCGCCAGGCATTCGTCTCGATCGTGGATCTCTGTCTTGCCGAGCATGTCGATGCGCTGGTTATCGCCGGCGATCTCTATGATGGCGACCAGACGTCGATGAAAACGGCGCGCTTCCTTGCGTCCCAGATGGCGCGCCTGCATCAGGCCGGCATCACAGTTTACAAGATCCGCGGCAATCATGATGCGCTGTCGCGAATATCAAAACAGCTGGTGTTTCCCGACACCGTGACGATCTTCGGCGGCCGGCCCCAATCCGTCCTGCAGAAAGCCGGCGGGCTCGAGGTGATGTTCCATGGCTTGAGCTTTGCCAACCCCAAGGCGCCGGAAAGCCTGCTGCCCAGATATCCGCCCGCCCGCGAGGGGGCCGTCAATGTCGGCATCATGCACACCAGCCTGGCCGGGTCGCCGGGTCACGACGTCTATGCCCCATGCAGTGTCGCCGATCTGCACGGCTACGGTTTCGACTACTGGGCGCTTGGCCACATTCATGTGCGCCAGGTCCATCCCGGAAGAAGCACTGTGGTGATGCCGGGAATACCGCAGGGCAGGGACATCAACGAAGCCGGCGCAAAATCCATTACCCTGGTGACCATACGAGACGACCGTTCGATCGAGATCGAGGAAAGGCTGACCAGTGTGGCGCAATTCGAGCGCGCAAGCGTCGACCTGACCGGTACGGTCGAATGGCCTGACGTCGTCGGGCGTGTCCGTTCCGCCCTAGAAGCTGCCCGGGCCTTTGTTGGGTCGCGTCATGCCGTTATCCGCCTCAGCCTGACGGGCGCGTCACCTGTGTCCTGGGCGCTGATCCGCGACCGCGACCTGCTGCTCGCCGAGGCCGAGCAGGCAGCCGAACAGGTGGGCGACACATGGGTGGAAAAGTTGGAGCTTGATGTTGCTCCGACCGGGGCCGGAACGGCCGGGGAGGGCGCGGATCCGATCTTGGAGCTCGCTCAGTCGATGCGTGCTGATGCCGGCTCGCAGGCTTTCCGGTCCGAGGCGAGGGCGTTCGTGCAGAAAATGATTGCGGACCTTCCTGCCGAAGGGCGCGACTTCGCCGGAAAGGACGAGGCCGGGCTGGAGCTCTTCCTCGACAAGGTGCTGGCCGGCGGCGCCGACCTGGTCACGGCCCGTCTCAAGGCAGGCGGCGCGCAATGAGGCTGCGGCGTCTTGACCTCATCCGATATGGAAAGTTCACCGACAGCGTGATCGATTTCGGACCCAAGCCGGAATCGGGACCTGACCTCCATATCGTGTTCGGCCTCAACGAGGCCGGCAAGTCGACGGCGCTGTCGGGCTATCTGGATCTGCTGTTCGGCATCGAGGAGCGCAGCCGCTACAATTTCCTGCACGAGTACAGCGCCATGCGCATCGGGGGGTTGCTCGAGCTGGCTGGCACGGAGCATGCCTTCACACGCACCAAACAGCGCAGCAACTCGCTCTTGGACGCCATTGGCCAACCGGTGAGCGAAATGGCGATATCGGCTCACCTGGCCGGCCTGTCGCGCGATGCTTATCAGACCATGTTTTCCCTGGACGACGAAACCCTGGAAGCCGGCGGCAAGTCGATCCTGGAGTCGCGCGGCGATCTCGGCAAGCTGCTGTTTACCGCCAGTGCCGGCCTTGGACATGCCAGCGACACGTTGAGCGCACTCGAAGCCGAAGCCGATGGGCTATACCGGAAACAGGCGCATGGTACCGAGCTTGCGCTGCTCAAGAAGCGTCTTGCCGAGCTGAAATCAAGCAGGGATCAGATCGACACTTTGGCCTCGGCCTATGAGAGCCTGGAGGCCGAACGTCGTGAGGCGGCGCAACAATATGATCGAACCATCGCCGAGCGATCGCTGCTGTCGGCCAGGGTTGGCACCATTGCCAAGTACCTGCGCGTCGGTCCGATCCTAGCCGACCTCCGACGCAAGGCCGCCCGGCTGGCCGAGCTGCCCGACATGGCTTCACCGGCGCGGACCTGGACCGGCAGTGCTGCCGGACTGATCGATGACGATGCCAGCCTGAGAACGCGGCTGTCGGCAAATATCGATGAGGTCGAGCGACTGAAAACAAAGATTGCCGCGGTCGATGTCGACGAGGCGATCCTCGGCATCTCCGAGCGCATCCGCGGCCTGGCGGAAAGCAAGGTGCGCCACGTCTCGGCGGGCCTGGACCTTCCCAATCGCAGGATAGACCTGCAAATCCTCGACAATGCGGTTGCGGCCTCGCTTGCCGCGCTCGGACGGTCTTCAGAGACCGATCCCACCGCACTGCTGTTGCCGGCCGCTACTATAGGGGCTGTTCGCGCCATGGTCGAGCAACGGTCCGGGATCGCCACTGCTGCACGCGTTGCCCGTGATGAGGCCACAGCCGCCCTCGATGCGCTGCAGGCGGCGCAAGATCGCGTTGGCGAGGAGCGGGCAGTGCCCGAGCCGGCCAGGGCCAGGCTGAACGCGGCCCTGGCGAAGGCGAGGGCGAGCGGCCACCTCGGTGACATGAAGGCGGCACGCGAGGCGCAGGACGCTGGCGAGGTCAAATGGGAGAGCGCCCTCGGCGGTTTGCATGCGTGGTCTGGCGACGCGCAGGCGTTGGCCTGCATCGCCGTTCCGAGCGCCAGACAGGTTGGCGTCTGGAAAACGCTTGCCGCGCAGCTTGGTAAGAACAAAGCCGTCCTGTCCGAACGTCTCGCCGAACTCCAGGCCAACCACGAAACGCTAGCGGCGCGTCTAAGCGCGCTTCGCGCCTCGGTCGATGTCGCCGACGATGAGGTGGCCGCCGCCAGCCGGCGTAGCCGCAACGAAGCGTGGACAAGGCATCGTGCGGCGCTGAGCGGCGAAACAGCCGACGCCTTCGCCGCGGCGTTGGAACGCGACGACGACGTCAATGCAGGCAGGCTGGCTGGCGCGGGCGCGCTCGCCGATATTCGAGCCATAACGCACGGCCTTGCGGAAGCCGCGGCCGATATCGCGCGTATCGGCGACAACCTTGCGCGAGTCGACATGGAGGTCAACGCCGCATCGTCGCAGATGCGCGCGGCAGCCAGCGGCCTGCTTGGAGAACGTGTGGAGGCATCGCTCGAGGACCTGATCGAACTGATCGAGCGTCGCACTTCGGCTCGCGCTGATGCGCTCGCCGCCTGGCAGGAGATCGAACTGGCCGCCAAGAAGGTCGGCCGGGCGAGCGAAGACGAGGCACGGCTGAGGCTGGACCTCGCCACGGCGCTGGAGAGCGTCGGCATTGGTTCGGATCCTGGCGACAGTCTTGAGACGATCATGGGCGTTGCTGAGTTGTTTCTGGACCGGCAACGCAAGGTGGACGCCGGACATGCCGAGGCGCTCAAGACAGTCGCCGCCAGACAGGAAGAGCTGGCCACCCGGCGCCGGGCAGTTGGCGTGGCCGAGCGCCGTGAAGAAGAATGGCTGGCCGGCATTGTCGAGGCACTGAGAGGCACCTGGCTTGAGAACGGGCTGTCCGCAACGGGCGTCGGCACCGTTCTCGACCAGCTGACTGAGCTGGCCAGGAACCTTCAGGAACGCGACGCGATGCAACTGCGCATCGACAAGATGCAGGCCGACCGGGATAATTTCGTGGTCGAGGGCGCCGCGGCAGCAACTGAAGCCGGCGAGCCGGCAAATGGCGAAGACGCCGAGCAGCTGGCGATCCGGCTGGGCGAGCGCTTGGCGGATGCCGATCGCGCGCGCGAGGCGAAAGCAAATCTCGCTGCGGATTTGCAGCGCCTCCTCGACGGCCGTGAGCTCCTTGACGCCGAGATCTCGGTACACGAGCGCCGCAAGAACGAGGTGCTGAGCGCCTTTGGCGTTACGACGCTTGCCGAAGTGGTGGAACGCGACGAGCAGTTGCGTGAGCGCGACCGTCTACACGCGACAGTCACCGAACTGGAGGACCAGCTGGCGGCCGAACTCGTCGTTCAGACATTCGAGCAGGCGCGCTCGATCCTCGATGCGCTCGATTTCGGAGGCATAGCGATTGAGAAAGCGGAAGGGGAGCAACGGATTCAGCTCCTTGACGAAGCAATCCAGCAGCAGCTGATCCGGCAGACGCGTGCCGCCGACAAGCTCGATGCCATTGGCGGCGACAGCGCCGTCGCCCGAATAGACGCCGAACGACGCACGATCCTGCTGGAAATAGAGGACAGGGCGGTCCGCTACATCGAATTGAAGCTGGGCGTGATGTCCGCCGGAAATGCCTTGCGCGCCTACCGCGAGCGCCATCGCTCCGGGATGATGGCGCGGGCTTCCGATGCATTCGCGCTGATGACGCGCGGGCGCTACTCGGGGCTGACGACCCAACCGGTGAAAGGTGGCGAAGTCCTAATCGCCTTGCAAAGCGACGGGCAGTCGAAAGTGACCGAGGCGCTTTCGAAGGGCGCCCGTTTTCAGCTCTACCTGGCGCTCAGGCTTGCCGGCTATTACGAATTCGCGCAGTTTCGCCCCTCGGTCCCCTTCATCGCCGACGACATCATGGAGACGTTCGACCACGTCCGCTCAGAGGAGGTTTTCAGGTTGTTTGGTCAAATGGCGGATGCCGGCCAGGTGATCTACCTCACACACCACCAGCATCTGTGCGAGATAGCCAAGACGGTGGTGCCGGGCGTGATGATCCACGAACTCGGATAGCATCGACCTGTGCCAAAGGCGGACTTGTGCCTGCGATGTTGTGGCTTGCACCACGGCTCGGCCGAGATCTGCTTAGCTAAGGGCAACACAGAGACCAATAAGCTCGGCGGTGTTGCATCGGTTCGGCATGAGTGAGACATGGAACTTCGGCCCATCGGCGAGCTTCCAGATAGTCTGCTATGGGCGATGGCTCTCATTGAGCTTGAGGTCAGGGCCGAGGCACGCAAGATTGGGTTGAAGCGGACAGGTGTTTCATTGCCCTCCTTCACCAGCAATACGGGGAGAACGAGATGCGGAATCTTATGCTGGTCTTCGCGGCACTTGCCTTGGCCGCATGCCAATCACCTCAAGAAGTTCGGCAATCCGTCGCTGTTGAACCAGCATCGAGTCCGGCTGTTCTGCCTGCGGCAACGATGGTTCAATCGCCGACAATCACTCCTCCTGGAAAGGACGTGCCGGCAAAGTATGCCGCCTTTTCGGGCAGTTGGGTTGGCATGTTGGAGAGCACATCTGAAGGAAGGCTCGATGTTCAGTCCGTTTCCTCAAACGGGAAGGTGACCGTCAACTACGCATGGGGCGTCCTGGACGATAACAATCCAGGTGAGGCTGCCGGCACAGGAAAGATCGTAGGGAATGCGTTGAGGCTTGGCCGTCTTCCGAATGGCGCGGACGTCAGTTTTCAGATGCTGCCCGATGGAACCCTGGCCGAAACATTCGCGCTTGCCGGTAAGACCTATACCGGCGTGTTGACCAAGCAATGATTAGTCATTCTCGTCGCTATCCGGCGTGAAGCGCACGGTGACGGCCGATGACGCTTGGTGGCGGCCACCCGGAGCCAGCAAGGCCCATAAGGCTTGCCTTCCGAGGGAGCCTTCACCGGACGGCCATTGGCGGCACACGAGACCCATGTGGGAGGTTGGGGCTGCTCTTCAGCTTCAACCTCTAGTCCAATCGCTTGGTTTGCCAAGCAGCATCGAATAGCGCGGCTCCATCCATTTCGATTCTATCGACAAGGACCCGCGCTTGCTCGGTGTCGATGCCGGTTTCCCGGGACAGGAGCATGACCCGAAAACGCTTTTCTTCGGATGGAATAGGAAGGCCGGGCCGACCGCCTTCGGAGGACTCGACAGCCCTCCGCCTCGCTGGCTGTCCAGCTTTGAGCTTCGGAATGTCGTTCTCTGCCGGGGAGGTGGCCTGCTGGACGATCATCGCGTTATCGCAGACCAAGAAAGCTCAGGATTGCGATGACCACGACTACCGCTCCGATGATCCAAATCAATCTGTTCATGTCGTTTCCTTGCGTAAATAATTAACTACATCACCCTCGTTATCAACGAGATCGTGCCCACACTTGACGCTGAATGCGGTGATAGAGACGGGGGCGAGCAACCGCCGCCTCAGTCAATACTGCTGTTCAGTTGGAATCTCCCGCCTTCGTAGCGACAACATTCCCAAGCGAGGCTGGTTCCAGGCGCTTTCGAGAGTGGGACCTTTTCGTCTGTCGTTTCAGACTTAAGTCCGATCACAAGGGACCTCAGCGGGAATGTGATGTCCTCAGGCCTGATCCTAAATCGCCTCAGCCGTGCTTGTCGGCCCTTTGCAGTTCTTTGCGGCGCCTTGTTGGCAACCCGGTTCAGCCCCTGGCCTTGCGGCCGTCGAGCATACGATGGCGCAGCGGGAGGGCCTCCTGCACGACCAGGTGCAATACCTTGGCGTCGTTAAGAACCTGGCGCCTCATTATGCATCGGCGCGTCTTGTCGCCATGCCGATCATTGCCGGCGTGGGGATCGCAATCAAGGCGCTGGAAGCTCTCGCCGCCGGGCGTCCGATCGTCGCGTCGCCACTTGGCTTTCGTGGGCTTCCTCCGGATTTCCAGCCCCTGCGCCGAAGCCGACATCCGATGCTTTTGAATTCGCCGCGGCAATCGATCGGCTGCTCAGCGATGAGCAAGCGCGTGACGAGGCGCTTCAGTCCACGCGGAAAGCTAACCAGGCTCTTGGGATGAGAGAGCGCTTCGAATCTCAGATGGCGCAAGCTGTCGAGCGCCTCGCGAATTGTGCGATCGGCTAAGGCCTTTTCCACGCCTCGCAATCGCATCGCCAGGCAAGGCCCAGTCTTGTCGCTGGTCGCCAATAGGGCAGTCACAAGTCAGCGCGCGCAGACCGGTTGTCTTTATAGGAAGGCTCTGCAACAATTGCATCTGCGCCAGTTTCCGCGATCACCGTGTGAAGCTGTAGAAGGCCAGGGACGACACGACGAGTGTCTGAGCGTAACCGCTCGGGATCGTGGCTCACTCCAGGTGGGTTCCCCAACGTCCGGCCCGCAGCGCACCGCTGCCCCTGCCGGACCGATCCGCGGGAGGCCTTTGGCATGCCAAAAATCCACTCTGATTTCGCCGCCAGCTACAGCGAATTGACGCTCTGGGAATTGGCGGATCCAGCAGCGACGGTAGAGGCTGCGGTCGAACTCTACGGCCCGGACGCGGCGACCGCCGCGGCATGGTGCGCGCTGACTGCGAACTTCGACGGGCGCGAGGAGGACTATCGCTTCTGGTGCACGGTCTTCTCAAAACTGGGCAACAGACTCCAGTCTTGAACTCTGTTTGAGAACGAATGTCCCCGTTCCGACACAGTCGATGTGCAACGTCCCCGAGCCGCCTCACTGGAGGCGAGACAGGTGGCGGACAGGCCTGAATACTTAATGCACGAACAACATGTTTCCGGCGCTTAACGCCATTTCATCTAACTTTAGTACAGCGCCGGGAGTGACTGCGCTATCCTTCACCGACGCCGAGCCCGGAGGAAGAATGTCTTTCATCCGATTTCGGCCGGAGCAGATCCAAAGCCGGCATGCGAGGAAATTCATTTCACAGGAGTGTCGGCCACGATGATCGCTTCTGGTGCCAATCTGTTCAGGTCGACGGGAAGAATGACGGGACAAGAGCACAGTGGGAACACGGCCACCCAGCGCGACCCGTTCAGGGGCGTTGAGCGGGTTTCGCCAACCGCTTCGGACGTCGGCCGCGCCAAAATCGGGAATCCTGCCATCGGGATGGCACGTTGCATCGCACGCCACCGGCGCCTCGTGGCCGCCGTTGAGAGGTTCTCCCGGAAACGGTGCGCCAGCCGTTTTAGCCTGCTGTCGGCTGCCGCCTGGCTGGCTCTGGTCGTAAGCCGGCCTCTTGAACGATCTGCGTGGCGCCGACTGGTCCAGCGCAAGCCTGTTGAAAGCTGCGAGGCCGAGCAGAAAATTCTTTATCTGATTGCTGCAATCCTGGCGCGGAAGACGCATTTGCGACCTGCGGAGGTCGACGAAGTCAAAGCCAGTGTCATGGAATTCCAGTCGGGCATTGCTGATTTACTGCGGAGAAAAGACCCGTGACTCTCTGATGTGATCCAGAGGCCGTACTCATCGCGTCAGTGGCCGTTCGACTGTGCCCGGTTGGTGGCCGTCACATCTAGAGCGGCGACTTTGGCTGTTGCGAACTTGCGAGGGCTCGGCGCTACCGAACCGAGCTGGAAGCGCGCCTTCTGGCGTCCACAAAAGGCGGCGTGATCTCATATTTGCGCTCGGCGATTAGATTGGAATCTGCAACTGGCCTTCGCGCCAAACTACTGTCGATGGCCTTGGCGCGCCACTCGTCCATGTCGAGGACGTATGTAGACCACATTCCATAGCGCGCCGACATGGCGTAGCGTTGCCATTTCAAATAGTGCGAGTGGACCGGGGAGCCGGTCTCCACCCGCGCCCAGCCGACGCGCAGCATCTCCACGGCAAGGTCGTGCCCGTCGGCGACACACCTGCCTTTGAGGGCACCGTCGCGATCAGGGAACTCGCCTAGGAGACAGACAACTTGTCTGTCGCCGACCATCCGCTTCAGCCAGGCTTTTGCCAAGGCCCCGCACGGAACCGGCTTCAGAACAGCACTTTCGCCGCGCCGCTTGGCATCGAAGGCCCATTGCGGCAATTCGCAACTGTCGATGCCGGCAAGGCGAACTTTTTGAGCCGATCGAGGAAACCACAAGGTGCGGCCGTCGATCACGCTGGCCCGTCCCGCAATCGCCTTTGAAGATCGCCCAGCGGTCAGGGAAGCAGGCTCACCACTTTGCCCGCTCCCAGCCGCTCTGGCGATATCGGCGCCGGGCGAAGGAGAGGGGAGGCAAGAGCAAGCCAGCGCGGTCAGCGCCCAAAGCAAATGCCTCGCGGTCATGGCCGCGACGCTTTTGCGCCGGCAGCCTGACCAAGCAGGATCGCCGGATGCTGGACGTCCTTGAACTGCCACAGCCCGGCGTGTCTGGCGCGCGCCGCCTGCTCGGCGACGGCGTAGCCGGCGTGGTAGGGCAATCCGTCGGCACGCAGGGCCGCGAAGGCAAAGCCGCTTGTGATCATGAGATTGCCGAGATCAAGCCGATCGCCCTCGATCATGACGAAACAGGCAACATGCACGGTGTCGCCGACCCTCAGCACAGGGGCGCATTCAGGCCTGGTGTCGGCGATCAGGGCGCCGAACACCGCGAGCGAAGCCTCGCCACAATCGGCACGGCGGCCGGCGGCATCGGTGTAGAAAGTTCCGCGAAGGCACGCCTGGGTGCCGTATAGACGATACTTGGTGCCGGCTTCGACCCAACTATCGCCAGTCTCGAGCGTCACGCCCGGTCGCAGGTCGAAATATCCGGGCGGCGCGGCGCCTGCCGGGCCTGCGGCGAGCGCACCGGCCAGGAGAATACGAACGGTCCTCATTGCGCTTGCGCCTTCATCCTGGGATCGGCCCACATGCCATAACCGCCGCGACCGATCTTTTCTGCTTCTGCGAGATCCTTGCGCACCGCAGTGCCGTCAGGGTTCCTTGCCACCCGGTGGCTACCAACCGAAACCAGCTGCTCCTCGAACATGTCCACCGTGTCGAGGCTGCCGGGGTAATTGTAGTAGCCGTAGCAGGTCGCATCCTGAAGCGGCGCATTCGCCTCGCTGACGAAGGCCCGGCAGAAGATCACCTTTGGCGATTGCAACAGCGTCTCCAGTCCCTTCCTGGCATAGTCGGCGCAGGTGCCGGAGAAATCCTCGCGGCGGTTGACCAGATCGCCCTCGCAGGGCTCGATGCCATAGAGGCGGAGTACGGTTTTTGAATCGACGCGGAAGTCGATCGGCGAGACGGCCTTGAAGCCGCTCGTCGAAGCGAAGCCCTTGCGCTCGGCAATGCTTCCCTGGCCATCGTAGTATTCGACGACCAGGACCGTCTTTCCCGGCGCGGCGAGTGACCTGATGTAGGCCTGATCGACGGGTTCGGCCGCGATGGCCGGCACCAATGACGCCAGGCAAAGGACGAAGCTGCCGCCGACGCTGGCTCTCATATTTGACACTCCCAAATAGCATCTCGTTTCGATCCAGCTTGCCAATTACGGATCCTTTGCGCAACAAAAAACAATATCGATTTGACATTCTTTTTTCCGTCAGCTACCGATTTATCGAAACTTCGACCCACCGGCGTGGAAACTTGCGATGGTTTCTCCATTGTTCATATTGGCAAACCGGCGGCTGCTCCTGCTGCTGAGTTCGGCCCTCCTGAGTTGGCCGTCGGCATACTCCGCAAGCAGCGCGGCGGAAAACCGCGACCTGCGCCAGCCGCCGCGCAATTCAACGGTCTCCGCGGTCAGCGCGGGAGAGGCCGGCATAATCGACAGCGTTTTCCATAGCCGCTGGGCGGAGAGGGCAGGAGAGTATGTGCTCGATGGCCAAGGCAGACTTCGTCAAACCCAAGCCCCCACGCGCATTGACGTGGATGTGGCGCCGCCGGGGCAGACGGCGAGCGCATCACGCTCCATCGATCATAGTCAATTTGACTTCGCGTCGGCTAACAACGGACTTCCCGGCGACGCTGAATGCGGGCCATCACCCCTCAATTCGGAAGAGATCGCACGGCTCGTGGCGCAGGCTGCATCCAGGTATGGCGTCGATCGCGATTTCGCACTTGCAGTCGCGATGTCTGAAGGCCGCCTCGACCACAGCCGGAACTCTCCAAAAGGGGCGCGTGGCCCGATGCAATTGATGCCGTCGACGGCAGCCCATTTCGGCGTCAGCGACATCTGTGATCCGGCCGAAAACATCGACGGCGGCGTGCGGCTGCTGCGGGATCTGTTTGCCACCTATCGCAACCCGCTGATCGTTGCCGCCGCCTACAACGCCGGCGAGGCGAGAATCCTTCAATATGACGGCGTGCCACCCTTCCCGGAGACGGTCCGGTTCGTCGCCGACGTCATCAATCGGCAGCTGAAGCTGCCGCCGCTCAGGCGGCAGGCCGGCAGCGGCATAGCAGCTGATCCTGCCGATACCGGCAAGGCGCCTCCTCTCATCGGAGCGAACTCTAAAGGCAAGCCGCGGCAGTGGGTCGGCGGCGTCCTGCAATTTTGACGGAGGAAGACATGAAGCGAGCCCTCTCGAACGCTCGACGGACACGGGCATTTCGAATTGCAGGCACCGCCCTGGTCCTTGGCGTATCGCTGTGCGCCATTGCCGAGCCGGCGTTGGCGCAGACCTCCGGCGCATTTGCACCGCTCGAAACCGCGGTGCAAATGATCGTCGATTTCATAACCGGCCCATTCGGACGGCTGCTCGCCATCATCGCCGTCATCGGGCTTGGCTTTCTGGCCTTCGCCGGACGCCTCTCCTGGTTCACCGCGGGCGCCGTGGTGATCGGCATCGGGCTGGTGTTCGGCGCGCCGGCGATCGTCGACCAGATGATATCGGCTGTCGGCAACTGAGCCATGAGCGATCATTCTGACGACAGGCCGCAACTGACACCGCTGGTCATCGGGCTCACCCGGCCGCCGATGGTGTGGGGAGTCCCGCTCAGCGCCTTCTACCTCATCCTCGGCATCACGCTCATCGCGTTCCTGGTGACCAGCAGTTTCTGGGCAGCCGCAATCGCGCCTGTCACCTATCTCGCCCTGTTCGCGCTCTGCAGCCGTGACGTGCGCATCCTCGATCTGGTCCAGACCGCGGGGCGCCGCACACCGCGCACGCCAAACAGGACCTTTTGGCAAACCAATTCCTACGGGCCCTGATCATGCTCAACATTGTCGCCGAAGAACTGGGCTTCGGACGCCAACGGCGCCGCGACAGACCAATGGCCATGCACGTGCCCTACATGCGCCACCTCGCCAACACGGTGATCGGTCTAGAAAGCGGGGCGCTGCTCAGCGTCATCAAGCTCGATGGCTTGTTCTTCCAGACCGAGGACCAGGCCGAACTCAACATGCGGGCCAGCGTGCAGAACACCATGATCCGGGCCCTAGGCTCGAGCAGGTTTTCGCTGTGGTCGACCGTCATTCGCAGGCAAGTCATTCCAGAGATCGGCGGTTCTTTCTCGGATCCGTTCTGCGCTCTCCTCAACACACGCTACATGGCCGAGCTCAAGCAGCGCCGCATGTTCACAAACGAGCTGTACCTCACCATCGTTCGCTCCCGCATGCGTGGTGCGCTGGGCGTAGCCGATAGCCTTTCTGCCGTGTTCAGCCGGACGCGTGACAGGGACAGCCAGAAACAGCAGGTGCTCGAGCGCATCAACGAGTTGGAGGAAATTGTCTCCACTGTCGCACGCGACCTGCAGAAATATGGAGCCCGGCCGCTTGGCATCGTCTACCGCGACGGCCAGCCCTATTCGGAGCCGTGCGGGTTCTTCAACACGCTTCTGACCTGCGGGACGTCTGCCCCCATGCGGCTGCCGCGCATGGCGATCCGCAACTATATCGGCACCTCGCGGCTGCACTTTTCCAAAAGGACGCTGCAGGCGCAGGGTCCGACGACGGCTGACCACCGCTTCGGCGCCATGCTCTCGATCAAGGAATACCCGCCTTTTTCAGGACCGGGCATGCTGGACGGGCTGCTGCAGCTCAATCACGAATTCATCCTGACGCAATCTTTCACCATCGCCGACAAGCCGATCGCGCAAGAACGGATCGCAAGATTGCAGCGGCAGATCCAGGCGTCCGACGAAGCCGGCAGCACGGTCGAGACCGACATCGATTTTGCCTTCAACAGCCTCGTCAACCAGGAGGCCGTGTTCGGCTATCATCATTTCAGCCTCCTGTGTCTGGCGCACGACCTTGCCGGCGTCGACAAATCCGTCTCGGAACTCGGCGCCTGCCTCACCGACATGAACATCAACTGGCTGCGCGAAGACCTCAATATGGAGGCCTCATTCTGGGCGCAGCTGCCAGGCAACCACAGCTACATCGCCCGTTCTTCCATGCTGTCGAGCGCGAATTTCGCCGGCTTTTCGTCGATGCACAATTTCGCCACCGGCACGGCCACGGGAAATCACTGGGGCTTGCCGGTCGCGCTGCTTGAGACGACCTCGCAGACACCCTACTGGTTCAACTTCCACCAGCGCGACATCGGCCACTTCCTGGTCACCGGGCCGACCGGATCCGGCAAGACCGTGGTGCTGAGCTTCCTGCTCGCGCAGGCGCTTCGCATCTCGCCAGAGCCGCGTGCGGTCTTCTTCGACAAGGATCGCGGCGCCGAGATCTTCATTCGCGCCGTCGGTGGAACCTATGAAGTGCTGGAGCCCGGCGTCGCCACCGGCTTCAATCCGCTGCAGATGGACAATACGCCGGCCAACCGCGAATTCCTGCTGCGGCTGGTCAAGGCGATGCTGCAACCCGCCGACGGCCGCGGCTTCTCGCAGGAGGAAGAGCATACGCTGGAAGGCGCGATCGCGCGCATTTGCCAGGTGCCGGCGCAGCAGCGCACCTTCGCCAACCTCTCGGCTCTGCTGATGGGGCGATCGCGCTCCGACGCCAACGACCTCCAATCACGCCTCAGGCCATGGTTCGAGGGGGAGAGGGCCTGGTTGTTCAATGCGCCGCGCGATGTCCTGTCCTTCTCCGGCAGCCGCATCTTCGGTTTCGATATGACGCATGTGTTGGACAATGCCGAGGTGCGCACGCCTGCACTGATGTACCTTTACCACCGCCTCGATGAGCTGCTCACCGGCAATCCCGTCCTGATCTTCATGGACGAGGGCTGGAAGCTTCTGCAGGACAAGACCTTCTCCGGCTATATCGTCGACAAGATGAAGACGATCCGCAAGCTGAACGGGATCGTCGGGTTCGGCACGCAGTCGGCGGCCGACATCGCCAAGGCACCACAATCGCACACCCTCATCGAGCAGTCCTCCACCAACCTGCACTTTCCAAATCCGCGCGCCGATGAGGAGAGCTATGTCGGCCGCTTCGGGCTGACGGCCAAGGAGTTCGCCTTTGTCAGGAACACGCCACCGGAGCGGCGGACGTTCCTGATCAAGCACGGCAACGATTCCGTCATTGCCCGACTTGATCTCTCGACCATGCCTGACATCCTCAAAGTGCTGTCGGGCCGCAAGGAAACGATCGAGGCATGCGCAGCCCTGCGGGCGCGACTGGGTGATGATCCGGCACTCTGGCTGGCGGAATTCTGCGGTTGGAGGCAATCGACATGATCCGGCGTCTCCCCCTGCTTTTGCTGCTTCTTGCCTCGCCCTCGGCAGCCGATGTGGTGACCATCGACGGCTCGGTGCTCGAAAGGCGAAAGGACCGCAACGGCAATGTCACGGCAATCGAGAAGGCCGATCGCGATCGCTACAGCGTCGATCAAAGCATCACATGCGCGATGTATCGGCCGGGCCGCAAGGACGATCCGGTTGCCGCCGCCAACGTCAACCCAACCATCGCCGGCCTCGTCCGGCGGGTGGCCCGCGAGGAGGGCGTCGACGAGAACCAGTTTCTGGCCCTGGTCTACCAGGAGAGCAGGTTTAACCCCTGTGCAAGATCGAGCGCTGGCGCCATCGGGCTGGCGCAGCTGATGCCGGGAACGGCGGCGGAGCTTGGCGTTGACGCAAACAGCGTCGAGCAGAATCTGCGTGGCGGCGCGCGTTACTTTAAGCAGCAGCTCGAACGCTTCAACGGAAACGCCTCGCTTGCACTGGCCGCATACAATGCAGGTGCCGGCAGCGTCGAAAAGTACGGCGGCATCCCGCCCTTCAGAGAAACGCAGGGCTATGTCGCGGCGATAACGCAAAAGTGGCTGCCGGCCTTTGGCGGCTCGGACAAGTCGGGCATTCCATTGAACTATGGCGGAACGGGTGCCGCCTTCCAGGGCATGCGTACCGCAACGCTGGACGCCATGGGACTGACCAGTGCGGTCGGCGACGGCTCAAACGATGTGGCGTCCTGGTTTGAGCAATTCGGCTCGGCTGCCACCGGCACGGTTCAAGACAGCTGGGACAAGAATTCAGGCGCCCGCAACGCCAATGTCGAAATGCTCAACCGGCTGATCCAACTGGGCGCCAGTTTCGCAGACCTGGTCAACTCGAGCAACGCGGTGACGCTGAGCGACCTTTCAGGCGCCAGCCGTTCGGGTGGCCGTCCGAAGCCCGACGACCAGCCGCCGACAGGCGGATTTTGCGATGCGCGCGTCGGTCTGGTCTGGAGCCGGCAAGCGCAAGCCTGCGTCCACGAGCTCGAGCAAGAGGTCGAGCTGTTCTTCAACCCGCAACAAGGAGGTCTCCAATGAAACGTGCTCTTGTGCTGGTCGCCGCGACCGTGATGGTCACCTCGGCCAAAGCCGACATTCCGGTGATCGACAGGACGAACTATGCCGTCGCCAAGGACACCGCCGACAAGGCCGCGAGAATCCTGGACACCAACAGGGATATTCTGACCACCGTCGAAAAGACCCTGCAGGCAGTTACCGGCAACCGCGGCAGCGACGTCGGCTCGCTCAAGGACTTGGCGATCGGCAATGGTTTCAGCGTCTCCTCGGTGCCTTCCTTCGACAGCGTGCTTCAAAATGGCGTTCCGGATTTTGGCTCCATGGGTCCGGAGATCGCCAAGGCCGCGACGACCTTCATCAACGGCATGCAACTGGTGAAATCGCTTTCTGGCAAACAGCAAAGTTCTCTGGCGAGCGACAAATCGTACGAGGAGATGGTCAAGACGGTGCTCGGCGTGTCGGCTCTGATCACTGGCTCGCGACAGGCTGTCGCAACGCGGCGTGCCGCGCTTGAGCGAGCCGGGCAGGGGATCGGCCAGGCTCAGGACATAAAAGGCTCGATTGACCAGAACACACAATTGCAGGTGCAGACCGGACTGACCCTGAACGAGATGATCGGCGTCATGAACGGTGCCGTCCAGGCGCTGCAGGCGGAGAACCAGCGCAGGTTGACTGATATTTCAAACACCAAGAAGGCGCTGACCTACGAATGACACGAGGCCGGCACGAACCGATCGCGCTTAGCGTCGTGGCGCTGCTGCTTGCCGGGTGCGCCACGCCCAAGGAAAAATCCGCGCCCTGCAAACGGCCGGCCGCCGTGATGAGCTACGCGGCACAAGCCACCCACCTTGAGTGCGGGCCGATGCGGCCGGTCAACCCCGACAGAGCGGCGGCATGGGCAATGATCGGCGGCGATTTTCCCTCTCGAACGGAATAGGGCTGACGTGGATAATTTCATCGGCGAACTGCTGCAGCGCATCGATGCTTCGGGCGAGAATTTCTCCGAGCGTGCGTTCGAGGTTCTGAGCAGGGACATCGAGCCACTGCTTCGGCTGCTGTTCATCCTGGTCGTGCTCTTCTACGGAGTGCAATTGGTGCTGGGAACGTCGAGGCTCAGCGCTGCCGAGATCGTGGGCCGCGTCGCCCGCGTCATGGTGATCCTCGTTCTGGTCAGCACCTGGTCGCACTTCCAGGCTCTCGTCTATGCCTGGATCACAAAAGTCCCGGAGGCGGCGGGGCGGGCAATACTGGCCGCATCGGGCACAGGGGTGACGGAACCCAGCAACGGCCTCTCGGAGATCTGGCAGACCGCCAATCTGGCAGCGTCCACATTTGCCGAGCAGGCCGGCTATTTCTCCGTGCTGCCGGCCTTGATCGGCATGATCATCATGGCCTTTGCCGGGCTGTTCGTCTCCGTGGCGCTGGGCATCCTGGTCCTGGCCAAGGTGATCCTGTGGGTTCTGCTTGGCACCGCGCCGATCTTCATCGCCTGCATGTTCTTTGATGTGACGCGCAACTACGCGATGGGATGGTTGAACCAGTCGCTGCTCTACGCACTGATCCCGTTGTTCGTCTACGTGATCGCCGCCTTCCTGATCGCGGCGATGGCGCCGGAACTGACCAAGATCAACCAGATCTCGGGCAATCGCGAGCTGAAGCTCAGCGACCTTGCAGCCTTCGTGATGTTGTGCCTGGCCGGCAGTTTCGTTCTCTTGCAGATCCAGTCGCTGGCGCAAGGCATTGTCGGCGGGCTCGCGATGCCGGTTGGTCAGCGTTCGCGAGCCCTTACCGGCCGCGGCGTCCTTTCGGGGCGCGCCGCTGTTGCCGGCTCGGCCACACAGATGCAGGCCGCTATCAATCGTGTGCAGGCCCGATTGCGCAGCCCTCAAACGCCGTCGCGCGAGGCCATGCAGCGCGCCATCACCGCCAATGCACAGACGCGGTAACACCAAAACGCAACAGAATTGTCCTCCAACGCTCCGCAACGTCCAATGGCAGAACCCCTCGACGAAAAGCTGAGATCCTACTTCCAGGACGGTGACGTCTGGGAGCACGAGATCTTCAAGCGCGCCATGCGCTCCAGCCGCATCGCCTGGTTTTTCACGCTGCTATTTGCCTCGATCGCGGCCCTTGCCCTGTTGGCGCTGGTGCTGATGGTGCCGCTGAAGAGCTTCGAGCCCTATGTGGTCGAGGTCGACAGGAACACCGGCTATATCGAGGTCAAGTCGGGATTGACGAGGACCTCTGATCTCACCGGTCAGGAGGCTGTCACCCAGGCCAATGTCGTTCGCTACATCCGCAACCGCGAGGGATATGATCCTTTTGCCATCGACGAATATTTCGGGATCGCGGCGCTTTTGTCGACCGACGAGGCGGCCCGCGACCTGCAGATGCAGTTCAGCGCCGCCAACGCGCAAAATCCGGCGAAGATCTATGGCCGGCTGAAGCGGGTGCTTGTCGATATCAAGTCCGTCACCTTCCCAAACGCCAGTACGGCGATCGTGCGCTTCTCGACCACAGAAAAGAGCGAGACGGAAGCCATTCACAGGCATTGGATCTCGGTGGTGAGATTCCGCTACACCGAGAGCCCGCTCAAGAACGAATGGCGCTTCGAAAATCCGCTCGGCTTCCAGGTCTACAGCTACCGCCGCGACCAGGAAACGGTGACACCGGGCGGTTCCGAATGATGGCACGCGGTCTGGTCGTGGTCGCTTATCTGATCCTCTTCGAGTTCACCGCTGTGGCCTTCGGCGCGCAGACGCCGAAGGCCGGTCGCCTGGACGCGCGCATCACCAGCGTCACCTATCAGGAGAACAACGTCGTCCAAGTGCATGCAAGCTATGGCGTATCGACGATGATCGTCTTCGACGAGGAGGAGAAATTTCAGACCATATCGCTCGGCGACAGCGAAAGTTGGCAGGTCGTTCCTGCTGAGCAGGGCAACATCCTTTTCGTCAAGCCGATCGCCAGGAACGTGACGACGAACATGAACGTCGTGACCAGCAGGCGCATTTACTTTCTGGAGCTGAAGGATAGTGCTCCCGCAGGAGGCCGACAGGTGTTCGGCATTCGTTTCGCTTATCCGGAGAAGGACCGCGACGCGGCGCTGAGGAGCGAAGCTGAGCAGCGCGCGGCCTGGCCCAACATCGCCGCGATCGACAAGGCCAATGTCAACATCGACTATTCATTTTCCGGCGATGCGGGTCTGAAGCCGGCGTTAGTGTTCGATGACGCACAAAGACTTTCTTCCGTTTCGGCCGGCGTGCCGCGGCGATCTTCGCCGTCAATTCCGATTTCTCGGAGACGCTGAGGAACTTCCGCAAGGAAGGCGAGTACATCGTCGTCGACGGTGTCGCCGCCCAATACACGTTGCGCGACGGCAATCAGTGGCTGTGCATCTTCAATCTTCGAAAGCCCGATTTCGGCGCGCCCGATGCCGACGCGCTGGCGCCAGTGCGAGACGACATGGCAACGGTCCGCAGGAGGAGCGGAAATTGATCCAGCGAAGTCCCGAACTGGAGGCTTTGGCCGGCAATGACGACCCCGCTGTTGCGGACGGGTCCGTACGTCGCAAGCAGCTTGCCGGTGGTGCCGTCCTGATCCTGTTGGGGCTTGTGGCGGGCTATTTTACCTTGGCTGGGCGTCAACCGTTGCAAGGCCACGTGCCAGCCGGTGACGAGGAGTTCTCGACCACCAGTTTTCGGCCGCCTTCGTTCATGCGTGAGCGAGAACAGCCGGCGAAGCCCACCGCGCCCGAAGTGATGGAATTACCGCCACCGCCACCACCGCCGCCAGTGCCGAGTCCCAATGTCACGCCTTTCGATGTGCCACCGCCCGCAGCGCCTCTATCCGCTCCCGACGCCCCGGCAGCCCCAGGCGATGAGTTTCCCAAACGCTTTCGTTCCAAGATGATCGTCTTCGACGAAAAGGGGGCGACCAGCGACGAGCAAGGCGCCTCGGCCGGCGATGCGCAACCGCGCTCCGTTGCCGGCGAAGACCGTAACAGCAAGTTTCTCGCTGCAGCGGCCAACATCGGCGATCGCTCGGCACGGGCCAGGAAGATCGCCCGGGTCGATGCACTGATTGCGGAAGGCACGCTCCTTCCCGGCATTCTCGAGACCGCGGTTGTCAGCGACCTTCCCGGCCAGATCCGCGCCATCGTCGCCGAGGACGTCTATTCATTCGACGGCCGTCGTGTACTGATCCCGACAGGCACGCGGCTGATCGGTGAATACCAGTCCGAAATCACCCGCGGCCAGAAGCGCATCTTCGTGATCTGGACACGATTGCTTCGCGATGACGGTGTCAGCGTCCGCTTGAACTCGATCGGCGCCGACAGTCTTGGCCGCTCCGGGCTTACCGGCCGGGTCGACACCAAGTTTCGGGAGCGCTTCGGCGCGGCCATCCTGCTTTCGATCGTCGGCGGCGGCGCCAGTTACCTGACCGGCTACGGCAGCCAGACCGCGACAGGCAGCGACGAGGCAAGGCGCGCTGAGGATAACGCACGCTCGACGATTGCTCAGACGTTCTCGGACATGGCCAACCAGGCGCTTGGCGAGAGCCTGAAAATCCCGCCGACGATCAGCGTGCCGCAAGGCGAGCGGATCTTCGTCTTCGTGCGCCAGGACCTCGACTTTTCCGCTGTCTACGACGATCCGGTTTCAGAGGCATTGGAGGAAATTCGTCATGAGCGCGGTTTCGATCGAGCCTGGCAACAATGACCGGCACTATTTCCTTCACCGGTCTCTCGAACCGCTCAGGCCGCTGCTGACAGATCCACAGATTGTCGAGATCTCGATCAACAAACCTGGCCATGTCTATGTCGAGCGCCTTGGTGCCGGTCACATGGAATACCATCACATTCCAAAGCTGACAGCCTCCGAAATCGTCCATATGGGCGAACGGGTCGCGGCCGCCACCAATCAGTTCATTGGTCCCGCAAACCCGATCCTCAGCGCAGCCCTTCCAACTGGGGAGCGCATACAATTCGTGCTGCCGCCGGCAGCGCCCGAGGGGGGCGCGGTTTCGATCCGAAAGCAAGTCGTTGGCGAGTTCACGCTTGAGGATTATCGCGACGCTGGCGCCTTCAATAAGGTATCCGTTGCCATCAGCGGCATGAACGATGCCGATCGCGGCTTGACGGAGCTTTTGCGGAGGGACGACGCCTATGGCTTTGTCCGTAGCGCCATTTTCAGCCGCGTCTCCATGCTAATCAGTGGTGGCACCTCAAGCGGCAAGACCACATTCATGAACGCCTGCCTCAAGGCCGTCCACGAGGGCGAACGCCTGATCACGCTGGAAGATACTCGCGAGCTGTTTCCTCCCCAGCGCAACACCGTGCACCTGCTTTCATCCAAAGGCGACCAAGGCACGGCGAGTGTGACGATCCAGAACCTGCTCGAGGCCTCTTTGCGCATGCGCCCGGACCGGCTGTTCGTGGGCGAAGTGAGAGGAGGTGAGGCGTTCTCGTTCCTGCGTGCGGTCAACACGGGCCATCCAGGCTCGATGTCGACAGTCCACGCCGACACGCCTCGCGGCGCCTATGAGCAGCTCGCCATGATGGTGATGCAATCGGGTCTGTCGGCAGCTTACTCGAAAGCCGACCTTATTTCCTACATTCGCAGCGTCATTCCGATCGTTGTCCAGCTGAGGCGCGAGGGCGGACGTCGTGGCGTGTCGGAGATCTATTTCTCAAGAATGGATCGATCATGACCGGCACGTTCCGCATCGCCTATCTCGTTTTCTGCCTCGCGATTGGTTTTGTCGTCTGGCTGCTCGCCTACGGGGTGGTGCTACAGTTGTTGTATGGCGACGGCCGCATCTTGCAGGTCACCGCGACAACCAATCCGTTCGCAGCGCTCCAGCAGCTTGCCCGTTACCCTGACAACGCCGTGTTGCAGCGGACCAGTCTGGGGGCAGCCGCCGTGTCGGTCCTCATCGCCGGTGCGATCGCCTCTCTCGGTTTGAAGCGTGCTTCCGAACCGCTTGGCAATGCTCGTTTCCAAAATACGACCTCGCTGCGGCATGGCAGATGGTTCCGGCGCCACGGACACATTCTGGGGCGTTACGGGCGCCATGTCCTTCGCGTCCAAGACGAGCGCCATCACCTGGTCATCGGTCCGACGCGCTCGGGCAAGGGGACCTCCTACGTCATCCCGAACGCACTCACTCATCAAGGGTCGATGATCGTTACCGACCTGAAAGGCGAAATCTTCCGCTCAACGGCCGGGTATCGCAAGGCAACCGGAAACCAGGTCTTCCTGTTCGCGCCGGGCAGCGAAAGAACACATCGTTACAATCCGCTCGACTTCATCAGGCCCGACCGGGGCGATCGCACAACGGACATTCTGAACATAGCAAGCATTCTCGTCCCCGAGAGTGCCGATTCCGAGAACGCGATCTGGCAGGCCACCGCGCAGCTGGTGCTGGCTGGGGCTATCAGCTACGTGAACGAGAGCGACTCCTATCGCGGCCGCCGCAATCTTGGCGAGGTGATTTCATTCTTCAACAGCGGCGTCGATCTGCAGGCCCTGATGAGCCTCATCAAAGAAAAGGAGCCGAACCTGTCGCGCTTTACGCTCGAAAGCTTCAACGCCTATATCGCGCTGTCGGAGCGCGCCGCTGCGTCCGCGCTGCTCGACGTGCAGAAGGCCCTGCGTCCCTTTCGCAACGAGCGCGTGGTCGCAGCCACCGAGGTCACCGACATGGATCTTCGTGCGCTGAAGCATCGACCGATCTCGATATACCTGGCGCCCAACATCACCGACGTGGCGATGCTGAAACCGCTGCTATCGCTTTTTGTCCAACAGTCGCTGGACACGCTGCTGCTCACCCAGGACCAGAATTCGCTGCCCATCTACTTCCTGCTGGACGAGTTTCGGCAGCTGAGAAAAGTCTCCGAGATCACCAGCAAACTGCCCTATGTGGCCGGCTACAACATAAAAATGGCCTTCATCATCCAAGACCTCAAAAACTTGGATGAGATCTACGGCGAAACCGCCCGCCATTCGCTTATGGGCAATTGCGGATATCAGCTAGTGCTTGGCGCAAACGACCAGGTCACGGCCGAGAGCGTTTCAAGGGGACTGGGCAAGAAGACAGTGCGTTACAGGACGGAGTCGAGAACGATCGAACTGATGGGGCTGCATCGCCGCACCAAAGTCGAACAGGTGCGCGAACGCGATCTGATGATGCCTCAGGAGGTCAGGCAAATGCCCGCCGACAAGATGGTCATCCTCGTAGAAGGGCAGGCGCCTGTTTTGGCAGACAAGTTGCGCTTTTTTGCGACTTCTCCATTCAAGGCAATGGAGCGGTTCTCGCGATCCAATACCCCCGATGTACCAGCGACGGAGCTGCTGCCGCGGGCTGCGATACCCGCGCTCACAGACGCCTATTCCCAGTCGGGCGCGTCCGAAGATCGCCGCATTGCAGCATTCGGCACAGCTCATCCGCCTACGCCTCCCTCCGGAGCTGCGATAGAGGCGCGCTTTGTTGCTGCAGCTCGAAAACTGAAACAACTGACCACCACGGTATCCGAGAGATCCAGCGGCAAGGCAAAGCGGAATTGGTCCGCGATTTTTGATGAGATCGTGCCTGACGATCCGACCGGGCAGGAAGACGATGCATGCAGTCAGGGCCCGTCAACTTTCGGCACGAGCTAACTTGTTATCCATCCGGGGTGGTTCTTGTCCTACTCAGGACACCGCCTCTTCAAACGCCCTCAGCCGCGGTAGGGCGGCGGCACTGACGCTGGCGTGGATCGCTTCGGGAAAGTCACGAGGAAGGAGTTCAGTTACCCGGGTGAAGGCGCGTTCGCCACGTTCTGCGATATGGGCCATGGCCCCATTCACCACGCTGTCCGGCAGTTTGACCGCGGTGGCGGTCTGAAGGAAATGCCGCGGGTGAATTTGGTCTATCCGGTAGTTACGGTTCGTTCCCACTGCCATTGCCAGCTTCATCTGCTTGCGCGTGATCTGGTTCAAGTCGAGGCTCGGCTGAGCGGTTAGGATGTCGTAGAGCGGGGTCAGTTGGTAGCCGCCACCGGGCGCCAGAAACACGCTGAAATTCTTTGCGTGGCCGTCAGTCGCGCCTAGGATCCAGAACAACATCTGGGCGGCGAGGAAGGTCTTCTGGTCTTCTGCCGGCGTATCACTGCCTTTGAGGAGATTGAGGATTGCCGCCATGCCTGGCCCGCCCTCGTGTTGGTACTTGAGGGTCGGCGGCACAGAGAGGGCTTGGCAGCAGTCTTCCTGTGGAAGGCGGATGAGGCGTCCGCTCTCGGTCCAGCGTCGATCGAAGCGTTCGATGGCCAGCGCCTTGGTCTTGCCGAAGGTGGCAATGCGCGCCGTGTTGACGGGCAGGCCAAACGCTTCGGCCAGCGCCAGGCAGTAAAACTCGTTCTCGACGCTGTTGGTGAGGTCGATGCCGTTAGGCAGCGTGCCGATCTGCGTCTTGAAGATGTGTGTGGTGGGGGTGGTGCCGTGCGGTTTGAGCCACCGTCCGTCATGCCGGAGCAGGGCCGTCTTCTCCTGAGCGCCGGCGACAGAGATGCGGAAGTCATCATCGCGGCTCAAGCCGAGCGGAGCCTGTGCCAGGTTCTTGAGGAGTTTCTCAATCTCACCGTCATCGACGGCTTCGCCGCTGATAGCTTCGATATCTGGTAAGTCATCGTCTCCGGCAATGAATTGCAGTGCGCCCACGCAGTCGCGGCCAATCCGCGCCAGCAGGCTGTAGGCGTCTATACCCCGCGCGCCGACTTTCTCGGCCACACGGCGGCGCAGCGCGTCCGAGTCAGGCAGCAGATTCTCGAAAACGGCGTTGACGGGTTCACCCCGGTAGGCATCTTCGCGCAAAGGCAGGGAGAGGGAGACCGGAAACGCGCCCCGCCGCGCAAGCCAGTGATCCTCGTAGCGGAAGCGAACGGCGCCGCTGGACTCTTTGCTGAGCTGGCCGACAAGGCGGTTGTTCAGATAGACCCGCAACGGCACGTGAAGGGGCCGCCGACCCATCAGCTGAGCAGGTCTTCTATTTCAGAGGAGGACCGCTTGGAACGCGGCGCGACTTGGAACTCCAGGTCGAGGGCTGCCAGCAAAGCCAGCACGCTGTCAAGTCGGGCGGCTGGGTTCCCGCTCTCAATAATGGAAACGGAGGGCTGCCGCATACCGGCACGATCGCCAAGCGCGGCTTGGCTGAGGCCTTTCTGCTTGCGAGCGCGGCGGATGGCATTTCCGATTTGCTCAGGGGTACGGGCGAGGACCATGCTCGAATTATGCGTCAGCTTCTATATTTTGTAAATATGTGTTAGATCGAATATCCTGAACTTATCTGCTAAGTCGGATATACGCAATTATCCAAGGAAGCGCATAACAGATGCTCCCACGGGAACCCCCTTAATGCCTCGGCTGATCGCGTCGCGATATAGACGAGCAAGGCGCATTTGGGGCCGCGGCTCTCGAACCACCAATGGTGAGAGCCATCGATCTGCACGAGCCTCGCCCAGACAGTCACGCCGACCGCGCGGCTGATGCAGTTGGCGCTTCCGCTCACGGCGTGAAGTCCAGATTCCGGCTTCCGTCATCCATTTGCGTAGTGTCTCGGTGCTGACGGCAATCTGGTGCCATTCAAGCAGCTTCTCTCGGGCGAGCGTCGGGCCGAAGTCCCGGTAGCGATCGCTTACCAGATCCAATGTGGTGCTGCGGAAATCCTCATCATGGCGTCGATTGCTCGGCCGACCGCGCTTCTTGGACGCCAGCCCGCCGGCGCCGTCCTGGTCATAGGCCTGCAACAGCCGGTGAACCTGACTCCGGCTGAGGTGAAGGAGCTCCGCTGCATGTACGACGCTCAGCCGTCGGTCGCGGATCTTCTGGATGGCTTCGAGACGATGCAGCTCTTTTTGCGACAAGGTGACCAAAGCATGACGGCTCCCGCAATAAGCCCGCCCTCACGCCAGGCTCTGTGAAGTCGCTAGCCTTCCTTTCCAGCTTCATGTTGACCAGCCTCGGAAGCGGGAAGTGTCGCATCTCTAACTGGGGCAACTGTCGCATTACTAAATAGCTGCTAGAACTATTTGCGGCATAACATACATTATGGAACGGAATATTGTCGTTTAGATTCAACCATATAGAGAGTTGAGCTGGCCGCCGCCTGTAAGTCGTGCCCGACTGCCAAGTGAGGGCTGCCAGTATCTACCTCGATCTCAGTGCTGCTGATGCCGACCTTTTTGGCGTCAGTGAAAAGCTTTTGTGTCAGCTCGGCGACTGAGATGACGCTCCTGCGGCCTTCCAGCTTGCTTTAATCATTGCTAATGCAGCCCCTTGCTGCATTAATCCTCGATCATGCTAATTGGACAGGGAGTAACGATGGCCCAGATGATCCGGTTCGCGATCTTTGCGGTTTCGGCCGCTGTCGCCGGCTTGGCGTGTTTCGCCTTGCATTCCTGCTGGACGTGGACCGCGCCGCTCCTGATCATATCCGTCGGGTCCATGCTTGCCGAACATGCCTTCAACCGGCTGGCCTCGAACGAAGAAAAGCAGCGCGATCTGGAAGATCGCGTGCGCAATCTGCCAATGCAAGCCAATGTAGAACGATCGTGAACCTAGACTTCCTTGTCCCCTTCGCCCCAATGGCACGCCAGTGGGTAGGGGAACATCGACCAGCATTTCATGGGCAAGGCGTCCAGCCCTTACGCGTACCGCGATGAAACAGCGTTCAGGAAGGCCGCCGCGCGCTCCCCGACGGACCCCTATGGCGTGGCTACAGGGCTCAAAGACGGGCGCCCGCCGACGGGGGCGCGTGAAACAAATTGGGACTAAAGCTAAAGAGGCTGCAAGATTTGTGACGGCGATGGCCAATGCTCGACGCCTGTTGATCATGCACCTCGTGCTCGACCGCGAATTGCCGGCTGAGGCGCTTCGAGAGCAACTGGGGCTTAGCTCGTCGGCACTGTCACAGCACATGGCCAAGTTACGCGCACTCGGCTTGGTCCGCGTCCGCCGCGACCGTGACAACATAGTTCACTATTCCTGTTGCAATGACTCGGCCCGCAAACTGCTTGCCCTGCTGGACCACGCTTATGGAAGTGGCCCTTCGAAGCAAAACGCAGACTTGGGAATTCCAGATTGAGCCCTTGCGGACCCCGCATGAGGGACTGTTAAAGTCTATGCGGGAATCGACAGGGAAGGAACCGAGTTCATCCATTGGAATACCACCGGGCCTGTGCGGCGGCCTTCGTCAACCAATTGATGATGAGCGGCCCGGCTACCGAGGGGTTGATTTGGGCTTGAAGGTCCCCAACCGGGCCATGCCGGCGATCCCCCCCGGCAGAAGGATCATGAACTAATATTAGCAATAGCGCAAATACGAAACGGCGCCGGCATCAACGTCGTCAATATCGTAGCCCGATAGGATTCGTTCGCTATCTGGCACCATAGGCTTACCGTGCCCTGGTCGCCCGCGAGATTTACAGGCCGGCTGTCAGACGCCGATCGGCAACCCGTGAGCATGCTTCACCTGGCCCAACGCAAAGCTGGATTCGATCGAGGCCACGCCGTCGAGCCTGGTGAGTTTCTGCTTCAGGAAGGTTTCATATGCCTCTAGATCCTTGACGACGACACGCAGCAAGAAATCCATTTTTCCGGTCATCAAATAACATTCGACGACTTCCGGCCAACGACGGACCGCGCTCGAAAAACCATCGAGCTCTTCCTCCCGTTGTCGCTCAAGCTTGACGGAAGCAAAGGCGCTAACGGGCAATCCAACCTTCACCTGATCAACGATTGCCACGTAGAATCTGATCACGCCTGATTTTTCGAGCATCCGCACTCGGCGCGCGCAAGGCGATGGAGAGAGCCCGGCGATCTCGCTGAGATCTTCCGTTGTCGCGTGAGCATCCGACTGAAGTGCAGCCAGCAATCTGCGATCGATATCGTCAATCACATCTTTTGGCATAGGTTTTTGTTTCCTGCATAAAAATTAGCTGAGTCCGGCCGAAGCGGCTCTAGCTTATCGCGCTTTTAGCCGCAATCGCCCGCTGGATTTTCCTATCCTCCCTCCTCTCGGTGGAGTTATAAAATGAACGATCCTCAACTCGCGTGCCTCAAGGAACTCGAAAGCAAGGTACTGTGGCTTTCCACATGGATGGTCCACAACGCCAACAACCTTCGGCCGAATGACGACGGGCTCAAAGTTGGAGGGCATCAGGCCTCGTCAGCATCGCTCACCACGCTCATGACTGCGCTATACTTCGCGGTCTTGCATCCAGAAGACAGGGTCGCGGTGAAACCGCATGCAAGTCCGGTCTTTCACGCCATCCAGTATCTCTTCGGCAACCAGACACGGTCGAAACTGGAATCCTTCCGCGCTTATGGAGGTGCGCAGTCCTATCCATCACGGACGAAGGATACGGACGATGTCGACTTCTCGACCGGGTCTGTCGGACTGGGCGTCGCGCAAACCCTGTTTTCCTCATTGGTGCAGGATTACCTTCGAGCAAAAGGCATGGCCAACGACCGTCCGGAAGGCCGCATGGTCGCGCTTATTGGCGACGCCGAGATGGATGAGGGTAACATTTTTGAGGCTCTTCTCGAGGGTTGGAAACACGGTCTGCGCAACACGTGGTGGATCGTTGATTATAATCGCCAAAGCTTGGACGCGGTCGTAAGGGAGGGCTTGTGGGAGCGCTTCGTCTCTCTGTTTCGCGATTTCGGCTGGGAGGTGGTAATCCTCAAATACGGCTCCCTGCTCGAGCAAGCCTTCGAGGAGCCTGGGGGCGAGGCTTTACGCGCCTGGATCGACAATTGTCCCAACCAGCTCTATTCGGCTCTGGCTTATCAAGGTGGGGCAGCGTGGCGCAGACGCCTGCTCGATGAGATCGGTGACCAGGGTCAAATCTCCCGGTTGATTGAAAAGCGTTCGGACGAAGACCTTGCGTGCTTAATGACAAACCTTGGCGGTCATGATCTGCCCCTGTTGTTGAGGACCTTCGAAGAGGCCCGCAAGCATGACCGGCCGATCTGCTTTCTCGCCTACACGATCAAGGGATTCGGCCTGCCGCTGGCGGGCCACAAGGACAATCATGCAGGTTTGATGACCACCGCGCAGACCGAAGACCTGCGCGCTCGTCTTCGGATTCGGCCGGGCTGCGAATGGGAATTGTTTGAAGGTCTTCAGCTGCCTGCCGCTGAGCTGGCTGCTTTCCTCAAGGAAGCTCCATTCAATGCCCGGCGCCGTGGCCGCCACCGGGCACCGAAAATCGCTGTCCCTGAGGCGTTTGCCATAGAGGTGCAATCTCCTGTCTCCACACAGCACGGCTTCGGAATTCTCATCCACGAGGTCGCCAAGACGGAGACTGATCTGGCGAGACGGATCGTCACAACGTCGCCGGACGTCACCGTCTCAACCAATCTCGGCGCATGGGTCAATCGTCGGGGGCTCTTTGCCCGGGAAGAGAAGGCGGATCTATTCAAGAAGGAGCGGATCCCGTCGACCTTCAACTGGCAATTCTCGCCCAAAGGCCAGCATATCGAACTCGGCATCGCCGAGATGAACTTGTTTATAAACCTCTCGGCTCTGGGGCTTTCCCATTCGACATTTGGCGAGCGGCTTTTGCCGATAGGGACCCTTTATGACCCGTTCATCGAACGTGGGCTCGATGCGCTGAACTACGCCTGCTACCAAGATGCGCGCTTCATTGTCGTTGCCACCCCTTCCGGGATCAGTTTGGCGCCTGAAGGCGGCGCCCATCAATCGATAGCAACTCCACTTATCGGCATGGCTCAGGATGGGCTCGCCAGCTTTGAGCCAGCCTTCGTCGACGAGCTTGCAACCATTCTGCGATTTTCGTTTGACTACATCCAGCGCGATGGAGACACCCAGCCCGATCCCGTGACCTGGCTCAGGGATGCCACTGGAGGCTCGGTATATCTCAGACTGTCGACTCGGCCGATTGAACAACCCAAACGCGTCATTGATCAGACGTTGGCTGAAGACATCCTCAATGGAGGCTATTGGATGCGAAAGCCAGGGCCAAATGCCCAGATTGTGATCGCCTATACGGGAGCGGTTGCACCCGAAGCCATTGATGCGATTGGGTTGATTGCAGAGGATCGCCGCGATGTGGGCCTTTTGGCGGTAACGTCTGCAGATCGCCTGAATGCGGGATGGACGGCCGCGCAGCGCGCCAGGGAGCACGGCGTCGCCCATGCACAAAGCCCTGTTGAGCGACTGCTTGCCAGCGTCCCCTCACATTGTGGGCTCATCACCGTGCTTGACGGCCATCCCGCCACGCTTGCTTGGCTCGGATCCGTCGAGGGTCACAAGACCCGTTCACTGGGCGTGGAGCATTTCGGCCAGTCGGGCACCATCGCGGACCTTTATCGGCACCATGGAATTGACGCGCAAAGCATCGCGCGAGCCGCACAGTCGCTTTCACCTGGAAGGCCAATCCGACACTTACGAGCGGCCGTCTAACATCTCGGCTCTACAAGGCGCGAAGGTGTATTGGTCTAGCGCTCGCGCTCGTTGCGGTCACGCGGGTGCCTCTCTTCGATTTCCTGCTCCAATCCTGGCGTACGCTGCGCGGATTGCTGGTGTGGATCCTGTCGTGGCGAACTCGGCTCCGGCAGCCCTCTTTGTTGACCCGCTATTTTCCTGGGCAATCCCGTCCTTTCACCCGCACGTAGATCGCGGGGATCAAGAGCTTGATGGGCGCTGCGCAGCCGATCCTCCTGGGCAACCTCCCGGCTGCGGACCACAGGCGCATTCCCTGAAATCGGCTCGTGCTTTGAGTTCGATGTGGTTTGAGGGGCTCGAGATCCGCTCTCAAACAACTGCGAAAGCTCGCCACTGCGAACTGGGGTGTTGTGGTCAGCTTCGCTGGCGGCAAGCTGTTGTTCCGAAATGCGGAGGTTTTCCCGCCGGACGGTCATCACTTCGCGCGCGGCTTCAACGACTTCGTTGAATTGTTTGCGCTCCCATGGCTCGATTGAGCGCTCAATGTCCGCCAGAATAGTCCCTATCCGCTTTTCGTATGCCTCGAACTCAGGACGTGTCATAGCAAGCATGGCAGCTTCCTCGCCTCCAAAAAGTTCCCGGGCCAAAACGGCTTTGGGGTCGTCCCCGTCCGGTGTTTGCCGAGAGAATTCATTCTCAGTCGCGATCTGGGTGAAACGTGACGCGGCCCGGATTCGTTCGAGCTGATCTGCGGCGAACTCGGCCACCTTCTTATCTTGGCTATCGCGCGCAATTGCGCTCCATGCCTGACCAACTTCCGTCACGTATTTGGTACTGCGGATGGACCTCGCCGCGTGACGGAGATTGGAACGTTTGGCTGCATAGCGTGCCTGTGCCGGCTGGCTGGTGCCCTCATGCTCGCTTCTGCCGACATAGCTGACAGGACGCACCTGAGTACGAGCATAGGCCGGCGCACTTGCAAACTCGCGGCGGTCGGTCAGCTCCATGCGGATTCCGTGCTCCCGGGCCTTCTCAGCCATCAGTGAGCGCCATTCCCGAAACTCCCGCGGGCTCGTCTCGATGCGTTCTCCTGTCTCCGCACGCATGGTGACGATCGCGTGGGCGTGGACATGGGGCCGCTTGCCACCCTGCCCTGCCACTTTTGGATCGTCAGACGGATCGTGCATGGCATAAACATACCGATGCCCGGGGAATTGATCGCCAAGGAACTCCCGCACGGCATCTCGAAATGCAGCTTGATCGGTGCCCGCGCGCGCCGAGGCGACCAGATGCATGATGTCGCGTCCTGTGCGGCTTTGCATCTGCTTGCGCCAGTCTTTCTGGACGAGATCGCCGGCTTGTTTGACAGTCTCGATATGGCTGTCCGTATCATCACGGACCCGCCCTTCGAAGCGCTCCACCATTTGGCGAATCCGGCTCGTTGCGAAGGCAACGCCATTGCCGTGACCGTGGAACAGAACCCGTGCCTGGACGTCGCTGCCGATCTTGCTCCTGTTCAACCGCTCTTGGGCGATTGCCGCGGCCTTCGCGTCGCCGGTCAGGCGCTCGCCATCCGGCCCGCGCAGGAGCAGGACCCCCTGCACCCGCAAACGCTCGCCATCCGCTTGCTCGATTGCATAAACGAACCGGCGCTCGCCGAAGGCGGCGCGCAGGACGTGGCGAACGATTTGGTCATGCTCGCGATCGCTTGCCTTTAAGTTCACCGTCACCTGGAACAGACCTACGTCCCGGCTCGAGGCACGATTATCAAAAAGATGCTCCCATTCGGTGCGAAGTTGCAGCAGGCCCGCCTTGCCGATGATCTGCTCGCCCTTGTCGGTTTCTACGGCCAGTTCGCCATTCCGGGAGACGTAGCTCACCATCGCACCCATACGCGCTCCACGACCATAGGACGTGAGCTTGACCACCGCAGGCTGGCTCCCTTGAGCCACGGCTGTGAACCGTTGACGCATCGATCGGTTCGGCGCGACAGCTCCGGTGCGACAGGAACGCGCGCTGGCATTGTGGCCGGCGCGCGCCCTGTCCCCTCGCTTTACCGTTTCGTCTGGTGCCAACGCCACCCCGCCCCTTCGCCGCCAGTCACATTCATGCGCGTCGCGCCCCCGCTGCATTTCATGAAGCAGCGCTGCGCGACGCCGTTCCCACTCCCGTTCGAAAGCCCCCAGGAAAAATTCCATTAGCCAGCCCCCGAGCGCCGCGCCGCGCCGGCGCGTTTCGTCATCTGGGACAGCTCTGCAGCGACCGTCAATGAAATTGCGCGGGCATCATCGGCAGCTGCGGCGATATCCGAAACCGTGCTTAACCGCCCCGTGTTGAGCGCGCGTACGGCTTGATTGAGGCCATTGGCAACAGCACTCAGATCCGCGGCGAGGAGTTGTAGGATCGCGCGATCGGCATCATTGAGAAACGGGCGGATGCCCGCACCCTCGCAGGCGAGTGTGCGGATGAAGGCGGACACTGACATGCCGGCGCCATTCGCGGCCGATTTCATGACGGCAAGCTCATCCGGGGCGAACCGGATATGTGCGACCCTCTCCCGCCTCGGCGGCCGTCTTGCGATAGCTGCGCCGGCTCTCGTCATTACGCTTCTGCCTTGTTCGCGGCCGAAGCCGCGGATCGAGGGCCAGTCCCTCGATCGTCAGAAAAAACGTATCACGTTTTTGCGTATCCTGCCAACCGCTTTGACATCGAATTTTCCTGTTTACCGCAATTTAACTGATTTTTCTTGTAGTTTTGACTATGTTTTTCTATATTGATGGAAATCCATCTGTCCACTGATCCACTTTCGAACAGATCTGGATTCAAGTGGATGTAGGAACACACGTTTATGAGGAGAGCTCGCTCATGCCTGTCGTGATCTCCGCCATCAATGGCAAGGGGGGCGCCGGCAAGACCACCGCCTTGATGAACATTGCTGGCGAGTACGCACTGCGCGGTTCAGCCGTGGCCATGGTCGACATGGACGGGAGAAGCAATCTGACCAAATGGTGGAGCGAGTGCCACGACAAGAACGCGCAGCCGGAAGGCATCAGCGTTTTCAGCCACAAGACCGCCAAGTCCTTGGACGCGTTCGTTGAGCGCCATGGCCACCGTTTCGATTACCTCCTCATCGACACGCCTGGAGAGGATATTTCTACGATCGATCCGGTGATTGGTTGGTCCGACCTGGTGATATCTCCTGTGCAGCCGTCTAAACGCGAGGTCCTTGGCGCGATCGACTGCTTTCACTCCGTACTCAGGATCAACGAGGCTCGCGCCAGCGCATGCCGGCATGGTGTTTTGCGAACCCGCATCTCGATGACGGTTCGCCAGACAGAGCTCTACCGCAAGATTAGGCCAATCATCGAGGACAAGGTCGGAACCTATCTGTTTCGTACCGAGGTTATGGAGCGTAACGTCTACAAGGACATTCAAAACGGCATCGGCACTCTCCAGATGCAGACGCTGTCCGAGGCTGTCGCCAAAGCGCGGCGCGAGACCCAAGAGATCGTGAGCGAAATCGATGCACTGCTGAGCTCCGGCACAGAAGCGGGGCCCGCTTGATGAGCGGCAGGGAAACCCTGTCGCTCGACGAGTTCGCGCTCGCTGCCAGGAAGCAAGCGGTGAGAGGTGATGAAGATCGTGCGTCGGATCTAGTCAGCACTGACCCTAACTCAGACCGCACGTCGCCGAACCGGAGCGACCTTCGACAGGAGGCCCGAAAAGCCTTGCGCCGGATGAAACGAGAGCGCGTTAAGGGGCAAAGCTGCTTTGTCAATGTGAACCTCGACCGGCCAACCAAGCGCCGCTTGAAACTGGCAGCCTTCCATGACGACACAACGATGCAGGCAATCGTGGAAGCGGCGATCGTCAAGTATTTGGACGAGCTAGGCCTATAACTCCAGCCACGTGGTTCTTCCCTGGCGGATCGCGGAATTTGATGTCAGACCCCTCCCCTGCTAGACTCGCGGTCAAGTTGGCTCTGATTTTTCTCACATCGGGCAATTTGAGGTGGAAAGGCACGTCCTATCGATGTGCTTTCTCGACACGCACAGGAGCTGGCAAAAGCCCTCGAAATGGCAATCAAGGACCTTCAGAAATACATTCACGAGCACGCACTCACCGAAACGGAAGACGCCGAATCCGAAAAGCCGGTCTACAGGAAACCCGGCTTCGAAGGCGTACGGAGCTTCGGCGATATGGAGAAGGCCTTCGGTCGGTTTGTGCGCGAACGCCGCGAAGCCAGAAGGCTCAATCGCGCCCAGATGGGAACCATGGTCGGCCTGCATGAGACTATCTTTGCACGCTATGAGCGGGCCTTTTCGAAGCTGCATGCGACGAGACTCATCCATGTTTGCGAGATTCTCGACTGCTCACCGATCGAAATGATCCATTTTGCTGCCCCGCATTTTTTCGGCCAGAACCGGCAAGAAGCTGACGATAAGCTGAAACTGATTTTGCGTGTGCTTGATATGCCGGCTTCGTCGGCATCAGGCCTGTTGAACCTTGTCGAGGGTCTCGCCGGCGCAAATGCCGGAGACGATCCGGGCGATCGATGATGCGATCGCCGCGCCCTGTCCCCGATTCCCGGCCGGCGGCAACGTGCTCATGCCGGCCGCAACTGGCCCGGCCCGAAAGCCCGCTATTCGATCAAAGTTTTGAATCGGTCTCGAACCACCGATTCAGAAAATGCATTGGACGGTATTTGGGCGAACGCAGATAATCCGATGCATGAAGCACGCGACCCATCCACTGTTCCTGCGGCGCATAGACAGTGCCCGCAACATGGCGCGGTACTATGTCATGGCATTGCAACCCACGCTGTTCGGTGACGTGTCCCTTGTACGGCAATGGGGCCGCATCGGCACACGTGGGCGTCAGAAGTCGAGTTTTTCGACGATTGCCTGCAAGCAGCTGCGGCGCTGTCGCGGCTGGCCGCGCAAAAGTCCAATCGGGGATATTCGGGCAATCCCCATGAGGTATCCCCGGCAGGTGCGCCCGATCCGGCGTGCCAGCCGGTGCCGTTTGCCGGCAAGGCATCACAGAAGATCATCACGACCCCTGGCACGAAGTAAGCAGGCAGGCGTGGCGCATCGATGCTGCGCCCAATTCCAAATGACCTCATGCCTCGCCTTTGCGCCAAGCGCCCGGCCTGTTCGGCGGGCGCTGCGCGGTCGGTTGCCGGTGCCAGGCCATCGAGAACGGAACAGCGAAAACCTGCCCCTCCTTGTCCCCAACAGGTTGGCGCATTGGGCCGCTGAAGCGACGATCGTCTGACGCCCCGGGATCGTCGGGGACCCTGTTGGCTTGAGCGCCGTGGGTGACCCTTCGCCACAAAGGGCTCGCGACCCGTCGGATGAGCAGGCTTGCGGTCGAGCTTTCGCCGCCGGAGTTCTCGCCTTGTCCCTTCGCAGGATCGCGGCGCCCCGGGGGAGCGCCGCGTCCAATGCGTGGCCGCCTCAGCGCGACCATATGAGAGCGTATCCCTCGTCATTCTCGACCAGGCTCGCGTAGATCGGAGCGGGGAAGCTTGGATCATCAAGCTTGACGGAGTGGTATTCTCGGCCGGTTTCCTTGGCTGCCTTCTTCCAGCCGGCGCCAATCTCGATGGTCCCTGCGAGGGCCCGAAGGTCGGGCGACTTATCGCTTTCCTTCTCGGCCTCGATCAGGCGGGCCTTGATGTTGAGGTTGAGCGTCTTGATAACTCCGACAAACGAGCCGTCTTCGTTGCGAGTGAAAGTGCCGATCTGAGCCATGGGTTTTCTCCTTGCTGTATCAGGTCGCGACCATCGCGGCCTTGATGGCGATCGCAGGGCACCACGCGACCGGCCCGCACCCGCAGGGCTAAAACGCGAGTGGAAGGCAGCGCAGCGCCGAGCTTCTTGGCGCGCGAGGAAGCCGCGCGCAGCACGGCGGGGAAGAAGGTCGGCATGGCTGTTGCGGGATCGAAGTCGGGCTGCGCAGCAGCTGGACGCGGTGTGAGATACGCCACCAAGAAAGGCCGTAGTGGACGCTCCTCTGGTAACTGCGTGGAGCAGAGGACCCTCGGCGAGGCCAAAACCACCGCTGGCGATGCTATGTCCAATATCCAGGCGCGATCCTGAGGCCCGGCAAGTGTGACCGTGATAATGCGGGTATCTCGGAGGGGCCGCGAAGCGATGGCTCAGTCCGGTGGCATTGAGGGCGCGGGCTGAAGATCGTGCAGGAAGGCGACGGCTCGCTGTGCATGACCGGCAGCGGAAAAGATCGCCCGCTTGTCGCTGGCAAGGACCTGAAGCCAGGAGGCGAGATAGCTCGCGTGATCCGGCCGCGGCTCGAGTTCCGGCGCGATGCCCAGATCCGCGCAAAGGAAGCAGCTGCCAAGTTCGGCAATGAGCTCCTCCCGCGCCCGCTCGCTGCGATCCTTGGCATACCGGCTGAGGTCGCGGTTCACCCGTTGCGGCGCCGATGTCCAATGTGTGGCCTCGTGGCTGAGCGTCGCGACATAGGCCGCCGCATCGCGGAAGGCTTGGAGCGGCGGCATCTGGATATGGTCGGTCGCAGGCGAAAAGTAAGCGCGATCGCCGCCGTGTCGGATGACCGCACCGGTGTTGGCAAAGAAGCGGTCGGCGTGAACGATATGCTCGACCGGCTCACGAACCGGCTCAACCCGCTCATAAAGCTGGTCGGGCAGACCCTCGATCTGGCCGGCGTTGAAGACGCTGTAGGTTTTGAGAAACGGGATCTCGCGGTCGAACTCCTCGCCCGAGGCGTCGATTTGCGTCTTGGTGAGGCGGCCTGCGAAGACCACCAGGGTGCCCGACTCTCCCTTGCGCACCGCCCCGCCGAGCTCGAGCGCCTGCTTGAAGGTCATCCACATCGGGCTGGAGAAGCCCCGCGCGATTGCCTCTGACCACAGCAACAACACGTTCATGCCGTTGTAGGGCATGCCGTTATGCCGTACCGGTCGGGTCACCCGACCGACGGCGGTGGCGCAGTGCCATGGCTGCATCCAGGGGCGGACGCCCCTCTCGAGATCGGCGACAATCCGATCGGTGATCCGCGCATAGATGTCGACGCGCGGCCCTTTTCTGCTCATCTCTCTGAACCTCTGGTTTTGGAGGCCGCGCCGATCGCGGCCCCGTCACGGTCCGCCGGTGGCGAAGGAAGACGGGCAGCGCACCCGCAGGGCCATAGCGCCAGCGAAGGACGGCGCAGCCGTTGCGCTGACTGTCTTGCTGCGCCAGGACCGCGGGAAAGACGGGGCGCGAAAGAGGCGGCGCTGGGCGCCGCCTCGATACGTCTCGCAAGAAGGGTCGGCTCAGCGAATCGCACGGCCGCCCCGGTAGGGATCGTATTCGCAGAGGATTTCGACCTCTGCGTCATCGAGCTCGTCGGCGGGCAGGATGCCGAATTCGGCGTCGACCTGGAAGAGAACGACTGGGGCCATGAGGGTGCGGGCGAGATGCCAGGCGGCCTTCTGGGCAAGAGTGAGATCGTGCGACATCTGAGGGCTCCATCTTGGAGCGGGCCAATCCCCGCTCAATGGCTGCGTCGGGGTGCGGCGGCGGGCGCGATCATCGCGAGGCGACAGCCGAGCGGCCGCAGCTTGCTAGCGGACCCCTTGCGGGTTGATCGTGGAAGACCGCGCCGCACCAGGAAAGCCATCACGAAAGAGCGGGATTGGATTGCTCAAGTCCGGGCCGGCAGTGCTCGGTCGCATCCGATGTCACTGGCCTGAAGGCGGCTCCATGGATCGGCAGCGTGACCGCGGCGGCCATTCTGTCGGACATTTGGCGCGGCCGGGCGACCTGCCGGACCCAAGCTGAGCAGCGTTGGAATTGCGGCGGCAACGTGATCTCTCAACGGCTGTGTAGTGCCTGGCCCATCTTTATCGATCCTTGAGGCAAATCCGCATGCGCCACCAACACTCGAGCCAACGGGTCGCCCTAGGAACATCCGTTGAGTTGGCGGGTCCCGGGTTCAGTAGACCTCCCCCGCCGAGGCAGGCGGGAGAAGTTGGGGCGCGGCAAGCGAAGAGCGGGGCAGAGCCCCGCCCTGAAGGCGCCTACCCGAGAGCTGCCATCTGCAGCTCGGCCGCCTTGCGGTCGACTGTGGGGCCAGAGTTCTCGACCGACCGCTCGAAAGGCTTCCAGACCTCGCCAACAACGTGCTCATAGGCGATGATGGCCCCCTCGGCGGCCATGCGCAAAGCGTGGGCCTGGAGTGCCATGTCCGCAGCGAACTCGCGCTGGCGCTGGGCGGCGCTGTCGAAACCAACGGGACCACCGACATCTTCGTCCCGATCGTCACAGGCGGACTTGGCGGTTGCGTCGCGAGCTTGGGAGACCGCTCGGCTGTAGAACTGGCCGGCGCCGTAGGCGGACCCGACGAAGGCCCCGACGACGCGCTGCAGGTGGATCTGCATGGCGCGCTCGCCAAGCCCCTCGTCCAGCGCTGCTGCGGTGTCGACGATCAGCTTTTCGTGCAGGTCGCGGATGCCGTCGCTGTCGAGGACAGGCAGGCCGAAGCTCTCGGAAACGAGAGAGCACTGCGCGGCATCGGGGCAGGCGAACCGCACCATCTGCAAGGTGGTTGCCTTGCGCAGCGGCACCACGCGAGCGGTAGAGCGAGGATTGGCAGCTTTCTTGATCATGACACATCCTTTCTTCGGTTTCCGAAGCGCAGACCGGCTCCGTGCCGGCCCGCCCTCGGGCGCGGACCCACAGAACCGGCCGAGCGGCGTTCGCTTCAAGGTCCGGGTGGACCGAGGCGAGCAGGGCAGGTTTGCGGCCAAGCAGGGCTCCTTCCCAGCCGTCGCGCGGGACGCGGGGCTGCTATGCCGAGACTGGATCGCTCCGGCCGCCGCGCGGCGCGGAACGCGGCCTTGAAGTGAACGACCGCCGGTTCAGGACCGCTTCAAGCCCGGGGAGGACCGGCACGGGCCTAGTTATCGAAACGGAAAGGGAAGGACAGGCGCTCAAGACCATGTGCCTGACCAGCGGGCTGGACCTGTCCCATCGTGCCGCGAGCACCCTTACCAAGACGGTGCCGGTGTGCTTGCCGGATGCGGTATCGCCGGCGGCGCGCCAGGTCTCGCGCGAACAACTGCATCGCTCCACCTGCTCGCAGATATCCCCGCCTCGCCCTGCAGGTCGACAACTGTTGGCGATTGCTTGTCCGCCGCGCCAGCTAGCCGCGGCAACGCGTCAATCTCCGGCTGCCGCTCCGCCAGGAAGGGTGTGAACGGGCCCCGCAACTCCGCCTCGACGGCGCGGCTTAACCCGACGAGACGCTTTGGTCACCCAATCGGATAGCCAAGCTCCAAGAGCCATGCTTGGCGGCTGCGCGACGCGGGGCCGATATGAACGAGTTCGACATAGTCGCCGGGCCGGTCGAAGACCCGCACCGATCTCGGGGCGCTCGATGGCGGTGGAGCGCAGAGCTGGGCCTGGCGAGCAAGTGCGGCGGACCCGGATCGCGACCACTCCGCGGCTCATGGCCGGCTTCATGCAGGCACATCCCCTATGGCTCACCATCTTCTTCAGCCCTTCCGGACAGCTTCCTGCGGCTGCCACCGCGACCGGAGGGGTCAAGACCGCTCCTCCCCATCCTTTTGCGCCTTCATGTCAGGTCGGCATTCCAGTCGTCTAATTCTGGGCGCAGCCGCTCGGCGCTGCATCCGATCGCCTCGGCGAGCGCTAGAACCCTGCCGGCATAGATCTCGCCCTGGGCATTGTTGTCGGTGGCGGCGACGAGTTGGACACCTGCCCTGACAGCAAGCGCGTGGATCGCTGCGTGCGTACCCGGCGACCAGCCACCGGCCGTGCTGAGGTACAGAGTGTCGGGACGAAGCTGTTCCAGCGCAGCGAGACTTAGGGCGTCGATGGCCGCCTCGGTGACGCAGAGGCGGGACGCCTCCGGGCGGCCGAAGCGGAACAGTACCTTGGCACCGGCGGTGGCAAAGCCGCGCCAGTGCAGTCCACGTTCTTCCCAGCCGGTGACGGAGCCATCTGCATCAGTGTGCGCCGCCCACATGCTGCCATGCGGCCCCTCGCGCAGGAGACCGGCCATAACCGCGGCGCGCAGAATCGGCTCGGGGAGATGGCGACCGTCTCGCAGGTAGCGCCAAGTCGCCGATCCGAGCCATGGCTTGCGCCGGGCCTGCCAGCGAGCCGCTATCGACAGTTCGGGCTGCCGCTGACGGAAGCTGCGCTGCCACACCGGCGCGGTAACCGCGATGCCAACGAGGTCCGCGACTTCGTTGATCGCCGTGACGAAGGGAATGCCCTCGAGATGCTCAAGCAGCCCGAAGACATCTCCCTTGGCATCCGAGAGCGGGTCGAACCAGCCCTTGCCCTCGTGGATAACAATGATTATTGATGCGTCGCGGCGATATTTCATCGCCTTGCGCGTGCTTTCCTTGAGATCGAGGGCGAAGCCCGCGTGCTCAAGCACGGCGGCGCAGGGCACCTTGTCCTTCAGCTCTTCAAGCTTTACTTTTTCCATCTTCGCTCGCGCACCTTGTCGCGCTCCCTGTTTCGAGTCCGCCCAATATTCTCTGGACAGGGACCGGAGGCCGCGAAGAGCAAGGCAGGCAAGGGCGCGGGCGTGATGCGCATTTGTGCCGGGTTTGCGAGGCAGACGAGACCGCGGCGCCGCTTCCCTTGCCGGGCGCAGCACGCAAGCGGCAGCGATGACCAATGATTTCGGCAGCACTTCTCGTCAGCAACGCACACAGTGTGGATATGTCCGTTTTCGTCGAGGCGCGATCCGTGGCTCCTGGAGCGGTCACCTTGGCGCAGCGCGGCAACCCGGCCGCTGCCGGTGCCGGCCGGCAGCGCTACCTGTAACTGGCGCGCGCCATTAGGCCCCGACGCGGGTGCCCGGCATATTCTTGATTCCTAATGGAACAAAGAGCGCCAAGTCAGATTTGAAAAGGTCCGCTGGCTTTGGAGCCGCGGGTGGCTGCCCTCCGCCAGGCCGGCCTGCGCTGTCAGGCGCAGGCCACACGACGACAGGATTAACCCCATGAAACGTCTCCCCCTTTTTCTGCTCAGTTTGGGCGCCATGATGATCCCCACAACACTGCTGGGTGCGGCGCAATGGGAGGGCTTTGGCATCAAGCATCTCGGGTTCGTATTCGACGTTCCCCCGGGGTTTGTACTTGCCCAACGCACCGATCAAGGGGCAGCCTTCGAAGGCCGACACAAAGCATTTCTTGCCGTCTGGGGGGCGCAACTCGGCAAGGCAAGCTTTCGCACCGAGATCGAGCATCGCATTGCCGTGAACGAGAACGACGGCTGGAAGGTGACCTATAAGCGAGTGACGCCGCAATGGGCCAGCTATTCAGGAGTGAAGGAGGGCCAGATCCTTTATGTCCGGGCTATCAAGATTTGCCGGAACAGAGCTGCATTGTTTACCGTCAACTATGCTCGCACCGAGAAGGTCCCTTATGATCCGCTTATCATTCGCATGGTCAAATCACTGAAGGTCCAGGGCTGCTGAGGGTCGGTTACATGGCGGCCAGCCGAATTGCGTTTTTAGAGACAGGCGGCTCGCTTCTGTGTCGAACCATGCAGAACGTCAGCAACCTCGTTGTCCCGTCGCCAATGCGCAGCACCGACTCCTCGGCCGCTCCTCAAGTTCAACGGATCGGCTACGCGCTGCCAGCGGCGTCCAGCGAGGTCGGTCACCTCGGGCTCGCCAGCGCCAACTGATGCAAGGGGCAGCCGTAGGAGCGTCAGCCCTTGCGGCGCCGCAGGCGCGACGCGGGACCGACTGCAACGACGAGACCGGTTAAAAGGGTAGCCTAAGGAGCGTCAGCATGGCGCCGCCGCAGGCGGGACGCGGGTCAGACTACCCCCGGCCAGGAGTGCCGTATCGATTGCCGGAACGCTGCGCTGCGCGTTGGTCAGCCTTCTATGGCTCGGCCCGGCTGGGCTTCCTATGCAGAGGCGCGCGCTGACACGACCCCGAGAAGCTCTTGAAGCTCCCCCTTGGGCAGTGGCCTCGACAGTAGAAAGCCTTGGAGCTGGTCACAGCCGAGCTCGCGCAGGTAATCGCATTGGCTTTCGGTCTCGACCCCTTCGGCAGTTGTACTAAGTCCCGTCGCACGGGCCAGGTTGATAATCGCCTGAACGATGGCCTCGTCACCGTTGGAACGACCAAAGCCCTGCACGAAGCTTCGGTCGATCTTGATCCTGTCGACTTCCAGCGTCTGCAGTCTTCCCAAGGAGGAGAAGCCGGTGCCGAAATCGTCGAGTGCAAAGCGCACCCCGATGCTGCGCAGAGCCTCGATGTTGTTTCGGCATTCGCTCCGGCGCTCCGACAGAGCGCTTTCGGTAACTTCGATTTCGAGCCGCCGCGGGTCCATGTGCGTCTCCAACAAGATACTGGTCACCCGCATGGCGAAACTGGGATTATTCAGCTGCAGGGCCGACACATTCACCGCCAAGGTCTCGATGGGCCAGTCCGCCGCGTCAAGGCACGCCTGCCTGAGAACCAGTTCGCCAAGCTTTTCAATCAGACCGGTTTCCTCCGATAGCGGTATGAACAAATCCGGTGCAACCCAGCCCCGCTCCGGATCAGACCAGCGGGCCAGCGCTTCGACACCCGTCATCCGGTTTGTGTCAGCGTCGTATAGGGGCTGATAGTGGACCTGGATCCGACCGGTTGCATCCAGCGCGTTGCGCAGGTCTTGTTCCATGCCTTTGCGCATCGCCAGCGTCCGATCCATCTCATGCCCAAAGAAGGCGTAGCTGCTGCGGCCCCCCGCTTTGGCATGGTAGAGCGCCACGTCGGCTTTCCGCACCAACTCGACCGTGTCCAACCCGTCCTTGGGTGCAACCGCCACGCCGACACTCACGCCGACAAAGACTTGGATCCCGGCGACCTGAAACGGCCGACGGGCGGACTCGATCAAGTGCTCGCACAGCGCCTTGACCTCATCCTCGCCGCCGACCGAACGCTGAATGATGACGAATTCATCGCCGCTCAGACGCGCCACCGTGTCTCCTTCAGTCGTCAGCCGCCTTAGCCGGTCGGCGAATTCCCTGAGCAATTCGTCACCCGCTGGATGGCCAAAGCTGTCGTTGACCTGCTTGAAGCGGTCGAGGTCGAGGTAAAGAACCGCGAGCTGCTCGCCCGTCGACGGCAGGCGCGCCAATGCATCTGCCAGACGCTCGTTGAACTGACCGCGATTGGGCAGCGCGGTAAGCAGATCGTTATGAGCGAGGTGGTAGATCCGATCCTCGGTTTCGATCAGCTTTAGTGTCCGCCTGCGAAAGCCGACGAGGGCCATGATGACGCCCGCCAGCACCAGGCCGAACAAGGGGACGAGAACGGGCACGAGTTGAAAGAGGACAAATGCTCCGGGCCGGTACGGCCGCCAAACGAAGAAGCCGATAGTTCCAGATCGGTCGACAACGGGATAGGAAGCCTCTCCGGACGCAAGCTTATCGGCCCAGGAGAACCGCGCGCCATCGAGCAGATAGTCTTGGCGCAAGGCGGTGAGAAAACTGCCGTCGAGATAGCGAACGGCCACATGCAGGAATTCCTGGCCTGGCACCTGCGCGATGCGGCCACTGTCGGAAACCACGGGCTTGATGCTGACGACCGCGGGATGGCCGGCGACAACGGCCAGATCGGAGGCGCCTATGGTGAGCACCTGTTCCGTCACACCTTCGGTATCGCCTCGTTTCAACCTTGCCCTCAAAGTCTGGACCAGGGGCGTGGTGGTCGCGCGTATGGCGCGGTAGCTGCCCGGGTCAGCTGTCGACCCATCGGTGAACGCGTAGACCGGCGCATCATTGGCATCGAGAATATAAGCCTGGTCGTGACCGAAATAGGTGTGCATCCAGCTGCCGAGATTGGTATCGAGCCATTTCGCATCGCCGCTGCGCAGTGCGTTGACCGCGTCGTCCCAAACCGTGACGCTCTCCTGGTCGTGCGCTACTGCGCTCTCCAGCTTGGACGTGATCAGTCCAACCAGACTTTTCTGCCGCGCCGCGGCAACGTGGTCAGTCTGGATCGTGGACCAAAGCAATAGACCTGTCGCGGCTGCTGCAATGAGCAGTGTCAGCCCAATGACGGGCAAAGCCGTTCGCATCAGGAAGAGACGACCGGTCGGTTCGGCAAAATGTCGCAGCAGTTTCATGAGATCGCTATAAGCGATGAACACTTCTGGACCGTTAAAAGGCCCTGCGCGACAAGGGGCCGCGCGTGCCCTGCCCGGCAGGCTTGTTCGGGGTCGCTACATCGCCGCGGAGCCGACGCGCCAGTCCGGCGACGAATAGGATGAAAACCGGCGAGAGCTGGACGAGGCGGCGGCAGCCACGGCATCTGAGACCACAACGTCAACAGCTTTTCAGATCAACTGATCCGCTTCTGGGATGGTCTACCACGACCTATCGCACGGTACAAAGCGCCTTGGGTTAAACTGTGAGGATAGGGATAGACGCGCGACGTGTCTGTCAGCAGGCACATCGCCATCCCGGATATATGCAATTTCGCTAAAATTATCGGAACTCATCGCGGTCCCACGTTTTGACTCCGATTCCAGGAGTTCGCGTGCGCATGAGCAAGACCGAATACCGCCTGTCATTCATCGAGTTCCAATCGCCAACGCTGGTCGAGAAAGCTCCTGACCGCGGCAGCTGGTTTCACGAGATCAAGTATGACGGCTACCGGACCCAACTCATTGTGGAGGGTGCAACAGCGCGAGCCTTCACGCGCCGGGGTTACGATTGGTCACATCGGTATAAGCGAATCGTTGAGACCGCCGCGAGCCTACCGGCAAAGTCCGCGATCATTGATGGCGAGGCTGTCGTTCTTGGCGAGACCGGGCTCCCTGACTACCAGGCCTTGGAACGGGAGCTAGGCAATCCGGCCTCGCCGAGGCTTATCTTCTATGCGTTCGACCTGCTTCATCTCAACGGCAGCGATCTTCGGCAGCAGCCGCTTTTGAAGCGCAAGGCGGCCTTGGAGAAGCTGCTCATGGGTTCAGCGCCGACGCTAACCTATGCAGAACATCTCGAGGTGAGCGGCATGGATATGTTCGCCCACGCCTGCCGTATGGGCTTGGAAGGCATAGTGTCAAAGCTTGCCGATTCCCCCTATCGCTCCGGCGTTCAGACAAGCTGGGTCAAGGTCAAATGCATCAAGAGCGACACCTTTCCTGTCGTGGCTTTCGTCGAGAAGCTTGGCGCTCAACCGCGCCGGATCGCCTCGCTCTACATCGGCAGGCGTGAAGGCGACCGGCTGCTTTATGCCGGCAAAGCCCAGAGCGGCTACAGCTTGAGCATCGCGCGACAGCTCCGGGAGCGACTGGACTCGCTGATTGTCGACAAGCCGCCATTGTCGGAGCCGATCGACAAGCCCAAGGCCACCTGGGTTAGGCCGGACGTTCTGGCCGAGGTGCAGTTCAGCGGCGTCACCGACCGCGGCATCTTGCGCGAAGCAGTATTCAAAGGCCTTCGCGAAGATCTCGTCACGATGCCCGCAAAGCCGCTCGCCCCGTCGAAGCGGCGGAACAGGGCCGAGGGAGACGCAGTTCCCCGTGAGAACGTTCTTCAGCTGCTGCCGGACGCGATCTCGCCTTCCAAAGAAGCCCTTATGCACTACTGGGGACAGGTTGCCGAGCAAGCGCTGGTCCATCTCGGCCACCGACCACTGAAGCTGGTCCGCCACGCGAGCGGGACCACGTTCTATCACAAGGGCCCCTTGCCCGATGTGCCGGGCGCCGTGCATCAGCTGCGCGTCCAGAAGCGCGAGGGTGGGGAGGGCGTGCGGGTGTGGGTGGATGATCTCGCCGGTTTACTCGGGCTGGTCGAGATGGATGCTATCGAACTTCATCCGTGGAACGCCACCATCGACGACATCGAGCGGGCCGACCGCGTCGTGCTGGACCTCGACCCTGGCGAGGGCGTCGAGTGGGAGCAGGTGATCGAAGCGGCGCTGGCGCTACGTGACATCCTAGAGGCTTCAGGTCTGAAGAGTTGGGCCAAGGTCACCGGTGGCAAGGGCATCCATTTGATGGCCCCTCTTGAGACAAAGATGACCCACGACAACGCCCGGCAACTCGCCAAATCGCTTGCCCGGTGCCTCGCTGACGCTCATCCCCACCGCTACCTCCTGTCTGCTGCCCCGGCGGCAAGAACGGGACGTATTTTCATCGATTACCTTCGCAACGGGAGAGGCAACACGGCCGTGGGCGCGTTCTCTCCACGAGCACGCCTCGGATTTCCCATCGCACACCCTGTGACATGGGGCCAGGTTGAACGGGGGGTGCGTCCAGACGCCTTCACCATGGATCACCCGTTCAAGGCAGTCATCAGGAAAGCAGCCTGAGGTGAAGCCAGTGCGGCGTGCTTTGGCAGTGCTGTCCAATTTTGCTGCCCTTGCCGCCTCGATTCCGGCGCGGTAAGGGATCGTGCCGCTTCGGTCACGCATGAGGTCGCCGGGAGCCGAGCACTGCCGGAGCGGCCTCAACGCGGCAATTGTCATTGGCCCGATCCGCGCGCCTGCAAGGCTGGTGCAAGCGATCCCCTGCCGGAGCGGTCGGCGATTACTCCCGACGTGCATTGGCCCGATGGCTTCCGCAGCCGCGCTCGGCTGGAAACGACCATCATCTTCCTTGTCTGCGACTGGATACCACCATTTGTTATGGGGGGCATACGGGAAAAATGGCAACCAAAGACTGTGCAGAACTCGATTAGCCAACCCCTGCCTGCCTGATACGGATGCCTTCGGAAAAACCCGTCGTCCTCATCCTGGAAGATGAGGCCCTTATCGCTTTCGATATCGAGGCCGCGCTGAATGACGGTGGCTTCAACGCGGTTGTGCTGGCGTCATGTGCGGAAGGTGAAACCTTTTTGGCGGCAGCCCGACCAGACGCCGCCGTGCTGGATGTCTCGTTGAAGGACGGAGAATGCTCCGCCTTGGCAAAGACGCTCGTAGTTCGCGGCGTGCCGTTCATTGTCCACACCGGCAGTGACCCCGTGGCCAAGGATGACGTATTCAGTCGCGGCATTGCGTTCGGCAAGCCATCCAACCCGGGCTGCCATCGCGGTCAGCTCCAATGACGGGGGCGCGCCCGATGCGCTTGCAGCCAACTTCGCCAAGTCGCCGATTAAGACAGGTTGATTGCGACGTTGCGCAGCAGCGCAACGGATTTTCGCATACCTTCCATCGGGGTCAGCATCATGTCCTCGTGCTCAATTGACAAGACGTCGTCGTAGCCAACCTGCTTGAGAGCGGTACAGAACTGCCGCCACCAGGTCTCACCGTGACCGTATCCTAGTGTGATGTAATTCCACGCTCGTTCGGCATAGAGTTGTGGTGGGCGCGGGTCCAGCGTGCCGTCGATGGCTGCGACGATGGGCTCGACCCGGGTATCCTTGGCGTGGACATAGTAGATGGCCGAGCCGAGCGTGCGAATGCCGGCAATCGGATCCGCCCCCATCCACAGCGGGTGACTGGGATCATAGTTGGCCCCGACCGTCTCTCCGACAGCGTCACGCAGCTTGAACAATGTCTGGACATTGTACACGGCCTGATGGCCATGCAGTTCCAGGCATAGCTTGTGAATGCCAAGGTTCTTTGAAAACGCCACGAGGTCGCGCCAGTAGGGAATGATCCGCTCCTCCCACTGATAGCGCTGGATCTTGAGGCATTCCGGCGGCCAATCGGTGATGATCCAGTTCGGGTTGGCGTCGCCCGGTCCGCCCGGCAAGCCTGACATCATGACGACACGGTCGATCTCCATCAGGCCGGCCAAGCGAATGGTGTCCTGTGTCACACCATGATGGAGTTTCCCCTGGGGGCCCGGGTGCAGTGGGTTGCCCGAGCAATTGAGCGCTGCAATCGTCAGCCCGTGATCCCGGATCTTGGCGACGAACTCCTTGCGCGCGGCAGCGCTCGCGAGCATGGCTTGCAGGTCGATATGGGGCGCCGACGACCAGTTTCCGCACGCGAACTCCAATGTCTGAAGCCCAAGCTCGGCGGAGGCGGCTAACATCTCGTCGAATGAGAGGTCGCCGAGGCTGTCCGTAATCATGCCGATCTTCATCGGAAGCTCCTCATTTCGGTTGATCTAAAACCTGACGGTCTCGAACCGGCCCGACTTGGCGGAGGCAAGCGCTGCCTCGCATAGGATCATCGCTTTGCGGCCGTCGCTTGCCGTGACGTCGGGCCGTCGCCCCGTTTCAACGCAGGTAATGAAATGATCGATCTCGGCCGCGTAGGACTCGGCATAGCGCTCGACGAAGAAGTAGTAGGGCTTGTCGCGCGATATCGCCTTTGCGCCTGACATTTCGACCGATGTCGGCACCCTGTTGCCGGCCCTCAGCATCCCGTCCGCGCCATGCACCTCGACGCGCTGGTCGTAGCCGTAGGCGGCCCTGACGCTGTTATTGATGTGACATTGCCGGCCCGACGCCGTGCGCAGCACGAACATCGCGGTATCGTAGTCCCCCAGCTTGGCATATTGCGGCGCGACAAGCGACGACCCGGTCGCGAAGAGCTCGACCGGCTCCTCGCCCAACAGGTTTCGTGCCATGTCGAAGTCGTGAATGGTCATCTCCCGGAAGACCCCCCCTCCTCCCGCCAGCGCTTCCTCGGTTTCCGGCTCCGGATCCCGGCTGGTGATGATGACCTGTTCGACGGCACCGATCTCGCCTTGCGCAAGTCGCGCCTTCAGCGCCCGAAAGCTCGGGTCGAACCGACGGTTGAATCCGATCTGAAAGGGCACAGCTGACTTCTCGACAGCCGCCAGACATTGATCGGTGCGCTGGAGATCGAGATCGATCGGCTTTTCACAGAAGATCGCCTTGCCGCTGGCGGCCGCGGCCATGGCCAGGTCGGCATGCGTTCTCGTCGCCGAAGCAATGAACACCATGCCGATTGATGGGTCGTTCATCACAGTCTGGGTGTCGGCGATCTCGGCCCCTGTCAGGGCCGAAACCTTCGATGCAGCCTCGGGGTTCGGATCGACGATGTAGCGCAGGCGCACGCGGGGGTGGCGCGCGAGGTTGGCCGCATGTACCTGGCCGATAAGGCCCGCTCCGAACAGACAGACATCGATCATCTCTTTGATTTTCCTAAAAGGCAGCATGGTGCCGGGGCGGCCGTCAGCCTGGCCGGGACAGCGACTGATTGACGTGAGCGGCTGCCCAGCCGGGTCGTCATTTCACGGCTCCCATGGTGAGTCCGCGAACCAGGTGGCGCTGCACCAGCAGCGCGAAGACGACGATCGGCAACGCGCCGATAACGCCGGCGGCCGACATCGAGGCCCAGTCGGTGTCGATGCGGCCGATCAGCGTGGCGGTGCCGCGCGGCATCGTCATCGCGCGAGGCGTGGCCGTCAGCGCCAGGGCGAACAGGAATTCGTTGAAAGTGACAAGCACGGCAAAGATGGCGGTCGCCGCGAGGCCGGGAGCTGCCAGCGGCAGCGTGATGCGCCGGAACGCACCGAAGCGGGAATCGCCATCGACCATGGCGGCTTCCTCGAGATCCACGGGGATCTCCCGAAAGAAGCTCTCCATCATCCAGACGCAGAAGGTGATGTTGAAGGCGGTGTAGGTGGCGATCAAACCCAACCAGCTGTCGAGCAGGCCGAGCTTGAGCATCAGCAGATAGACCGGGATCAGGATCACGACCGGGGGCACGATGCGCAGCGTCAGCAGGAACAGCCCGACCTTGCGCTCCATCATGAAAGGCAGGCGGAAGCGGGCGATCGCATAGGCGCCAAGGGTGCCGCCGAGCAACGCGATCGTCACGGAGAAGAACGTCACCACCAGCGAGTTGGTCAGATAGGCGCCGAACTGCTTATCGGTGAACAACCTGATATAATTGTCCAGCGTCGGACCGTGTGGATAGAGTGTGCCTTCCTGGGTGATCTCGCGATTGGATTTAAGCGATGTCGAGACAAGCCAGTAGACGGGCAAGAGCACGATGGCCAATACGGCACTCATCAACCCGATCCGCGCCAGACGATTGTTCATGACGCATCGACCCTGCGCAGAAGCCGCACGGCGCTCAGGGCCAGCGCAAGCACGACGAGCCCGATAGTGACGAACAGCGCGGCCGCATAGCCCGTCTGCTGGAATTTGAAGGCGGTGTCGTAGCCATAGATCGAAACCAGCCGCGTCGCCTCGCCCGGCCCGCCCCGGGTGAGCACGAACACCTGGTCGAACGTGCCGAAGGCCTCAATCGTTCGCAGCACGATGGCGATCGCCAGCACGGGCCGCATCATAGGAAAGGTAAGATCGGCAAACACCCGCCACGCGCCAGCGCCGTCGACGCGAGCGGCCTCGAAGGGTTCATGCGGCAGCGACTGCAGGCCGGCCAAAAGGATCAGGAACATCAGCGGCGTCCATTCCCAGACGTCGAGCACGACAAGGCCGATGAACGCCTTGACGGGATCTCCGAGAATTTGCACCTGGCCGCCGCCCATCCACTCGGAGACTGCCGTCAGCATGCCCGCGTCGCTGGCATAGATCAGCCGGAAGACGATGGCGACCACGACCGGCGTTATCACCATCGGGATAATCAGGATGGTTCTCAGCAGGCGAATGCCGCGAAATTCGCGCAGGCAAAACAGCGCCAGGGCAAAGCCCAGAATTGCCTCGAAGGTGACCGCCAGGGCGACGAATTTGACCGTCACCAAAAGCGAATTCAAAAACTGGGGATCGCTCCACAGTTTTATATAGTTCCCCATGCCGGCATCGGCGACCACCGAGCCATAACGATAGGCCTTGGTGCTGGCGCGCAGGCCGTCCCACAAGGGATAGACGAGCACGCCGAGCACGATCAGCACGCCTGGCGCGAGCATGAGATAAGGGAGGGCAAGGTCGAACCCCGCCCCCTGCAGACGGTACTTGCGGTTCTGCGCCCCGCGATTTGGCATCAGTAATAGCCGACTGACGACAGGTAATCCTTGACCTGCTTGGCGGCGGTGTCCAATGCGGCCCCGCCTCCCGAGCCAGCCTGCAGCGCCTTGTTGAGCTCGATGCCGAGCAGTTCCTCAACCTTGGCCCAATCTGGCGTGCGCGGCCTCGGCAGCGCGCCAGCGTCGAGCTGCTGCAAGGCGACGGGGATCAGCCGGTTGCCGGGCTTGGCGACGCCGAAGGCGCTCCGCTTGACCGGGATGGAACCTGCTTCGGACAGCTTGGCCTGGACGTCGGCGCTGACATACCATTTCAGGAACTCGATCGAGTTGGCTTTGTTGGGCGCCGATTTCGGAATGCCGGCAATGAAGATGCCCATCTGAGCGATCGCCGCCGTCTGTTTCGGCACTACGCCGAAATCGAGCTTGCCAGCCACCTTTGTCTGCGTCGGATCGTCGGCCTTCAGCGCATTGCCGGAATATTGGATGATTGCACCTGCTTCGCCGCCGAGGATCGCCGCGCCTTCCTGGTCCGAGTCGAACTCGACGACACCGCTCGGCGCGTTTTGCTTCATGGTGCCGACGAAGAATTCGGCCGAGGCTTTGCCTTGGGCGGAATTGAAGACCGGGTTCCACTTGTCGTCGAAGAAGGAACCGCCAAACGACAGGAAGACCGGGTACCAGCTGGTCACGATCGGATTGCCTGATACGCCGCGGAAGACGACCGGATATTTGATCTTGCCCGCCACCACGCCTGCCTTGCCTTTGGCGATGACCTCGTCCCAGGTTTTCGGCGCACCGCCTGTGTAGACATCGTTGCGGTAAGTCAGCGTCTGCAGATCGCCGACGAACGGCACGCAGATGAGCGCCGGCGCGGCGGTTTCAAAACCCTTCACGCGCGGGCCTTTCTGAGGCGGCCAGTAGCCCATGTCGATCATCGAGCCGATCCAGTCCTTGTCGCCGCCATCGATGCCGGCCGCTCCAAGATCCTCGAGCACATTGGCGGCGCCGAACTGCGGCACCCATGGATCGTCGAGAAGATAGAGGTCGTACTGGCCGGCGCTGTTCTTGGCGTCGGCGAACCACTTCTCGAGCGTTACGCCGTATTCATCCTCGAGGAATTCGATGTCGAAGCCAGCATCCTTGGCCAGTGGGATGATCTTCTGTTTGAACGGCGTCAGGCCGCCATCGGCGAAGGCGCCAATGATCACCTTCTTGCCAGCGGCGCTCGCCGGGACAGGCAGGCCGAGGGCGGTAAGGGCCGTCGTGGCAAGTGCAAGGCCAATTCCCCCCTTGAGCACGGAACGGCGAGTAAGTCTGCTAATGCTGGACTGCGTCATTTCACTCTCCATCACTGTTGACCCTGTGGACGGCCGTCAGGCCGGCGGAATTGAAGAAGCATGCATTCGACACATCGAAAGTGAGCCCGATGTTGGCGCCCACCGCCCCCCGGAAGTCGCGGCCGGCACGAACCGAGACATTGCCGCTGCCGATGCGGACATTGACCAAGGTCTCGTTGCCCATCGGTTCGACGACATAGATCTCGCCGGGTAGAGCGGCCCGCGTGCCGGGTGCTGCAACACTCATGTCTTCGGGCCGCAGCCCGATCTCGACCGCCCGGGCAGCGCGGCATGTCGCCAGCCGGGGCGCCTGTATCGGAACCATTACTCCGCCGACTGCGATGCATTGTTCAGCAAGCGCGACCGGCAGAATGTTCATCGGCGGGTTGCCGACGAAGGTGGCAACGAAACGGTTGGCCGGGCGGTCGTAGATATCGGCCGGCGGCGCCATCTGCTGCAGTTCACCGGCGTGCATGACCGCGACGAAGTCGGCCATGGTCAAGGCCTCGACCTGATCGTGCGTGACGTAGAGGGTTGTTGCGCCAAGCCGCTGGCAAAGCCGCTTGATCTCGCCGCGCATGGTCAGGCGCAGGCGTGCGTCAAGGTTCGACAGCGGCTCGTCCATCAGGAAAGCGGCCGGATCGCGAACGATGGCCCGCGCAAGCGCCACGCGCTGCCTCTGCCCGCCCGAAAGCTGGCGCGGCCGGCGATCGAGCAGGTGGCCGATCTCAAGGACCGCGGCGACCTCGTCAATCTTGGCGCGGCGCGAGGCATCCGGCATGCCGCGAATCCATAGAGGATAGCCGATGTTCTCAGCGACGGTCATCTGCGGATAGAGCGCATAGCTCTGGAAGACCATGGCGATGTCGCGGTCGCGCGGCTGCAGCCGGGTTACGTCACGCTCACCGATGAAGAGCTTGCCGGCGCTCGGCATGTCGAGACCGGCAAGGATGCGCAACGCCGTCGTCTTGCCGCAACCCGAAGGACCGAGCAGGGCCAGGAACATGTGGTCGGGGACTGCGAGGTCAAGCGAGCGCAAGACGTTCAGCGCGCCGTAGTTCTTGACTACACTTTGGTACAGGACAGAACTCATTGCCGCTACCCAGCGCGCCCCAAGCGTATCAGTTCTCCCGTTCCTCGACCTCGAAACCGGCTCTGAGGGCCAGGTCGTGCAGGTTGCGATAGCCCATCGTCGCATAGGTAAGGGGATGGGCCTTACTCGGATCCTGTTCGGCCTCGACCACCAGCCAGCCGGCATAGCCATTGTCAGCCAGCACCCCTAAAAGCGTCGGATAGTCGATGGACCCATCGCCGGGCACGGTGAAGATGCCTTCCATCACCGCGCCCATGAAACTCATATCCAGGGCGCGAGCGCGCTTCAGCACATCGGGCCGCACATCCTTGCAATGCACGTGAACGACGCGACCGATGTGATGCCGCAGCAACGTCTCGGCATCGCCGCCGGAAAACAGGCAATGGCCGGTGTCATAGAGGAGGCCAACGGCTTGCCCTGAACCGGCCATCAGCCTGCCGATCTCGTGATCCGTCTCGACGATTGTCCCCATGTGGTGGTGAAAGGCCATGCCAACGCCAAAATCGGCGAACCGTTCAGCCAGTCCCGTTATCTTCTTGCCGTAGGATCTCCACTCGTCGTCGGCGAGCTTGGGACGCTGCGAGATCGGATCGTGAATGGCGCCATGGCGGCCACGCGACGTATCGGCGTAGACGACGTGCTTGGCGCCGAGGTCGCGCAGCAGCGTCAGATGCGGCAGGATGGCGTCGAATTCCTCCTCGACCTCCTTTTCGCAGATCCGGCCATCGTACCAGCCGGAGACCAGTCTAAGACCATGGGTCGCGAGAGCCACGGCGAGGTCCTTGCTGGCACGCGGGAACTTGCCGCCGAGTTCCGTTCCCGCGTAGCCGGCTTCGGCCGTTTCGGAAAGGCAGACCTCGAGTGGGGTATCCCCGCCCAGCTCGGGCACGTCGTCATTGCTCCAGGTAATCGGATTTATGCCTATGCAGACAGCCATCATCGTTCCTCATCGGACAGGCCGGGCCATTTGCTGGCGGTGCCTCATCAAAACCAATCAGGTCGATGAAGGCGTCGGCTCGTGGTGTCTGGGCCCGTTGTTCCCTCTTCCTTTCATTTAAGCGCCGATCTGTCTCCATCGCGAGAGCCAGTTCGGTGAGAAGTGAAGGTGCCAGTTTCACTTCGCGCGGCGCTCGTCTAAGCTCGATCCGCACTCATCCCGCGAGGCTTTTCCAATGCAGCTATCGAGGCGTAAGCGCCAAGGCTTTCCGATGGACGCGCTGATGATCAATCGGACTGTGGATGAACCGATTCATCGCCAGCTCTACCGGCAGATTGCCGCGATGATCCGTGAGCGTCGTCTGGCACCGGGATCGGAATTGCCGTCGACGCGCGCGCTGGCTGAGGATCTGGGCCTCGCCCGCAACACTATCGTGGCTGCGTATGACCAACTGGCGACGGAAGGTTATCTTACGAACCGGCAGGGCGCGCGACCGGTGGTCATCGACCTGCCCGTGAACTCGACCGATCAAGGTGGCAAACCCACGGCCGTGGCGATCCGCCGCCCGCTTTCGAGGCGCGGCGAGAGCCTGATGCAGCAACCCTTCCATCATGGAGCGCCAGGGCGCTTCGCCTTTCATCCGGGCATGCCGGACCCACAAAACTTCCCGTTTGGCGTCTGGGGCAGGCTGCTCGCACGCCGGGCAACGTTTGGCGCCGACATGTTGTTCGGCACCTATCATGTGACCGGCCTGCCGGCGCTCAAGGAGGCGATTGCCGGCTACCTGACCTCGGCCAGAGGGGTGCGATGTTCTCCCGAACAGATCGTCGTAACGACGGGGGCGCAGGCGGCGTTCGATCTGCTGGCGCGTCTGCTGCTCGATCCGGGCGACACAGTCTGGCTGGAGGAACCGGGCTACTACGCGGCCAAGGCAACCTTCACCGTCGCTGGCGCCAACATTGTGCCGCTTGTTGTCGACCGCGATGGATGGCAAATGAGCCAGCCCGAGATTTCACCGCGCCTGATCTATGTGACGCCCGCCTGCCAGCACCCCTTGGGAATCACGATGCGCATGGACCAGCGGCTGCGGCTGTTCGAAATCGCCGAGCGCAACAATTCCTGGATCATTGAAGATGATTTCGACGGTGAGTACAGATTTCAAGGAAGGCCGGTGCCCGCCATACAGAGCATGGATTGCGCGGACCGGGTCATCTATGTCGGCACCTTTGCCAAGTTGCTGTTTCCGGCGCTCAGGCTGGGGTTCATGGTCCTGCCCGCCGCCTTGTGCGAGGGCATTCCGCATGCGCTGAGCACCACTGGGCAGTTCGCGCCCCTCCTGCTGCAGGCAGCACTGGCCGATTTCATCGATGAAGGCCACATGACCCGCCATCTGAAGCGCATGCGGCGCATCTACGCCGAGCGCCGCAAGCTTTTCTACGAATTGTGCCAGACCGAACTGGCCGATCACATGACCCTTTCGGCGGCGGAAGCCGGAATCCAGGTCGTTGCTTCGCTTCACGGAAGTTGCGACGATCGGGCGGTCGTGCAATGCGCCGACAAACTCGGTGTCAACGCATCGCCGCTTTCGAAATATTACTGGTCATCCTCCGGGAATGGCCTCGTGCTTGGCTATGCCGCCTGCAACAAGGCCGACAGCGAAGCGGGAATCCGACGTCTGCGCCAGGCCATCGAGCAGGTACGGACTTTGTCATAAACCCGTCGGCCTGCCAGGAAGCGGGAGCCGGCATCACCTCGAAATCCTTCGCCATGGCTTGCCGAACACCTGGCTGCTGACCTCACCTGGCGGGGACGGGCGCTGAACGGTCTCGGGTCGGCGTCCGACGTCGGAGTTGTCCCGATTCAGTTCGATCTGGCCCTTGCGCAAATCGTAACATCGCATTGGCCCAGGACCTGATTGGCTCACAATGGCCAAGCAAATCCCGACCAGATACCCAGTCAACCGCCTCGCATGTGCCCCCCTGTGCAGGCATAGCGGTGTCTCTGTTCATCCGCCACAGATGCGTGGCGCATTAACATACCATCGAGCGAGCCTACCGCGCCTTCTCAATAATTGCCGTTGTAGTACCGGTCATCGCACGGCGCGGTGTAAATTCGGCCGTAGCGGTCCTGGTACCGGCAGAGCTGATCCTCACGACGCTGCGGGGTGGTGGCGGAGCCGACCACTGCTCCTAGCAACGCGCCGCCGGCCGCGCCGATCACGGTGCTCTTCGTGTTGCCGCCAATAGCCTGGCCGACCAGGGCGCCGCCGGCGCCGCCCAGCAGAGCGCCCGTAGTTGCCCGCTGCTGGCCTTCCGTCTGCGTTTCGCAGCCTGCCAGAGCTGCCGTCATCAGGACAGCCAAAACCGCTTTGTTGAGTCTCATCTGAGGAACCTCCTTGAGGCCGCGAGGGCCGATCGCGCCAAGTGCTGCGGCATTGCGGCGGAACGGCGGCGGGCTGTCTCACGAAGTGAGACATGGTTTCTCGCTGGTTGAACGTTGATCTAAAACGGGCCCTAATCAGCCAGATTGTTAGGCACGACGTTCCCGTGCCGGTGCTGACAGTTTCCCTGATTGGCGCCGGTCCGGCCATTTTCCCAGCAGCGGCGTTGCATTGCTCTCAATCACCGACGTGCCGAATATTGGGATGAGCGACGGCTCTTCAGCCTTTTTCCTACCTCCAGTTTTCAGCGCTGCGATTTCTTCATCGCGCCTCGTGATGCGGCTTTCCAAGTTCGCGATGCGCTCGGTTAGAAAGTAGCGGCCGGCGACGAATCCTCCGCTCCCGAACAGAACTGAAAAGGTGGCAAACGCTATGGGGTTGCCGATGACCAATGCGGCATTCGTTTGGAAGAAGGCGATCAGGTCGTGCATGTTGAACATCCTCTTGGGTTCCGGAGGGTGGAGTTCCGGTCCGAACGACCACGTCCTTCGAACTAGCCTCGCCGCCGCCGTTTTTGGCGCCCGGCACAAGCCTCTCCTGCTCATCTGCTTTCAGGAATAAGGAATATTCCTGTCTCGTCAAGGCCAATCCTTGACCTTTTGTTCTTATTTTGTTCACTGCTGGCCCATGACAGGAAGGCGAACGATGAGACTTCAGCTGGAGATCGAAGGAGGTTCCTCAACAGAGGAGCAGCGCGCCATCGAGGCTGCTAAGGCTGTGTTTGCGGCGGCGCGCATCTCGTCCGAGCAGGCAGCAGATGGGATGTCCGCGGTTGAAACTTGGGGCGATGCAGGCTGTCACGACGATCAAGCTCCCGTGCAGGACGAGGATATGGATGGGTGCCAACAAGGCCGCGATCGAGTTGTTGGATTGATGTGGGACTGCGATCCGCCTTCTCAGAAAGAGCCGAACTCATCGTCGTCGTGGCATTCGACCGCGGCCTAGATAGAGAACTGTTCACGGGTTACGGCCCGACTGATCAGCAAAGCGAGGAGCGGGTGATTAGGATCGCCAAGGCGCTCGCCTCGAAGCATGTCGGCGTGATTGCCTGAAGCCGAGATGCGGACGCTGCATTGGGCGACTACGGCCCACAACCCTCTTCGTCATCGCCGATGCCAGACATGGAATAAGCCCAGTCACTTTTGCGCCGCGCCTCCCGGGCGGAGTTGGCACGGCAGGAACCGGTCCCATCAAAATATCGCTGGGGGCGCGTATGACTGGAGCCGGACGAATATCGTGCCGCGGCAGACCCGGTTCCGTAGGTGGCCTGCGAGGTTCTACGGCAACAGAGCAGATCGGCTTCGCGCGCTACGCAGCATCCCTACCCGATTTTCGGCCCTTGGATTTGGTGCCGCCCTTGATGCCTTCCTTGGCAAGGCTCTTGCGAAGCACCGAGGCCAGGTCGATGACGTTTTCTTTTGGCGCCGGCGCCGGCTTGGGCGGTGCTTTGCCCTTGCGCTTGGCGTCGATCATGGCAATCAACGCATCCTCGTACGTGTCTTCGAACTTCGACGGATCGAACTTGGTGACTTTCTTGTCGATCAACAGCCCGGCTATTTCAAGAAGGTCTTCATCGTATTTGGGGCTTTCCAAGCCATTGAACACGGTCTTTTCCGACGTCATCTCGTCGTGAGTGCGCAGCTCGGTCAGCAGCATCCCCTTCTGGAAGGGCTGGATCAGCACCTCGCGCCCGCGCTGATAGAGCACCACGCAAGAGCGCGCGGCCACGCGCTTGTTCGCCATCGCGTCACGAAGAACCGAAAAGGCTTCGAGCGAGGCGCCGTCCGCCGGGATCAGATAATAGGGCTTTTCCAGATATCGAGTGTCGACATCCTCAATTGCGACAAATGAATCCACCTCAAGTGTGTGGGCCGATGTCAGCTTGAGCTTCTTGATCTCATCGGGCTCGATCTTGATGAAATGGTCCTTGTCTACCTCGTAACCCTTGACCTGGTCCTCGCCCTCGACGACATCGCCAGTCTCTTCGTCGACATAAGCGCTTTTGACGGGCAGCCCATCTTTCCGGTTCAGTATCTTGAAATGGATCTTCGAGGCCTCGCTGGTTGCACCGACCATCTTCACGCCGCACGAAACCGACCCGATCTTCAGGAAGCCTTTCCAAACCGCGCGGGGTGCCGCCATGACATCGCTCCTTGTCTGCCGTCAGTAAGAACACACGAAGTCGCCACCTGTTCCGTCGGCGCACCCCGGCTCCGCTACTCGGTCGCCGCCATCGGGCTGGTAATTACGACAGCGCGGACATCCCGGGGAATGCTGTGGACCGGTAGACGACCGCGTTCGCGCATGCGCGGCCGCGACCGGCGCTGCCGGTGATGTGCCCACCGTGCAACCTCATTTAAGTCAGCTCGAGCCAAGCGTAAGCCGGCCTCTCCGCGCCTGTACATGGCGCATCGACTGACCAAGTCCCCAGTCGGGTTTCCCTTGCAGCATGCGAATGGCCACCGCCTATACAGATCCGCTTTCAACGCTCTAACCGGCGGTGTTAGAGACGTGGAGCGGGGTTCAGAAGTCCTAATGCCGGCAGTGTCTTGACGCCAGCAAGGTGTTCGAGCTGCATCAAAACGGCGTCCACCAGGAGTGCAGCGGCTCCAGATGACCTGCCCAGTGTCGCGGAAACAGCCGCCTTAAGGGCGATCCCTGTCCGAAGAGATCGGTGGAAACGCGGCGGGCGAGTGCCAGGTCGTGTGCGGCCCGATTTTTCGGAGGCGCTAACATTGGTGATTCCGCTGGAGCAGCTTTCCGTGTTTGTTCGCAAACGGAAAATAGGCCGCCGTAGCGGAGCCTCAAAATGATGGACCGCATACGCCGGGTCGGAGGAAGTTTCGAGGCCGCAATGATCTTGATCATGGCCCTAGCAGCAATCGGAATCGTCTTGGTCATCACCACCGACATTTTGTGAGTTCTCAGACCTCATGGCCCTGGGCAGCGTTCGCTCGCTCGTCGAGTTGCGTTCCCAAACTGGTGGCTCGCAGACCTGATCTTGTCAGCACCGAAACTGGCAAAATGTCGAAACCCGGCAGCTACGCCTCGCCGTATCACTCCGGCGGACGCGCCGGCGTGATCGCCCTCCATGGGGTTCTCCGGCGCCATTGCACCGCACTGGGCTAACTCGACAGGAACAATCAACCGATCTTCTTGTTTGACGGCGATCGCGGTTGACCATCTGCCCTTTGCGCTGCCGCGGAACAAAATCCACAGGTGGCCGAGCCTGGAGACGGTCACCGCGCGGGGCGAAACTTCTGATCGTTCAGGTTTCGTAATCGGTAGCGGGAAAAAGAGATGCTGGACAAGACCTGGCGAATTACGAAATCGAGTGTGGCCGGCTTCATCGGCGACAGCGCTTTCAGTCATGGCGCCGCAATGGCGTTCTTCGCCGTGACCTCTCTGGGACCCATTCTGTTGTTGGTCGTGGCCGTAGCAGGCCTGGTATTTGGCCAAAGCGCCGCGCGCGATGCCGTCGCGGGACAATTGACGGGCCTGATGGGCGGTCAAAGCGCGGATGTCATACAAAGCGTACTGCAAAGTGCCTCCAACCGGTCGTCTGGTGCCATCGCCACGATTGTAGGCCTGGTGACATTGTTGCTGACAGCGTCGGGCGTGTTCGGTGAGATGCAGACCGCCTTGAATGAGATCTGGAAAGCAAAGCCCCAGGGGGGCTCCGTCTCTCGCTTAATCCGTGCACGGACGGCCAGCTTGGGACTGGTGATCGCCCTTGGCTTCTTGCTGATCGTTTCTCTTGCTGTGAGCGCCGCCATTACCGCGCTAGGCGACACGATAAATCGGCTTTTGCCGTTCGGATCAATCTTGATCGAAGGGCTGAATGTCTTGATTTCCTACCTGCTGATAGCAGTGCTCTTCGCCGCCATCTACAAGGTCCTGCCGGACCGCCATCTGGAGTGGCGCGACGTGTGGTTCGGAGCGTTTGTGACGGCCGCGCTGTTCACGGCTGGCAAGAGCCTGATCGGCTTGTACTTGGGTAGCAGCGCGATGGGATCGTCATTCGGAGCCGCCAGCGCGTTGATCATTGTGCTGCTCTGGATCTACTACTCCTCGCTAATTTTTCTTCTTGGTGCCGAATTCACTCACGCCTACTCTTTTGAACATGGAAGCCGGCGACCCTTGGGTGAGGCTTCATCGGGTTGAGCCACGGCCGCAGAGCGGCCGGATACGGGGCGAAGACGCGATTGGCAAAAGTGCGGGATTGTTGTTCCTGGAGCGAAGTCGGATCGCCAGGGCTACGAACCATCGACTTCGCCATGGGCGACCCAGGAACCACCCGTCGTTTTCGGACCCGTCGCCAGCGGTCCCCCCGCGATACTGACACGGGTTCGAGACGACGCATGGCACAGCGGGCCTTCGTCACTTACTCTCCTATGACCCCATCGAACATGTTGCCCTACGCCTCAACGCTCAGCCTCCGGAAAAGCCGAACTGGAACCTAAACGCACAGGGCTGGTTTGATGGCAAGAAAGGAGACCTCCATGATACGCTTACTCGTTCAATTCGGCGCTCTCTGTCTGGCGTACAATTTCGGCAAACAAATTGGCCGTGAGCAGGGCCGTCTTTCACCAACGGGCCAACCGCGACGCCGCTCCTTTTCGGAGGCGGGTGCCGCGCAGACTGGTGAGCGCAACGAACAAGGTTAGCCGCTTGCAGACTGCGCCCACCTGCGAACCGCGCAGCGCTTCTGAGGGACCACGCGACGTCGGGCCTCATGCTGGACGAGAAACCTTAGCGGCATGGCGCTCCGCGAGATTGCCCGGCAACTGATCGGGCGGGCATTGGGCGGGCTTTGCACGAGTGTCAGCGCGACGAGGGCCAACGGTGCCTCCTCAACCTGGTAATTGCAGAACGTCCGACAGTAATTACACCCCCACAGTCAATCCGCACTGTCAGCTTGTCGGCTTTGCGATCGATACGGATGATATCCCCGACGAGAACGACCTCATCTCCAGCGCGGGTTTTGGGTGGCGGGTCGACCGAATAGGGTTGACCATAAGACGGAATGTTTACTTGGGCACGTCCAAGATATCAATGCCGGCAAACTGACTTGGTTGCGTGAAATCGTAAGTCTCTCTCATCGCCCCGGTGAGGCCGAGCACCCTCTCCCCGGAGGGGCACAATGCGCGCGGTTAGGGAACTCCAACGCTCCTGATTGACCGCCCGCGATCCAGGAACTCACAAGCGCGCGCGGTAATCGCCCGGGCGCCGTGGACGTCGTACATGTCACCCCGAGCACCGCGTTTTCTTTCCAACTCGTCTTTTCGCGGCAGCTACATGCCACTTCCTGCGAACAAACGCGGTTTCGATCCTAGCAGCCAGGCTGCCATTGCCGCGTTAGGCGCTTTGCGCCAGATAGGCCACGGTCGCAGTCCCACAGCAGAGCCGTGGTGAGGTCATTCAAGTGATCTTCTCTGAATGTGGCAGCGAAGCGACCGTTACATTCTCTTCGCCGCAAGGGCTTCGCCGTGCCGACGATCACGTCTTGACGGATTGGGTTGGCGGCCGCTGCATGCCTTCGGCGCCGGCCCGGCGGGTTCCTGACCACAACGGGGCCACGGAGTCTGTTAGGGGTTATGAAAGCAGTGGATAGTTGCCGAGCAGAGGTGTTCCGGCACGGACTGTTGTTTTAGTCTGCCTCGCCGGATTAATACCCAAGGCGGCCATGCTCGAACGGTTTAGCCCATGTCAGTTTCTGCCTTTCCTGTCAGCCGAGAGCGTGCATCGGTTATGATCGTCGCCGACGCAATAGCTCGGCTTCCGAATGACGAAGCGGCCGAGCTTTGGTTGGAAACGGCTACGCATCTGTTGTCAGTCGCGATTGAACGCGGAGATGACACAGACCAGGCGCGCACTGAGGTCGTTCGGTTCTTCGATGCGGTTCAACGGATGCGAACCACGGTTTCATCAAAATAGATGGAGACGACAATCGTAGGCTGTGAAAAGCCTACAACTATGAACAGTCTCGTTTCGCACATAGTTGGCGTTTACCGGTGCCCAGGCATCCCAGCATTTGTCTGCGTGAGAGAGGGAACCAGGTGCAGTTACCTATCGCAGGACGTTTACAGAGCGTCTGGATACCAGCCCGAATTCGAGGGGCTGCCTTGGGAATCGGAATACCGGGCCGCCAGAAACCCGACAATCTTAGCAACCGATGATACGAAGCGGTAAGTGCCTAACCATACCATCATGGAACCAAGCCCAATCCGGCAGGTTCACCAACGTTATGCCGCTATACTTCTTCGACACGATTGAGAATGGACAGATCACCCGCGATGATCTGGGTGTCGAGATGAGTCCGTGCGACATGCGCGAGGAAGCGAAGCGGCTACTGCCTGCAATCGTGGCAGACCACCCGCTCCCGGCAGACTCAACGATTTTGCGGTATGGGTCCGCGACAAGTCCGGGTGCTGTGTCTATGAGGCGAGCTTAACGCTAATCACAAGGACGCTGCTTGCGCCAGCGTAGGCCGCCCAGGCTTTTTGGCCGAACCCTGGTGTCACCTGTAGGTCGTCCAAACGTTGCATGACGCAGCTTTTCTCGCGCTCGGACCTTTCCACGCCTGACAAGGTTTAGCCGTTAGCGTTGTCATTCGGACTGGTCCGCCGAGCTTTCCTTGCATGGTTTTCGCAAGCGCTTTTGTTTGCCGGCCTTGAAAGCGCCGAAGGCGCGCCGGGCGCAGCAGTCCGTCGCCATGAGCACCATGGCAGGCCTGCCGGACTCGCGCTGCACTCCATCGGTCGCGTTTTGATTATCCGGCAGTTCATCTTTGGCCCAGTGCGATAGGGGCTGGTGCGACGCTTGGCGACCATGCCTTGGTTGACGAGGTGAAAGACAAGTCCACCTCCAGTGCGGGGAAACACACAGCCCCGCGGTCCTCCGAGGCATCGGAGCCCACCAGGGAGAGCACTCATGAGTCGACATGGAATGGTTCAGCCTTCAGCTCAGGCACTCAGCCGCCAGCATCGACGCACGTCTATGGTGATGATCCACTCCAGCAGAGCCGGGCCCGGCCGCCCACCGGTCCCGACAACGTCCGGGCAACTATTTTTGCGCTTTGGCCATTTTCGGGCGGTGCGTTCTACGGGGCTCCGTTCGACTATGGCGGCCGCTATTGCGGCCCGCGCTGCCACAGTGACTATCCTGGTTATATGGCTCGGTATCCGCACCGCTACTCTAGGCATCACCACCGCCATTGCCGGGTCAAGCTGTTGCACCGGGACCATTACCAACTGGGTGTTGGAACGCGTGCAAATTTGCCCTTACTGACGGCCCGCCTCGGCTTCACTGATTTCTCTCGGTTAACTGGCCCCTCGTTACTTTGGTCGCGCCGATCACCGCCAAGCGACGTGTTCGACGTGCGAAGTCCATCGACAGGCGGCAATTGCGTAAAACGGTGGCCGCCACGGCACAATGAGCGCAAGTGACATGAGCGGAGGATGGGAATGATCATCTTGGCTGGCCAGCCGCCCGGCTGAGACGAGGGTCCCCGAAACACTACGGGCAAGTTGCTATTCCTATCCGAATCTGCTCTCCTCTTCCAAGGACCAGTCGCAACGCAGTTTGCTGAATCCATGGTCCCTGTCCTTGATGGCGACCGACGTTTCCCCCGCCCCCCAACCGGCGTCGGTCGCCCTGCTCTTTGGGCAGTTCAATCGCCGATGGCCATGGTTTCCGAGAACGCGGCAGACCTTGACCTGCCACTGAGAATTTCCTCCATCTGAGATTAGAGTCCGGCCCTTGATCGAAGGACGGACTGATGAAGAGAAAGCGGTTCACGGAAGAGCAGATCATTGCGGTTCTGCGCGAGCGGAGGCGGGAGCGAAGGCGGGCGATTTGGCTCGCAAGCACGGGGTCTCGGAGGCGACGCTGTATAATTGGAAGGCGAAGTATGGCGGGATGGACGTGTCCGACGCCAAGCGCCTGAAGGCCTTGGAAGATGAGAATGCCAAGCTGAAGAAGCTGCTCGCAGACCAGATGCTCGAAGCCTCGGCGCTGCGTGAGCTTCTGTCAAAAAAATGGTAGGGCCCGCCGCCAAGCGCGAAGCCGTTGCGCATCTGCAGGCCGTCATGGGCCTGTCGGAGCGTCGGGCCTGTTCCTTTGTGGGCGCTGATCGCAAGATGATCCGCTACCAGTCCCGGCGTCCGCCCGAGACGGAGCTGCGGGGTCGGCTGCGTGACCTCGCCAACGAGCGCCGACGCTTCGGCTACCGGCGGCTGTTCATCCTGCTCAGGCGCGAGGGCGAGGCACCAAGCATGAGCAGGAGGCAGTGCTTGAGGCTCACACCGCTAACCGCCAGATTGCATCGTAGTGATGCCTGTTCAAGTCACGGCATTCGAGATTACAACTCCGCCCTCCCCCCGCCGCCAGCCAAAGGATATGGAACGATGCTAAGTGGAGCTGTCACATCCCCCGTGCCTTGGGGATGCGCGTCGCCAACCTTCGAGCCCGAATGCAGGCGGCCGAGATCACTGAAGACGAATTAATGGCCTTCCAGAAAGTCGTCGCGATCATGGAAAACGGACTAGGCCGTATCGATGGCGACGATCTTATCGCGGCCTCCTTCGTCGACGATCTTTCGCCGGAGAACGTAGCCGACCACGCCGACATTCAGCCGACTTTGACTCCCGTGCCGAAGCAGCGACAAAGTCGCAGGCGAACTTGTGGCAGCGGAATCGCCCACGTACAGATCGCCGTCATGGGACCCGACCGCGACGAGTTGCTGGCTAGGGGGGCGCTCCAGCTGCCATTCTTGCGGCGGTGTTCAGGCCCGCTTGGACCTTTCGGGATTGACGCTCAGAGTGCGGGTTCTCGTCGACAGCACTTGCTAGGTGGCTTGCGCCAGCATTGCTGGCGGGCTGATCGGATTAATGTGAGCTGCGACGTTGAAGTCTCGCAGGGGGCGTCTCTGCTCCTTGCGACCTCATGCAGCGCCGAAGTTCGATGTTCCTCGTATGCAATGCTGGCCGAAAACTGGCGCACAGTGGTTTATTTTTTGAGCCCTGACAGAGGCACACGCATGGAGATTACCAACCCACCGGCCGCCCAGTCGCGCGAAATTGTGCCGTCGAGCCCAGCAATGGTTGCTTGCTCAAGCTGGGTACCGAAGCCCGAGCTGTGAGCAGGTCCATAAATCTCCGGACCTCCGGTTTCGCTCCAGATCAGAAGAAGGCTTTTGGCATCAATCATACTCAGAACATCCAATTTCCCTCCAGCGCTTGCGAAACAACCGTGTTTGGCCGCATTGGTCGCGAACTCGCTGATAATCAGCGCCAGCGATGTCATGGCACTGCTTCCGAGGGGGACATCTACCCCCTTGATGCTTGTCCCGATCTGGGGCGCATTTTTGTACGGCGCAAGAACCGCGTTGAGCAGTGCCAAGAGGGTCGTCTTGCGTTGAATTTCGGCGTCGTCCCGGAGGTCTGCCAAGATAAGATCATGGGCACGGGCCAGTGAGGCCAGCCGGTCTCGCATGTCGCCTGCCAACTCGGCCGCACTGCTCGCTGACCGCTCACTCACCGACACCAAAGCCGACGCGACAGAAAAAAGATTCTTCACTCGGTGATTCATTTCCCTCAGCAGCAGCTTTCGCCGTTTCTCGTTTCGCCTCCTCTCGGAAATATCCCTCGCGATCTTGGATGCGCCCAGAATTGTGCCACCATTCCCCAGAACAGGCGAGACAGTCACCGAAACCTCGACCAGGCTGCCGTCTTTGCGCTTCCGAATGGTGTCAAAATGTTCGACGCGCTCGCCCCGACGTATCCTCTCCAGAATGGCATCTTCCTCTTGCCGTCGATCTTCGGGAATCAGGATGAGTATCGATTGCCCGACGGCTTCTTCGGCCGAAAAACCGAAGATACGTTCGGCGCCGGTATTCCAACTGGTGATGATGCCTTCAATCGTCTTACTCAGGATCGCGTCGGTAGAGCTCTCGACGATGGAAGCAAGCCAAGCGCGTGCGTCTTCACTGCCCTTAGCGCCGATTTCTTCATCGGGCGGAGGCGGCACCAAATAGAGAGGCACAGCGGCTGGACCAATGTCACCCTGACCGAAACGCAAAAATCCATTCCTCTTGGCAGGCAAATGAACGGGCATCCGATTTCCTTGCTTCCAGAAAAATGGAAGCGTCGAACCGCGATAGCAAGTCTGCAGAGCGTCCCCAAAGCGAAAACTTGCAGTTAATTGTCGTGGAGAACGATCATGAAGGCCGCCAAGGTGACGGCGGATCAAAGGGACTCACCCGAAGGAACTACAGGATCATTGGTTCGGGGTGGTCGGTGAAGAGCAGGCTGCGGTCAGCAAATACAGTTTGGTCGGCCGGGATGGGCGTTCCGAGCACCCTTTCACATAGCTGCCGGTCGCTTCGATCTCGGTACTGCTGACCCCGATCGCCTTGGCCGCGGAGAAAAGATTGTGGATTGCGGCGGCCACCGAGATCACGTCTGGACTGGCCAAGCCTGACAAATTGCTGCTCACTCACTTGTCCACAAAATTGACGCCGGGAGTGCTCATGCAGCCCTCAGGCGACGAACGTAAGCGAAGCTTCGTTATTTCGGTGACACGCAGCCAGTTTTTTACCTTGTGCCTCAATGTGACCGGCCGGCCGAGGTGTGCTTCTGCCGCTTTGAATGGCACCTGGGCCATGACCTGCGAAGACACAACCGACCCGCCGGCCATGATCTCAACTCGATACTCGGCCACTCACGCCCCCGCGATTGTTACCCCACCGCGATATAATTAGTTCGAGCTAAAATGGTTCCGGAACTTCGGCGGAGCCAGATGTTGCAGCCCGCGTGGAAAGGCCCATTTGACCAGGGCGGCTCGGTGGCTTGATCTCGCAGGGCAAACCGCCGAGCCTAACTGGCAACGGTTGCCAGCTTATGTGAAATTAGCATCGTGGCCATTGGCCGGCGTCGTTCAAACACACGAGCAAAGAAGACAACGCGGCGTTAGGTTCCAGTGTCGCGCGTAGCGGCACCCACCCTGAAAACTTCAAGCTTCTCGCTGTAAGAGAGCCTTACCCTTTCGCCGCATCGCTTGCAGGTGAACGTCGTTACGGACTTGACCCAGGAGCCTTTCCTGACCAGTGGGTTTTTGCAGCTCGGACACTGGAAGGTCAGGTTTTTGTCAAGCAGCTGATTGGATAGAGCCATCTCATCTTCTCCCAAGATGAAGTGGCCGTGCAAGACTGGTGCCAAAAATGTGCGTATTAGAACGACACAATTGGCGGCGGATCGGGAGTCTTGCCAGGAGTCAATGTGAGGCTGGGCACTCTCGGCAGTCGAATCACTGCCTGGCCATCCCAGTTGGTAGCGGCCGCACCGGTCTCGGCGCAACCAGGCGCGCGTGCGCGAAGCTCCTGGGATCGTCTCCCGATAGATTTCACTACTTCGTCCGACACGTCACCTTTGGAGGGCCGCCTACACTATTGTTCCGGCTGAGCCTACTGGCGTGTGTCTCTGGGGCATTCTTTGAACTCGCAGGCTGGACTGGAACCAAACCGGAAAATAAGTCTTTCCCAAGGGAAGGGCTACAACGGACCCGACACAATAGATGGACATTTCGAACTGGAACTAGCCAAGGCCAGACTGAGTGTGAGCCAAGCAGAGTCGGAACTGAAACGTGTCGAGCGGACAAGCGCTAGGCGTGGGTATCGATCTCGCCCTCTGCGACACGATAGGAGGCGCCCAGCGCCGCGTCAATGAAGCAAGAGAGCACCTGGCGAGGATCAAGGTCGGCGATTCACCTGAGGTTTGCCCACGCGGGCACGGAGGCTAGTTCGTCAGGATAAGCGGTTCGGTGGATTGATCGCGCATCGGCAGGAAGACCGAGCTTAACCGGCAACCGCATCGCTTATCATCTTTCCCAGCTGAGCCTCAGATGTGCGCCATCTGCCCCCAAAGGCGCAATTGGAAGCAATTCGGATGCGACGGCTCCGTCAACTCTGGATCACAATGGCACTTCGAGTTTTGCCGCAAAATTGCCGCCCACGGCAAAGCCCGACTGCGGCGTGTAGCCGGCGGATCAACTACTAATCGGTTGCCGGCAACCCGTGAAGCGCCCTATCATCGGCACGGGGTTGGGAATGTGATGGCGCCGAGGTTCATAGCAAAACAGCTTTCTTGGCCGGCTGGGTTCGGCGGATGGCTCGTCCGAGCCGGTATGAACCGGGGCAACGCCCGCCTGAACAGCTACGCTCTCGACCAATTGCAGTTGGTTCCTGAAGACCGAGTGCTGGAAGTCGGATTCGGCGGCGGCGCAGCACTGCCGCGACTCGTTCTTGGCGCATCATTCGTCTGCGGTGTTGACCGCTCTCAGGATGTGACGAGCGCAGCCGCTCGCAAATTTGCCGATGCGGTGCGCGCCGGACGAGCCGAGTTTCACGTCGGGGCGGTTGAAAAACTGCCGTTGCGGGATGCGACATTCGACAAAGCCCTCAGCGTTCACACCGTATACTTCTGGGAAAGCCTCAAGGCCGGATCTTCGGAATTGGCACGAGTACTCACGCCTGGCGGGCGAATCGTGTTGGGCTTCCTTCCCAAGGCACGTATGGATCGGATGAACATGCCAGCAGATATCTTCACCCCACGTGAGCCTGACGAGATCATCGCTGCTTTGCAAGGAGTGGGGTTCAACGAGACGGAGCTTCGAAAACCGAACACGGAAACGGCATGGGCCGTCGCGACAGGTGTGCGAAGCTGAGCTGTCCGCGCCGATCCAGCGCGGCAAGAAAAAAGTTCGCAGGCGTGAGCCAGCGGCCTACGAGCATCTTTGCCGAAACATCGGGGTGCCGGTGGCGGCGGGATTAGCTGCAAATTGGTTTCCGTCGAGCAAGCAGGCCCGTGAGCCAGTCTGGATCCATCTGCGGCACCGAGGAGAGAAGCAGTTCGGTGTAGGCTGCGTGGGGTGGCGCGAGTACCTCGGTTTTCCAACCCTGCTCCACCACCTGCCCCTGGTGCATAACCACGACCTCGTCGGCAATTGCTCTTACCGTTGCGATATCGTGCGTAATGAAGATGTAGCTAATGCCGAGTTCGTGCTGCAAGCGCATCAGGAGCTTCAAGATCTCTTCCTGCACAATCTGATCGAGTGCCGAGGTCACCTCGTCACAAATAATAAGTTCTGGGTTCGCGGCGAGCGCGCGGGCGATGCAGATCCGCTGCTTCTGGCCACCCGACAATTCACCGGGCAGCCGGTCGAGGAAGCTTTCGTCCATCTCGATCATGTGCATGAGCTCGCCGACCCGCCGGTCGCGCTGCTGCCCCTTAACGCCCAAATAGAACTCAAGCGGGCGTGCGATTATCTCCTCGACCGTCTGGCGGGGGTTAAGCGCGCTATCCGGCGACTGATAGATCATCTGGATACGGCGCAGCAGGTCTTTCGAGCGGCGTTTCAACGAGAGGGTGAGCGGCTTGCCATCAAAGGACATCGATCCAGACAAGGCAGGCAAGAGACCCGTGACGACGCGGGCGAGGGTCGATTTCCCCGACCCTGATTCGCCGACCACTGCGACCGTTCGGCCGCGCGGAACCTTGATCGACACATCCACCAGCACCTTGACCCTTCCGGCATAAGCGGCGGTAACATTGTCGATGGTCAGTAAATGGTCCTCGGTCCGAATCTCGGGCTTCGCAAGCTTGCGCACTGCCCAAAGCGTCCGAGTGTATTCCTGGGTGGGAGCCGTAAGTATCTGCCGCGTATCGGCTTCCTCAACCGTTTGTCCGTGCCGCAAGACCATAATCCGGTCCGCCATCTGCGCCACCACGGCCAGATCGTGAGTCACATATATCGCTGCTGTGTTAAATTCCTCAACAATCCTGCGGATCGACGCAAGGACCTCGACTTGGGTGGTCACATCCAGCGCAGTTGTCGGTTCATCGAACACGATCAGGTCGGGGCGGCAGGCCATGGCCATTGCCGTCATGGCTCGCTGTAGCTGGCCGCCTGATACCTGATGCGGATACCGAAAACCAATGGTCTCAGGCTGTGGGAGTTGGAGGCGCCGATAAAGCTCCACGGCATCGCGATTAGCTTTCTCTCGGCTGGCGATCCCGTGCGCAACTGCTGTTTCAACCGTCTGGTCGAGGAGCCGGTGAGCAGGGTTGAACCAGGCGGCGGCGCTTTGCGCAACATAAGCAATGCGGGAGCCCCGAAGCCGCCGACGACGGGCTTCGCTCATTGACAAAAGATCGGCACCGTCGAAAAGCACCGCGCCTCGGCTAATACGGCAGCCCGGCTTTGCATACCCCATTGCGGCAAGGCCTATGGTCGATTTTCCGGCGCCGGATTCGCCAATCAGCCCGAGCACTTCTCCGCGTTTAAGCGAGAGATCCACGCCGCGCACGATCGGGTGCCAGCGCTCGTCGGAGAAGCCTTCAACGTGAAGATCCCGGACCTCGAGCAGATCTGTTCCCTTTTCGCGCAGGGCGGCACGGCTAGTTTTCATCACGCAGTCCGCTCGTCGAATGCAAAAACCAGTCCACGACAAAGTTCACCGCTACTGTGAGGAGCGCAATGGCGCCGGCCGGCAGTAGCGGAGTGACATCACCATAAGTGATCAGCGTGGCGTTTTCCCGCACCATCGACCCCCAATCAGCCGACGGCGGCTGTATGCCCACCCCCAGGAACGACAAGGCTGCAATCGTCAGAAACACAAAGCAGAATCGCAGACCAAATTCCGCGATGAGCGGCGGCAGAATGTTGGGCAGGATTTCCTTGCGCAGGAGCCATGCTGCACCTTCGCCGCGCAATCGCGCGACCTCAACATACTCCATCACCGCCACGTTGAGCCCGACGGCTCGCGCCAAACGGAACACGCGGGTGGAATCGAGCAGCGCTATGATCAATATAAGGCTGGGTATCGACGAACCGAATATGGAGAGGAGCATCAGCGCGAAAATCAGGCTGGGGATCGACATCAACACATCCACAGCGCGCGACAAGATCTGATCTAGCCACCCTCGGTACATTGCCGCCAGAAGCCCGAGTGTCACACCGGCTGCAAAGGATATGACGGTTGTCGCGAAGGCGATGCCGATCGTGTTGCGGGCTCCGTAGATCAGTCGAGTGAGCATGTCGCGACCGAGTTGGTCGGTGCCGAACATGAACTCGTGACTCCAGGGCGCGAACGCCTCGCTAAAGACCTGCGTTTCCCGGTACGGTGCGATCAGTGGCGCAAAAAGGGCGACGAGAACGTAGCAGAGGGTTACCCCCATACCGAACCAGGCACTGAGCGGGGCCTTCTTCAGCGATGTCGTCATGCGAGATCGGCGTGTGCGCCTTATCCTGGGCGCCCTGGGGGGCTGGATGACGGGCTCCGCGCTTGTCATCGCGGGTGCAACAGCCTCGGGTTGGTAGCGATCGAAATGATGTCGGCGATCAGGTTGAGCAAGATGTAGGTTGCGGCGAAGACGAGGGCGCAGGCCTGCACGACGGGTACGTCTCTTGATTTCACGGCATCGACCATCAGTTGGCCGACGCCAGGGTAGACGAATACAACCTCGACAACCACGACGCCGACGATGAGATAGGCAAGATTGAAGGCGACAACGGTCACGATCGGAGCCCAGGCGTTTGGCAAAGCGTGCCGAAGCACGACCACCATTGGCGTCATTCCCTTCAACCGAGCCATGTCGATATAGGGGCTTGAAAGCATGTTGATGATCGCCGCGCGCGTCATGCGCATCATGTGAGCGACGATGACGAGTGTAAGCGTGATCGACGGCAGGGCTGCGCGCCAGACGTGCTCCCAAAACGGCGTCTGATCGTTTATATTCGCCAAGGTCGGGAACTTCGGTACGACGTTCAAGGTCCAGTTGATCGAAGCCGCAAGCCATAAGGGCAGCGACTGCGCGAACTGCGTGCCCGCGAACGTATCGCGGGAGATGATCAGGAAAGCGAGCATGTAGGCGACGAAGAACTCAGGGAACGAAATTGTCGTGAGTGTCACCGTGTTTACAAGCCGATCGAACCAGCTGTTGCGGTAGAGGGCCGCAAGAATACCCAATCCCAATGCCAGCGGCACCGCGATGAGCGCCGTCATGACGGCCAGAAACATGGTGTTGTATAAACGCGGTGCGATAATCTCCACGACCGTGCGTCGGTAGCCGGTTCGACTGGCGAAGGATGACCCGAGATCCCCTCGTGCCATCTTGCCCATCCAGCTGAAGTAGCGTTCGACCGGGGGGCGATCGAGGCCCACCTCGTGCTGAAAAGCCGCTACGGTTTCGGGTGTAGCTGATTGACCAAGCATCGCCTTCGCAAAGTCGCCGGGCAGCATCGTGATCGCCGAAAAGATAATAATCGAGACGATGAACAGCGTAATCAGGCCGAGACCCAACCGTTGCAGGACCGTTTTTAAAACCGGATTCATACGCATGCTGCGCGCTTTCCCAAAAGCCCGCCGTCCATTGCGGACGGCGTGCTTGGCGAACATCTTATGCCTGTGCCATCCACCAGCGCTCGGCCATCTTCAGTCCGTCATTCTCCCAATTCGGCGCCACGTCGCCATGGGCTAGTTTCTTCGATTTGGCGCTGACGAAGTTGTTGAACACCAGCACTATGCTGCCACCATCGTCATGGGTCAGCTGCTGCATTTCGGCGTACATGGCGGCACGCTTGGCTTCGTCGGTTTCAGCTCGTGCCTTTACGAGCAACTCATTGAAGCGCGGGTTTTTCCAGAACGACTCGTTCCAACTGGATTCCGCTGCGAAGGCCTGCGTGAACATCCAGTCGGCCGTCGCGCGACCACTCCAGTAGGATGCGCACCAAGGCTTCTTCAGCCAGATGTTGTCCCAATAGGCGTCTTCGGCCTCGCGCACCACGTTGACGTCGATGCCGCACTGTGCGGCCGTCTCGCGAATGAGTGCGGCCGCGTCTACCGCACCTGCGAAAGCGGCATCTGCGACCGAAAGATCGATTTTCAGCTTCTCCATCCCCGCCTTCTTCAGATAATGGCGCGATTTCTCGGGATCGAAACTGTGTTGCGGCTCCGGGTTCTTGTAGAACTTGATCGCCGGCGCGATGGGACTGTCATTGGCAACGGTGGCATGCCCAAGGAAAATCTTGTCGGCGATCTCTTGACGGTTGATCGCCCATTTCAACGCCGTGCGCACATCCGGATTATCGAAAGGCGCCATGGTGACGTTCATCGGCAGCGTATAATGCCCGTAGCCGGTGATCTCGATGATGTCGATTTTGGGATTTCGCTTCAACATGCCGAGTGTCTTCAGATCGGCGCGGCCGATATAGTCCACCTCCCCGGTCGAGAGCGCAGCCATGCGTGCGGCCAAGTCGGTGATTGCGATGAACTCCACCTCGTCCAGGTAGGGCCTTCCGTTCTTGAAGTAGTTTGGATTGCGCTTGAGCTTGGCCGAAACGCCCGGTTGGAAGTTCTCGAGCACGAATGCGCCCGTGCGTGCGCCCGAAGCCCAATCCGCTTTCCCGTCAACGCTCGGCATGATCACGAGATGATAATCGCTCATGATGTAGGGGAAATCGGCGTTGCCGCTGTCGAGCGTGAAGACAACCGTTTGTGGGCCGTCGGCCCTGACGTCCTTGACGGAGGCAAGCAGAGACTTCGCGGCCGATTTGGTGTCGGCACCCATGTGATACCGCATGGAGGCCACGACATCGTCTGCCGTCACGCTTTTGCCATTGTGGAAGGTCGTGCCCTTGCGCAGCTTAAAGACCCAGGTCTTGGCGCCGTTGGATGCTTCGAAGCTTTCTGCAAGATCCGGCTGTACGCCACCCTTAGCGTCGACCTCCGTGAGGCCGTTGGACATCGCACCCGAAAAAGCAGTTTGGGAGAAGGTATCGGGATAGCCGGCCGGATCTACGGAATCAGTAGTCGCCCCGTGGGCCATGCCGAGCTTTGCGAAGCCTCCTTTTTGCGGTTCTGCTCGTGCCGCAGTGACAAAGAGCTGATCTGCGGCTGCGATGGCCAGACCTGCCGCCAATCCTAGATGGATGAACTCACGCCGCGAAACCTTGCCGCTCCCGACAAGACCTTTCGCGATGCGCAGTTTGTACTCTGATTCCGACATTGCCGTTCTCCCATTTGCGGATTTTCCGCGTTCTTTTTCCAACCGTCGTCGAGCACGCAATGCGTAAGTGCCCTGTCTTCGTCTTTTGTGTTCCTTCCTGTGCCTTCCGCTCTTGCCCGATCAGGCAGTCACATAGATGTTGCCGTCCTCGACCATGACGGGGAACGTTCGTGCACGCACGGTGGAATCGACCAGCGCCGAACCCGTTTTGATGTCAAACTCCCAGCCATGCCAGGCGCAGCGTACGATCTCGTTTTCCCGGTGATAGACGAAGCGCGCTTCGTCGACCGGCGCAGTGGTTCCGCATTGCGGGCCCTCACACAGCGGCGCCCCGCGATGCGGACAGATATTGAGTAGCGCGTGGAAAGTCTCTCCGATGCGAAACACGCCCACCGAAAGGCTGCGGACCTTTGCGATTACGGGTGTGCCCGTTTCGATCTCGTCGACGCGACAGATGAAGATTTTCTCGGCCATGTTCTGCTCCGTCAGGCAGCATTCGCGGTCAGGATGGGGGAAATGCGCTTGTAAACGTCGAGTGCATTTTGACCCATCACCTTCGTCCTCCAAGCGGGAGGAATGTGCAGCGTGTTGGCGTCGTCGTAGTCCCAATGCGGATAGTCTGACGCAAACATAAGCGTGTTTTCACCGTCCATTGCTTCCAGAATGGACCAGAGATGCTGCACATTCGCCGGCTGCTCCAGGGGCTGTGTGGAAAACCGAATATTTCGGCGGCAGTACTCGGACGGCAGCATCTTCAGCCAAGGCGTCTCCTTGCGAAGCGCCTTGTAATCGGCGTCGAGGCGCCACAGCACCGTCGGCACCCAGGCCACGCCGCATTCGACCACAACGAAATAGAGTTCCGGCCATTTTTCGAAGACTCCATGCGCAATCATGCTGGCGACATGGCTGATCGCCGACATGTGCAGGATGGCGTGTGTCTCCCAGAAGAATGTCGTGGGGGCAGGCGCGATGGCGTTCCAGTTGATTCCCCCATGGCCGCCGAGGTGGATGGCGAAGGGCAATCCCATTTCCGCGCAGGCTTCGTAGATCGGGTGGTAGAAGGGATCGCCGTACGGCCGCACAGAGCCTTGGGAGGCCAGAACCTGGACCATGCGCGGGTGGCTGCCGAGCCGACGGATCTCGGCCGCCGCCTGCTTCGGATCCTGAGGCGCGATGATAATCGAACCCATGAAGCGGTTGTCCTTCGGCAACCACTCCGCGACCTGATAGTCATTGTAAGCACTGACCAGCGCACTGGCATAATAGGGGTTGGCCAGCGTCGAGGCTTCAATCGGCTCGTCACCGGTGAGAATCGCCACGCCGACATTGTATTTGTCGAGATGCTTTTCTTTCATGATCCGGTAGTTGTCGGCTTCGGTCTCGGGCCGCACGTCCTTTCGCGAGAAATCTTGCGGATGGAACCAGGGCCGATGGCCATGCGGGAAGGATCCTCTAGGGCCGGTCTTTTCGCCCTCTATGAACATGTCCTTCCAGACGCCCGAGAGGTAGGGCTCGAGCACCGTGGCGCTGGACCAGTAGTTGTGGCAATCGCAGTCAACGATGAACACTTTAGCTTCGCTCCCTCTTTGCAGACCGCGTTCTGCTGGCCGTTAGTCTCTTTAGCTTCCGCCTTGACAAATGCCGGATCAAGCCAATGATCTCTGGGTAATGATCGGGTTTTTCGATTGAGGGTTAGTGCGTGCAGCTGGACCACATTGAGACGTTCCTCGACATCATCGAATCGCGGAACTTCAACCGGACTGCCGACCGGCTGAACATTACGCAGTCGACCGTCAGCAGCCGGATCAAGAGTCTCGAAAGCGCTGTAGGGTCGGAGCTTTTCCATCGTGGTCGCGCCGGTGCTGAACCGACAGCGGCGGGGCGACGTTTCGAAGCCTACGCGCGGGCGATGCTGTCGACTTGGTCGCAAGCGCGCCATGACGTGCGGGCCTTCAACCGGTTCGAAGGAACCCTGCGCGTGGCAGCGCAGGTTGGCATGACACGCTCAATGCTGCCTGGGTGGGTGGAGGCGCTCTGTCGGGCCCTTCCCACAGCCTCGATCCATGTGGAATCCGACTATTCCAACCAGATGGTGACAGATCTGAGCATGGGGAATCTGGATATAGCCGTGCTCTACGCACCCCGCTATCTTCCCGAGATTGCTTACGAGCATCTGATGGTCGAGGAATATGTGATGGTGTCGACCTTCGCCAGGACAATGTCGCAGGTCAATCCCGACAGCTACATTCGGCCGGGCTACACCGTCGTACTCGAGAAAACGCATTCCGAGCTTATCCCCTCCCTCGCAATCTCGCGTCTCTCCATGGGATCCGAAAGCCTGGCAGAAGCGATGCTGCGGCGAACTGGGGGGAGTTGTTACATGCGCAACGACGATGCCCGCAGGTTTACGGCCGAGTGCCCTTCCTTCCTGGTCGAGGACGCACCGACGCTTTATCAGCCTGTCCACACGGCTATGCTCGCGCGGCGCAAACACGAACCGATTATTCGAAAGGGGCTTCGTGCGCTCCAGCTCGCGGTGATGTCGCTCGAGAGCTAAATCGAAATTCCCGATTGAAGACAGGGGTTCAACCCACTGTTCCCGAAACGGTCCCGCTGCCATGTTGGGGGCTCACTGAAGAGCCCGACCATGAACGCACACACTTCCTTTTCGGCTTCCGACTTCGCAACGATGCGGCAGCGGCAATGGGCCGACGATTCGTCACAGGCGATCCTCTGCCGCAGGGTCATCGACGAGACGCACGACGTGAAGACATTTGTCTTCACGTCTGCATCAGACCACATGTTCTGCTTCAACGCGGGGCAATACATTGTCCTTCACCTCACAATCGGGGGCGTTGCGGTGACCCGTTCCTATTCCGTTTCGTCGCCACCTACTCGACCGCTCGATTTGCACATCACGGTCAAGCGGACACCAGGCGGGCTCGTTTCCAATTGGCTCCACGAGAACCTGCGAGCGGGCGACGAAGTCAACGTCGAAGGCCCACTGGGGTCGTTCAAACTCGACGGCTTGAACAGCGACAAGCCTCTCTTTCTTGCGGGAGGCAGCGGGATCACGCCTCTTATGTCGATGCTGCGCACCTTGACGGACAGAGCGTCCGATCTCGACCTGCGCCTCATCTACAGCGCGCGCTCGCCGCGAGATCTCATCTTCAGGTTGGAACTCGATGCACTCGCTGCCCGGTTTCGTAACCTACGGGTGACATGCGTCTGTTCCCGGGCAGACCCCTCATGGGCAGGACCGACGGGCCGCATAGACGGCCCCATGCTCCGGCGCCTGGTCCCCGATCTTGGCGAGCGCACGGTCTACGCGTGCGGCCCCGAACAGTATATGAACGCGTTGCGAGACGGTCTTGGCCAGGCGGGTGTTGATCCACGGGGGTATCATGAGGAGAGCTTCGGGCGCAGCCTGGGCGGTGTTACTGCGGACGTAGCATCTGCCGTCTCGTCCTCGGTCCACTTCGCACGTTCGAGATTGGACCATCGTTGCGCTCCCGGGGAGACCCTGCTGGAGGCGGCGCGCAACTGTGGCGTCTATGTTCCCAGCGGCTGCCAACAGGGAATTTGCGGCACGTGCCGAATAGCCAAGCTCTCTGGCGAAGTCACCATGCAGGATCTCGGCGGACTCACCTCCGAAGAAATCTCAGCGGGCTTGGTTCTGGCCTGCTGCAGCCGCGCGAAAGGCCCTGTTACACTCGATCTTTGACTTCGGCTAAGGTTCCGAACGGGTCCTAGCTGGCTGCAAGCAGGCGGTTTGCGATTTGCTTAGCTGTGCTAGCAGCTCGCACGTGCTCCACCTCTGCCGCATTGGGCACGTCTATCAAAACCTCGAGGCCCCCAAAGATATCCAATTCACCCTCACATGCGACAGCAAATGAATGCTGTGCCACCCCCGAATGTCCAGGGAAAGTATAAGAAAGTGAGTGTCTCGGACACACCAACTCGCCGGCTGCGGCTTGGGCAAAGTTTGTGTCAGTGCTTTCAAAAGCTGGCTCGGAAACGCCCAGGATGAAGAACACCGCGAGCTTGATCCGCGTATGCTGGGGATTCCCGAAGAAGCTGTCCGGCCCGCCTTGCTCGACGATCAGGCCGCATCCGAGTTCCATACGCCGACGACCGAGCATGGAGATGAACTGTTGCCGGCCGGCGGAAGAGCCAATAAAGACAACGGCGGCTAGCTATCGGCTGGGCTGGGCGGCTTCGCAGGGCTATCGATCCACGTCGCCCAAAACAATGTCCAATGAACCTAGTATGGCGGTGACGTCGGCTAACATATGGCCACGGCAGAGCAGGTCCATTGCCTGCAGATGAGCGAAGCTCGGAGGACGCAGCTTGCATCGGTACGGCTTGTTCGTGCCGTCGGCCACGAGGTAGACGCCAAACTCCCCCTTCGGCGCTTCCACCGCCGCGTAGACCTCGCCGGCAGGCACACGAAAGCCCTCAGTATAGAGCTTGAAATGATGAATCAAAGCCTCCATCGAACGCTTCATGGCCGCACGTCTGGGCGGGACGACCTTGCCGTCGGTATTCGAAACCGGCCCAGGTCCCTCGCTTACCAGCAGGTCGACACACTGCCGCATGATCTTGGCCGACTGGCGCATCTCCTCCATACGCACCAGATACCGGTCGAAACAATCGCCGTTCCTGCCGACGGGTATATCGAAGTCCATCTCGGCATAGCACTCGTATGGCTGGGACTTTCGCAAGTCCCAGGCGGCACCTGATCCCCGCACCATCACCCCTGAAAAACCCCACGCCCAGGCGTCACTTTGCGAGATCTGACCGATGTCCACGTTACGAAGTTTGAAGATGCGGTTGTCCGTTAGCAGCCTGTCCAGGTCGTCCACGGTTTTGCGGAACGGGTCGATCCAATTGCCGATGTCCGTGATCAAGTCTGGCGGCAGATCCTGATGCACGCCGCCGGGACGAAAATACGCGGCATGCATACGAGAGCCGCTGGCCCGCTCGTAGAAGACCATCAGTTTCTCGCGTTCGACAAACCCCCACAAGGGCGGGGTCAGTGCTCCCACGTCCATGGCTTGGGTGGTGACGTTGAGCAGATGAGAAAGGATCCGCGAGATCTCGCTGAACAGAACCCTGATCAGCTGGCCACGCCGCGGCACGGCTAGACCCATTAGTTTCTCGATTGCAAGGCACCAGGCATGTTCCTGGCTCATCGGTGCCACGTAATCCAGACGATCGAAATATGGCAGCGCCTGGAGATAAGTCTTGGTTTCGATCAGTTTCTCGGTGCCGCGATGAAGCAGGCCGATATGAGGGTCGACACGATCGACGACCTCGCCGTCGAGCTCGAGAACCAGCCGTAGCACGCCGTGCGCCGCAGGATGCTGGGGACCGAAATTGATGTTGAAATTTCGGACGGAATTCTCTGCCATCTAGCGGCTCCTTCGAGAAGGCCCGCCTAACTTCCTTCCGAGCCCGACGTTCCATCCGTGCGCCCGGTCGGCATTGTTCCACCAGAATTCGCCAGTCCAAACTCCGGCTCATGCCCAACCGCTTCGGCCAATTGACTGAGGAAATTCACCAGAGCAGCTTGCGGATCATCGAGTTCGCCGACGACCACTGAAATACCCCAACGCCCAAGCACCGCCTCCTCCACAGGGTTTCGGCTGGTCATGAAGATGAAAGAAGGAGGGCGATCTTTTTCATACCCGGATCGATGCCAGGTTTGCCACAGGCGATGCAACAGCAACCGGATGTTCGGGTCGGAGAGGCTATAGCCTATGAAGAGGATCGTGCTGCCAAGTGCATCGGAACGAAACCGCACATCGAGTGGGGAATTGAAGGAAAGCCGGTCGAGATAATCCGTTTCGGTCAGGACAAGAGAAGAATCCTCATCGAAGTCGCCATGGAACTTGACGATGTGGGTAACCCCCTGGCGGGCTTGCGCTACATCGCGTGCATTGGCCACCTTGACGTATCGCCGACCGTATATTTCGAACGCTAGTTCCAGATTCCGGTCGTAATTCGTGGTATAGATGATGGGAAAATTGAGCATCACGATGAGGCGATGCAACTCCGATTTTTCGATCCGGTCCTTGGCGACCGACCAGTTTCTGTCCATCCAACTGCGCAGCGGTCCGATGCTGCCATGCCGTATCCGATAGTACTCGGCTAGAGTTTGAAAACGTTCGCGTCGCATCGAAAACTCGTCGTCGATCCCAAGTTCTTTTGCCATCTGCTCGATCAGTTTCTCCCAAGACGGAAGCCCAACGCTGATCGAGACACCCGCCCCGACGAATAGGATCGCACTACCGCGGCCGATAGCTTTTGCCAGTGATGCGAGACCATCGCTCATGGACAGGTGCCGGTGCTGGATGAGGCGCTCCAAACAGTTGCGGCCATCGCAAAGGGCATTGAGGTTCTCTCACGCGTCACTGGCAATCGTTGGCGACCAAACCAAGAGAGCCACGCTGTGTTCCAGCGACGCGGTCCGAAACTTGCCGTGAGTGCCGTCGCGTTTGATGACCACTTTAGAGACCAGGGCGGCCGTTCCCCGACAACCACCTACCGAAGGGGACAACGGAAGCAGCCGGGACGTGAGGCTTCCGTCAGACGATCGGCCTTTTTCTTGGCCAGCACCTGGGCTGAATTGTCCTTGACCAAAACAAATTGGCGGCCTTTAACAAATCTAAGTGCGGGCGAGCCTCATTCCTGTACATTCACCAAGGATGGAGGCCGAGATGAGCCAAAAGCGCCGCGATCTGGACTACCTTGTTCAGCACTATATTGACTGCAGGAGAGGCAAACCTTGGCCGCTGTCAGTATCGGCGGCCGTGGTGGCGATACGGACAGTTTTCCGCGAAAACCTCGTTTCTGATCGTGAATTGGCAACGCTTATCGCCAGAGCTGCGATCGACCGAGGACAGGTTGTCGAGTTCGACCTCAATGAGCCTGCACAGGCGGCATAGTGCCGATAGACGCAGGTAGCTCGACCACCACGACTCAACAGGCTGTAACTGGGGCCCGGCACGGATAGCTCTTCACGACGACCCTGGACTGCTCGTCACACTACGTGGCCGTTCGCAAACTCGGTCAGTCGCGCAGTTGCCTATTGCCGTGGCGCTCTGCAGCGCAACGCTGGCGGATCAAGTCAAAGGCAGTGGCACGACCTGATCAGCAACAACACGCCGATTGCGTAAGGGACGAACAAAAACACCATAGCCACCCAGTAGCCAGGTTGCGCCAGCGCCGCCAAATCTGATCCAAGCTGTTCCATTGGCTGTCCAACGCAGGAGGGTCCAGCTTGTTCCCGGGTTACGACCTTAGAGCCCCCGGCGGGCATCCGGGTCTTACCATGATGGAGCTGCAGGCTCGGGCATTAGCCTCATCAGGTCTGATTATGCTTTCGCAGATCGTTGCGAAGTAACATTTGTGCGCCGTCAGCCCAAGAGTTGACAGTCGATAGCATATTCGACGCTTCCTCACCCGAACCGGGTTGGGCGGAATTTGGCCAACAAGGGATGTTCGTTTCCCGTGGCAATCTCGCCTGCAAGCAGTTCGCCCGCGATCAGCCCGAGCGTCGCGCCGCTGTGACTGAAGGCAACGTAATATCCCTCAGAGTCCTTCAGCCGACCAAATACCGGCTCCCCATCGCCCGGGATCGGCTTGGGACCGACCCCGTAGCTCTCCAACTCCAGCTTCGGATTGCCCTCGAGCACCTTCGAGGCTTCGTCGAGAAGCCCCTGGAGGGTCGAAGCCTTGACGCCATACGTGCCGTCGGAATTTACGAGTACCTCTTCTTCGGACCATGCGGAATCAAGAACGAGAGCTCCGTCCGGCGTCGGGCGAACAGCGACCCGCGGCGTGTTGAGCACCGCCCGAAGTGGAAGGGCGACAGGCTTGGTCCTGACCAGTAAAGCGATCGGCGTTGCGTCCGCGATATGCTGCCCGGTTTGCGCCACCGAGCGCGGCACGTCACTCCCCGTTGCCAAGAGAACCGCATCGGCAGCAAAAGTGGCGCCCATCTCCGTCGCGACGCCATTGGCGCGCCCGGCGGCGAGCGTCACGGTTGCGCGCCCCGCGTCGGTAACGAGCTGACCGCCCCGCTCCACGAATTCCCCAACCAGCAATTTGATCAACGACGGAAGATCGACCCAGCCTTCGCCCGGATTGAAGATCGCACCCTGGCGCGTGACCGCGCTTGCCGCGATGCCCGGTGTAGCCGAAGGAATGTCGCCTGCGAGCAAATGGCGTGCGTCATATCCAAGGCTCTTTTCATGTGCCAAAGCTTCCATGATCTCGTTCGAGGCGTCGTCCGCATCCCAGGTCAAACCACCGTCGAAGCGCAGCCAGGCAGCATCCGGGTACTTTGCCGACAAGGTTCTGTACCGGTCGATGCCGATCATGCGCAGCTGATGATATTCAGCCGAGCGCTTGCGTGCGGAGTTGAGCCAGGAAAGCGAGCGTCCGGACGCCCCACTGGCCAGCGGTCCGTCGTTGATGAGGATAGTTTCGACGCCGAGCCGCGACAGATGAACGGCGGACGAGACACCAAAAATGCCGCCCCCGACAACAACAACTTTTGAGACCGCGTGTGTAGCCATGGAATGTTCTTTCGCTGTAGATAATGAATCGTGTGAGCGGAATCGGGTCGTCCTGGTCTCTTCGGCTTCGGATCAAAGCACTTCGGCCAGGAAGCGCTTTAGACGCGTGCTCTTGGGGGTGTCGAAAATCGCTGCGGGTGTGCCGGACTCAATGACGCGGCCTTCGTCCATGAAAACGACCTGGTCCGCAACTTTGCGGGCAAAGCCCATTTCATGAGTGACTACGACCATCGTCATGCCGCGCTGGCCGAGGTCCGCCATCAGATCGAGGACGCCTTTGACCAGCTCTGGATCGAGGGCGCTGGTCACTTCGTCAAACAGAATAACCTCCGGATCCATCGCAAGGGCGCGGGCGATTGCCACACGCTGCTGCTGACCACCCGAAAGACTGCCAGGGCGATGGTGTTTGCGTGCGGCAAGGCCGACATCGGCAAGACGCGCCTCGGCGATCCGCGAGGCTTCCTGCACCGGGATGCCCTTGACCTTGGTCAAAGACAGCATGACGTTTTCAAGGGCGGTATGATCCGGAAAGAGATTGAACTGCTGAAACACCATGCCGACGCGCCGCCGCAGCTTCTCGGGTTTCATCGCCAAAATGCTCGCTCCGTCGAGCAACACGTCGCCGCCCTTGGGTTCGACCAGACGATTGAGGCAACGCAACAGGGTCGACTTGCCCGAACCCGAGGGTCCGATGATGCAGGTGACCGTACCCGCCTTGACCATCAGGCTAACGCTCCTGAGGACGTCGAGCTCGCCATAGGCCATATCCAGCTTGCTGACGGCGAGACTGCCGCCCTTGAACCGAGGATGCGCCGAATGAGAGTCGGAACCTACCTCCGACGATGGGCTGCAGGTGGCGCTTTCCAGTTCGCTCACCTCGGCCAGGCCGCTTGTGACCACGCCAGCTTTTTGCTTTCCAGTTCTTAGCCGGTTGTCGATGTGATTGACCACATGGGTCAAGGGCACGGTGATGACGAGATAAAAAACGCCCGCCAGCAGCAAAGGCGACAGATTTCCGGTCACTACCGCCTGATCCTGGCCGACACGGAAAATTTCGCGCTCCGATGTGAGCAGGCCGAGGAAATAAACCAGGCTCGAATCTTTGACATTGCCTATGAACTGGTTGACCAGGGCCGGCAGGACGCGGCGGATGCCTTGCGGGACCACGATCAGGCGCATGCCTTGGCCGTAGCTCATGCTGAGCGCCCTGCAGGCTTCCATCTGGCCGCGTTCGACGCTCTGTATGCCCGACCGGAAGATCTCGCCGATATAGGCGCCGGCGATCAGGCTGAGTGCAAGAATTCCAAGCGGATAAGGCGAAGGCCCGAAGATTTCACGGCCTATGCGGGCGAAGCCCTGGCCGATCAGCAGGATTGTGACGATCGCCGGAAGCCCGCGGAAGACATCCGTATAGATCCGGGCGGGAATGCGCAGCCAACGCGATTGGGAAATGCCCATGATCGCCAGGACCATGCCTATTGCGACGCCGAGCACCGTCGAAGCGGCCGCAAGCACCAATGTGTTTTTCAGTCCGATGGTGATCATGCTGGGCAGCACGTCGGCCATGGCTTGCCAGTCGAGAAAACTGCGACGCAGATTTTCAAGCCAGTTCATTCGGTCCCCTTCTCATTGCGCGGGTGCGAGCTCATCGAAGTGCGGCCAGCGAGGTTTCCAGCCGCCGGCCCTTGGCCGCCGGCTGGGGTGTTCACATCTTGGGGAGATATTGATCGGGCATCGGCGAACCGGGGAACCACTTTTCATAGAGAGTCTTCCAGGTGCCGTCCTGCATGGCTGCATGCAGGACAGTGTTCAGTGCAGTACGCAGCTTGTCGTTGCCCTTGCGAATGACGAAGCCCGCAGGCGCATCGAACGACGGAACATTGACCGCAATCTTCAGCTCCGGGTAGCGCTTGCCATAGTCCTTGGCCGCCTCATAATCGAGAAAATGAGCGTCGACGGTGCCGTTGTTGAGCGCTGAGACGGCCGAGTTGTTGTCCGGAAATTTGACCAGATCAGTTCCAGCAAAATTTTTTGCTGCGTAGATTTCCTGCAGCGTGCCCTGCACGACGCCAAGACGCTTGCCCTTGAGCCCGTCAGCCGATGTGATCGTCTTGTCCGCAGTCAGCACCGACAGGTACCCGGCGAGATAGCCGTCCGAAAAATCGACCGTCTTCTTACGCGCTTCCGTGGTGCCGATTGCGGCCACCGCGACGTCGAAGCGCCCATTGGCGACCGACGGCATCAGGGCCGAGAATTCCTGACCGGTGAAGATCACCTGATCGGACTTGAAACCTAGCCGGCTCGCGACATTCCGGAACAGTTCAATGTCGAAACCTGTGAAAGTGCCATCGGCCTGGGTAAAGGCGTAAGGCTTCGCATCACCCATTGTGCCGACGCTGATGACCTTGGCGTCGATAAGCCCGTAGGGATTGCCTTGCGCCGCACTGGCCTGCGAAACGAAAGCGGCAGCGACGCACGCAATTGCAAGAGCCACTCCGCCAGCCCGGACCGGCGCTATTAGCCATTTCATAATTCCAAACCTGCTCACGTCTTCTCTCCACTCTGAAGGTCAGTTGTTCTTGGTGTTGACTTGGGCCGCCTCTCGGCCGACTCGTCATCCGCGGCTGCGAGGTCCCTGCGGACGTACCGCAAAAGAGACCGGTTTCCATGTTATGAGACCGGTCTCAATCGTAAAGCTATCGCCCGATTGACCTCCCGTCAACATTTCTTGTAGTCGTTCGTACGATGACGAAAGTCCCATTTAGAGCCAGACCCAAAACGGTCGCCGATGTAGCGCGAGCGGCAAATGTCTCAAAAGCGACGGCCGCGCGCGTGCTGGGCGGGTATGGGGTGGTCAGCGACACGGTCCGTGAGAGCGTCACGGCGGCCGCCAAGGCCCTGGATTATCGGCCGAACGAACTCGCCCGCAGCATGACGACCGGAAGATCGGGCATCATCGGGGTGGTCGTCGGCGACATCGAAAATCCGTTCTTCAGTCTGGCCGTGCGAGGCATCAGCGATGCGGCCAAAGGCGCCGGTTTCAACGTCATTTTGGCGAACTCCGGCGAGAAGATCGAAGCGGAAAAGGCGGCTGTACGGCTATTGATCGGCAAGCGCGTCGACGGGCTGATCGTGACACCCTCGGAGTCACGCGACATCACCCATCTGCGCGACATCCATCGTTCCGGTCGGCCGCTTGCCCTGCTTGACCGAGCCCTGCCCGACCTGGATGTCGACACGGTCACGGTTGACGACCGCAACGCCGCCATGCAGGCGACGCGAGTGCTCATAGACGCCGGTCATCGCAATATCGCCTATGTCACTGCGGTCGATGCCAAGGGCAACGAATATATTGACCTTCGGCAAATCTACACGTCGTCGGTCCGCGAGCGCATTGATGGCTTCCTCACTACGTGCAGAGGGGCCGGCGTCGATCGACCTGAGCGCCACGTCCGGCTCGGCGCGACGAGCTCCGAAGCGACACTCAGGATCACTGGCGAACTGCTCTCCCAGCCGGACCGGCCCACCGCGATCCTTGCCTCAGACAGTGTCATTGCGCTGGAAATCCTGCGGACTATCCGCCAACGCGGCATGAAGATCCCCGACGACATTTCGCTGATCACCTTTCACGATGCGGACTGGACCGGTGTCACAACTCCGCCGATCACCGTCGTTGACCAGCCGGTCTATGCACTTGGCCATAGCGTCGCGGAACTGCTCATTCGCCGCCTGAAAGGCGATATCCAACCGCCGGAAAGGCTGGTCCTGCGGACCGCGATCATCGCGCGAGGCTCGGTGGGTCCACCACATCCGTGAGCCCACCACAGTTGACACAGCGCCATATCTTCACCTCGAATGGAACCAAGGAGACGACGACACCGATGGCTAAGAGCCCTAGAGGCCTCACCGGACGTTCGCTTGTGGCGTAGCGACCCCGCATGGAAGTCGTTGGTGCAAAAGAGGTGACGAGCAAAGCCGCACCAAGCAATTCACGTGGCGGGCAAATCCCCAACCAGAAGTGACTTGGCCCAGTGCAGTCGGAGCGCACATCAGGCGGCCATGTCCGCCCATCTCAGTTCCGAGAGGCTGTTGTCGCACAAGGATGGCGAGACTGGCAGTACGCAACCCGTGCGCCTCCCGTTAACCCGCAAGCGGCACCGCTCTTGAAGCTAGCCCTTCGCGATCGCCCTATGCAGCACTGAAGGAAATCGTCTCGACGATGTCCGGGCGTGGAGACCTGCCCTCTGGCCACCCTTGGACCGGAACTGACTGGTTCCGCCGCTTCGGAACAAAGGCGAGCGTTCATCATTCCTTGCTGGAAGGGATGAGGTTTCAGCAGGCAGGATATGGACACGAAAAATTTGATCCTGGGAACCTTGGCGCTTTGCCTTGCGGCTCCAACCATCTCTTCGGCCGCCGAGGCTGACGTGGTGATCTCCGCCCATCACCGGCATCACCATAACGGCATCAGATACAATGATGAGGGAGTTCGTCTTCATTACCGACCTCTCCGCCAAATTGCGTTCTATGACAGCGGTGATCATGAATGGCGCCACCGCCACGACCGCCGCGACACCGTCACCGTGACGAATTCCGTCCACCGTCATAACCAAAACCGTCCCGTGGTCATTCAGCAGGACGGCGGCGACAACGACTAACTGCCTGCCGACCCCCGGCTCCATGCCTCAAGGAAGGAGTCGGGTCAATCATGCTGGTGGTAGGCGGACCACTGGAGCGGCGTTTTGGAGATGCCAGAGGTGGCAGTTCTAGTGCTTATCAACGATGGAGCTGGAGCGGTCGCCGCACTCGACGACATTGCCACGACCGTACATGTCGGCTTGCTGAAGCGCGGAATCGAAGCAGAGGTAAGACTGGTCGCGGGCGGCCAGATCAGCGAAGCCGCCTCGCAATTCGTAAGCCAACAGACGAGGTCAGGTGAAAACATTCTGGTCGCCGGCGGCGGGGATGGCACACTCAGCTCTGCCGCGGCCGTCCTCGCCGAGACTGAGGTGGCCTTGGGTGTTCTCCCGCTTGGCACCCTCAATCACTTTGCAAAGGACCTCGGCGTGCCCCTGGAACTTGAAGCGGCGATGGATGTAATCGCGGCGAGACGCCCGGTGCTCGTCGACGTCGCGGAGGTGAACGGTCGCGTTTTCCTGAACAACTCGTCGATCGGCCTCTATCCATTCTTTGTCGCGGAACGCTCTGCAGAACAGAAGCGACGTGGAGCGGGGAAACTAGCGGCAATCGGTCCCGCTCTTGTCAGGACGTTCAGGGCGGTATCTTGGCAGCTCGTGCGTATCAGCGCCGACAGCGGTGCGGACCAGGTGCTGACACCGTGCGTTTTCGTCGGCAACAATTTCTACGATGCCGGCGATTTTGGGCGCCGCAAAAGCCTGTCTTCGCGAGAACTGTGCGTTTATGTCGTCACGCAGCGAACGTGGCTGGGACTGGCATTGCTCCCGTTCAAGATCGCTCTCGGCCTGATCGATACGCATCGCGACTTGGAACTGCTTCGGCCGTCCCGAATCGAGATCACCTCGAACAGAAGAGAGACCCTCGTTTCGGTGGACGGCGAGGCAACAAGGATGAAGATGCCGCTTCACTTTCAAACTCGAGCAGCGGCACTAAAGGTCCTCTCATTCCGCGACCCGGATACGAAGTAACCCCAGGTGGGAGATTGTGTTTGCAAACACTTGTGCACCTGTCCGACCTACATTTTGGCACCACGGACACCCGCATAGTAGATGCGATTGGCGCCGAGGTCTGGGCATGCGAACCAGATTTGGTAGTTATATCCGGTGATCTGACCCAACGAGCTCGCCGGGCGGAATTCCGTCAAGCACGAGAATTCCTCAATGCGCTTCCCACCCCACAAATTGTGGTGCCTGGCAATCACGACGTACCGCTCTTCAACGTCTTCGCGCGAACGCTCACGCCTCTTGCTCGATACAAGCACTATATCGAGGCAGATACGGATCCTTTTTATATTGATGACGAACTCGCAGTGGTCGGTATCAACACTGCACGGTCCTTTACAATCAAGGACGGCAGGATCAATGCCGGCCAGCTTGCTGCCATGACTGCCCGGTTTGGAGGCCTGGCTGACGAGACCACCAGGGTAGTCGTCACCCATCACCCGTTCGAAGGGCGAACAATCGGCCACGGAACCGGAGTCGTCGGACGAGCCAAAATGGCCATGGAGGCGTTCTCGAAAAGCCGCGTCGACATAATCTTGTCGGGCCATCATCACCTCCAACAAGCCAATCTCAGTACCGTTCGTTATGCGAAAGCGCGATATGCAGCGTTGCTCATACAGGCAGGGACCGCCGTCTCAACGCGCCGTCGCGACGCAGCCAACTCGTTCAACGTAATCCGCGTCGAACGTCCACGGATACGCCTTGAATGTCGTGCTTGGCAGCCGCAGGCGGGACAGTTCTCCACTTCGGCGAAGTATTCGTTCGGTCTGGGTCAAGATGGATGGGCGCTGGACGAAGCGTGACCCAGCAGCGGCCCAACCTGTTCGGACTTGACTTGATGGCGCCTCGGCAGCGAGCGGGGTACAAGGATTGACGAGACTTATCGGTTCGCTAGCTTGAACGGATGGAAATCAACCCGCCCTCTTCGTCAAACGACTTTCTGCGAGGCTTTCGCAGCGACGCTATTTGGCTGATCGCCTCATTGCTTGTGGCTGGCGGCCTTGTCCTCGGATTCAGCCTCCTGGCCGAGGAGGTTATCGAGGGTGACACGAGCACATTCGACCGCGCCGTTCTTATGGCGTTTCGGAGCGCCGATGATCCAACGAATCTGATTGGCCCGCCGTGGCTGGAAGAAATGGGCCGCGACGTCACGGCCCTCGGCAGCGTTGCGTTCCTGGGTTTTGTCTCGCTGGCGGCCATAGGTTACCTGCTGATAACGCAAAAGCGCAGATACGTCTGGCTGGTCGCCGCCGCCGTGGCTGGTGGTGAGGCCCTGAGCACAGTTCTCAAGGTCGCGTTTGATCGCCAGAGGCCCGACATTTTCCACACCACCAGAGTATTTACCGCCAGCTTTCCGAGCGGCCACGCGATGTTGTCCGCTGTCACTTTCCTTACGCTTGGAGCTTTGCTGGCCAGGGCAAGTCCTGATCGCCGGGTGAAAGGGTATTTCGTTGGCCTGGCGGTGTTCCTGACCATCATGGTCGGATTGAGCCGGATCTATCTCGGCGTCCACTACCCCACGGATGTACTTGCAGGATGGTGCGAGGGATCAGCTTGGGCAATCCTTTGCTGGTCGGCGGCCCATTTTATCGAACAGCGGCGCGCGTTCTGATCCCCTCACCTACCCTGTAGTCACGAAAAAATGCCAACGCCCGTTAACTCAGTGAGAGCCAGACGTCTATCCCGTGGCCGGCCATCTGCGAGATTGCGCGAAGCATTCTAAAGCCTTGGCGTCCATCGGTCGGCCGAGCGCGTAGCCCTGCAGCAGGTCGCAGCCGAGCTCTTTCAAGATGCGCGCATGCTCCATCGTCTCGACGCCCTCGGCCACCACTTCGATTCCGAGCGATTTCCCGATCTCGATGATGGATGACACCAAACGGCGTTGCGGCAGCGAGCTGGTGATGGGTGTGATCAGCTGGCGATCGATCTTCAGTCGCCGCGGCTGAAGCTTGAGCAGACTGACGATCGAGGCGTAGCCGGTGCCGAAATCGTCGATCTCAATGTCGATACCGAGGTCCTTAATGTGCTCGATGTTCCAGGCCACGAGGTCGTCATTCTCATCGAGGAAGATGGACTCGACAAGTTCGAAGGAGACCGTACCTTCGCGGATGTTGAGCTTGCGTAGGCCATCGATCAGGTCCTTGTCCTCAAGCCGGCGTGCCGAAACGTTGACCGAAACGTGTGGAATGTCGAGGTGTTGAAGCTGCCAGCGCTCAAAGTCGGCCAACGCCCTTTTGAGGACCGTTCGGTCGATCAGCGCGACGACGTTCAGTTCCTCCGCTACCCTCAGAAAGACGTCGGGACCCAGGATCCCGCGCGTCGGGTGCTGCCAGCGTGCTAAGGCTTCCACGCCGACAATGTCCAACGTGTCGGCGTCAAACTGCGGCTGGTAGAAAACGATGAATTCGTTGCGCTCGAGGCCACCCAGGATCTCGTCGGCGGTCCGCTTGGTCTGCACGATTTCACTTTGCAGCTCGTCGTTGAAGAACTCGTAGCGGTTTCGGCCCCGGCTCTTCGCCCGGTAGAGGGCGAGATCGGCATTGACCAGGAGCTGCCGTGCGTCGAACCCCTCGCCCGTGTTCGCCGCAATACCGATGCTGACGCCGAACCGGCATTGGTGGCCACGAAAATCGACGGGTTGCCGCATCTCATCGATGATGCGGTCGGCCAGCGCGGCGAGCTCGGCGTCGTCGCGCCCGGCGCAAATCACCACGAACTCGTCGCCGCCAATGCGTGCCACGAAGTCGGCTGGTCCCGCATTAGCCGTGATGACCTTCGAGGCATGCATCAACATGGCGTCACCGGCCGCGTGTCCGAGCGTGTCGTTGATCTGCTTGAATCGGTCGAGATCCAGATGCAGGAGCGCAGTTCGTTCTCCCCGACGCGTGCTCGTCGCCAGCATGTCGTCGAGATAGCGGCGGTTCGGCAGCCCGGTGAGCGAATCGTGGAGCGCCACATGTTCGATGCGCCCCTTGGCCACTTCAAGCTCGGCGTTCCTGAGTTCCGACAGATGCCTTTCTCGCACAAGGTTTTCATTGAGCTCGACGTCGCTTGTCACGTCCCATTCGGCGCCGATCATCCTGGGCGTCTCGTTGCGCTCCTGGAAATAGGTCGCGCGCGTGCGCACATGCCGGATCTCGCCATTCGGATGGACAATCCGGTATTGCGAGGAATAGGGGCCCTTCACCGCCGCCGCGGCATCGAAATCCTGCTGCGCCCGTTCGATGTCCTGCGGATGAATCACTGACGCCCAGTCATCATAGCCGCGCGGCTTCCGGTCAGCCGGCTTGCCGTAGATTTCGTTGACTCGGTCGTCCCACACCAGCTCGTTGGTGGCGATGTTGTGCTCCCAGACACCGATCCCCGACGCATCCAGCGCGAGTTCCAGGCGACCGGACAATCGCCTGAGCTCGGCGAAGTTTTTCTGCCTTTCGCCGAACAGCCGCCCCGCAACGAGAATGGGCAGCACGACAAGCGCACCGGCCAATAGCATGATGGCCCGCAAGATCCAGGCATTCTTCGCCGATGAGGCCCAGCCACCTTTTGGGATTGCGGCGATCTGCCAGGAACCGGAGGGCAGGTGCACCGTCTCGGTCACTGGCTTGGCGCGCGTTATACTCTCGCCACCGAAAAAGCGATCACCAGTCCCGCCAAGACCGTCCTTGCCGGTCAGGGCGATCTCGATATCGAGATCGGCGTCCAAAAGGCCGCTTGCTTTATAGAGGCGCTCGACATCAACGACGGCCGAGACGATGCCCCAGAAGCGCTCACCACCGCCCGCCGTCTTCACGAAGACCGGAAAGCGGCCAATGAAGCCATGGCCGCCCTGCGCCAGGTCGACCGGACCGGCCAGCACGGGCGCCCGCAGGTCGCGCGCCCTGAGGGCGGCGGTGCGTTGGGCATCGTTCTTGCGGTAATCCAGGCCGATGGCCTTTTCGTTGCCAACCATTGGATACATGAGCGAGATAATGAGGTCCGGCGCGCCAGCGATGTTGCGCAGTTGAGATTCCTGCTCAAGCAGGTTGCTTGCCAGCGCCGCAAACCTCTGTTGCCCCATATAGGGCTCGGTCACGATTGCCGAAACGAGGCCGCGCGTAAGCTGGAGATTGCCGTTGATGTTGCCTTCCAGCTTGGTCCTTATGATGTTCACTTTGGCCAAGACGTCGGCGCGCGCCAATTGGTCTGAAACGATCCTGTTTTCCCGGTCCGCCAAAACAGCGCAGACTACAAGCACCACAAAAGCGATCGCCGCCGGCACGTTTGCCGAAGAAAAAAACGAGTGTCTCAACCGGCTGAGACTGGATGCGGTGCTGGCCAATTGACCCAAATACCTTTCCCGGGACTAACCCTCGGCCGACCCTAGTAGAAAGTACTTAAATTTGGTTTTCCATGATGCCGGGCAATTTCAGCATTGGGTGGCGATAGCAAGGAGGTCACGTCCGGCGTGGGATCTCAGACAGCGGCACTCTTGGAAGCAGCGCTCCCGACGAGCATCCCGACCTGCCCGGACGAGCAAGACGCCGCGCCTGGCTGGGTGCATCGGAAGGGCAATTTGACGTGCCTGCAGGTTGGGAGCGGGACGGCGGCCCCCGGCGCTCTCACTTTCGATATCGCGCCATAATAGCGCTGAGCCAGTTGAACAGACTGATTTCCTCAGGTCGCCCCTCCGCCTCCTGAATGGCGGTGCGGAGCGTGAGCTCCACCAGATCATCTGCAGCCTCGACGGATTGCGCTCGATAGGAGCGGGCGACCAATCTGAGCGCGGCAATCAGGCGTGGATCTGTTGCGTCGGAAAGTTCATCTGCCGCAACCTGGAGAATTTTTCGGCTATCGGTTTGGTCTTGAAGCATGACATCCATCCCTGTTCTGGGGGGCGGTTCGTCACCGGAGTCGCGCTGACCATCGACGGATGGCGCAAACGCGTAAAACACCAGAGTCAACTTTGAAGCGTCCGCAGGCCGGACTGATAGAGCCGTTTACAGACTAAGCCGGGTATCGGGCCGAGCAAGCTCAAATGATAAGTGAAGGGGAGTTGGTACCAATCCGACAATCGAAATGCTGCCGGCTTGCTTTGAAGCGTCTTCACTTGGACTTCTCGCTGCTTTTGAGCCTTGTGCGCTTGCAGCAGATGTTTTGGCATCTTTTGAATGGGCCGCGACTGGCGCCAGCACCGGTCGCCTTCCGCGAAACCTGGTCTCTGTAGCGACGTCTCGACCCCCGCTGTGTCGCGTACCGGCTGGGTCATCTCTCCGCAATTTCCAGCAGCAATGAAACAATGGGCTAAGCCTTGTCCTGACGTTCAGCAAATCACGGCTCGGCCGTCGGAGCACTAGGACGGCTCGATAGCAGCATTTGAAGAGAGAGGCTCAGCCTGACCAGCTTCTTGTCATTCTCGTCCCGGATTTCAATCGCCAATTGATGCCCGTCGACGTCCTTCAGGGAGTCTCGAGTCAAGTCGATCAGACCTGCTAGCGCCTCGTTTCGTGCGGCTTCGATCCCCCCACATTCGATGCCTGTCTCATCTTTGATGACCGCATCGCTTTCGTAGGTGTCAAAGAAATATCTCGCCATAGAACCCACCTCCACCTCACAAGCTCGTCGCGTTCCTTTGGTGCAGGTAGGCGGTCTCAAAGTCTCCGGCTCGAACGAGGCCAGGCCAGTCAACAGCGTGAAATCGGGAGCCCTCGGTAACAATCAGTCCGTCGCCTCGAAGATCCTGCAGCGTTCGGTTCACGTGCACGGTCGACAAGCCCAAGGCGTCGGCAAGTTCCGCCTGCGTAATCGGAAGCTCCGCCACATGGTCCTTGATGAGCCCCATAGCGCGAAGGCGGACGATGAGTTCGCACAGAATATGCGCCATGCGGGCATACGCGTCGCGCCTTCCAACGTTGGTGACCCACTCTCGATATATAGCCGCGTCGATCAGCGTCGAGCGCCAAAACACCGTCGCAATCGAAGGATGTTGGTCGCAAATGGCCCGCAACGCATCATGCCGCATGAAGCCAACGCTGACGCGCGTGAGTGGTGAGAAGGTACAATCCAAAACAGACAGGTGCATTCCGTGGAGATCAGGAATGTCGCCCGGAACAAAGAACGATGTGATCTGCCGTTTACCCTCCCCAGTCAATTTTGTGGACCCCACCAGACCCTCCAGGATCACAAATGAATGGGTGGGGCGATCTCCTTCGCGCACAATGTCCTGATCGGCCTGAAAGTCCCGCTTCTGGAATTCGATCCCCTCTAAAATGCCGATATCTGACTGCGTCAGATCACAGATTGTCTGAAGCTTACGGATCAAAACGTTCGGGGAAGTGGCCTGTGTCAATTTTCGTGACCGGATTGCGTTACGTGCCGAACTTGGGCTGGGCGCTAATGTTCCTTGCACCCGGTCTGGGAAGGACCTGTTAAAGGGCCCGAGGCGTTTGCCAACTCAACGGCTGCAGTTCCGGGGCGCCTGGACCCTTGGCCAGAGCTTTCGCCTCTCGGACGAGGATGCGCAATTCGTCCCGAGCAGCGAAATGAACTCCAGTGCTTGTGCCGCCGTCACTCCGGTCCCTTTCACGAGCTTTTGGACAATGCCGCGCACAGGCTCGAGCGTCATAGGAGGGAATCCTGGGGGCGTCCTGACTGTAGACATTTGACGTACATTCCAGGTTCGTTTCTCTCCCCTCGGGAAGCCGACGGCGTCGAAGTGCGTAGCGAGGAATGCTGAGCAGTTTCCGCTCACGCTTTTCTTTATACTGCGGCCGTCACGGGCATCGAGCCGGAACAAATTGGGTTGATTTCGGTTCGGAGAACCTGATCGAGGGATCTCATGACCTCCACCTTCAATTCGCCAATGCGTCCAATTTTCATCTCCGGGCCCCGATGCGCACGAGACGTAGAACCCCAGCCCTCTCGCTCGACGTCTCGCAGCGGCAGACACCTCCTCCTCGGGGAGGCTTAGAACTGGTTAGGAACCGGCAGACCTGGCTCGCGCAGATATATGGGCGGCCGTGATGTCGCCGTCGTCACGGTTGGCCGCGCTGAGACGCATCCTGGGGAGCAGCCTGGGGCCGTCCGATGCATCAAATGGGCTCGGGCTCGATGGCGAGAAGAGAGTTCGGTGACTGATCTGACGCCGGAGCAATCGCGGATAGCGCGAGGTCTGCTGAATTGGCCGCAGGTGCGGCTCGCCGTGAAGTCAGGCCTCAGCGAAGGTGCGATACGAGATTTCGAAAGCGGTCGGCGAGTGCCTGGCCCGCGTAAACTTTCAGCGATTCGAAATGCATTTGAAGCGGGCGGCATTCGGTTCTCCACAGATGGCCCGATCAAAGCACAAGGTGAAGCAGGAGCACTGGAGCAGTGCCCTGCGACCCGAGAAGGCGGTTAGGGAAATGCAGGCCGCCCCTTTGAAACCCAAGCAGGCCAAATGCTGTAGCCGCGCGTGCGGTAGCACAGGGCAGGAACGACGCCTTAGCCAGCCATGCGCGCTGCAGGCGTTTGGAGCGGGGGTGCGGCGGCAGCACCGGAGCAGAAGTTCGGGAAAGCCAACAAAGCCGCGGGATGAACCGGGAGCGAGCCGGCGGCCGCGGGTTGACATCGGCGTCGACGCAGTGATCGACATGGTTCCGACCTCTGCCACAGCGAAGGAGAACCTCATGCCTTCATCCACAGCCGGATCAGCCATGCGGAGCCCGATCTGGCCCTTTCAGCAGAGCTATGCCCAGTTACCGGATCATTTCTTCGCGCGTGCCCCTCTCCACCCGGTTTCAAACCCCAGGCTAATCCGGCTGAACGAGCCCCTAGCTCTGGAGTTAAGGCTTGATCCCGATCACCTCGGGAGCCCTGCTGGGATCGCCGTGCTTGCCGGGAACAATTTTCCAGATGGACTGCACCCTATAGCTTTAGCCTACGCTGGCCACCAATTCGGCAACTTCGTCCCCCAACTGGGCGACGGACGCGCAGCACTGCTGGGCGAGGTCGTCGATATGCACGGCGTGCGTCGGGATATCCAGCTGAAGGGTTCAGGACCGACCCGATTTTCGCGCAACGGCGATGGCCGTGCTGCGCTTGGTCCGGTGCTTCGTGAATACGTGGTCAGCGAAGCAATGGCTGCGCTTGGCATACCGACCACCCGAAGTCTTGCGGCGGTGCTTACCGGGGACCCAGTCTACCGCGAGCGTCAGCTGCCAGGGGCTGTGCTGACCAGGGTGGCGGCGAGTCATATCCGTATCGGCACTTTCCAATACTTTGCCGCCCGCAATGATGTAGAAGCGCTGAAGCTCCTTTGCGACTATGCCATCCAGCGTCATTTTCCCGAGGCGGCCAGGAAACCGAGACCTTACCTGGCTCTGCTCGAGGCTGTGATCGCGGCGCAAGCGGAACTGGTGGCGCGGTGGATGTTGCTCGGCTTCATCCACGGCGTCATGAACACCGACAACATGTCGATATCCGGAGAGACGATTGACTATGGACCGTGCGCGTTCATGGATTCATACGATCCGCAAGCGGTGTTCAGCTCCATCGATCAACATGGCCGCTACGCCTACGGCAACCAACCTCGGGTGGCAGTCTGGAATCTGGCACGCTTCGCCGAGACTCTGCTGCCGCTCCTGAGCGAGCGCGAGGGTGAGTCAATCTCGCAGGCCGAGCAGGCACTAGGGGAATTTCACGCTCGCTACGAAGCTATTTTACATCGCGGGTTCAGGGCAAAGCTTGGGCTGCTGAATGAAGCTGACGGTGACTTGGACCTTGCCAACGATCTGTTGGATGTGATGGCGCGTGGGCGAGCGGATTTCACGCTCACCTTCCGCTTGCTGGGAGATGACCTCGACATCCCTGGCGCCCAAGCTACCGCGAGGCGGCTGTTTGAGGATCCCGGCCCCTTCGATGCCTGGTCGATGCGCTGGCGAAATCGCTTGGCGCGGGACGGCAGCGCCACCTCGACGCGCAAAGCCGCGATGCACGGCAGCAATCCCAAGTTCATTCCTCGCAACCATCGCGTCGAGACAATGATCAAGGCTGCGGTGGAGGACGATGACTTCCGAATCTTCGAGCAATTGTTGGCAGTCGTGTCACGGCCGTTCGAGGAACAGCCCACACTGTCCTATTATGCGAAACCACCCAAGCCGCACGAGCGCGTTCTGCAGGCCTTCTGTGGCACGTGACATCCCCGCCATGCCGCGAGACGCCACCGACGCGGGCGAACTCTGTAGGGCCGGGCCAAGCTAACGAGACAGGCCTCAGGACGCGGGCGGGCGAGGCCTCTCGGAGCCAGGCGAAGGATCGATTGCGTCCGCCACCATCTCCCTCTTGGAACTGGGAAGGACCCTCATCAGCAGGATAAAAGTGGCGAGCACGAGGCAGACAGCGTTGGTGACTATGATGGGCCATTCGCCTTTAATGATGCCGAAAGTCAGCCACAGCACGAAGCCCAGCACAGTGATGGCATACATCCACGCGGATATGCCAGCCGTGTCCCGGGTCTTGATGATCTTCCAGGCTTGCGGGGCAAAACTGGTCATTGAGCACAGTGCTGCCAGCGAACCGATGAGCGTGACCTTTTCCACGCAACCAACCTCCAACTATCGGCTCATTCGCACGCCCGAAAGGCCCGCTTCTTCGACCTCGGAGACACTGGCAAAGTCTTTGGTACCGAGGGCACAGTGCTTCCCCGGTTGGAAGCCGCCCAGCGAGAGCCAATCACAGCACTGGCCGAGATGGCCAGGGACGCCCTGCCGCATGGGGATGTTCCCACACAATCTGTCAGCAGATCAGAGCGGCTTCTGAGGGTGGTGATCAGGTTCGAAGCTCAGCCGCTTTGAGCCGCGACAGCAAGTCGCGGGACGCTTGGATAAGGCGCCGTGTCTCCTCAATGGTACGAAGCAAGTCTTCAGCGCTCGCCCGCGCCCGACGGCTACCGAGGTGAGCTGCTTCCAAATAGATCTTGCGTGCTTGCCGGGGATCACTCATCGCTCGACTTTATAAGTTGGAAGCAAGCGGAAGAAACTAACGTGTGTTAAGGCAAGCGGATCTTTGTGATACCCCACCAAGTAGCAGTGCGTCTGGGCAACAACGAGCCCTGACACGTCGTCCGTCTCGCCGGCGGCTGACCGGTGACGCTGGGCGGCAGAAGGTGCGGTGCGTTGACGAAGCCAGGGTTGAGGCAGTTCGAACCCTGTCCAGAGGGATCTTCCAACATGCAAATTTACAGGAAATGAGCTTGAGGGCGACGCCGCCGGATCGCCCAGATTGCCGCCGAGGCTCAGATAGACGGTGTTATTCGGGCCAGACAACGGTCACCTCGACGTAATCGAGCACGCCAGGCACCGGCGCATTGGGCTTGCGAACGGTGACCTCGGCTTTCCGGATCTGGGGAAAGCGCCCGGTGAGAGCCTTCGCGACTTCCAGGGCCAGCGCCTCGATCAGGAAGCGCCGGTGTCCGGTGATGATCTCCTCGATGACGGTGAAGGCGACGCCGTAATTCACCGTTTCCCCGATGGCGTCATCGACGAGCGCGCGTCCCGGCTCGACGGTGAGCGAGGCATCGACATAGAAGCGCTGCCCCAGCGCTTCTTCCTCGTCCAGCACGCCATGCCGGGCAAAGAAGGCGCAATTCTTCATGCGGATGACATACATGGCTCAGCGTTCCGATCCGGTTTCCCGCGCCAGCATAGCATCCGCCACCGCCAGCGCGTCCACGTTGATTGCGACATCATGGACGCGAAACAGATGCGCGCCCTTGAGCCGGAGAATGACGCTGGTCGCCGCCGTGCCGGCCGCCCGGTCGGCGGCGTCGCGGCCGGTGACGGTGCCGATGAAACGCTTTCGCGACGTACCGGCCATCAGCGGGAAGCCGAGCGCGCCAAGCTCGGCAAACCGTGCCATCAGATCGAGGTTTTCCTCCGCCGTCTCCTTGGCGAAGCCGAAGCCGGGGTCGAGCACGACATGGTCGTCGGCGACACCTTGCCCGCGCCCGATTTCAAGCGATTTTCCCAGGAACGCCAGCTGGTCGGCGATCACATCGGGCAGCTTGTCGCGATCCCGTTCGGTATGCATGATGACGAGCCCGGCGCCGGTATCGGCCGCCACCCGCGCAATGTCGGGCTCGCGCTGCAGACCCCAGACGTCGTTGACGATATGCGCACCGCTCGCATGAGCTAGGCGTTTATCTTGTCAAAGTGGCCGTCAGGAAGTGCAGACCGTCAGCTAGCCATCGTCCTTTGAGGACAGCCGAGCCACCGTTGACTGAGTTTGAATCAGCGGTTTGGCGCACTGAGTCCGAAGCTGCCTTGCAGTATACCTCAGACGTGAAGCGGCATGCACTCGGTCATCGTCTGGGCCACACCATTGCCGCAGGCGCTAGACCAAAGCCATCGGCAGATATCGAATCACAACCTGCTCCTGGCGGAAACGCCGCTCCAATTCCGAACGCCGCCTTTGCCAATCGGGCAGATCGACTTCGTGAGTCATAACCTCGAAGATGACGATCTCGTCTGCTCCCTGCCTCCACACACCTTCCGCAGGCGCGCGCAAATACGCGGTGACACCGTCGAAGCGGAGCGCGAGCTCCTCCTTCACACGGTCAAACTCTTGCTTGGCGAAGGGCTTTCCTGCGTTGTCGGCGCGAGGTAGCAGAATCTGGACCAGATGCATGTTTGCCCCTAAACCTCGCAATGCTTGCCTAGAGCCACTTCTTTGGAATGCTTGGCCTATGGTCGTCGACGGGCACAGCCGTCCAGCCTCGTGCGAGCTCTGCGCAGGTCTTTACCCCGTTGATCCTACCGAGTATCGGCGGAGCATGAGACGGTGGGGAGCCAAATACCGTGCTCCGAGCCATCTCCTGTGGGCCCTAGCTTCAGACGTCGAGCAGGCCGAGGACAACCTGTCGGTGCTAACGTCGGTCCTGTCTCCTCCGGGACGGAAAAAGGATTGGAGTTCCTGCATGTCGACGCTTTCATCGCCGTCCTCGTCGACAGCGTTGAAAATTCGCCCGATGAAATCCTGAACCTCCGTCCGCGACAGTGTACCATCACCGTCGGTGTCCATGATGGCGAACATGATCCTCATTTTGGCACCCTGCATCATATCGGCCCCCGCCCTGCGGCCGTGCTTCATACGTCCCGCATCACGATCGCTCATCTCGTCGTCCTGAAGCCTTGGGCCCCTGTGTCGCCAATCCGCCTCGGGGTCTCGGTCCCTTGCTGTTTTTTCCTGCAGCATCTCATCCATCATCTCGCGCATCATTTGACGCATTGCTTGCTGGTTCTGTCCGGCTTCGTCCGCCGTCCGATCCTGGGCTGGTGATGCGGGCTTGGGAACATCCGCCGATTGCGCAAAGGCGGACGGGGCGAGCATAGCGAACGCGGCCGCCAATACTGTAGTCGTGAATGCTCGTGTCATTGGGTTTCTCCATTAACTGCCACGCCGACCACCCGGCGTGCTGTCCAAACCAGCAGGTCGGTTCATGGTTCCTAGGCATCGGGCGCAAAAGCGGCATAGCTCCGATCACCTCAGCAAAGCGCTGGCTGTCTTTGTCGGAATCGACCTTACCGATCACCTGATCGCTGCGCAGATTTGCCAGCGGCGCAACGAAGATCGGTCTTCACCGATTTTGCCGAACTCATTGAACCCACATCGACAAAGGTGGCGCAGATTCCGCAGCCAGTTCCGAGAGTGCGGCTGGATGAAACATTCCAAGTTGGCGGCAACGGCATCGTCTCCGGCCAACACCGGCCGCTTCCCGGTCGCGAACGCCGCATGGGTGATGCCCTGCGAACTACCGTTCAGCAACCTGACGGCTTAGATGGCCACGAAGCAGGCGGATGTTGCGGTTGTTCGACTTGTAGTAAACATCGAAGATCGATCCGAGGACGGGCACGCTTCCCAAGACGGTATCAAACAGCACATTGGCCAACATCCGAGCAACCAACAGCTTCCCAGCGCCGCATTTGCGGGCTCGCAGCACAATTTAAGCCGAGATCAACCCGGTTGCTGTATCTCCCAGCACAGGCACCAGGCCTACCAGAGCATCCAGTCCGAACAGAATTGGCGTTCCCGGGATTCGCCAGCGCGAATCAAGCAGCACTGCCAAGAGGTCGAGCTCGGCGATTGCCCTCGCAGTCTGGCGATCCACAATAGGCGTTTCGCTTGTCCCTACTTTCCGGCTGCCATTGCTCGCTCGATCCAATCTCCTCGGTTTCGCACCTCTCCAGTCCGCTTCCGTCATGTGGAATTAGCTTTGTATCGGCCGGGAAGGCACGTCGTCGAGCAGGTTGGGCTGGTCTGGGACTTTTGTTCGGTGGTCTGCTGGGAGGGTGCCGTCGGGGGTCATCTGGTTAACCGCATCGGGCAAATCCCTGGTAATCCTTGCAATCAGCTCCTCGCGCGAGAGGCCGGTCTGGCGGGAAAGTGCTTCCAGTGTCTGAGCGTCAATCGCCGTTTCCACCTCGTGCGCCTCGATCGGCTGGTTCGGCCCAGTGCCAACCCAGGAGTCCACCTTCGACCCGGCACCTGCATTTCTAAAGCGGTCAAGAATATCGCCCAGCGCGGTGCCGGATAGGCCCTTCGACACCTGGTCCAGTATCCCGCCTTGCGGATTATTGGGATCGCGCTCTCCCGCTCCGCGGATCGCCTCCGCGATCTTGTCGCGGTTTTGATAAGCCAAAACCCCCAGCATAGCGATCGCAAGTCTTCCTAGATTGGCCACTCGTTCCTCCTGTGGTTTCGAACATGGAGAAGGTCTCGCCCTGCCAAAAGTTCCCCCGATTGCCAGCAATATCAGGAACGGCTTGGCAATCGCGACCGCTCCATCGCGCGAGACGGAAGGTCAAGTTTAGTAACGATAGAGCGCCCGAGCCGGTGCTTAAAGTTTCAGCTTTGCCCTCAGTGCATCTATGCGCTTAGACGCCTCTGCCTTGCTGAGGTTGTCTGCAAAGCTTTCCTGATCCTCAGCCTGCTCACACAGGGTTTTCAGATAGGACGCCTGGGACGGCGTCATCGGGTCGCCACCACTCACCCATTGGTCAGGATCTTTCTCGACGTTTGCATCGGTTTTTGCGCGCAAGTCTTCCATTGCAATCTCCTGTCGTAGCCTAGGGAATGCATTTGATCTCTTTTTGTTCCAATCGTTTTCTCAAGGCTGAGGCTCGCTTAGGTTGGGCTGGGGTGTCAGGCACGGCGGCGGCCAGCATGCGCGAGTGATAAAGCAAGAAACGGCCTTCCCCATTAAGCGTCAGCTTGCAGTTTCAACACGAAATCCCTCAATTCGTAACCGCCCGCCATATCCGCAACAGCTATGAACTCATTTTGGAGTCGCTGGAATATCGTGGCCTGTGACCTGCCATCGAGTTCATCGGCACTTCGACCGAAAACCAGCAAACCGCCATCGACAACTGTCTTTGCCACGGCGGTTACCGCGCGTTCGATTTGAAGACGAGGAAAGTTCCTCGTCCCAAGGGCGTTCATCACGCGCACGACGTCATACCGCACTGGCGAGGGCGAAAAAAAATCATCTCTGGTTGCCATGAAGCGACCGTCAGACTTCGTCTTTGCAATGACATCGGGATGAAAAAGCGACACGCGAGTTCGCGTTGCAAAGCTGGGGGACAACAGCCAGGCGAGAAACTCATTTGCTCGCTTGCTACGCAATGCGATAGCACCCAGCGCTACCTGAAGGACAACATTGTCGCTGTCGTAAAAGACCCAGCACACCCCTTTCCGGGCAGCGCTAATCTCATCGTAATAATCGCTTGCCGTCAGCCTGACAGGACGCTCCTGGCTTAGCCTGTTGAACAGTTCCAACGAGGTGATGCCGTCAGAGGCCGCCATATCGTGAACGGTGACTTCCTTATCCACAGGTAGCCGTCGAGTGGCCGATATGATGGCCGCATCCAAGTCCAGAAACCGATCAGACGGGTCCAAGATCGCCAGTGAACTGACGGACGCGTATGATGACTATGCTCCAAATGGTATGCACATAGTCATCAAGCTCGCCGGATCACAGGCGGCGCGCATCGGATCGAAGACTATCCCACGGATGATTTCGACAGAGTCTTGCGCACCAACCTGCGCAGCGTCTTTCTCTGCATGAAGCATGAGCTTCCGCTTCTGAAGCGCGGTGGCGGCGGTGTGATCTGCAACACTGCCTCCGTTGCGGCACTGACTGGCCCAGGCGGGATGTGTGCCTATGCGGCGTCGAAACATGGTGTTCATGGGCTGACGCGGGTCGCGGCGATGGAGAACGCCGCACACGGGATTCGAGTGAACGCCTTGGCGCCGGGGTGGACCGAGACCCCAATGTCGTAACGGCAAGCGCCCAAAATCCATCCTTTGCGGCACAGACGACGAACGCCATTCCTGCCAAACGAGGCGGTAGGCCGAGCGAAATTGCCGAAGCGGCCGTTTGGCTGTGCTCAGGCGCCTCAAGCTATGTTTTCGGCCAGATGCTGATTGTCGACGGGGGAATGACCATTGGCGGATTCGAGTTTGAGGAGATCGCTTGACTGCCTGGTCAATTCCTACTGACGCATAGTGCTGTCGGAATGGCGGCCCTACGTACCTGAGGCGTTCCATCGTTGCTATGGCACCAATCTGCCAGAATAACGAGCTGCATTCTACTCTTCCTTCGGGATAGGGCGCTCGGCCCGACGCTCCGCGCCCGGGTGAACGCCGCTAACGCGGAATTTTACGACGTCGATAGAGCACGATGCCAGCATGGTAGAGGACTCCATCTCTGAACTCACCATCGGCTGTGAAGCCGGTGTCATCCCAATAATCGATGTGGTTGCCACGGACCTCGTATCGGCCCTGGGTAAGCACTTTCTCCACGGCCACGCGCATCGTCATAGCGACCGTTCTGGAGGAGCGTTCGCTATCGCCGAGCGTGTCGCAAGCGGTGACGAACAAAGGTAAGGGCCCAGCTTCGACCTTATCTCGTTGACGGCGGCTCCAATGCTTTCAGCGGCTTGTTTGTCTAACGCGTTCTCCAGCAGACCTGCGGTGGTTTGGACAGACAGGATTCCGAGCGTGTCATCTCCGTCTGCGAATGTGCTGACGTGAATTTCTGTCGGCACAAAAGGTCGTGCCTTGCCCGTTGACTGTTTCAAGCAGGGTCTTCCCTGCCTACTCACGGTCACAATGTCGGTTCGATCGTTCTTTTGCAACCGGGCCTTCGTCCGGCTTCGCGACTTCAAATTCCGGATGGTAGCTGGGTACATCTCAAGAGCTGCCCTCTTCTCGCAAACACCCGGACGCTAACAGGGCCCGGGGCGTATTGCGCAGGCTTACTTCTTGGCGGAGTCGGCGGCGGCCACCTTAGCGGGCCGCGACGGGTTGTGAAGGCTTGCCACAGGTAACGGCCTAGCCAGGTAGGTTGCAGAGGTACCCGGCGGGCATCTTTGCAACGCTCCGAGAAAGAACCGCTCATCCCCTGAACCTTTCGGTGTACCAGGTGATCTTGCCGTCCACCTTCATCGGCTTGTGGATCATCAGACGCTTCGGAAGGTGCTCCGGATGGACTTCAAGGAGCGTGATCTTGATCGATGGCTTGCACCGGTTGCAGTCGAATTTCAGCTTCAAAGGATCAACGCCGCCGCCATAGACCATCATGAGATCGGCCGATCTGCAGTAACGGACATTGCCGCAACTGCATTCCACCTTCACAAGCATATTGTGCCGGGTCGCCTTCCCCAGCGTGTCGATCGGATCATGCGCCATGAGAACAGAAAAGGAACAAATTCCTTGCCCGTCAAGCAGTCTTATGGAATCTTTCCGCAGATGAGCGACGAACCGACCAGGCTTCCCGACGGCATAACGCCCGTGCCGCGCGAGCGCGCCAGAGTGCTAAGGCACATGTGCGAGCGCACAGGTTGCGCGAAGCGCGAGGGTTCGGCTTTGCTCGGCCTCGCCAGGATCCGCATTGGTTCTGTTTCGAGCACCGAGATGATGGGGAGCGCTATCTCTGAAGGAGGAAACCATGGCAGATAGACCACCGTATATGCCCACAGGAATTGGCATCGGCATGCTGAGGGACGACGAAACGAAGATCGGCGTCCTGATTTTCGAGACGGCGGAAGGCAATTTCGACTTCGCAGTCAACTTGCAGGCGGTCGACGTCATTCGGAAGGCGCTCAGCAAAATCGAGACGCACCTCACGAACGGCAAAATCTCGGACGTGGATTAGCTTCGGTGAAACTAATTTATGCCCCTGACGTTCTTGCCGTCTCAGGTAGGTGGGCAGGTGGTACTTGGCAGGATTTAGGAAGTTCGGGTGTCGGCAATGTCTCGGCGCCGGCAAGGTTTTTCAATGCGCAAAGTGGCTGAGCTCAAACGGCACGTGTTGCCCGACGGGAGTGCACCGAACCGGCTGCAAAGGGTCTACGATCAGATGCCCTATGTGTCGTGGCAGCGGCCTCCAAAGCCCAGAACCTAGACGTCAAACAGATCAGTAGGCCCGCGACCGATCTCATCAATGATGTCGGGCGTGTTGTTGCGCGGAGATCCGACCTTGCTGTCGATCGGCCACATCTTCATTAGATCGGACGGAACGGGCTTCATCAGCTCGCGAGGGTCCTGCTCCGGCCCAAGCCAGCGCATGTACTCGGCCGGCGCCAGGATCACCGGCATGCGGTCGTGGATGGTCGCCATCAGATCGTTGGGCTCGCAGGTGGCGATGGCAAAGGTCCGCACAAGTTCGCCCGTAAGCTTGTCGGCATACTCTTCCCATATGCCGGCCATGGCGAAGGGGTCATCAGACTTCATAGCGATAGCATAGGGCTGCTTCTTCTTCCCCGACGCGTCGAGCTTCTGCCATTCGAAATAGCCGTCGACGGGCACCAAGCAGCGGCGCGTATTGTAAGCCTTGCGGAACAAGCCATTACTGGCAATGGTCTCGCAGCGGGCGTTGACCGGCGGCGGGCGGCCGTCACCTTCCCGAGCCCATCCCGGGGCCAGGCCCCAGCGCGCCGACATAAAGCCGGCCATGCTGGTCGACAGCTCTTCACGGATGATGATCGGGTAGGTCAGGCTCGGAGCACCGTTCCAGAGAGGAAAGCTGTTGCCAAGCCGTTCGACCTCGCCAGGATGGGCGATTCGAAACCGGCGAACCATGTCGGGGATTGTGGTCTTTACGAAAACTCGTCCGCACATGCACCAGAGATAGGGACCCGAAAAGCAATAGTCTACTTCGGGACCGCTATTCGATCGCGCCACCCTCATGATTGCTGACAGCCTCCGCTATTACGGCGAAGACGCTGTCGACCTCCTCATCTATCTCACGCGGCCGGATACCAGCCTTGATCGCGTCGGCCATGGCCTGATCGGCAAGATGAGCGATCAGGCCCGGATCGACGGAAGCATGTTCGGGTATATTTTCGCTCATCCAGCGATAGAGGAAATCCACGCCGCGTGTGCTCATTCGGCGATAAGTGCGATGGGTGCCCTAAGTTCCCGGCTGGCACGCGTTGGCTATTGCTTATCCCGGAAATCGAGCAGCTTGGCGTAACGTAGCTTCTCCTCGCCCTTCAGGAACTTCACGCGGCCGACGAGGCCCGGCCTTAGCCATTCGGCCTTTTCCTTCGTGAGACCTTTCGGCGGCGGCGCGCCGATCTTACTCACGACACGGTCATTCGTACGGATGACGCATTTCCTGGTTCGTCGGCTAAGATTACTATCGGACGGCTCCCCTCAGTCTGGATTAAAAGATGATCTTGGAGCTATTTGGGCCCTCCGGCGCTGGTAAGACCACCTTGGCGTCCGAGTTGGCACGCGATCTGCGAGGTCAGGGCCAGCCCGTTCTTTTGCATATCGCTGACCGTGCACACCCGGTTAGAAGAGCCGCCTTTAAACTGGTTTCTGGCGTTCATTCAAAGTGGATTGGACAGCATTCTCTCGGAGAACTGTTTGAGATTCTCCCACCCAAGAACGAGATGTGGGCAGCTCGTCTGAACTGGCATCTTGAGGCTCTTTTGCAAGCTTGGCGCGCCGCAATGGCGTCTAATCAAAAGATCTCAATTTTTGACCAAGGTATGGTTCAATTCGTATCCTCACTGGCTTTGTTCAGCGACATCACGGATCGTGAAAGAGTGTCGCGTGCTCTCGAGCTTCTGCCCAAACCGGACCTTCTTGTCCGATTGCGGGCGCCAAGGCGAATTCTAGAGGTGCGGTTGAGGGAACGCCGGCGTACTCTCGGGATCATTCAGAAGTTCCTCGATCTTGATCTGCAGAGCAGTCTTGATCAAATCCACCACATTAATCTTGTCGAGGAAGAACTTAAATCGTTCCCGGTACCCACTATTAGTGTCGAGAGCTTGGATTCAGACGGCCTCAGAGCCGCCACTCGAGTAATAACGCTTCGATTAACAAGATTGCGCGGCGCGGCCGATATTCAAACGGGCCATCCACGGCGCACCTCCTTTAGCAATTAGCTAAAATAGTTTAGCAAGGCCAAGTGTTTGAAGGCCGCATGACTCTGATAGAGCTGGTTAGACATGCCGGTGAGGTTCTGGCCAAGACCGATCTGATGGACATTGCCTGGCCTGGAATATCGGTTGAGGAGAGCAACTTATCCGTCCAGATCGCGTGTCTCAGGAAACTCCTAGGCCCGGGATCCGACGGAATTGAGTGGATCGCGACGATTCCACGGATCGGCTACCGCTTTGCCGGCGAGATAGAAAAATTGGACGACGCGACAGCAGCACGCAGCCCGTCGGAACCCGGTCCTTCGATAGCCGTGCTACCATTCGCCAACCTTAGCGACGACATCGAGCAGCAATATTTCGCCGATGGGCTGGCGGAAGACATAATCACCCGCATCTCAACGGCTGCGCTGGCTCTTCGTATCCGCGCGAAATTCTTCGTTCAGCTACCGGGGGAAGGTCGTTGACGTGACGCAGGTCGGGCGCGAGCTCGGTGTGCGCTACGTCCTCGATGGAAGCGTGCGCCGCTCGGGCCAAAGGCTCAGGATAGGCGCCGAGCTCAGCGATACCCCCAGCGGCCGCCAAGTCTGGGCCGAGCGCTACGACGTTCAACTGGCCGATTTCTTCGAGCTCCAGGAACCAGATCGTCGACAGCGTTATCGGTGCCATCGAGCCGAGACTTTATGCGGCTGAGCATCGACAAGGCGACGGCCAACCTGCGCGCCATTCAGATCGTGCTCGGGCATACCAAGATCGAGAATACAGTGCGGTATTTGGGCGTCGATATCGAAGACGCTTTGCTCTTAACAGAACGAACTGAAATCTGACGCCGTAGGGGTCATTCGTGTACGGCGGATGACCTCTTCGCGGGACGGTATTGTTGTGCTGCTAGTTCGGGCTGGGGGTGGGAAACGGGCTCCCAGGTTTCGGGCTGCGAGGCCGCGAAAGCCTCCTTTCACCGAGTCATCGACCTTCGACCGCAATGCGACCAATTCCGGTCATGAATACCAGCCGGTATATTGCGCCATAACCGGACATTTGTCCAACGGGCTCGCGGTCGGCTCCTTAGCTGAGACCTGCAACGCGGAGCCCTGTGATGTATAGTGCTCGGTCTTCGGCCCGTACCATGGGGTAATATTTCTCGACCCATTCCACGCACAGCGGTGCAGGCCGTCATCGGGCATGCCTCCGTAGCCGTAGGTCGATCCTAACATCATGTGGGCGATCGCGAGGCTTGGGTTGAGGGCGATCGCCTCCGTCAGCGCTTCCACTGCCTGGGTGAAGTGCCGCGCCACCATGCACGCAAAACCGGCAGCGAAGTGTGTCACGGGTCTTCGGGCTCGCGCCGGATCGCCCGCTCCGCCATCTCGAGGGCGGCTGGCAGGTGCGTGGCCTGCGCGTCCAGACCGAGCAGCACCCGGGTGGTTAGCATCAGTGCCAGCAGACAGTTGGCGCGCGGATAGTCGGGGTCGAGATCCGTGGCCTGCTTCAGCAGTCCCTCGGCGGCATCGATCTCGGCCGCCGATCCCCACGTCCAGACATAGGGCATCGCCTTCATGACGAACCCCCAGGCATCCAGATTGCCCGGCGAGCGGCCCTGGAAGCGCTGGTCATAGCAGAGAATGCGTGCCATAATCCGATGCTCGAAATGGCAGTGAAATTATGGATGCAAATCACGCCTGCCAGAACGGCTTTTGGAGTTCCGCCTCGACGGCTGCCAGGGTGAGACCGACGTCGTCGATCCGCTGAGGCCCATCTTCCGCCAGTCGCTTCAGCTCCTCGCGATAGAACATGCGCTCGCGCCAGACCGCGACCAGCCCGCGCAGGGCGATGAGTCTCGCCCAGACCGATGCCGGTCCAGTCGTCCACGTCGGCTGTTCGCTCCAGAGAGACTGGTAGAATCTTGAGGTAAGAGAAAGCTGCGTGCTCATTTGGCTCGTCCTTTCTTGGTGCTGCTAGAATCGATGACGCTACTTTGGCGGATCAGCGGACCTGCGTACTAAAGCGCGGCCGAAACTGTTCCGAAAAATTCCGAAACGTCTAATATGGCGTGATGCAACGGGTTCACCTCGCCTTTGGTCCGTTCGTGCTCGACCCTGAGAAGGGGACGCTCCTGCGGCAAGAGCTACCGATCTCCATCGGGCATCGCGGCATCACGCTGCTCGCCACGCTTGCAGCGCGGTCCGGCGACATCCTGACCAAGGCCGAGCTGATGGAAGCTGCCTGGCCGGGTCTGGCGGTCGAGGAAAGCAATCTCACCGTCCAGATTGCGACGCTGAGGAAGGCGCTCGGCCCTACCGACCAAGGTGGCGACTGGATCGCCACCGTGCCTCGCGTCGGCTACCGTTTCACCGCGCCTGTCGAGCGCGTGGAAGGTTCAGTGCAGCGACGGATCGCGCCGTCCGGCAAACCCACCATTGCCGTGCTGCCCTTCGCCAATTTGAGCGGCGATCAGGACCAACACTATCTGAGCGACGGCATTACCGAAGATATCATCACCGAACTGGCGCGATACCGGTCGCTCGTGGTGATCGCGCGCAATTCCTCTTTTCAGTTTCGTGGACCAGCGCCGGACCCTGCGGAAGTCCACCGGCAACTCGGCGCGCGCTACGTCGTCGAGGGCAGCGTACGACGGCTGGGGGACCGCATCCGGATCACGGCGCAACTGATCGACGGGCCCAGCGGCTTCCATTTGTGGGCTCAACGCTACGACAGGGCGCTTGAGGACATCTTTTCGGTTCAGGAGGAGGTGGCGGCCCTTGTGGCTGCAACCGTCCAAGGCGCTGCCGAGGCAGATGCGACTAACCGCTCGCGGCGAACGCCGCCGGTCGATTGGGCCGCCTACGACTACTACTTGCAGGGTCGCGCGCACTACCATCAGTATGAAATGGACAAGGGCGAATCCATGTTCGCCCGGAGCGCCGAACTCGATCCGGCTTTTGCTCAAGGTCATGCCTATCTGGCGCAGTGCCTGGTTGCGCGCTTCTGGTATGACCACGATCATCGTACGCTGCAAAGAGCCTTGCAGTCTGCGCGCACGGCGCTCCTGCTCGACCGGAATGACGGCATCTGTAACCAGAGCATGGGTCTTGTGCTTGTACATATGCGCCAGCATGGGGATGCCGGACTGCATTTCCAGCAGGCCCGTACGCTCAATCCGCACGACGTCAACATTGCCGGAGACTATGCGAGCTGGCTCAACTACGGCGGCCAGCCTCAGCAGTCCTTGGCGGTCCTCGAAAGGGCCATACTGCTCGACCCGTTGCCCCCGGTCTGGTTCTGGGAGGTGAAGGGCAGCGCGCTCTTCCTGCTCGGCCGATATGCCGAGGCCATCGACGCTTATCGGAAGGCCGGCGACCAGTTCTTCATCCATGCCTTTCTTGCGGCGGCCTACGCACATCTGGGCGAGATGGAAAACGCCCATGTCGCAGTCGAGGCCACACTGAGCCGGCAACCGGACCTCTCGCTTGGCTACCTTGCCCACCTTCCCTTCGCAGACCCGTCATCATTTGAACTCTTCCTCTCCGGCTTCAGAAAGGCCGGCTTCTTATAGGATCCAGTCCGAGAACTCATCGCTGCATTTGGACATCTATTTCGCCGAGAAGAAGATCCTGGCAACCCTTCCCAAGATGGCAAAGGCAGCGCAAAGCCCTGACCTCAAGGCAGCTTTCGAAAAGCACCGCGGCCAGACCCAGGAGCACGTCGCGCGCTTGGAGAAAATATTCGAAGCCCTAGGCAAGAAGCCCCAGGGCAAGACCTGTGCCGCCATTATGGGCATCACCGAGGAGGGCGCCGAAATCATGGACGACTACAAGGGCTCTCAGGCTCTCGATGCTGGTCTCCTTGCGGCGGCTCAGGCAGTAGAGCACTATGAAATCTCCCGCTATGGTACGTTGCGGACCTGGGCTAGCGAGCTCGGCATGGCCGAAGCGGTTAAGCTTCTCGAGCTTACCCTTGGCGAGGAAAAGGACACCGACGAAGCCCTTACGCAGCTCGCCGAGTCAGCCGTGAACGTCGCTGCCGAGGCAGCTTAGGAACTGCGACTACGGAGTCTGTCATTCGCCGAGAGAGACTCGCGGATACCGCACCATATGGGTCGGTATCCGCGGCGGAACGCTTGGGAAGATCAAGCGCGCCCTGGTCTGACGGCATGGCCAAAACGCTTTCCGGTGTTCCCACGCAGGCGCAGACCGGGTCGCCGGAATCGGCACCAACGACGTTTCATTCTTTGAACAGCGGGAGCAGAAAGGGATATGACACAACAAGAAGCGATCATCAGCGCCTTGCGCGTCGCTGCGAGTTTCGATGCCGCCGCGGAGGCACGCCGACGCATCGACTTTCTAAGCGGGTACCTGCGTGCAGCCGGCCTCTGCACGTACGTGCTAGGCATAAGCGGCGGTGTGGATTCGCTCGCGGCGGCACTTCTGGCTCAACAGGCCGTAAGCGAACTGCGGAGGGCAGGATACGACGCCAAATTCCTTGCTGTTAGGCTGCCGTATGGGACGCAGGCCGATGAGAAGGACGCTCAGCGAGCACTCGAGACCATCGGAGCTGACGAAGCGCACAGGCTCGACATCAAACCGGCGGCCGACGCGATGCTCGACTCGATCAGGTCGGCTGGCGTGGAGCTCGGCAATGCTCGTCGGGAAGATTTCTTGCTGGGCAACATAAAGGCCCGTCAGCGCATGATCGCCCAATTCACACTCGCCGCTGCCAGACGAGGGCTGGTCATTGGTACCGATCATGCGGCCGAGGCAATGATGGGCTTCTTCACCAAGTTTGGCGACGGCGCCGCCGACATCCTTCCCCTTGCCGGGCTAAACAAACGCCGGGTGCGCGCGCTGGCGGCGCATCTGGGCGCTCCGCCGCAACTCGTCAACAAGGTGCCGACCGCAGATTTGGAGAACCTCGTGCCGCTTCGTCCTGACGAAGATGCGTATGGAGTAACATATGATCAGATTGACGATTTCCTCGAAGGTAAGGAAATCGACGAAGCGGCGCGGAAGCGTATCCTTGATGCGTATTTAAGCACCACTCACAAGCGTTCGCTTCCGGTGGCACCCGATCTCCCGCTTCGCTAGCGGCGTTTGGTCCTTGCCACCGTCGGACCGGCACCATGGCGCTGGGCGGCGTTGGGCGGCCGAGCCGCCTGAACATCAATGCATTTGCAGTCGGAGGATGAGACCGCACGCTGCGGGTGCCGTTCTCTCGTTCACAATTTTCGGTAATCGGCCTCAACACGAATTGGGAAATTGACGGAACGCGCGATGTAGCAAATCTCATGAATTCGATGATGGATGGCTGCAGCCTCGTCGAGATCGATGCCGCTTTCGACCTCGATCCTGGGCCGCAATGTGGCGCCCACGAAACGCCCGGCTCCGTTTGGCTCGCTCTCGCCATGGCCCACGGGTTGATCAGTATAAGAGTGGACGACAATTCCCGCGTCACTCGCCAGATGCAGGTACCAAAGCATGTGGCAGGCCGAAACGGATGCGAGAAGGAGATCTTCGGGATTGGGTAGCGCCGGATTGCCCCCAAGCAGCGGGTCATTGGAGCACTTTATCACAGGCTTTCCAATCGTGGTTATATCCCATGTCCGGTCGTAGCCCCGATACGTTCTGGTGCCGGCGCCGCGATTGCCGGTCCATCCTATGCGGCAGGTGTAGTCGTGGAATTTAGCCATTGCTATATCTCTTCTGTGTTTGGATTTTCTCTTATCGGCCCTCCGGCGCCACGTCGTGCAGGCGCCTCGCGAGATCTGCAACCTGCTCTGCTGTCCACTTCGAGTGTGTTCGTCGGCTGCTCGCTGGATCGTGCTCAAGCCCGAGACAAGAGCCCGCGCGCCATTCACGCCTGGGCCGGATCGGCCTTGCTGAAAAATTTCCGCCGCAAGTCGGGCAAACGTCGTGCAGGACCGTCGAAACGCACTCTGCACAATAGGTGCACTCGTAGCTGCAGATTCGAGCCTCCGAACTGCCCGGGGGCAGATCGCGGTCGCACCATTCGCAATTGGGCCTGATCTCGAGCATGGACCATATCTCTTTCCTCGCCGTCTGGATCGCACAAGGTTCTCGTGGCATAAATGCCATTATGACCTCGCATTCTGCCAACGCGCACCGCGAACGACTGATCGCCTTTCTGGTATTCGATCGCACGAAGCTTCTCGATGTCACCGGCCCGCTGCAAGTTTTCAATGACGCCAAGCGAGCAAGCGGAGAACCCGCGTTTCGTACCATCCTTGTTTCGCAACGAGGCGGGCCGATCGAGACGGATGCGGGCATTGCTCTCCACACCGTCAGTTTCGATCACTGCCGTGAGCTCTCGATCGACACACTCCTGATTTCAGGTGGGGCGACGGCCTTAGAAGCCGCAAAATCCCGTCCTGTTCGGGGTTGGTTGATCAGACAAGCAAAAGACGTGCGTCGGCTTGGCTCCATTTGTCTGGGAGCGTTCATTCTGGCCGAGTGCGGCCTGTTGGATGGCCGACGCGCCACGACCCATTGGGAGCGTTGCGCCGAACTTGCAGAGCGATTTCCCGCGATCGACGTCAGGCCAGATCCAATTTTCGTACGATGCGGGGCCGTCTGGACATCGGCAGGGGTAAGCGCCGGCATCGACATGGCGCTGGCAATGGTTGAGGAAGATCTCGGCCACACGACAGCCTTGGCAATCGCACGGGAGTTGGTCCTGTACCTCAAACGGCCCGGCGGACAATCGCAATTCAGCACTGCGCTTCGTCAACAAATCAGAGACCGCGTCGGCCGCTTCGACCGTCTGCATGCTTGGATCAGGCAAAATCCTGGCGCCGATCTGTCCGTCCCGGCACTGTCATCCTTCATGGCCATGAGCCCGCGGAACTTTGCCCGCGTCTACTCTAAGGAAAATGGACAGCCCCCAGGACGAGCCGTCGAGGCTCTACGCGTTGAGGCCGCACGAGACCTTCTGGAGACCAGCCGCCAATCTGTCCAGCAGATCGCACATGAGGTTGGATTCGGCGATCCTGAGACTTTGCGGCGGGCCTTCATGAGATCGCTCGGGGTTGCCCCAAGCGACTACAGGAGCCGCTTTGCGCAAGCTCCTCCGGATTGGGAGTGAACCTGACAAATGGCATAGCCACTCAGCCGGGATTCGCAGGCGAGGATGCTTCACAGCAGCAGCTGGCGGTGCGAGTTGGGCGAGTGGGCCATGCGACCTCCCGCAATGTCATGGCACCCCGCCCTAATTGGGCGGTCGCATGCGCTTGGCGGCACCTCCAATTGCGTTGCGGAAGGCAGCATCGAAATTTACGCCGGAAACCTCCCACTTTTTACCTTCTGTAACGAGTGGGAGGCGCCAAACCGCATGCCAGCCCGGCTCGTTGGTTTCCCAATCGAGGTGCCCGACCAAGATCGCGTCAGCTCCCAATCTGGATTTCAGTCTGGCCAGGCTCCCATCAGGTATTGCATCGACGTTATCCAGCGCGAGCGCCGATAGATCGGCCTCCTTCGGAAATATGATCGGTATCGCGAATCGCACCGAAGCATCTTCAAAGCTTTCGCGCAGGTCCGACCCGTGGACGCCATCGGCGGCGAGTACATAGCTACGCGCCATATCGGTAACCTCGATGACCAGCGCCAGCTTTGGGCGCGGCCCCAACCATGGTCTCTCACCCAGCAGCGCCATCGCATGGTCCATTCGCTTGCGGTCGAACTGGAACGTGAGATCGAAAGGCCGATCGCGTGTGCCCTGCTCGTCGTGAATTGGCCTGCCGAACATGCGGTCATGATAGGTGTAGGACCAAACCATGGCAGGCGCCCCGGTCGCCAGCGAAGCGAAGGCCGGATTGTGCACGATGTCGGGATTTCCGGTCAGCTTTTGCGCTGCCAGTGCGAAACCCTCAGGGATGGCAGGGACGCGCGTTTCCTCGCGATCTCCGGTGACGATCACGCTTGAGCGATAAAGGACATCGTCATTTGCGTGGGCAGTGACTGCAAACGCAAACCAGGACAAGAACGTCAACAGTGGCTTCTTCATTTGACCCGCCCTGCCCTCTTGAGTAACTGCTTATCAGGTTACATATTGACGATGATGGAATCAACAGAATTTGTCCGGACCTACCTCTCGCCGCGCGGCCCTATGCGAATGTTGGGTGGTGCGCCCGCCCTTGACCTTGCCAACACATTGCACTGGCGCGACGGAGCAGAGATCGACTGCATACCGAGCTATCAGGATCTGTTGGTCTTTTGCATTCCGGCCCTGTTGTTGTCGGAAAATGAAGGGCGGGTCCTCGAGCGTCGTGCCGTGACTTACCCACGCGTCGCCCGCGATGTGCATCTCGAGGTGCTAACGCTACGCGCCGCCCTCAAATCGTGGCTCAATGTCTGTGCGAAAAACCTCGGCCATGACGCCGCCTCAAAACGCGTTGCCCTGCGCAGCTTTCATAAAGCGATAGCGCAAGCGGGCGGCTCGGCTGGCCTTGGCGGCATCTTGAACCTCCAATCCTCGTCGGCAAACGAAAGGCTATACCTGCCGCTGCGCCGCTCAGCAGCGGCCGCTGCTATGCTGGTGCTGTTCCCCGCAGGAAAGGACATCCGGCGATGTGAGGCTGACAATTGCGGCGGGTTTTTCATCGACGACAGCCGCTCCAAACCGAGGCGCTGGTGCTCGATGGACAGTTGCGGTAACCGCGCCAAGGCGGCCCGCTACCGCTTGGCACATCGGAAGTAGCGCAGAATGGAAAGGCCGGGCCGGCAGCCAGTCCGCTCAAGACCTGCCGCATCGGACATCGAATGGGACTGTGTCGGTGGTCGCGATGGTACAGATTGTTGGAGGTAGGTCCGACTGTCTCTATCGGTCGACGCATATCCGCTGTAGCTGGGTACCCGGCGAGCGGCGGAACCAGGAGATTTTGAATGGGATCGACTGGTCCGGGCTGCGAAGAAACTCGGGGCACTCGTCCCTTTGACTCGCCCCGGCTGGGTTGAGGCAGGCAGACATTTGCTTGCGGGCCTTCAGCTTGCTGTTAGCGAAATCAATGGCGCTGGTGGCGTCGGCGGCAAGGCGCTTGAGCTGCTCGTCCGAGACACCGCAGCCGACCCACAGAAGGCCTTCGCGGCAGTGGATGAACTGGCTCGTTTGGGCGTGGTGGCGATAGCGGGAGAGTATCACAGTGTCGTTGCTCGCGCGGCGGCTATCAGGGCCGACGAGCTCGGCCTACCCTTTCTCTGCTCGTCGGCGGTACTCGACAGGCTAACGGAAAAACCAACGAAATGGGTCGCACGTCTTGCCCCGCCGCAGTCCCGCGGCTGGCAAATATATGCCGACTTTCTCTCGCGCGCCGGCCACGATCGGATCTCAGTTGCATCGCAGCAGAGTGTCTATTGGGCATCTGGCGTTCACATTCTTCGTGATCGCCTGCAAGCAAATGGCGCGACCTTACCGGACATCAGTATGAGCTCGCTGGACCCCTCAATGTTGTGCGACCAACTTATGGATCATGGCGCAACAGTCCTTCTTCTTCTGGTAGGCCAGCCAGATCCAGCTATCTCAATCGTGAAGTCAGTTCGCAATGACGGCCGCCTGTCCACGATCAAGATCGGCGCTCCAGCTGGGCAACCGGAATTCGCTGAATGGGCCACATTGCTAGGTAAGGATAGCGCTGCGATCCCCTTCCTGCGCTACCGACCCGGACACCTCAACCCGCTAGGATCACGCGTCGAAAGGGCGCTGCGGGAGACGTTGGGCGAGGCGCCCTCCTTCGTTGCTCTGGAAGGGTATGACACGATCCTCGTCCTTGCTCAGGCAATACGGACCTGCGGCACTGACCGGAACAGCATCGCAGAGTCATGGCCGCACATAGAGGTTGCGGGCACCCGTGGCCATATCCAGTTCTTTCGCACACCAGCTACGACCGTTTGGCAGTGGACTGGCGCGCCGATCCAAATCGCCGAAAGAACACCGGGCAACCTGGCGCAATTCAGGCGTGTTGACGATCCAAGGTGAGGCGGAGTTGGCTGGCGGAGGCTCGCGGCGGCAGCAGCGCTGTCACCATTGGCCGTCCAATGCGCCTTGGAGCATTCTCCAGGCTATGGCCAACGGGCTCCGAGAAATCTGAACCTGATGAATTGTTCCATGCAGCCGCTGCCGCAGGGAGCCCGCGTCGACCTCGTGCCGGCGCGGCGCGCTGCTCTCTCCCTTGGCAAGTGATGCTTTGGCATCAGCCCTGAAAATAGTTTTGGTGTTCCCAAACGAAAGGAACATCAGCGCCTAATTGAAGTTCGGGAGCCGATTCGGATCCGACTATTGGATCCTGGAAGGATATCCAATGACCAACGATCTCTCACGCAATCAGGAACGGCGAGGTACAGCTCGGATCGTGAGCTGGGCGGTCTTCGTGATCGCCCTCGTTTTTCTAGGCCTTCTCGCCTTTTTTATATTTGCGCCCTTGTCAAACGCTTCGCGGCAAGCGACACCCCTTAAGGTTGCCCCCGAGCAAAACCAAGGCGGCAACGCACCCGCGCCCACTTCGCCTGCCGCAGGCTGATAAGAAGCGCTCGTCTCGCCGCCAGACCCGGCAAGCTGAAGCTGCAAACCGCGATTACCTCCATACCTCTTCCAGTCCCAGCATCCGCTTCGGTGGCGTGATCTTTCTCGCGCCTCAGCGCGGGTGACCTGACCGACCAAACGGTGCGTATGAATGAACGCCTGTCAGCTAGGGAGGAATGGCCCTCACCAATATTGGAACAATGCGGCACCCGGGCGTCAGGCAGGAACAAAGACACCTCTGCCTCGTTGCCTTCGTGAAGGGATTTCAGGCATACAGGAATAGCAAAATGAAGGTTTTGATCTTAAGCGCTTTGGCTCTTTCGCTTGCGGCTCCGGTGGTCGCTTCTGCTGCCGAGGCTGACGTGGTGGTTTCAACACATCACCGGCATCACCATGGCACCACCATCATATACAACGACGAAGGTGACCGTCTTCACCACCGGCATCGCGGCCAGGACGCGTTCTATGACAACGGCCATCGCTCGTGGCGCCATCGGCATCATCGCCGTGACACCGTCGTCATCACCCGCTCGGTGCACCGTCACCACCACAATCGGCCCGTCGTTATCCAGCAGGACGACTGATCGCTCTCCGGTCCGGCTCCATGCGTCCAACACGGGAACTGGATTGACCATCTAGAAATGAGATGCGCGTGCCCTTCAGCAGGCGTGTCATCGCTTGTCGAAGAGCATCTGGGAAGAGGTCCTTGAGGACCTCTTGTCCGCTGATCGAGCAAGCGTGCCCGACCAAGCAGCGCGTTGCGACCCCAACAGAGCCGAATGGTCGATTAGAGATGCCTATCGCATAGCCAATGCCTGCCAGACGAGTGTACTTAGTACACGACCGAGCTAGGTACTCGGCGGCGGCACATCCCTGGCCCGATGTGGTTAAGGTCGAGCGTACTGGCAGACCTCGCCCGCCGCCGAAGGTGTCGGGCTTTTTTTGTGCCGGAGAGCTGTTCGAACAACTTTCAAACGCATCCCGCCGCCGCTGGTCGATCTTGAGGGAAACTCGGTATAACGTCGCGCGGGCGAGCGGATTTCACGCTCACCGCCGGCCTCGTCCGATCAGCGATTGCCGATCCCTGAATGGAACCGTTTCCTGCCGCTGCGCATTGATGGTCAAGTTAAATGGAGGGTAGCGCAGTGTCCATCATCGACAGCATCACCGGCATTTTCTCCTCCAGCGAGAAGGCAGCTAAGAAGGCTCCTGCTAAGAAGGCCGACCCTAAGAACGCAACTGCAAAGAAGCGATCAAGTGCGAAGGCGAGCGCGGTCAAGAAGACCGGAGCCGCCCCCGCAATGGCAGCCCACTCAAAGAATTCCGCTTCAAAAAGCCAATCTGGTCAGCCCAAATCGGCGGCGAGTAAAAAAGCGACTGCGCAATGACGCAAAGTCTTCCGCCTCGGCGGCTTTCATTGTGATTCGGCCGTGACGCTGAATGGAAAGGTCGTTCGGAAATATTGCCAACGCCGTTGCTCGAGGAGTGGGTCGGCCTATCACATTCATCCTTTGCATTGCGTTGATAGCGGTCTGGGGTTTCTACGGACCTGTGCTCGCCTTTTCAGAAACTTGGCAGCTAATCATCAACACCTCTACGACGATCATTACCTTCCTGATGGTTTTCCTCATCCAGAATACGCAGAACCGAGATGGGGCGGCGGTACAGGCTAAGCTTGACGAGCTGGTGCGGGTGAGTACAGGCAAGAACAGCTTCATCGGGATAGATCTTCTAACCGCGACCGAGGTTGAAGAGATCAGGTCGACCTGTGAGGCCGCAGTGGCCCGCGCCCGCTCAACCGGGCAGACACGCAAAGGCGGCGAAGGCGCAAGGAAAGAACATCGCTGACCGTAAGTATGAGAAACGGCATTAAACCGCTCCTCGCCAATGGCACGAAGCAACATGCCCGCGATCGCTGCCGTAGCTTCCTTAGTCATTTCAGTAGACCTCATATCGAGACGGGCCTGGGATCTCGCGGCGCTACCTCCTCTTCCAAAAATTCTCCATGGAAAGGTAGGTGAACGAGGCCGTCCAGCTCAACAGCACCAGGCCAGTGAGCGCCTCCGATGAGGCAATCAGTCGGATCGGACCCTCGGCCCTGATATCGCCAACTCCCAGCGTCGTGTAATTGGTGACGGAGAAATACAGGAAGTCGACCCATCCATTGGAGATTTCTCCGACGATTTCGCCGAACACCCGATAGCTATGGAGGCCCCAGAAGACGAACCCGTAGAACGTAATCTCGACGGTATGTGCCGCAAGCGCTCCGAAGATTACGATCAGCAGTCGTCCTCGGCTGGGGAACCCGCCGACCTCGGCTGAACGGGCAGAGCTCGCGACCATTTTGAACGCCTCGTAGTGGACCAGAACACACGCTATCGCCAGAACGAGCGATACGAGACTCACTGCGATGACGTTCATGACCATGCACCATTCAAGGAGGCTTCGTGTTGATCGCGCGATTGAGTGCCTGTGTCACGGTCTGATTTTCTGCGATATAGAATTATTGCGTCCGGCTCGTCCAAGTCGCGAAGAAACTTCATCGACGCCCGGTCGGTGGGTTTACTGGATTCGGGGTGGTAACTTGAGGATCTGTGCGGGCTCTTTCTCCAACAGGTCATGCCCAGGCACCTCATCCCAGAAGGCTTGACGCAGGCCCTACTGATCTGGAAATGGTTGGTGCTCGTCGGCGAGTTCAGACCCGCGAATCTTGCCGGGGATCGGCCGACCAAGGCCGGAGCGGCCCTTGCCTTCCAACCGAACTGGATGCTCGTCACGTGCGGCCAAGCTGTATTCATAGACGGCGGCTTGCTCTTCATCAACCACACGGAACCAATGTTCCTGCAGTGCCCTTGGGGACACTCTTTGCCCGGCAGCCTGTTCGGCTGCTTTCATCGGATCGTCCTCCACGACGACGCGAGACGACACGACGGTGTCAACGTAGATCTCTTCCACCTGGTACTTTGCCATCTTGGCCTCAGCGAGCCTTTAGTTCTTCGCTTCGCGTTCCAGCGTTTCGGCGTCATTACCGTGTTGCTCAATCAGGTCGCGGACTTGCTGGGCCGTAATCCCCGGACTTCCAGAGAGATATCGCACCTCGTAGTCTTCTTCGACCGAGACGCGGTTCCGATCCCGAGAGTCTCTCTTTCGCTTGTCGTCTGCCATCTTCATTCCTCCACTCCTGAGGGGCAACGTGGTTCGCCTGGCTTTGTTGCACAGGCATGGCCGCTTCGTCTCGGCGGGCGAGTCCGGCGCGGGGCTGAGATGCTGAGGGGGCTGGCCTACTAGCCGTCAATGCTCGCCGTGAGCCCCTTGGCCGCAATGGCATACTTTCCCCCTAGAAAGGCTCGGGTTGTCGGTGGCGTCGACGGCGACTTCGAACGGCAGAACTTTGGTGAGCCGGTAAAAAAGGAAACAGCCCTCCCCAGGGCCATGAAGTCCCATGACCGTAGCCTAATTTGAGAGGAAGTATTCCGATAACGCACGGCAAATCGTGCCCACGCTGGCGATCGCGACCTGTCAGCCCAACGACAGCTGGCGACCATTACGACCGCATGCCGCATCCTGCGCCGGCCGATTGCATGCGCAGGCTAGGACGCAGCAGTCTGGCGACCCGGTGAAGCCGTTGCCTCCGAAATCCCCCTTCCAAAAGAAGTGCGGGAAAAAGTTCGCTGATTTGTAGCTAGGCGCATTTCTTTAATTCGACAACCTCGACGCCGAGGCGGAACGCCTGCCCGTCCGCGTATGAGGGCGCGTACTCTTCAGATTCGAAAGTAAACGTGATGACGCTCCCATAGGCGGTCACACGCACGGTCCATTTCTTCTCGCGGATGATTTCAACGGCATGCTGCTCATGCGGAGCCATGCTCTCCTCCCAGACGTTGAGGCAGCATCTATAGCGTCGTGAAATTCATTTGAATGCAAATAATCCGACATGTGACGTGTCGAAATTCCGGAGCCGCGCCGGATTAGGCTGTTATGATCTTGAGCTGTTCGAGATGCTCCATGGCCAGCTTGTGCAGCGTTTCGGCCGTCTCTTCCTGGGTCCATCCTTGGGCGATGGAGGTGGCGACAAGGGCGGCGAATGCGGTTTCCAGAGCGACCTCGCAATTGACAGGTCGGTCCGGGCTGGTCTCGGGAAGAATGGGTGGAGCAACTTCAGGGGTTTTTGTCATGCACAGCAATCCGCGCGGCTGGAAAAGGTTCCAACCGCCGGCAGAGGAGTTTGGCCCAGCCGTAGGCTGCCTAACTTGTCAAGGTGCGCGGCCGTTCTTAACGTCGCGGTAACGATAACACGGGAGCAAGCAGACCGTGAATGAACGGACAGGATCGGCGGTGGTTATGTCTGGCTCAACAGGGGACCATCTCTTGCTCGTGACCGCCTTCGCCTTGCTGATCTCCTTCTCGGCCAGCCATGCCTCGCTTTCGTGGGCAGCGCCTATTACCGCTCAATCCATATCCGACCTGAACCGGTCCAGCCACGGGTGGAAACTAAGTCCAACAAGACCCACTCCTACACCGACGACCGGATATGAGGGTCCCCGGCGTCGGCGAGCGCCCGAGCGGATCGCTGCTCCTGCGGATTTGCAACTATAAATCGCTTGCCGCGTTGATGCTCGCACAACGAGCGAAGGGACGCCTCATGTGGTTCTTTACGGCCATACTGCTGGGGTTCGTCGTGGCCATCTCGCTCGGGTGGGCTGTCGGCAGTATTGGTCGGTGAGCCACCGGGCTACTCCCTCTAAAACGGACAAAGTGTCGACCCGGATTAGGAGAGAGGCACCGCCGCAAGCGGTTTGGCTGCCAGAGATCGGTTGCACGCGGGCAAAAACCTGTTACGCCCTTGGTTCGTTTGATGGTTGCGGATGTTGCTGGTTGAGCAGCGTGGAAAGGGCTGTGATGACCTGAGGCAAAGCAAACGGCTTCGTGCATGATGCTTTCTGGGACGCCCTCCGCGCCCCAGTGCGAGGCACTGTCCCCGCTTAGATATACCATCGTCGCATTGGATTGCCGCACATGCCGGGCAACTTCCCAACCCGATCGTCCATCACCCAGCCGTATGTACGAGATCAGAGCGCTGTACGAACCCGGGTCCGCATCAAAGGTCGACAGGGCTTCGCAGCGCTACTCACAAAACCTGGAAGCCAGCTTCTTCGAGAGCGTCCTGTAGGTCGAGCAGTATCATTGGCTCGTTTCAAAACGATCAGAACCGACCCATTTGCCATGATTCGCCCCGGATGGCACAACGCGCGGAAACAATTAGTTCCGTGTGATGAACGGCTGCCCGCGAGCGCAGATTTATCTGCAGTGGGAACTTCGACTGATCGCTTCTGCAGCAGTGATGCAGTCCTGTCGAGCGCACTCCCTTCAGCGGCCGCGACGGTCGGTTTGCTTGCCACCGTCCGCACCTGCGGCTGGTGTTCATGGCCCGTGAAGTCGCAGGTTGTAAGCGACGATGGCCCTTAGGGCTAGTCGTTCGGCGGATCGCCGAGCTCTCCCAAATACCAATTCGCAGTCTGCCGAATCAACTTGCCGACATGTCGGCACTGTTCACATCCCCAAGGTTTGATCGGGCTCCAGATGAAGGAAAGCTGCGAGCGAGCGACGAGCAGCGTCGTGGGCAGGGTGTTTAGTGGCTTGGGCGAACTGCACCAATGCGTGCTCCACTCCGCTCACCGCCGTTTCCGTTAGCTGCATGTGATAAAGGACCTGGTGGGTGAGCATTGCGAGCTTGGCGTCGCGGTACAACGGGCTGTGTTTGACCCGTCCGGTATCGAAGTCTCCGATCCGCATGATGGTTCCTCCAAGCATTGTAATGACTCCAAAGCAAATCTCTGGCGTCGGCATTGGTTCCGATGGCCTCGAATCGCTTTTTGCAAGGAATTGGCGCCCGCCGACGGCTTTTGGTCGTGGCTGAACTCGGCGCCGATGGCGGTAGGTCATGCACCTCACGCGGCGATATTCGCGCAGCCGAGAGACCGCGCACAGCGCGGCTGGACGTTGGCAGGTACACAATGTCCGAAACCCTGTGGCCACTCAGCCGGTATGGACGGCGAATGTTCAGAAGCCGTGCTCTTGGGGCTGACAGCGGCGCAGACGGCGTGCCAGGCCGCGGCGGCCGGCCAGCCTCCACCCGAACGTTGCGATCATTGTTCCGGCTGTGGTTCATTTTCGGCTTCCCAGCATTCGGAGCGGTGACCACCATCAACAGGCTGAAGATCACGCGACCCGCTTCCAATGGATCTGATATTCCGGCCGGTTTAGTTGGGAAGTCGCGCTTTAGATGCCGTTTGCAGCAGGTTGTGCGGCAGAGAGAGTTAGGCACTCGGTGGCGGGCTCAATCGAAGGCTGTTCGAACACAACTTACCGGCGCCCTCTGGCCGACAACTCGCAGGCGCTCACCCGATTTTGCGTGCCCTCGATACGTTCCCTCCAGACGCAGAAAGCCCGCCGGCCCGAGCCAGCGGGCAGTCACACGGAGCCGCGGCACCCGGCCCGATTTGGTCTTCTGGGCATCGGTTCAATGTCCACACCGCCTGCGCTCATCTGCCGCGATCGTCCCCACACAGCCTCGCCCGATCGGTTTGCCCGTACCTGATCGTGTGACCATGGCCATGTCTCCTGTCGGCGCGCGGCGGACCGGCGGGCTGCGATGGCCGGCGCGGTAAAGGCAGTGAGTTCGGTGCCTTGGCATCCACCTAGCGTTTCTTCGTCGGCTCGACATTTGCATGCAGGACGGAATGCTATCCCAGCCGATCGGCCCTCAGACGAGGCCATCTTCGCTTCGCGAGCTTTGCGCTCGGCATCGGTGACGACGCGAGTTTCCCGGTCGGTCTGTTCCTGCCTTAGCCTGTCGACCTTGCGACGACTATTGGCCCTTCAATAGACGACGCCGCGCCCACCAGCCGCCCACCCAGCCATGGTCGTTTAGGTTTCAAACGAAGGCGCCAGACGCGATCGCAGTGGGCCCGCCTCACTGGCAAGGGAAGCGGGCCCGGCCAGGTATTGGGGACCTGACCAGCAGCACGGGTGCTGCCGCCTGTCGAACCAGCCGACGAATATCAGGTTCCCCTACGTTGCATAAAAAGCGCCGGCCTGAGCCAGCGCGCAGATCACAAGGAGGCACCGCAACAGGATAAGCGGTCCGGCTCCGGAACCTCTGGCCGGACACATGTTCCGGCAACCAGCTCGGCGGCCGAAGTGCAGTCGAATGTGCCGCGGCGAAGCATCAGGCGAAAAGCCCGCTGGCAGCGCCATGCTTCCAGGCCAGCTCGGTCGATAAGGTGATGAACGCATCACCAGTTCCAGGCATTGCTTCGCTGAACTGAATGCGGCCACCGGTCGGGATCAATGCCTGGCGAATGTCGCGGCGGTCTTTCACCAGCACGTCGCGCAAGTCGTCCCGTCGAGGTGCAGGAGGTCGAACACCACCAGATAGAGGTCGCGCCGATGTGAGACTGGTAACGGCTGATTGCAGTGCAGGTCAGGCAGGCCAGCTTCATGGATAGTGATCGCCTCGCCGTCGATAATAAAGTCTTTCGCCTCGATCGCCGCTGCTTCGCCGGCAAGCTGGATGTATCAGCCCCCTCCAATCGTAACCATTTTGGTGACTAACCGAAGCGCGTTGTCATCCAATGACCCACCCATCGAATTTTATCTCATGGATCCACTCATCGCCTTGCGGCGGGGGTGCCGACCAGTTCGGGCGCGATCGGCCTGGTGAACTTCAAACGCATCAACTCACTGACGAACTGTCCGTTCCAATAAGCTTTAGCTAAAACAGCTCCGGAACATTTAGCCTGACCGGATGTTGCAGCCCGCATGACAAAGCTATCCGACCTTGGCCCTCCGATTCCCCGCAAACTGCGTGGAGGGCAGCATATTGAAGAGCATCTTCACTTCTACAACTGCCCGTACTGCGGTCAGCGGGTCGACCAACGCGATTTGCGCCAAATCTACTGGCACGAGCGGCCTGGTCATGAGCCGCTGGAGCCCGAGCCTGAGGCGAAGGTGATCGAATTTCCAAAGCGGAAATAAGAAATCCCAGCGAGCGCATGGCCGGCGACAAAGGGATGGGCAGTTCAGCAGACGACGAACACGCCGCAATTCCGCCTACCCGCCATTGAGCTTTACTCTGGAAGACCAGCTGCATTATGCACGATGGCATCGAGCACGGTTTCATAAAATGCTGCCGGTCTCTTGCTCGATGTCGGTGCTACCGATCCCGATCGCCTTCGCATCGGGAAAAGCTTCTGAATAGCCTCTGCCACCGAGATCCCGTCGAACCTGGCCAGACCTGACAGACCTGCTCAGCCGCTTGTCCAAAAAGTTTACGGCCGCGAGTGGTCTCCGCCGCCCTCATGCGACGAACGTAAGCGAAGGTTCGCCTCCCGCCCCTTGTTTCGCAGACACGCACCCAGTTTTCTTCTTGGTGTCTCAATGTGACCGGCTGGCCGACGTGTGCTTCTGCCGCTTTGAACGGCGCCTGGGCCATGAGCACCTGCGAAGACACAACCGACTCGCCGGCCATTATCTCAACTCGATACTCCGCCACTTCGCGCCCTCGCGACTGTTACACAACCGCCATTAAATTAGTTTGAGCTAAAATAGTTCCGGAACTTTGCCGTACTACGGCACTGGCATGTAGGTTATGTGCACCCTTACCTGGACGGCAACGGCCGTATGGCGCGGTTCCTCATGAATAAGCGGCAGCATGAATGTGAAGCCGTTTGCGGCGTTTGTGGCCGAGCAGGTTAACGAACAGGCCCGCTTCAAGAGGTCAGGCACTCGCGGCCGATGAAGGTGATCTGCCGCGTCCCGTGAACGATCTTGGCCTGCACAGCGAATTCAGGTGAACCTCGTGACGGCCTCCACCCAGAAGCCCCTTCCGAGCCGGGTTAGCGTTGCAGTGCGGACAGGAAAGTCAGGTCCTTAGCGACCAGACGATTGGACGAAACAATACGTTGCTCGCGGGATGAATTGGTCCAGCAAGTCGGATTTCAGGGAAAATGTTCCGGCCTCCTAGTGCGTTCGAATGCTTCACGAGTGCCTAAGGGAGCGCATAACCTCTTGGCCGGCGAGAGGACGCGGCCCCCCGCTAATCTCTCTGGCTGGGCTCGGCGTCTTTCAGACAACTCTCCTTCAGGGCGCCGAGCCGACAAAACTCTGCTTGCCAAGGCCGCAGCCAATTGGGATCGATCGCCCTCGGGACATTTTAGCTTGAATGTTCGATCGGCAGTCGAAGCATCCGCAAGGTCGGCCACCACCGAACCAAACACGGGTCCAGCTGATTGGCCGGAGAAGTTCTACCGACGCACAGCGTCGCAAGCCCGCAGACAGACGAGACGCCTGCAGGCAATTTTGCACGACACCATCTTTCGCGACACGGAAGCTCGGATTGTACGCACAGGCATCGACTGGGCTGACTTGGCCGCGCACCCGCTTTCAAGTAGGTCGAACAGATGAAGGCTGGGGAGGGTGAATTGGCGCGCGCCTCGCTCATGGCGTGACTTTGCGCATTTGACGCTGCCCCCTGTAATGGGTCATCAGGGAAAGCGAGGAACAAACGGCGAGCCTTTCGGCGATGGCGCTCTATTATTTCGACTTCGACGACAACGGAACGATATTCCCTGACGATGAGGGAACAGAAGGCCAAGACCTTGCCGCAGTCAAATATGAAGCGATCAAAGCTTTGGCGGAGATGACCAAAGACGCGCTTCCAGACGGTGATCACCACAAATTCTCGTAAGAGATGAGGGCGGCGATCTGGCCCTTCGAGCAAGCATCGTTTTCAAGGTTGAGGAGGAGCGGGACTCGTTTTCGTCGCGATCCTCCCCCACGCCTAATCCATGAACCTGCATTTGATCGTTCGACCGTCATCCTGTCTTGTGGCCCCGACGCCCCCTGCTGCGGCGGCAGCCGGCTATTTAGTCACCGTGCGAGATGCCCATTGTGCCGAATGGACGCGAAAAGTTCCGCGTGCATGCACCAGCTCGTCGTACGGAATCTTGGGGTCATCACGGTTCTGTTTTCCCCGAGAGCGCGGCTGATCTCCGGCCTCGTCGCAAGCTCGGTATCTCTAACGCAACGCGCAACTGTCTTGCCGTGGTGACGTCCTACCCTTCGCGCGCGGGTCTCTTCGGACGGCAAGATCAGCTTTGGTTCAGGGGGCCGCTATCTCACATGGGTACTCAAATCAGCCCCAGGCGCGCACCCGAATCCTGCCACAATATTGGCCCGCGCCTTCCTGAGGAGTCGCGGGCCGACCAAGATTGGGTCTTTGGTCAGCGGCGGATTCGGAGTGGGAATCGGCCGCCGTGGCTCAATTCGCCCTGCGCCGGAAAGTTCCCCAGCTGGCCTGTCACGATCATGGCCCGAGAGGTCGTGCCCACACGACTGACAGGCGTGCAGATTTGCTCAGAACGCGCCTCCACGGGCTCCCGCGGGGGTGTCCTCAACGCGGAGAGAACTGCTGCGGATGGGCGGGTTAGCCAGAGCCGCAAAAAAGCCCGCTGGCTGTAAGCCAGACGGGCAGTTCACATGGGAAGGACTGCCCGGGAGCAGGCAGGCCGGCACCCGAACCTTGGTCTCAAGCAATGTTCCAGCCCGCCAGGTCGGGCGGGACCCGCCAGGCAACTCTGCAGTCGGCCGACGGGGCCAACGATGACTGGCGGAGCAGGTCCACCGTAGAAACAGAAATGATCCGCATGCGACGTCGTCGGGAAAGCCCGCCCGAGCCAACGGCAGGTCACATGGAGGACCGCGGCGAGTAATAGTGAGAGATACCAACCTGATACCGGCCACACGCGTCCGAAGTGGAGAGCGGCCGGTCAAGGGCCCACCTGTTGCGGTCCCGCTCTCACCGGTGCGGGCGATCCTCCGCGATAACGTTGTAGAGAACACAGCACGCCAACAAGGAGACGACACCGCCGAGGAGATCATTCCCCGTCAGACCAGAAAAATAGACGAATTCAAACGCTGACACGGCGTCCTCTCAATTGGAAAACTCCACCGAGGTAGAACCGTCAGCAAGCTCTGATGTTCCGCTCCCGTGTGGCACTTCTGGACGTCCTTGACGCCGGGACGGCATGCCCCGTGTCAACCGTTTTGGCCTTGCTCCGACCGAAGCCGGAACCATCGCCGGCGCGGCGAAATCGTGTTGGTCACCGTCGGACGGCGAGCCTTTCTCGGCGCAGTGTCCAGGCGCGATGATGGTCCCGTTAAGGCAAGTTCGCCGGACTTGTGGAAAGGGGATGACGCTGCACGGCTTGCGAAAGGCGCTAGGCGTTTATCTCGCCAAGGCAGAAGCCCTCCACAGGCAGCTTCTCACGTGCTGAGGCAGGACGATATTGACGACGCGGAACTCTATCGTGGCGAAGCGTCGTGGGGATTTCTTGAGGACGCAGGCCATGGACCAGTTGTGCACCTGATGAGCAGCAAGCCGCCACTTGGCGGGCTTGTGCTCTGTCAGCCACACAAAGAGGATGTCAGTGTGTGAAAGTCGAGAGCGGCCAGTCCGTTTTCCACCCATGCTGCTCGATCGGAGGGCTCTCTGCACCGGCGATGCAAAGCCAATCCCATGCGGAATCGATTGCTTGCAGGCAATTTATGCTGCACTGCAGCAACCAATCTGGAGACGCGGCGTTCCGTTGTTCGATCCGCTCTGGATCGATGAAAGGATACCGACATGAGAAGTCTCGCCGATACCGTTGCACGCTTGGCTGCTCGGCGAAAACAGATCGACGGCGTCTTGAATGGTTCCGAAAAAGACCGGTTTTCCGAACTTCAGGCGTTCGGGTCAAATCCCGGAAACCTGCGAGGCTGGACATACCGCCCCAAGGATCTTGCGGCGAAGGCCTCTCTGGTGGTTGTCCTCCATGGCTGTACGCAGTCCGCTGCATCCTATGACCGCGGCGCCGGCTGGTCGAGGACGGCGGATCGCAATGGTTTTGCCGTCCTCTTTCCAGAACAGCAGCGCAGCAACAATCCCAATCTTTGTTTCAACTGGTTTGTCCCCGACGACACCCGACGGGGCTCCGGCGAGGCGCTTTCGATCCGCCAAATGATAGAGGCCGTGGTCACCGCTCACGACATCGACCGCACCAGGATCTTTATCACCGGACTTTCCGCCGGCGGGGCAATGGCCGCCGCCATGTTGGCGACTTACCCGGAAGTCTTCGCCGGCGGGGCCATCATAGCCGGTCTACCCTACGGCAGCGCCACTAGCCTGCCGCAGGCTTTCGACCGCATGCGAGGGCACGGCGGCCCCACTGCGAAGCAGTTGGCGACGACCGTCCAGCAAGATTCCGGTCATGACGGACCATGGCCGAAACTCTCTGTCTGGCACGGAAGCGCCGACACAACAGTCAGTCCGGTCAACTCCGAGCAGCTCGTCGGGCAGTGGCTTGCATTGCGCGGCCAAAGTAGAGTGCAACCCGAGACGCAGGTGCATCAGGGCTATCGCCGCGAGGTCTGGAAGAACGCTGCCAATGAGGAAGTCATCGAATCGTACCTGATCGCAGGCATGGCGCACGGGACCCCCGTGGACTCCGCGGACGGATTGAGTCACGGCGGATCCTTTATGATCGATACCGGCATATCGTCCACTTCGCTTATCTCCCGGTTCTGGGGATTTGAAGAAGCGGGCTCTCAGGTCCCATCGCCAGATGTGCGTTTACCGGCAAAATCTGTTGGGCACTCCCCTTTGGTGGTCGCACACCCACCCTTCGAACCGCGCAGCGGTCTGACGGCTGGGCCCGGTCCGCTTATCGAAAGCGCCCTTCGCGCTGCCGGCTTGATGAAATAGTTCATGGCTAGACTTTTTGATGAACCTTCGTCTAGCGGGGGTCGGCCTGCGACGCCGCTGTGGAAAAATGGGAGTGCCAGATGAACGAGCGTCTCAGATACCCTTGGCTGTCGAAACGGCAGCTGCTCCCGGGATGCTTATGCTGATTTTCAAACCGTCCGCTGCCCACTCCCGTAGGATCTCACCCTGAAGCTGCTTCTGGACAATTGCATTGACCATGGTCGTTCCGAAGCCGGGCGCCCCTGGCCGAGATTCAGCTTTACGTCTCCCGCTTTCTTCCCACCGCAGGTTAAAGCCGCCATGATGGCCCGTCCCATGCCAGCTGACCTGCAACCGCCCCGTACCCTGGGCGAGGGTCCCATGGGTGGCGGCGTTGACGATCAATTCATGGGCGACGAGAGCCAGTGGTTGAACGACCACCGCCGGGATCAGTACTTCAGGACCGCTCATTGCCGTCCTGCCAGACGCAAACTGGGCGACCTGCCTGGAGACGATTTCGTCCAGCGGCACATCGCGCCAGCCGCGCTCGGCCAATAAAGCGTGTGCGACTGCCAGAGCCTGGATCCGTCGTTGAACGGCCGCGGCATAGAGCGATGCATTGTCCGCCTTGCTCAGCCGAACGATACCATCGACAACCGCTAGAACGTTCTTTGCGCGATGGTCGACCTCCATAAGGAGGCGGTGCTCCGCCGCTTCCAGGCTCTGGATCATGCGATGTTTCGTAACGTCGATCTGCGACGCGAAGTAGTAAAGGAGCGCGCCTTCATCGTCCTTGATAGGGCTCAGATGGAGCTGGTTCCAGAACGGCGATCCGTCCTTGCGGAAGTTCAGTATCTCTACATTGGTCTCGCGTTCACGCTCTATCGCCGCTCGAATTTCAGCAACGGCCGCGGGTGATGTTCCCTCCCCTTGCAGGAAGCGGCAATTTCGACCCAAGACTTCATCGGATGTATAACCGGTCAGATCCAGGAAAGCTCTGTTGGCGAGCACGATAGGATTGTCAGGCTGCCGAGCATCGGTGATGACTATGGGCATGCGCGTGCGTTCGAACGCCGCCGACGCCAACTCCTTGCGATCCGCCCATGCAGTGGTGGCTGCTGCGGCCGGCGCGTCGCCATGGAGGGCTGACGGTGATTTAGCGTTGTCAGGCACTCTTTGCTCACTCGATAGAGGTCAGCGATAACGTCCGACTTCCTACAAGGTTTCCAATGTGATGTTTCGAACCGGACTGGTAGAAGGAGTAAAGCCGCGTAATCCGTTCTTCGAATTACTTGAGGCGAGCAACCGGGGTGCCGCAGCTAAAATGTGCAACCTACCGGGCAGACCAAACATCGCCGGCGTGTATCAGGAGGATACCTATGTTGTTCGACAGCTTGACCGATAGCCTCGATCGATGGCGAACCGATGAAAAGGTCGCCACAAAGGCGGAGCCGCAAACTGCGAACAGATGAGCGCCAAAGCGCATTACAGCCGTCAGCGCAGGACGCTCAGGGCGTCCCGACTTTAATCAATGGGCCATTCCGTACGCCACTTTCCATCGACGCCTTGAACCAATACCTCTGCATCGTAGCCAGTGGCCGAGGCACTGCTGGCTGCCTTGACAGCCGCACGGACGGCCTCCGAATGCGCTGAATAGCGATAGTCCTTGCCGTCAAACCGGACCAGCCATTGATCACCGGTCCTTGAAATGAAGTACCTGACATGCGCCATGGCCGCCCCCCCGATGCGTCGCATAGAAATCACGATGTCCACTGGCTGTGCAACAAGCATCACGAGATGACGGCATATTGCCCGGCCAGCCAAACGGTGCGACGTTCGAACGGGGTCAAACGAGTTCTCATTTTATCGCTGTGACCCTGCCGGCCCTGTCCAGTCGACAGTCGACCTCGGCCTGCCGAACTTCGACGCCCCCTTGCCTTGCATACTCTATTTGCACCTTGATTGGTGCCGTGAATGCACCTCCACCTCGACGCAACAACCCTGCGCTTAACGCCCGCACGCGGACAGCGCCAAGCAGCGTGGCCGCGGATGTGATTGCGGAGCGGCAGGCCTGCACAACAGCAGCCGGTATACCGGGCTTCGCTCTGAGGGGTCTCTGAGGCCTGATTGGATAGCCGTCGGTGAAGCCGCCGTCAGTAGATACGGAAGGCTTAAGAATTGGTGGCAAGGCAATCGATTGCTTACCACTCCCGGCGGACGCAGCGGCGGTGGGCCCAGCCGTTCCTTTGGGTGTGGTGGCTGGACTGCCACTGCCGGTAGGCGACCCGTCGTAGGCCGCCGGATCATCGCCCGTACCAATACTGGTCGAAACGCCTGCGCCTGGGTCGCCGACATTGCCGCTGGCACCAACGCCAACGCCAACTGATCCCTTGCCCGCGCCAACCGAAGCTCCGACATGTGATCCCCCTGCATCGCCGACGCTCGCTCCCACCCCGACCGATGCGCCTTGCGAACCGGCGTTTACTCCGGCGCCGACTCCGATTCCGCCGACGCTGGCGCCTACCCCTTTGTCGAGAGCGCAGGCAGGTCCGATTCCAATCCCGATCATCAGGGCGGCGGCGACGTACTGTTTCATTGCTATGTTGACCTCGGCATACATTCGGCTCCACGGTTCACTGGCGCGGGTCGAGCCCTTTCGGTGGTCGGGTCGGCAGCAATGCGAGGGGAAGAGAGAGTGGGCCCAAGACAGCAGCCTGTTTCTGTTTTTCTCGCGAGCCCGGTTTGCGCCTCCATTCGACACCTGATCTGGGTGGTGCACGTGCAACCACACCTGCCGGCTTATGGATCATTCGCGAGCGCGCCGCAGCCGCAGGCCGGTTCCTGGTTGCGAGGTCGTCGATTGCCTCGCGCGCGGCACTCAGGCTCAGGGCCAGACCGGTCGCCCGTTCACGTTCTTCGTCCAGCGCCGCGCTTAACCCTACCGAGGTCCGGTTTGAAGCGTCACGTTCCTTGCGAACGACGTCGAGATCACGGGCAGCTGAATCGGCTCGTTTGCGTTCCAGTTCGAGCGCTTCTCCAGCTTGCCGTAGGCCTGCTTCGGCCGCCTCACGGTTCTTATTGGCGTTGGCCAGCTCGACGGCGGCGGCATTTGCGGCTGTCTTGAGGGCCTCGATGGTTCGGTGAGCCGTTGTGAGCTCTTGTCCCAAGAGCTCAACCTTGTGCCGTTGGTCGTCAAGAGCTTGCGTCACAGCAGTCTCGGGGAGGTGGTTGGAGCGTTGGGTTGCAGCGGCGGCGGCGGGCTTCTCACCGCCCCAGAGAGTGGCTTCGGCCCTGAAGCTTTCGATGGCGCGCTGCGCCGTCTGCAGATCGAGCGAAAGGGCTTCGTCCTTTTGCTGCTGCTCTTTTAGAGCTTGTGCTTGCTTGGCTAGCTCGGCTCGTGCGACATCCAATTCGCGTCGTAACATCTCCTGATTTTCGCCGGGCAGCGTTTGCGCCTCTGTGTCGGGTGCCTGTGCTTGGCCGGCCACCAGCTCTCCAGGTGCGTGGGATCCGAACGCTCGCGCCGGTGTCTCGTCGGGCTCTTTGGCGACATTAACGTGTTCTGCAAATGCCTCCGACGAGCTGTCGCTGGCTGGGGGAGCCGCTGACGCGTCAGGCGCCCGCTGACTGTGTGCCGCAGATGCGAACAGCAAAACCAGGCATAGCGCAGAGAGGGTGAAAATGGCCCGGCCTGGACTTCCGCGCGTTGCGTGCGGCAAAAGCGAAGTCCATCGCCCAATCAAGCTGAACGCACCGAGGGGGGAAATCGCTCTCGTGCTCTGCCCATGACGCATCGCTGAACCTCAAGACCGCGGCCCTCACCGCATTGTATTTCCACCTGTTGAACATCCGCGCAGCCGAGCAAAAGCGCGAAGCCAGCGAAACATCAGCGCGCGCCAAAGCATCAGTTCGAACCTAACTGCTGATTCCTTAGCTGCCATCATTCGAACGAACGGGAGATTCGTTCTTTAAGTGCGTGCCTTGCTTGGCTTCCCGCCTTGGCTCCAGCCCATTCCTTTGGCTGCTCCACTGTCGTGCAAAAAGGAGGGAGGCTGCCCTTGAGCCGAACCGGCGGGCTACGGCAAGGGTGTTTCGCGCCACCGCCATAGCCGCCACCAGGACACCGTCGTCGTGACGAACGCGTTCCGCCAGTGGCCATCAGAGCACGCAGGCGGCAACAGTTATCCGCATCGTGTGGCGATCTCTTCGCTTGGGGGGTTCCAGGACGAAATCACCTTCGGCGAAAATCCCCTCACTCGGCCACGTCAAGAAACTGAACACGCAGAACGCGGCATACCCGGCGAGACCCGCCACGCCATCCCGGTATTGGTCGCGTATCGCCAAGAAGCGCGATGACCTGCCGCCTGACCGGAACTGCGCTGCAACCTGGACGTTGGGAAATGGCTGCAGCTTGGCTGGCTCAGGACTCTTTCATGTTCAATTTCGTCTTTGCCACCGGCATTGAAAACAGCGCTCCCACGATTAGTGGAGGTCGGGAGCGTGTCGACGAAATGGAGAAATGTCGCTTCTACCAGCAATGGCGCACCGACTTCGAACTGCTCCAGGATCTGGGTCTTCGCTTCCTCCGCTACGGGCCTCCAATTCACAAGACTTGGCTGGGCGACGGACACTACGACTGGACCTTCGCCGATGAGACCTTCTCTGACCTGAAGGCTAAGGATATTCTTCCGATCGTCGACCTCTGCCATTTCGGCGTTCCGGACTGGGTGGGCAATTTCCAGAATCCGGATTTTCCGCGGCTATTTGAATGTTACGCGCGCGACTTCGCAACCCGCTTTCCTTGGATCCAGCTCTACACACCCGTCAATGAGATGTTCATCTGCGCCACCTTTTCAGCGCGCTGGGGTTGGTGGAACGAGCAACTGAGCACCGATGCCGCGTTCGTCACCGCTCTCAAGCATATCGTGAAGGGCAACGTGGTGGCGATGCGGGCGATCCTGCAAGTGAGGCCCGACGCTATTTTCATTCAAAGTGAATCCTCGGAATACTTCCACGCTGACTCCCCCGAGGCCATCGGCAAGGCGGAGCGCTTCAATAGCCAGCGTTTCCTATCGCTCGACCTCAATTACGGGCATGACGTCGACGCCCGTACGTATCGCTACCTGCTCGAAAACGGGATGACCGCGCAGGAGTACAGCTTCTTTCTGGAAAACCATTTGCGCAGGCATTGCGTGATGGGCACTGACTATTACCAGACCAACGAGCACCGGGTTTGGGCGGACGGAACCACGTCGGCTTCCGGCGAGGTGTTTGGCTATGACGAAATTACGCGCCAGTATTTCAACCGTTACCGCCTGCCTGTCATGCATACAGAGACAAACATTCGCGAAGGCCCGAACGGGGACGAAGCCGTTTACTGGTTGTGGAAGGAGTGGGCCAACGTGCTTAGGATCCGCAACGACGGCATACCGATCGTCGGATTCACCTGGTACTCGCTGACGGATCAGGTGGACTGGGACAGCGCCCTGCGCGAGAACAACGGAACGGTCAATGCGGTCGGCCTCTATGACTTGGACCGTAATCCCAGGGCGGTGGGAACCGCATATAAAGCGCTCATCGCCAACTGGAACAAGCTGCTCGCCACCCAAAGTGTGTGCCTGGCTTTGCCCGTCTTTTTGCCGTCCGAGCAGGACGACCCAAGTGTTCGCGCACAGCAGGACTATGCGCGGGGCCTTTTGCATGTGGACCGGATCGCTGAAGCTGGGGCCGAACCGCTCGGACCCTCCAAGGACAAGGTGAAACCCGATGCGCCTGGCTGACAAGAGTGCAATTGTGACCGGCGCTGCAAGCGGCATCGGGCTGGCCATCGCGACCCGCTTGGGCACCGAAGGCGCCCGCGTTGTCATAGCCGACCTAGTTGGAGCCAATGCGCAGGCGGCCGCACAGGCAGTCCGAAAAGCCGGCGCACCGGACACCGCCGTGTCGGCTGGCGACGTTTCAGACGAGGTTGCAGTCGCACAGTGCTGTCGACTGGCGCTGGCGCGATTCGGCAAATTCGTCAACAACGCCGGCCTGATAATGTTCACGCCTCTCGAGGCGTTCACCAGCGCGGACTGGCTTAAGGTGCTGAGTGTGGACCTGCTGGGGGCAGTCCATTTCACGCGTGAGGCATTCGCGCACATGACCAATGGCGGGTCGATCGTGAACATCTCAAGCGTGCACGCGCTTGAAACGACGCCGCATGTTGCCCCTTACGCAGCGGCGAAAGCCGCGCTGCTGTCGCTCACCCGGTCGACCGCGATCGAAGGCCGGGCGCGTGGCATACGCGCCAATGCTATCCTGCCAGGGGCCATCGACACACCGATGCTTTGGGAAAATCCGAACATCAAGTCCGGCGTCGAAACCATTAGCCCGGAAGATGTCGGCAAGCCCGAGCAGATTGCCGCGGCCGCCGCTTTCCTGGCTTCAGACGACGCCGCCTTTGTGAACGGCGCGGCGCTCAACGTGGATGGCGGCCGGTTGGCGCGGCTCTAGACGTGCACGCGGTATTGCTGCGGCACTGCGAAGCCAGGTCTCGATGGATCACCCGCACCGGCGTGGACGGCGCGCGCGTGGGCAGGGAACAATCCTGGGCCCGGGGGCTCGAAGACAATCACATTGTCACGGCTGGAGAAAGGCTCGCATCAAGCTGGGCAGCCCAGATTGCATCCCTCAGCGCTCCGGCAGGAGCATCTCCGGACAGCGGCAGCGATGCGGACCAATGCCACGAAGGAGATCACGAGAGGCGCGATGGGCGGCATGAATGCGGACGAGCGGTCTCCAGCGGTCGGCCTACCAGGAGCCGAGCCTCGTCGGCCAACCAGCTCGCCGGCCGTCAGTCCATTCGATTGCCGTTGAGGTCGCCGCCACTGGCCGCCGCCTTGTTCCGCAATATTTGGAGAATCGGAGGTGCACAAGGATGGGACGGCGATGGCCGAGGAATGCTGCGTTTGTCCCGAGCGGCCGAGCGCCTCTCATTGAAAATTCGATCTAGATCACTGTGGCCCAGGGAGATCAGGCCGTGCTTTACACGCACTGCTGGTAGCGCTACCACTTCAGATGGAGGACGCGGCAAGACCGGAAGCTGCGTATGTGAAGTGGACGTCTTCTTGCAGGCGTCTAATCGCTCGGGAGGAAATCGATGGCGTCCGTTGCGATCCGCGATGTCTATAAGTCCTTCGGCGTCGCCGAGATTCTCCATGGCGTCGGCATCGACATAGAAGACGGCGAGTTCGTCACGCTCGTCGGCCCCTCGGGCTGTGGGAAGTCGACGCTGTTGCGCATGATCGCGGGCCTGGAGGGCATCACGCGCGGCGAGATCGCCATTGGTGGGCGCGTTGTCAACGCGGTCGCCCCCAAGGAGCGCGATATTGCCATGGTGTTCCAGAACTACGCGCTCTATCCACATATGACGGTGCGAGAGAATATGGCGTTCTCCCTGATGTTGAAGCGTGTCTCGAAGCAGGAGAGCGATGCCAAGGTTGCGCGTGCCGCGGAAATTCTCAACCTCACGCCGCTTCTGTCGCGCTATCCCCGGCAGCTTTCCGGCGGGCAGCGGCAGCGCGTGGCGATGGGCCGGGCGATCGTTCGCGACCCGCAGGTGTTCTTGTTCGACGAGCCCCTCTCCAATCTGGATGCCAAGCTGCGCGTGCAGATGCGCGCAGAGATCAAGGAACTGCACCAGCGCCTGAAGACCACGACCGTCTATGTCACTCACGACCAGATCGAGGCGATGACGATGGCCGACAAGATCGTCGTCATGCATGACGGCAATGTGGAGCAGATCGGGCGCCCGCTCGATCTTTATGACCGCCCCGACAATCTTTTCGTGGCGATGTTCATCGGCTCTCCAGCCATGAACATGCTGACAGGACGCATTGGCGCCAGCGGCTTTGAAGGCAGCTCCGGCGTCGCCGTACACTTGCCGCAGACGCCGAAAGGCCTGAATGGAGGTCGAGTGGTACTTGGCATCCGGCCAGAGCATCTGCGCCTCTGCGACCAGGGCTTTCCCGTCACCATCTCCGTCATCGAACCGACCGGGTCGGAGTTGCAGATCATCGGCCGCGCGCCTGGCGGCGAAGAGATCGTCGCGAATTTTCGGGAGCGCCACCCGTTCCAGCCGGGCCAAACCGTCAGGCTCGCCGCCGAACCAAGCCTGGTCCATCTCTTTGACGCAGATACGGGCCGCCGGCTTTGAATATGCCGAGGTTAGCCAATCAAACAGGAGGAAATGGCCATGAGATACACCAGAAGAGACGTGATCCGCACCAGCGCCGTTGCTGCGGCGGCCGGAGCAATCGGTAGCCGGCTGCTTGGCACGTCAGCCTTTGCCCAGGATGGGCCGAAATACACGCCCGAAAAGGGCGCCAAGCTCAGGCTCCTTCGCTGGTCACCATTCGTCCAGGGTGATGAGAACGCCTGGCTGGCGCAGACGAAGAAATTCACCGATGCCACCGGTGTCGAGGTGCGCGTCGACAAGGAGAGCTGGGAGGACATTCGTCCCAAAGCGGCGGTCGCCGCCAATGTCGGCTCGGGTCCTGACCTGATGTTCGTCTGGTTCGACGATCCGTTCCAATATCCCGACAAGCTCCTCGATGTGACCGATCTCGGAGATTATCTGGGCAAGAAATATGGCGGCTGGCACGAGGGCCCAAAGAGCTACGCCACCAAGGACGGCAAGTTCATCGGGCTGCCGCTGGCTACCATAGGCAACGCGATCGTCTACCGCGAGAGTTGGGTCAAGGAGGCCGGCTTTTCCGAGTTCCCGAAGGACACCGACAGCTTCCTCGAATTGTGCAAGGCTCTGCAAGCCAAGGGCCACCCAGCCGGCTTCACCCATGGCCACGGCGTCGGCGACGGCAACAACTACGCCCACTGGCTCTTATGGAGCCATGGCGGCAAGATGGTCGACGAGAACAGCAAGGTGGTGATCAACAGTCCCGAGACGCTGAAGGCGATCGAATATGCCCAGGCCCTCTACAAGACCTTCATCCCTGGCACCGAAAGCTGGCTCGACGTCAACAACAATCGTGCCTTCCTGGCCGGCGAGCTGTCGGTCATCGCCAACGGTATCTCGGCCTATGAAACAGCCAGGATCAACAAGGACAAGGATCCCAAGCTGGCTGAAATGGCCAAGGACATCCGCACGGCCAGCTTGCCGATCGGTCCGGTCGGCAAGGCGGTGGAGCTTTACCAGGTCACTTCGGCGGTGATCTTCAACTACACGCCCTATCCCAACGCGGCCAAGGCCTATCTGCAGTTTATGTTCGAGGAACCGCAGATGTCGGAATGGATCAAGGGCTCTTCCGGCTATTGCTGCCAGACCTTGAAGGCCTACGACGACAATCCGATCTGGAAGGCCGATCCAAACTATGCGCCCTATGCCAAGGCGTCAGCGACGCTGCGCAACAACGGCTACGCAGGGCCGCTCGGCTACGCGTCCGCCGCGACCATGGCCGACTATGTGCTGGTCGACATGTTCGCCAAGGCGGTGACTGGTCGGGCGACACCGCAGGAGGCAATGGAAGAGGCCGAAAAGCGCGCCAACAGGTATTACCGGGTGTAGTCTGGACGTCTTCTTCCATTCGCGGGGGAAGACGCTTGTTGTTTTCCAGTCCACCCCAGCAGGCGCCGCGACGTGCCGCCGAAAGGCACGCGCCCGCAAGGAGAGAGCGCGGACCAATGGGCCCGCGCGCCTGTAGTCCACGAAGGTCGAAGGACTGCTGCAACTCGATACCCGCCACAGGAGCCTTTCATGGCCGTGACAACCGCCGCCCCGCCCCGCCCTTCCTTCTTGTCGCGCATTGCCGAAAGCCGTGGCCTGCTCAGCTTTGGCTTTATGCTGCCGACAGTGGTGCTGCTGCTGGTCTTTCTGACCTATCCGCTCGGGCTGGGCGTCTGGCTCGGCTTTACCGACGCCCGCATCGGCAGGCCGGGCGTCTTCATCGGCCTGGAGAATTATGAATACCTCTGGGACGACAGCGTGTTCTGGCTGTCCGTGTTCAACACGCTTCTCTACACGGTGAGCGCGTCTATCCTGAAGTTCGCCCTCGGCCTTTGGCTGGCGTTGCTGCTCAACGAGAACCTGCCGTTCAAATCGTTTTTCCGCGCCGTGGTGCTTCTTCCCTGGGTGGTGCCGACAGTGCTATCGGCGATCGCCTTCTGGTGGATCTACGATTCGCAATTCTCGATCATCTCCTGGGCCCTCAAGCAGATGGGCCTCATCGACCACAACATCAACTTCCTTGGCGATCCGCAAAACGCGCGCGCTTCGGTGATCGCCGCTAATGTCTGGCGCGGCATTCCCTTCGTCGCCATAACGCTGCTTGCCGGCCTGCAGACGATCCCGCAATCACTCTACGAAGCCGCCACGCTGGACGGCGCCGGTCGATGGCAGCTGTTTCGTTATGTCACCTTGCCGCTGCTGACGCCGATCATCGCCATCACGATGACCTTTTCGGTACTGTTCACCTTCACCGATTTCCAGCTCATCTATGTGCTGACGCGCGGCGGCCCGGTGAACGCCACACATCTCATGGCGACGCTTTCTTTCCAACGTGGCATTTCGGGCGGGCAGCTCGGCGAAGGCGCAGCCATCGCCGTGGCGATGATCCCGTTCCTACTAGGCGCGATCCTGTTCAGCTATTTCGGCCTGCAGCGACGCAGATGGCAGCAAGGCGGCGGAGATTGAGATGGCTCTGACCGACCCCAAGGCCAACGCAGCCGGCGGCGACGAAGGTGGCATGAGCTATCTGCAAAGCATGCCGCGTCGCGTGGTCACGATCTATGTCCCGCTGGCCATATTTGTCATCGTGCTGCTCTTTCCCTTTTACTGGATGACGATCACAGCCATCAAACCCAACGCAGAAATGACGAGTTACGATACATCGAGCCCGTTCTGGGTCGTCCACCCGACCTTGCAGAACATCCGCTATCTGCTTTTCGAGACCTCCTATCCCGGCTGGCTGCTCAACACGACGATTATTGCGGTCGCCGCTACCGTGCTGTCGCTTGTCGCCGCGGTGTTGGCTGCGTATGCGATCGAGCGACTGCGTTTTTCCGGCTCGCGCCAGGTCGGGCTGGCCGTGTTCCTCGCCTATCTGGTCCCACCGTCCATCCTGTTCATTCCGCTGTCGGTGATGGTGTTTAATCTCGGGCTTTATGACACGCCCTTTGCCTTGATCCTGACTTATCCGACTTTCCTGGTGCCTTTCTGCACCTGGTTGCTGATGGGCTATTTCCGTTCCATTCCCTTCGAACTGGAGGAGTGCGCCCTCATCGACGGCGCCAGCCGCTGGCAAGTGCTAACCAAGATCGTGCTGCCGCTGTCGGTACCAGGGCTGATCTCGGCGGGTATCTTCGCCTTCACGCTGTCGTGGAATGAGTTCATCTACGCTCTCACCTTCATCCAGTCGTCCGAGAATAAGACCGTGCCGGTGGGCGTGCTGACCGAGCTGGTCCGCTCCGACGTTTACGAATGGGGTTCGCTTATGGCAGGCGCCCTGATCGGCTCGCTGCCGGTGGTGATCCTTTATTCCTTCTTCGTCGAGCACTACGTGTCGTCAATGACCGGCGCGGTCAAAGAGTAGCCCATGGCAGTGACCGGCGGCCATGGCACCTTATCGCGTGCGCCACGGCGCACCGGAAGCATTATATTCGCTTAAACTAACGCTTGCCGTTCGTGGCCCGCCGATTATGGTGAGGTTCCTGAGCCGGCACGGGATATGGACTTGCCTCGTCGATCAGTTCGATCGCATCTGCTTGCTTTGACCGCCGCCGCAGTTGTCCCGGTGTGGCTGTTTGCCGGCTATCTGCTAGGCCAATATGCCCTGCATGAACGATATCGTTTTGAGCAGGATGCCGTGCAAACGGCTCGCCAGGTGTCGCTCGTTGTAGAGGGCGAGCTGGCGAATCTCAAAACCATCCTCGACGGCCTGTCCAAATCCGCCGCGCTCGCCAGTGGCGATCTGCAAGCCTTTCACCGCGAGGCGCTCGATCTTGTCCACGGGACGGACCGGACGATCGTCCTGCGCGATCTTGGCGGCAATCAGCTGATGAACACCGAAATAGGCTACGGTGCCGCCTTGCCGTCAGTCGCACCTATAGCTTCTGTCGAGCGCGAGAAACTCAGCCGTTCCGGTGTTTTCGTCAGCGATGTCTTCAGCGGCAAAGGCTCGGGCGAATACCGCGTAGCTGTTGCCGTTCGGGTGCCCGCCCCGAAGGGGGAGGACCTGCTTCTTACACTTTCTGTGCCGACTGCCCGGATCCGCGATGTTCTGATGCCGGCGGTCCCGCAAGGATGGACTGTGGGCGTGGGAGATCGCGACGGAAATTACGTTGCACGTTCCAGGTTCCACGACGAATGGACCGGGAAGCGCGGATTGCCCGAATACGTGGAAAAGATAGTCGGGCGCTCGGGCTCATTCACGTCACGCAATTTCGAAGGGGAGACGCTGCTGGCGGGCTACTACAGGTCTCCGGACTCTGATTGGTTTTACACAGCAAACGTGCCGCTTGCAGCAGCGCAGGCGCCGCTCTGGCGCTCGCTTGCGGCGATCTGCGGGATAGGTCTCCTGTCGCTTCTTGTCTCGGTTGCTCTGGCATATTTCGTCGGCAAAGGATTCACCCGGGCCACCGCTGAACTGGCGACACGGGCCGAAGCGCTGGGTCACGGCCGCAGCGTCGAAGCCTTGTCGACCTCGGTTACGGAGTTCGCTGCCATCGCCCAGGCGATGGTGGATGCAGAGCGGGCGATCGCCGAACGGCGCTACGAGCTGGAGGCGGTGTTGGAGACAGCGCCGGCGGCAGTCTGGTTTACCTATGATCCGAAGGCTCTTCAGGTCATCCGCAACCGCTTCGCGGCAGAACTCATGGGCCTGCCGACAGACGCGCACAAAACCTTCGGCAGCCCCGACCTTGTCATCGACACGGTGGCCGTCAAGGACGGGCACATAGTGAGCCGCGAAGACCGCCCTCTTAGCCGCGCCATGCGCGGGCAGCTGACGGATCACGAAGAGTTCGTCTACACGTTGCCGTCAGGTATCGAGCGCCTTCTACTTTCCAGCGCACGTCCAATTCGCAACCCCAGTGGCAGCATTATTGGCGCCGTTCAAATCAGCCTCGACATAACGGAACGCAAACGCGGCGAGGAGCAGCTCAAATTGCTGACCAATGAGCTGAACCATCGCGTGAAGAATATCCTTGCCGTGGTTCAGTCCATTGCCTCCCAGACACTTCGCAACGCCACAAGCCTGGCTGAAGCAGGACGCACGCTCTCCAGCCGTCTCGTCTCGCTGGCCAAGGCCAACGATCTGCTTATTCAGCAGAACTGGAGTGGCGCCGACGTCAGGGATCTGATTGCCACATCGGTCAGCTCACACGCACCGATCGACCGCTTCGGGATTAGCGGCGAGTCGGTCTGGCTATCACCGAACGTCGCTCTTTCGGCCGCTCTAGCTTTTCATGAGCTTACGACGAATGCGCTCAAGTATGGAGCACTGTCGAACGAAACCGGCACGGTGTCGATTCATTGGAAGCTCGTCGGTCAAAAACAGCATCGCTGGCTCAATTTAGAATGGCGCGAACGGGGAGGTCCGCCCGTCGAACCGATCGAGCGAAAGGGCTTCGGCACGCAGCTCCTCGAGCGCGTGTTTGCGTCCGGCACGTCCGGACGCGTCACTCTGAAGTTCCACAAATCGGGACTGATCTGCACCATGCGAATGAATGCTGCGTCTGAGGTCAATCCCGCGGTGGACAACGGCGACAGCCGCAGAGGCGAAATGTAGAGATCTTCCTAGCGAAGCTCTCCCGGCTGCGCAGGAACGCGAAAGATCAACCCGTCTTTCGCATAGTTCGGTCGGCTGCCCAATCCGACGCATACACGATTGGTAAGGATGGGCCCGATTGAAATTAACGACCGCTTCGAGGCCAAGGTGTGCGGTCTTTCAGGTCGTGGACAAGTCAAACCACCCCGGCAAAGGCGCGAACGGATTAATGAGAGGGGGTCGATCACTGCTCCTCGTCTTCTTCCTGCGCACAGCTGTTCCAATCGAACGTTGCCCATTTCATGCATGTCGGTCGTGCACCGAACCGCCGCGATCACAGGCTTGCGCGCAGTGTGTGCCACCGTCGCCCGGCTCCCTGTCGAACGAACAGCCATTTCCGACTTCGATCTGGTCGCCAGGATTGGTCTTGAAAGCTTGCTCGATGGCGAGGTGCGAACCTAGCCACCCGAAGCGATTCGGTCGGCATCTATACCGTTTCTTGCAATATGCGAATGTCGGCCTCGATCTTGATCACCACGCTCTTCAAGTAGCCGCGCTCTTGAAGAGCGAAACCATAATGCTTGTCGTCTTCCGGGATTGCTTCCAGGCGAAGGATCGCGGCGATTACACCACGACTAGGCTCTTGATCGGGTCCATGTCACCCCCAATGCTTTGCTTGAGCATATCGGAGTTTTGACCGGATCGCGACGTCGAGATTTGCGGTCGCGCTCCTCGCCACGAGGCGCCCGTTGTCCGTCTCCGAGCCACCTTTCGGAACAGGAGCTCTGGGCGAACCCGGAGACGGTCCTTCTCGTCGGTGAAACTGGAGAATACCTCTTTCCGCCCCCTCTTTGAAAAGCGCCCTTGCGTGATGTGATTTGGCGAAGGCGAGCAGCTGGCCAGACGTACCTGATGAATCGGTAAGCCGAAGGTGGCCGGCGCCGGGTGGGAGCTGGGTGGCGTGGTTGGCGCCGGCCGAGCGGAATCAGGTCCGCCGCCAAAGCAATATCGCCCATATCGAGGCCCCCGGCTATTACGTGAACGCGCAAGGCCACGCTATCGCCAACTGGGATGCTAGGGTGGAGCGTTCACCTGCATGCCAGCTAAGCGGCGCTGGCTGCCGACAATTTTTGCCAGTCGAATAGCACACCGACGCCCGCCTCGTCGGGTGCCACTGCTAGCCCGCCATGAAGCACCAAGGGCCTGGTTGTATAGGAGTCGATGTCGAAACTGTGCGCTTCGACCCACCCGGCATTCTCCTGGCCAGCGACGAGGCTGACGTGAAGTTCCTGCATGCCGTGGCTGCACACCGGCACCCCGGCCTTGCGTGAACGGTGAGCGACCCGCAGCCAGCCGGTGACGCCACCGCAATTCGAGGCATCCGGTTGGATATAGGACAGCCTCGACCACGCAAAGGCGTGCTCGAACTCCTCAATCACGTGCAGATTCTCTCCCATCGCGAGCGGCATGCCAGTTGCCTGCGCGATGGTCGCGTAACCTTCATAGTCGTCGGGAATGATAGGCTCCTCGAACCATAATATGTCATAGGGCGCGAAAGCCTTTGCCGCTTCGATCGCGCGCGGAACATCCAACGCGTAGTTCGCATCCACCATCAACGGCGTATCAGGTCCGATACGCTCCCGGACGGCTCTCACGCGGGCCACATCTTCGGCAAGGTTGTCCTTACCTACCTTGATCTTCACTGCCGTGAAGCCTGCCTGGAGATAAGATTCGATGTTGGAAAGGAGCTGATCAAGGGTGAGATTCAGGTCGATGCCGCCGCGATACACCTTCGCAGTTCGGCCTGCTCCGCCTGCCATCTTCCAGAGCGGAAGGCCCGTCCGCAGGCCCTTGAGATCCCATAAAGCTATATCGACCGCCGAAATTGCAAAGGAAGCGATGCCGCCGCGCCCGACATAGTGAATATGCCACAACATGCCGTCGTAGACGGCATCTATGTCAGCGGCGTCGCGCCCAAGCAAAAAGGGCGTCAGATCACGCTCGATGAGGGCGCGGATGGCATGGCCGCCCTTGCCGCCCGTGTAAGTATAGCCGGTACCCTCGCTGCCATCGGTAAGCCTGACAGTCACGGTCACCAGTTCGAAATGGGTGTGGGCGCCATGCTTGGCATCGCTCATCTCTTCGCGCAGTGGCACACGGAACAGCCGTGTCTCGACGCCCTGGATTGCCGTGCTGCTCACATCGGAGTCCTCTTGTGCGTGTGAATTTGGTACGACCATAATTGCATCAGAAATGGCCTAACTGCAACGTTAAAGCCGGGCAGCCGCCATTTTGGTCCGACGAAATATCGTAGCTGCTTGTGCTTTGGTCCGATTTGCGCCTTAATGGAGGTGCGACATGGAGATCAGGCTTGCTGCAGACGGAACAGCATCGGGGAGCGCCGGCGATGGTCGGATCTGCTCGCGCGGCCGACATCATGGTAGCGGGCATCGAGCGCGACATCATTTCCGGAAAGCTTGATGATGGCAGCTATCTGCCGGCTGAGCGGGAACTCATGGCGCTATACGGCGTGGGACGTGGCGTGGTGCGCGAAGCAATCGCCCGGCTGGCAAGCCGGGGGCTAGTCGAAGCGCGCCCCCGCTTTCGCCCGGTGGCCCGTCGTCCGGGGCTCGATACAGCCCTTGGCGCGCTGGAAGGCATGGTCGGCCACTTGTTGGTCGATAAGGCCGGCGTGAAAACCCTGTACGACATGCGCGTCTTCCTGGAAGCGGCCTTGGCTCGCAGTGCCGCGATCAGCGCCCGCAAGGACGATGTCGCAGCGCTCAGGGCGGCACTTGCGGTGAACGAGGCCGCGATACCGGACTCCGAGAACTTCTATGCCACCGATGTGGCGTTTCACGCGGTGCTTTACGACATCGCGCGCAACCCGGTGTTGCCCGCCGTGCATAAGGCGTTTACCGCCTGGCTCTCCCCGCATTGGCTGCGCATGCCGAGATCGCCTGAGCGCAATCGGGTGAATTTCCTCAGCCATCGTGACATCTGTGCCGCGATCATCGAGCGTGACCCCGATGGTGCCGAGCGGGCCCTGCTCAACCATCTTGCCTCGGCATGGGAATATGTCCGCGGAACCTTTGAAACACCTGACGGACAGGAAGGATGACGAGGTCCTACGATCATATTGTCGTGGGCGGCGGAGCGTCGGGCTGCGTTGTAGCGGCCAGACTGGTGAGAGCGGGCCGGCGGGTTCTCTTGCTGGAGGCTGGGCATTCGCACCGCCATCCGCTGCTCGACATGCCGCCCGGCATTTTTAAGATGATCAACGGCTCAAAATTCATGAGCTATCATCGCACCGAACCTCAGGCGCACCTCGACGGCCGCGTCCACGAAATCTCGCAAGGCAACGTGCTGGGTGGCGGTACTTCGGTCAACGCCCAGGTCTACATGCGCGGCCGGCCCGCAGATTATGACGAATGGGATGAATTGCTGCGTGGCAACAATGCCGGTATCCGCTGGAACTGGCAGGCCGTGCTGCCGCATTTCACCGGCATGGAAGGTAACAACCGCCTTGGCGGCGAGTTGCACGGAACCGCCGGCCCCCTGCTTGTCTCCGACCCCGGTTATATTGACGATGTTTCGCGCTGGTTCGTGCAGGCGCTGCAAGGGCTGGGACTGCCCTACAACCATGATTTCAACGGAGCTTCGCAGCGCGGCGTAGGCTTCTACCAGTTCACGAACCGCGGTGGAAAACGCAGCAGTGCCGCCTATGCGTTCATCGAGCCTCTATTGCGTGATCCCAGGCTCACCCTGAGACTGAATTGTGCGGTCAGCCGCGTGATGATCGAAAACGAGCGCGCCAGAGGAGTCGCCTATGTGGATTCCTCTGGCACAGAACACACCGCCTATGCCGACGGCGACGTCATCATCTCATCAGGCGCGCTGATTTCGCCGAAACTTCTCATGCTGTCGGGCGTCGGCCCCGCCGATGCGCTTGCGCAGCATGGCATCGCCTGTACAGCCGACTTGCCAGGGGTCGGCGAGAACCTGATCGACCATCCTGAGGTGCCGATCATCGCCACCACCAACGGATCCTATGGCTACTTCAAGCAGGGCCAAGGCTGGCGAATGGTCAGAAACGGTCTGCAGTTCAAGCTTTTCGGCACCGGCACGATCCTGTCTGCTGGCGTCGAGGCGGGAGCTTTCGTCAATCCTGCCGATCCCGAAGGCGAGCCGACGATCCAAGCATTTTGCGTGCCGCACGTGTACCTGGACCGCGACATCCTCACGCTGGTCGCCAATACCTATGGGCTGACCGTAACGACGGTGGTTGTGAAGCCAAAGTCGCGCGGCTTTGTGAAGCTTCGTTCGGCAAATCCAAAGGACATGCCGGTCGTTTCTCCTCATTTGCTCGCACACCCAGAGGACATGAAGGAGATGATCTCGGGCCAGCGCTATTTCCTCGAGGCATTCCGAACGAAACCGCTGGCTGATCGCGTGAAGGCCATAGCCGTGCCGGCAGGCAATGAAGACAGTGACGAGGCTTTAGCGAAGCACTGCAAGCGGTTCGTCAAGACGAACTACCATCCGGCCGGGACCTGTCGGATGGGCCCCGACAGCGATCGGATGGCGGTGCTGGACGCTGGGATGCGCGTGCGCGGGATTGACAATCTGCGGGTCGCGGACATGTCGGCCTGTCCTAACATCAATGCCGGCAACACGGCCGCGCCGGCGATGATGCTGGGCGACCGCTGCGCCGACTTCATCCTGGAGGCGGCATAGCGGCCAAGGAAATCCAAAGGCAAAGCGGGCAGCCGCCAATGCAAGGATGGTGAGGAACATTCACAGTCGTCAAAAACGACAAATCAAGGAGGAAAGAGCATGATCATTACCCGTCGGAAATTGTTAATAGGCTCCGCCGTTGGCGCCGCGGCACTCACACTAGGATCGCGGGCCTTCGCGGCGCTTCCGCCACTTGCCAAAAAGGACAAGTACAAGGTCGGCTTCGCGCAGACGGAAAGCAACAATCCCTGGCGGCTGGCCGAGACCAAGAGCATGCACGACGAGGCCGCGAAGCTCGGCCATCAGTTGGTCTACACCGACGCAGCCGGGTCGTCTGCAAAGCAGGCCGCCGACGTAAACTCGATGATCGCACAGGGCGTCGACGCTATCTTCTTGCCTCCGCGCGAGGACAAACCGCTGGTGCCGGTCGTCCTAGCCGCCCGCGATGCCGGCATCCCGGTCTTCCTGATCGATCGTGACGTCGACCATACGATGGCAAAGCCCGGCGAGGACTATGTCTGCTTCATCGGTTCCGATTTCATCGAGGAGGCAACCCGCATCGGCGAATGGCTGGTCAAGAACGCCAACGGTAAATCGAAGATCATCGAACTCGAAGGCACGACTGGCGCGTCGGCAGCGACCGACCGAAAGAAGGGCTTCGACGATTTCATCGCGAAGCACTCGGAATTCAAGATTTTGGCGTCCCAGTCGGGCGACTTCGCCCGCGACAAGGGCCGCCAGGTGGCCGAGACGCTGCTCCAGGCGCATCCCGACGCCGACATTATTTATGCCCACAACGACGAGATGGCCCTGGGGGCCATTGCCGCCTTGGAAGCTGCCGGCAAGGCCCCGGGCAAGGACGTCCTGATCTTGTCGATCGACGGGGAAAAAGAAGGCGTGCAGGCGATCATCGACGGTAAAATCGGCGCTATTTGCGCATGCAGCCCACTGTTTGGGCCGAAGGCGTTCGCCACCATGGCCGACTACGCCGCCGGCAAGAAAATCCCGCCCTTCATCAAGAACGAAGATCACTTCTTTGACGCCACCAACGCCAAGAGGGATTTCGACATCGCGTTTTGATTGCACTTTCATGGCCTGCCCACATCCGCGGGCGGGCCATTCGGAGCTTGGCCCATGACCGCTCAGCCGGTTGAATCCGCTCGGTTGCTTTTGGATATGCGCGAAATCCAGAAGAAATTTGCCGGCATCCCGGCGCTGACCGAGGCCACGCTTCAGGTCCGTGCGGGTGAAGTCCACGCCCTCATCGGCCAGAACGGGGCGGGGAAATCCACCCTGATCAAGGTGCTTACGGGCTACCATCGCAAGGACGCCGGCGTGGCCCTTTTCCAGGGCCGTCCATTCGAGGCCGGCTCGCCGCACGAGGCGCAGCTCAGTGGCATCAGCACCATCTACCAGGAGGTCAATCTCGTCCCGCTGCGCTCGGTGGCCGAGAATATTTGCCTCGGTCGTGAGAAACGCCGCTACGGCCTCTTGGACTGGTCTGCCATGAACGCGGATGCGGAACGCCTGCTTAGCCGGTTCTCGATCCTCATTGACGTGCGCCGTCCGCTCGGCGATTTCAACACCGCCACCCAGCAGATGGTGGCGATCGCCCGAGCAATCGGCTTTTCGGCCCGGCTCGTCATTATGGACGAGCCGACCTCTTCCCTTGACGAGCGTGAGGTTGCGGTTCTGTTCAACGTGATCCGGCAGTTGAAGGCCGAGGGCGTCTCCGTCATTTTCGTCAGCCACAAGCTCGACGAGCTCTTCGAGGTTTGCGATCGGGTTACGATCATGCGCGATGGCCGGACGGTGCGAAGCGCTGAGATGGAGGACATCAGCAAGCTCGAGCTGGTGGCGGCGATGCTCGGCCGCGATGTCTCCGTGGTCGAGGGTCACGCAACAGCCTTCGGCGAGCGCGATCGCTCCAAGCTAGGCGATGTGTTGTTTTCCGCGCGCGGCCTTGCCGCCGGACAGTCGGTACGCCGTGTAAGCTTCGACGTACGTCGTGGCGAAATTGCAGGCTTTGCGGGCCTGCTTGGCGCCGGCCGCACCGAAACAGCGCGGCTTGTGTTTGGGGCCGACCCCCTCAGCGCCGGTGACATGACGATAGAGAACTCGCCTTACCGCCCTGCCGGCCCGGCCGATGCCATCGCCGCGGGCATGGGCTTCTGCACCGAGGACCGCAAGGCCGAGGGCATCGTGCCGGAAATGACGGTGGCGGAGAATGTCACACTTGCGCTGCTGCCGAAGATCAGCCGCAACGGTGTCCTGAGCGAGACGCGGCAGCGTGAAATCGTCGAGCGGTTCATCCGCGAACTTGGCATCAAATGTTCCGGCCCGAACCAGAGGGTTCGCGAACTCTCCGGCGGAAATCAGCAGAAGGTCCTGCTTGCCCGCTGGTTGGCGATGAATCCGAAGCTGCTTATCCTTGACGAGCCGACGCGCGGCATCGACGTCGGTGCAAAGGGCGAGATCCAGCGTCTCATCCGACGGCTCGCCGATGAGGGATTGGGAGTTTTGATGATCTCCTCTGAACTGGAAGAAGTGATCGAGGGCGCGGACCGCATTTTCGTCTTGCGCGAAGGTATCAGCGTGGCCGAGCTAGAAGGCGATGCCGCCAACGAAAAGGACGTCATCGCAGCCATGGCGCATGGCGGTTCACCGGCGGAGGTGTAAGCGTGACCGAGCTGACGAGACCCTCAACGGCTAGCGACACCGGGACGCGCGGCTTCGATCTGTTCGGCTTTCTGGCACGCTACGGAATGGTGATCGTGCTGGCGCTGCTAATGGCCTTCAATCTTGCCTACACCCAGAACTTCGCGACGATGCAGACGCTCAACGTTAATCTCACGCAGGTCTGTACAATCGTCATCGTTGCGGTCGGAATGACGCTGGTGATCGCAACCGGCGGCATCGACCTCTCGGTCGGCTCGCTGATGGCCATTTCCGGCGCGCTGGCTCCGATGATCTTCATGGGCAAGATCTTTCCGATTGATAATATCTACGTAGCAGTGACGCTGGCTATGAGCGCGTCGATCCTTGTCGCCAGCTTGTTTGGTCTCTTCAACGGCTGGTTGGTCGCCCGCTTCCGCATCCAGCCTATAGTGGCAACGCTGGTGCTGTTCATCGCCGGGCGAGGGATCGCGCAAGTTATGACCAATGGCAACTTGCAGACATTTCGCGTGCCACAATTCCAATGGATTGGGCTTGCCCGCCCCTTCAATATACCTGCTCAGGTCATCATCATGATGATGCTTGTTGCGGGCGCGGCTTGGATCCTGAAACGCACCGTGTTCGGACGTAGTATCCTTGCGGTCGGCGGCAACGAAAAGGCTTCTGAACTCGCAGGCATTGACGTCCCCAAAATCAAGCTGTCCGTCTATGCCATTAGCGGGAGTTGCGCCGGGCTGGCCGGACTCATCGTCATCGCCATCAACTCCTCAAGTGACGCAAATCTTGTCGGGTCGGGCATGGAACTGGATGCCATCGCCGCGGTCGCCGTCGGCGGAACGTTGCTCAGCGGCGGCAAGGCAACCATTATCGGTACCCTGCTCGGCGCGCTCACCATCCAGCTCGTTCGATATACCCTGCTTGCCAACGGGGTGCCCGACGCTGCGGCGCTTGTGGTGAAGGCGATCATCATCGCACTTGCTGTCTGGCTACAGCAGCAGCATCGGACATAGGCCGTGAACCGCGCCCATCTTGTCCGCATCATCGGCACCTACGGTGTGCTGGTTGCCCTTGCGGGGCTCGTTCTGTTCGGATTCCTGCGCTACGATCGTTTCCTGGGCTTCTTCAACGTCATGAGCGTCATGCGCTATAACTCGATGTTCGCGCTCGTCGCCCTTGGGATGTGCTTCGTCATCATGACCGGCGGCATCGACCTGTCCGTTGGCTCCGTAGCCGCCTTGGGCAGTGTCGCCTCCGCATTGGCAAGTCCTTTTGGGATGCTCCCAGGGCTCGCGGCCGGCGTGGGCGTCGGGCTTGCCGCGGGCCTGATCAATGCCTTCCTCATAACCCGCGGCAAGCTGATGCCATTTATTGCAACCCTCGCCACGATGCTGGCAGCCAGCGGCTCGGCGCTGCTGCTTGCCGGCAATCAAACCGTCTCGGTATCTTACGCCTCAGGGTTCACCAGGATTGGTCAAGGAAATTTCTGGGTGTTTCCTGTCCCGGCGGTGATTGCGGTAACCGCTTATGTGATCGGCTCCGTCTGCTTGAACTATACCAGCGCAGGACGCACGGTGCTGGCAATTGGCGGTGGCGAGGACGCCTCACGCTTGATGGGACTGCGCACTGACCGGGTCAAGTTTCTCGTCTATGCCGCGAGCGGCGGCCTCGCGGGGTTGGCCGGCGTCATCCTTGCCTCGCAATTTGGCGCCGGCCAACCGATCGAGGGCGTCGGCTGGGAACTCTTCGCTATCGCGGCGGTGGTCGTGGGCGGGACGCTGCTCACCGGCGGCTCGGGCTCGGTGTTGACCACGCTTGCTGGCGTCCTCCTGCTGGGCATCCTTTTCAACATCCTGAACTTTGAGAACGGTATGGGCTGGATTTCGCTCTCAGCGTACTGGCAATCCGTAATCCGTGGACTATTCCTGCTTGTCGTCGTCCTTCTTCAAGCGAGGCTGGCGGGAAAGCGTGTTCGGGCGCCGTCGTGACAAGTTCCGCCATCGTGGATCCTCGTGTGGTTGCTAACTTACCCCTCGACCCTCTGAACGCGAGTTGGGGAGCCCGCCCCCCGGACAGGAATTGCCTGTCGGGCCTCACGGCCGTGATCGCGGCTGTGCCTTGTACCCATAACTGGCTTTTGAGCTACCCGTCTCTGCTGCGGGTTCCATCGTGCGACACGCCGACCCTCAAGCCAAGAGATCACTTCAGCTCTGACGACCAAGGAAAATTCACATACTCGTTGCGGCTGTCGTAACAGATATTTCCATACATCTTCAGGTAGTGATCACGGCGTGCTGGATCGGCGTAAACTGAGGCTGGATCCAGCAAGTCGGCATTGTACCACTCAAGGTTGGCGCGTGTCAGTGCAATGGGAAGGATATCCATAGCCTGCGGGATGCTTTTGCCGTCGAGCCAATCGGCCGCAAACTGCCCCATGGCATACCCGAAAACCGGTGATGACAAGGCGATGCTCGCCTTGTAGGGGCTGTCCGCTTTTCTGATTTCAGAAACCGCCTCTGGCTCGCCATCAATTCCGCCGAGAAATTGATCCGGCCTGTCTTTGCCGGCAGCGCGCAATGCTTCCAGCGCGCCCAGCACGACGGCATCGCCGCCAAGCACCACGTCGACATCGGGGTTGGCGACAAGGATCGTTTGCATCGTGGCGAACCCTCCTTCCTTGTTGACCGGCTTCGGTGCGATGTCGGCTACGATTGTCACGCCGGGAATGGCATTCAGGCCATCTCGCATTGCCGTGAACCGAGGGGCCAGGAACTCCATGGTGTCCTGGGTCAGCAGAACGACCTTGGCCTTCCCGCCGAGCTTGGCCTTGATGTGCTCGATCGCTGCGTCAGCTAGCACCTTGCCTGTACGATATTGCGGAGCATTGAGCAGCAACGTCGCGGGTGGAGGCACGATCGTGCCGACAAACGCTCCCGACCAGATCGCCTGCTGAAGCGAGGGGCCGAAAGCCACCGGATCCGAAGACGTGCCCACGATGGCGCCAACCCTCGCCGCGACGAGAGAGTGAACCTGGTCTATGGCCTTGCCGACGTCATTTTCAGCCAGAACTCTTCGATACCCCAAGCCGCGATTTACTGCCGCCAGGGATAGGCCGTGATCAACCCCCTGCAAAAAGTCCCGGTCGTTTTCCTGTACATAGGCCAAAACCTTGCTCAGGCCGACCGGGGCACTGCATGAGGGTGCATTTGGGTCGAAGACGGGAAACACCGCCCGCCTAGTGATGCCTGGGGCACCTTCCTGGGCGCGCGCCGAAGCAAGCCCGGCCATAGAGGAAATGAGCAGCAGAGCTATCGCTTGGCCGAGCAGCCGGGCAGTCCTCCTCTTTAGACCAAACACCGTTTCTCCTCTCGTCAACGCGCATTCGCTTGACGGTAACTTTCTACTGAGTGGCTCAGCTATCTACAAAACCGCGGTAGCACGCCGTGGTTTTGTCGAAAACACCAAATGAGCCGCGGTCCCCGGTTGGAGATTGCGATACTCTATCTTGCCGCCAAGGCTGACACCCATGGCATTGATGATCCTGCTGCCCACCCCTGTACCTTTGGCGGGCAGGCCCTCGGCCCTCCCGATACCGGCGTCCTCGACCAGCAGCTCCGCTTGTTCGCCCGGCAGTGCTGTGAGCCGTACCTGAATGTCTCCCGCCCCATCGGGGTAGGCATACTTGAACGCGTTTGTAACGAGTTCAGTGACCACCACCCCAAGGTTGATGCAGGCATCTGTCTCGAGTTTGATCGGATCTACCTCGTAGGAGAGCCTTACGCCATGTCCCTGGCTTCGAAGCGACGTTTGCAGGTGATCGAGCAGCCCAGCAAGGTATTCGTCGAGGGCAACCGAGCGGACATCGGAAGAACTGTAGAGCCTCCTGTGCACCAGCGAGATCGCGAAGATGCGGTCCTGGGTTTCGGCCAGTGCATCTTTTGACGCATTATCCCCGACTGCTTTTGACTGGAGAGTTACAAGCGATGAGAGCAGTGCCAGTCTGTTCGCGACCCTGTGATTGACTTCCGATAGAAGCACCTCGGCCCGGTCGCGGGCCCTTGCCAGATCTTCAGTTCGGGTGCTGACACGTAGTTCCAAGTCGCTGTTGAGTGCATTGACCTCGTCGCGTGTCTTGCGAAGTTCTCTGGTGTAACGAGCGGCTGCATAGGCAGCCCCGGCAACGACGACGACGATGACAAGCCCGCCGACTGCAGAAACAAGCCGCAGCCATCCGCTGTTGGCACGCTGCTCGGCGACACCGGATGTAAGTCGGTCATCCGCCCGCCCGATAACACCCGAGAAGTACACATTGGCTTCGTCCGTCAGAGCCTTACCTCTGTTCGTTCGGAACAACGCTGAGATCTCTGCATCACGCTGGTCGCGCTTGAGTGCTATCGTCTGATCGAACTCTCCGAACTTGGCGGCAACGATTGCGGTGAGCCGGTGCAGCGTCGATTGGGAGTCGGGATAGGAAGTCAGCAACGTCTGCAGCGCTTCGAGGTGGCGCTGCGCTTGGGCTTTGGCTGTTTGATATGGTCCCAAATAGATTTCGTTGCCGGTGATCACGAAACCGCGTTCGGACGCCTCAGCCGTCTGCATTGCATTTCTCAATTCAACCGCCGCGACCCGGGTGTTTCGCGCTGCGATCGCATCATCGAAGTAGGATTGCGCTCTCTGGCCAAGCCAGAAATTTGTGACCACGATAGCCATGAGCGCAGCAAAACCTATGAGCAGGGAGGCGGACGTTAATCGGACAAGGTTACGGCTGGGAACTGACATCAGCACATTCCTGCCCGATTTCGCCTCCGTGCGCCATCATGTAGTAACGGCCAATGAGGCGCTCGGGGAGCAAGCGATATCTCCCTCACCACTGGGTGCGCCGCCTGTTCCGGGAGCCCGACAAAAGGATGACGAGGGCAGCATTACCGAGCCACCCTCGCCGATTGGAAGAACAGTAATCGAGGTCTGCGCAGTTCACCTCAAGTTGCTCAGTTGCAATTCTTCCGTCAGCACGCGCTCGTTCGGATCGATCGGACCCAGCTTCCTGACGACCCGGAATCGACGGCGCTCTGCCTGCGCAATGTACATGTTCATGCGAACATGGTGCTGACCGGGAACCATTTCGGCCGGTCCACCTGGTCCCTCGCTGATCCGAGCATGATTGAGCGCCGCGATGACGGCGCCCTGCTCGAGGGTGCCGGATTCCTTCACTGCTGCTTCCCACATCTTGATCGCCCGGTAATGGCCGGTGCAGCCGCTGCCTGCAGTCAACATGGCGCTGCCGGGGAAACGCGCTGTGTAGCGGTTCAAAAGCGCGCGGCCATATGGATCGTGGAGTTCCTGATAGTAGTCGAGGCAGCTGTAGAGGCCCTCGATCTGCTCGGACGGGACGAGGTTGAGAAAGTTCTCGTCAAAATAGGTACAGACGATCCTGCCGCCGCGCTTGCCGAATCCAGCTTTATGCAACTCATCTAGGAACGGCGTCAGCCCCGGCGGAACAATGGTGTTGAACACGACATCGGCACCGCTGACCATGATCTGCTGCACCGTCCGTCGGAAATCGACGGTATCGAGCGGGAAATACTCCTCGCCGACGATCTCGCCGCCATTGGCGCGCACTTGGTGGAAAAGATGTGGATGAAGCGGTCAACGTCCGCCACCTTCGTCGTTGCAAGAAGCATTGAATTTCCTCCTGTCGGTCGCGGCCACCATTGGTCCGTCGACAGGATTAGGATGCGCGCGCCGCAGGGGGCGCACATGGGGTGTATTCCCTATGGCTGCGTTTCGCCTGGCCTGACCAGCCCGTGCTCGACCGCGTAGAGCGCCGCGGCCGCACGGGTAGCCACGCCGATCTTGGAATAGACGCTCTGGATATGGTGATCCGCGGTCTTGGGTGAGATAAGCAGCTTGCGCGCGGCCTCCTTCGCGGTCAGGCCGGCGGCGATCAGACGCAGCACCTCGATCTCGCGCGGCGTCATGCCGGCCAGCGAGCGCGGGGCCGGGCGTCGCGACGGCTGTCCGGCGAAGGACAGTACAGCCTCAGCGGCGTCGGGGCAGATACAGCCCTCTCGAACAGAGGTACGCAGCTGCGCCGCCGCCGCCTCGCTGGACAACGCCTTGCGGTGTGGGCGCTCCTCCCGCGAAGTTTGGTACGCTTCGGCGGCGGCCAGGGTCCTCGCCGCCGGAGAGAGGTCGGAGCCGCCAACTTTGCGGTGATAGCCCGAGCCGTCCAGGCGCTCGTGATGGCGAAGCACGAGCCCAGCAATAGCATCGCCCTGAGGACCGAACGAGGCCAGCGCCCGCTCGCCGTAATAGGCGTGCAACTGTGCGGCGTCCCGCTCGCGGACGGATAGCGGCCCGTTCCGCATCCAGGTTGCCACCGGCACCACCAGTTCGCCGATGTCATGGATGCATCCAGACCAGCGCAGTGCGCGGACATCGGGCTCGGGCAGCCCGAGGCGTCGTGCTCCACCCTCGGCCAGTTCCGCCACCATCCGCGAATGACCTTGTGTGAACGGCATGCGCATGTCGATCATGTCGGCAACGGCAAGGAAAGCCTCGTCGCAAGCCGCCTCGTCCAGCGTCACCGGCGGGTCGGGCTCCAGCGCCAGGATCGTCTCGCGGTCGACCGTCGCGCCGATGCCCTCCATCAGCACGGCGGCGTTGGCGGCGACGAGCCGGGCCAGCTCCGCCTCGTAGGCACCATCGCCACGACTGGCGATGGTCTCGGCCATCGCGTCGATGCCGGCCGCGTCGCTGAGCGCAATAGCATCCTGCGCCAAAGTAATCAGGCGCACGGCGGGCAAGACGTCTTCGCCGCTCAGCCCACGCGGTAGGCCCTTGCCATCCCAGCGTTCGTAGATTTGTCCAAGATTGCGCCGGATCTCGTCGGACAGGCCGAGGCGCACGCCGATCCGCTGCGCAACCTCGCAATGGGCGGTGAGTACCGGGCGGGCCACGGCGAGAGCCTGCGACATCGCGGCCTCGATCGCCTTGGCCTGCGCATCGGGGTCGAGATCATAGTAAAGCCGCTTGAAGGCCTGTACGAAGACCCTGCCTAGTTCCGCGCGGTTGCCCATGTCGAGACCGACGAGATCCTGGCGCAACGCAATTTCATCGCCGAAGGTGGCCGACAGAAGGTCCGTGTCGGCATTGCAGCCGACATAGCGCAGCATCGACTGGTGATACGCATTGCGCCGGATCTGCTCCGAAAGGCCGGCAAGCTCGGCGATCCGCATCGCAAGCACGCAGGATTTCAGGGCGAAGTCGCGGGAATGGCCTGTCGCGAGGTCCGATGCATAAGCGAGGACCATCATGAAGTCCGCTCGGCGTATCGAGACTTCTGGCATCGCATACCCCAATCCGCAGATATGCTATCCTAGCGCGCCCCTAACACCAAGGGCAGAAGTCTGAGCCGGATGTGCATGCTGGAGAGGGCGGGGCAGCGACCGTTTGGAGCCCGTCCGCGGCGGTCTGGGTCGTCGTTATCGGGTCAGTGAAATTTGACTTCGAATGTTCCACCCATTGGGTATTTTCATGCGTAACGCCACGGACGTCTTGACGGACTCGCCGGCAGGTCTAATTTGCGCATTCTCATGTGCCTAGCCCGTCCTTCCCTGTGGCTTGGGTGCATCAACGGCGGTGATTCGGGAAAATCACCGCCGTTTGCATTGGAACCCAAAGAAAACAGGGTTAGCAACCCCTCTCGCCGGTCATGCTGTGCAGCGATTGGTCGGTGTAGAGCGTCGATTTACGGTTGGCATTGCGCAGCAGGATACCGCGCACAACGGCCTTGGTGGCGTGCTGGACGCGAACACGCGGGCTTTGCTATCACGCTCGACCAGACCGACAACGGCGCCCTTCGGCGTCATCTTGCGCTTCAAGCGGGCTGGCCGTTGCGCTGTGGTGAAAGGTAATCGCGGTCCCCGCGCCCCGATGTGGGTTTCGTTCTACGATCTTGCCTTCGCCGTCAAGCGGGCCACGGCTTAACCTTTTCCGACATCGGGTCGCGAATGCCGTGTATAGATGACGCCGAGTAGCTGGGGCGCGGACACGGCTTTCTTGGGAGAGGCATTGAGGTGCCAACCCAGCATCCATTTGTGCGGGCCGATCTCGCTCAAACACCGTTCCGACCCTGATAGGGAATGGCAGGCCATTCGTTGCACTTGTAGACGCCGGGGCGAGCAGATGTGGGGTCAAGCTTGGTGAGGCGCTCCGGTGGCATTGGCGCATCTGGGAAAAACGGACATTGTGGCCAATGAACGGCCACCAAATGGTCGCGAGCCATCTCGGCGGCATGGTCAATTGGGTTGGTCTTGGTGGAACATTGCGAGATAAATGGGGGCCTTGGCGATCGACAAGCACAGGTCTTGCACACCCCACCTGCGGGCGGTGTGTTGCCAGCGATGGCATCCACTCGATTCTTGCTGAAATTCCGGCTAGCTTGGGCGGCAGATGACTCAGTTCTGGTCGGTGAATCACAATCAGACCGCCCCTCAAGAGGTTGATGGGCAGCACCTTTGGTCCCCCCAGACCAAGGGCAATGGCGCACGAAGTGAGTTCCACAACAGATTTCGGCCGTGCGACGCCTGGCGACCAATCAATCGGCTATACGGGCAGGATTGCGGAATTCGCCTTCACCGTTCCGATCCAATCGAGTTTGGAGACACCGAAACTTATTGGAATCAAGAGGGATGATTTCTGCCGATCTTTTGGATACCACGCCCCCTTCGATCCCTCCTCAAACTTCAACAGGGAGTCTCGGCCCGCTCCCGCAAGGCGACATTCCCTACCCGGCAAGTTTCGAAGTCAGACAATCGGGAGGCCTGTCTGACAGGAGTTCCACAGAAGCGATACATTTGAGAATGGCGACCTCATTTTTCACAGCCACGATGGTTTCGAAGCGGCGCGTCGCTCACGGTCCCTCAAGTCGAGAATTCTAAGAGACTTTCAACAATGACCCAGCACACAGAAAACGCTCGAATTCTCATGTACAGCCACGACACGTTCGGGCTTGGCCACTTGCAGCGCTGCCGGACCATCGCGCATTCGCTGGTGGAGGATTTCCGCGGACTTCAGGTGCTTATCATTTCGGGTGCGACTATCGCTGGCGCCTTCGACTACAGAGCCCGTGTCGACTTCGTGAAGATCCCCAGCGTCATCAAGTTGCGCAACGGCGAATACACCTCGCTGGAAAAGGATATTGATCTGCATGAGACGCTGAGGATGCGCCAGTCGATCATCCGCCACACAGCTGAGACCTTCCGGCCGGATATCTTCATTGTCGACAAGGAACCGCTCGGCCTGCGCGGTGAGATTGAGGATACTCTGTCCTACCTCAAGACGCGTGGCACCACGCTGGTGCTTGGCCTGCGCGAGGTGATGGATGCGCCGCACCTGCTCGAGGCAGAGTGGGCGCGCAGGGATGTGATGCGCAAGATTGGCCTGTTCTACGACAAGGTCTGGGTCTACGGGCCGCCGGATTTCTACGATCCGCTGACCGGCCTGGATGTGCCGCCGGCTGTCAGGGCAAAGATGAGTTTCGTCGGTTTCCTGCAACGAAGCTTGCAGCGGAACGAGTTGCCCGGCCACCGGCCCGAGGGCGATTATATCCTGGTCACCACCGGCGGCGGCGGCGACGGTGCCGAATTGATTCACGACGTCATCGATGTCTATCAGCAGGATCCGCAACTGCAGCACAGGGCGCTGATCGTGCTTGGGCCTTACATGCCGGCCCGCAAGCGCAACAAGCTGCTCAAAAAGGGGGCCAAGATCCCCTACATCAAGATGATCGAGTTCGACAACCGCATGGAAGACCTGATTGCCGGCGCTAAGGCGGTGGTGGCCATGGGTGGTTACAACACCTATTGCGAGATATTGTCTTTCGACAAGCCGGCGTTGATCGTGCCGCGCATCGAGCCACGTCAGGAACAACTAATTCGCGCTCGGCGCGCAGCCGAACTCGGCCTCATCGAGCTGCTTTTGCCGCACGAAGCCAAGGACTCCCAGCGATTCGCCGATGCCCTCGTGGCGCTGCCGGATCGGCCCCGCCCCTCACAGAGTAATCCGCATCTGACGCTAGAAGGGCTGCCTCACATTTCCGAGATTGTCGCGGAATTGCTCGACCGGCGGGCCGGCCATCACCTTTCGGTCGTTGAAGGAACCAACTGACTTGCAACGTCGCAAGATCGTCGTGGTCCTGAAGGGCTATCCGCGGCTGTCGGAAACTTTTATCGCACAGGAACTGCTCGGTCTGGAACGCGCGGGGTTCGATTTGATACTCGTCGCACTCAGGCGGCCCACCGACGCAAAACGGCACCCCGTCCATGACGAGATCAAAGCGCCGGTCCACTACCTGCCGGAATATCTGCATGATGAGCCGCTACGCGTGCTTCGCTCGCTTTGTGCCTATTTGCCGCGGCCGAGCTTCTGGCGCGCGCTCGGTTCGCTGGTAGCCGATATCTCCCGCGACTTTACGCGCAATCGCGCACGCCGCTTCGGGCAAGCGCTCGTGCTGGCGGCCGAATGGCCGGAAGAAGCGGGATGGTTGCATGCGCATTTCGTGCACACGCCGGCATCGGTGACGCGCTACGCCAGCCAGCTTCGTAGCCTGCCCTGGAGCTGCTCAGCCCATGCCAAGGACATCTGGACTTCAGCGGACTGGGATTTGGCTGGCAAACTTTCCTCGGCCCGCTGGACAGTCACCTGCACGAAAACCGGCTTCGATCGTCTGAAAAAACTCGCCAAAGGCAACTCGTCTGTGCATCTGAGCTATCATGGGCTCGACCTTGATCGCTTCGGAAGTTTTGGCGACGCGCGACAACAGTATGACGGCTCGGAGCGCGGCGGAGCGGTTGTCGTTCTGAGTGTCGGACGGGCCGTCGAAAAGAAAGGTTACGATACCTTGCTGGAGGCCCTTGCCCTCTTGCCTGGCGATTTGGCCTGGCGTTTCGAGCATATCGGCGACGGCGAAGAACTGGAACGGCTCAAGGCGCTGGCGCAAAAACTCGGCCTGGATGATCGCGTCGCCTGGAAAGGGGCGCTTGCGCAGGAGCAGGTGCTTGAGCACTACCGCTGCGCCGACATCTTCGCCCTGGCCTGCAGGATCACCGCGAATGGGGACCGGGACGGCTTGCCAAATGTTCTTGTGGAGGCAGCTAGCCAGCGGCTCGCATGCGTGTCCACCGATGTTTCTGGTGTGCCGGAGCTTATATCGCCCGATGAAACCGGGCTGCTGGTACCGACAAACAGCCCAATCGGCCTGGCACAGGCGCTGGAGCGCCTGATCCGGGATCCCGTCCTGCGCGCCCGCCTGGGCGACGCCGCAGAGCGGCACGTGCGCGGCAATTTCGATCATACGGCGAGCATTGGACAACTCAAGGAATTGTTCGAGCGCGAGTGGCGGGCCATCGATTGAAGCAGCTCCGTGCCTTCCTCTATGTCCAGCACCTGCTCGGTATCGGACATCTCGCTCGCACCAGCCGCGTCGCGGCGGCTCTGGTCGATGACGGGTTTGACGTAACGATCGTGACCGGCGGAGCGCCGGTCGCAGGGTTTCCGGGACCGGGGGTAAAATCTGTAACCCTGCCACCTGTCACCTCCGGTGATGAAACATTTTCCGGACTTGTCGATCTGCAGGGCATACCCGTCGACGATGATTTCAAGAAACGCCGTTCAGAGATGCTGCTCCAAGCATTCCGGGATTGCAGGCCTGATGTCGTGATTGTCGAGGCGTTTCCATTTGGACGCCGGCAGATGCGATTCGAACTCTTGCCGCTGATCGAGGCGATCAACGCGACGTCGCCCAAACCGCTGCTGGCGACGTCCATCCGTGACATCCTTCAGGAGCGCGTGAAGCCGGGCCGAAATGAGGAAACGGTTGATCTCGTCAATACGCACTTCGACCTTGTTATGGTCCACGGCGACCCGGCTTTTGCAACCGTCGACAAGACATTTCCACTGGCCGGGGCGATCAAGGCCGAGGTCACCTACACGGGGCTCGTTGCCGCGCCGCCCTCGCCCCCGGCCTCCGAGCGCTTCGACGTTCTGGTGTCAGTTGGCGGCGGAGCTGCCGGAAGCAGCCTTGTAAGCTCCACCATCGCAGCGGCGCGGAATGCCAAGAACGGTTGGAAATGGTGTTTGATCACCGGCCCAAACCTGCCGAAAGACCAGTTTGACGCGATCGCACACGACGTCACGCCGGGCCTGTCCATCTTCCGGTTCCGCGAGGATTTCGCGAGCCTGCTGACAGCTGCCCGCCTGTCCGTCTCGCAGGCGGGTTACAACACGGTCTGCGATGTCCTGCGCGCGGGTTGTCGCTCCCTGCTCGTCCCATTTGCAGCCGGCGGTGAAACAGAACAAACGGTTCGCGCCCTGCTGCTTGAAGAACTCGGTCTTGCGACGGTTGTTATGGAAAGGGACCTAACGCCTGAAGGTTTGGCGAAAGCGATCGAAGCTGCGCTTGTGGCACCTAGACCATCCGCGCATCGCCTCAATCTGGACGGCGCCCGTCACTCGGCGCAAATCCTGCGCGACCGGCATCGAACATGGTCCCTAAAACAGGGCCCCGGCTTCAAGAAAAGCTCATGATCAACAGACGATGGATCCTAACGCGGTTCCTCGTTTCGCGTAAACCTTTGAACCGCTCTACCTCCTTGTTCTGCCGCAAGTCCGAACGGAGAGCCGTTCACATGTTCCTGGAATTTGCTCTAACGCGTGTCGCTTCTGGTGAGCTTCGTGCAAGGCGCTTCAAGGACGTGTATTAATGCCCCAAACCGCTACGCAATTTTGGGCGAAAAGCTAGACAGTTCCGATCAGCATGAAGCGCGTATAATTTTTGGTCGGCAGCTCGCCGGAGAAGCGCACCTCCCGCAGTGCCGCCATTGCTTCGAAGGCTGCCAGCGAAGCCACGCAGTTGACGTGCGTCGGCTCGCTGAAATAATCATTCGATTGCAGCAGAACATTCGTGCCCTGCGGAAGCAGCGCAAGCCAGGCGCGCAGATCGGCTATGTGTTCGCAGCTTGTATTGACGGTCAGGTCGGGACGCCCGGCCGCATAGTCGAGTGCGTACATATCTGCCGTCATGGCCCGGAACCGGTCGCCGGCGTCCCGGTTTAGCGTCAGGGCGACGGGCGCGACTTCGGGATCGATGTCAATGCTGTCGACCGCCGCAATGTCGAAGCGGACATCGTTGAAAAGCATCGCCGACAACACGCCATACCAACCACCCAGAACCCATATGCGCCCGAAGCGCCCGCCGCAGCTGTCGAACAGCCGATCGAGCGCCCACATCTTGCAGGCGACCTGTTTGTGGTTGAACGCGTTGCCCATATCGGCGTTCGGATGCTGGGCGATGACGCGCGCCAGCCCTGCCACGAGAGGTCGGTCGACATAGGCCCCAATTCCGCGCGTGAGGTCCAAGGCTTGCTCGCGCCAGTCCATGCCGGCATTGCGTGGTTGCGTGACATCCATCATATTCGTCTTGTATGGTGGGATTTCGGGCGACACAACGCAATCTTGCCCCCCGCAAGGCCGTTTTGATCCGCGGATTTGATTATGCTGTTAGCCGCTTCGCCATTGCCCGGTGCCGGAGAGAGCCGGCTGCATCTGTCGGGACCATCGGCGTCGTTCGTGCACTGCATCTTCGAGCTTGTCATTGGCGACGCAGAAATTGCCGATACGCCATGCGCCGGTAGCCGCTTCTTCGTCCCGCATCCTTCCAACTAAAGGGTCCACGGTCGCATATGGAACCCAGCCTAGCCCGCTATATCTGGACCCACACGAAAAAGCAGCAGCTTTGGATATTGATGATCGTCGTGCTTTCGATGGTCCCTTATTTCATGTCCTTCGACCTGCCGAAGCTGATCGTCAACGGCCCGATCCAAGGTAAAGGCTTCGACCAAGTGGGCGCGACCCAGCCATTCATGAGGCTGCATTATAGCCTGCCGTTCATTGGCGAGGTCCTGTTCTTCTCCGGTTTTCAGCTCGGCCGCAAGGCGACGCTGTTTGCCCTGAGCCTTGTGTTCCTCCTGCTGGTCGTCATCAACGGCCTATTTAAACTCTACATCAACACCTACAAGGGCCGTCTGGGCGAACGCATGCTGCGGCGTATCCGTTTCGATCTGGTCGATCGTGTGCTGCGGTTTCCGCCGATATATTTCAAGCGGGTGAAATCGGCCGAAGTGGCGACCATGGTGAAGGACGAGGTGGAGCCGCTGGGCGGCTTTATCGGCGATGCCTTTCTGCAGCCGGTACTGCTCGGCGGTCAGGCGCTGACCGCCATGCTCTTCATCATGGTCCAGAACGTCTGGCTCGGACTGATAGCGGTCGTGATCGTGACGATCCAGATCGTGCTCATCCCGCGAATGCGGCGGCGGCTGCTCGTGCTCGGGCGCCAACGGCAATTGACGGCGCGCGCACTTTCGGGCCGGGTTGGCGAAATCGTCGACGGTATCGGCGCGGTTCACGTCCACGATACATCAAACTACGAGCGCGCCGACATAGCTGCCCGGCTCGGGCTCATATTCAAGATCCGCTTCGATCTTTACCAATGGAAATTCATGGTAAAGTTCCTCAACAATTTTCTCGCGCAGCTCACGCCCTTTCTGTTCTACATGATCGGCGGTTACCTAGCCATTGAGGGTCGGCTGGACGTCGGCCAGCTCGTGGCCGTGATCGGCGCCTACAAGGACCTGCCCGGACCGATGAAGGAACTGATCGACTGGGACCAGGATCGGCAGGATGTCCAGGTCAAATATCAGCAGGTGGTTGAACAGTTCACTGTGGAGGGTCTCATTTCGCCTACAATCGAGGCGTTGGCGATCGACGATCCCGATCCGATGACCGCCCCCCTGTCGGCAATCGGTCTGTCCATAGCAGACGATGGCGGTGCGATCCTTCTCAACCGTGTCTCCCTCCAGGTCAAGCCGGGTGAGACGGTGGCGCTGGTCAGCACTGCAACAGGGGGAGCCGAAGCGCTTGCAGAGGCCTTTGCGCGGCTGAACTGGCCCGACAGCGGAAGGATCGTTTCGGGCACCCACGACCTGCTTGAACTCCCCGAAGCGGTGACCGGACGGCGCATGTCGTATGCCTCGTCGGATGTTTTCCTGTTCCAGGCAAGCCTCCGCGATAACTTGCTCTACGGGTTGAAACATGCGCCGCTGACGCCGGTGACTTACGACGGTGCAGCGGCAGACCAACACCGCTGGAACATCGAAGAGGCGCGCCGGTCGGGCAATCCGGATCTTGATATCCGCAGCGACTGGATCAACTATGCTTCCGCCGGCGCTACCGGCCCGCACGACCTCTTTGAAGCCGTGCGCCGGGTGCTCGACGCAGTTGTTCTGTCGCGCGACATTCTGGACCTTGGCTTGCGCTCTTCGGCCGACCTCAAGCGTCACACGGAACTTGCCAAGCGCATCGTCGAACTGCGTGCGGCGTTGCGAACCCGGCTTGAACAGGAAGGGCTGAGCGGACTGGTGGTTCCTTTCGAACCGGGCGCCTACAACAAGGAAGCGACAATCGGCCAGAACCTGCTCTTCGGCGCTGCGGCCGGCCCTGAACTGGCGGATAGGGCGCTGGCTGCCAACCCATATTTTGCTTCTGTGCTCAATGAAGCCGGTCTCGACCGCACGCTCTACGAAATGGGCATGGAGATCGCCGAACAGGCGATCGAGCTGTTTGCCGACCTGCCAGCCGATCACCAGTTTTTCCAGCAGCTCGCCTTCATGAGCGCCGAGGAGATACCGGCCTACGAAACCTTGCTGCAACGGCTCAAGAACCGTCCCTACGAGGCGGTTTCGGAGACCGACCGCGCCATGATCGTTAGCTTGAGCTTTGCCTATATCGAGCCCCGGCACCGCTTCGGCCTTTTGAGCGATGAGCTGATGAGCAAGATCGTCACTGCCCGCAACCGGTTCTATGAAAACCTGCCGACCGAGCTGCATGACGCGATCGAACGGTACGATCCGGGCAAATACATTGCCGCCGCTACTGTCATGGATAATGTGCTGTTCGGGCGTCTGGGCAACAATCACCCCGACGCGCCGGACCGCATACGCTCCATCCTCTATGACCTTCTTGACGAGCTGGGGCTTTATGGCGAGCTTCTCAATGTCGGCCTGGATTTCAACGTCGGCGCCGGCGGCAGGCGGCTGACCGGTGGACAGCGACAGAAGCTCGACGTTGCCCGAGCGCTGCTCAAGCGTCCCGATTTTCTCATTCTCAACCGGCCGCTGTCGGCGCTCGATCAGCGCATGCAAGATAAGGTGTTGCGGAACGTTCTCGAGGAAGCCAGACGCGACGACCATTCGCCGGCAATTGTCTGGGTGGTGACGAATCCGTCCATGGCGATGATGTTCGATCGCGTCATCGTGTTCGACTCGGGTGAATTGGTGGAAGACGGAACACACGAGACACTTTTGGCAGGCGACGGCGTCTTCAAGGAACTGGTGTCGTAGAGCGACGTCCCGGATACGGAACCAATTCCATCTGGGCGCGCGTTGCTCTAATCTGGCAAACGCGAATTTTGAGGTTTGCGACAATGCTGCTCAAGGATGAAGTTGGAATGCTGCAACGCGTTCCCTTGTTTTCTGGCATTGAGTTGACAAAGCTCAAACTGCTTGCGTTCACCTCCGATCGCGTCAGCTACGGCGCGGGCCAGATCCTTTTCCGGCAGGGCGACGAGGGAGATGCCGCCTATGTCATCCTTTCAGGCAAGGCAGATATTCTGGTCGATTCCGACAGAGGGCCGTTAAAAGTAGCCGAAATGGCGCCAAATTCGATTGTTGGCGAGATCGCCATACTGTGCAACAGCTCGCGCACAGCCACCGTCAGAGCGGCAAGTCAGCTGGAAGCCTTGAGAATTCGCAAGGATCATTTCCTGAGACTCATGAAGGAGTCCCCGGAAATGACCATCGAGATATTGCGGGTTCTTGCCGATCGCCTAAGCCACACCACCGCCGATCTGATCGATGCACGAAGTGCCAAATAGCCAATGAGATGCGGTCGACGCTCCCCGTCATTATAGCGCAAGCCTTTGGCTGAGAAGGTCACTGGAGGACATCGGCAAACGGAAAACGGTTCACACTTTTCCTGGTGCTAGCGGCAGTTGTTTGGCTACGATGAGTGACGGGACTGCGAAGGGGCTACCATGGACGACGACGTTTTCCTGGTCAGGTTTTGGGGAGTGCGCGGCAGCATCCCGGTATCGGGGCCAGAATTCTCTCGCTATGGCGGCAACACAAGCTGCATTGAAATGCGCTGTGGTAAGCATACGCTTCTGTTCGACGCGGGCTCTGGCCTGCGGCCTGCCGGCGGGGCGCTTCGGACGTTGGGCGTGACCGATTTCGACCTACTTTTCACGCATTGCCACTACGATCACATTATCGGGCTGCCATTCTTTGCGCCGATCTACGACCGGAGCGTCACGGTTACGCTTTGGTCCGGGCACCTTGCCGGGCGCATGACGACCCGGCAGATGGTCGATGCATTCATCCGGCCGCCTTGGTTTCCGGTGAAGCTGGAGGCCTGCAAGGCAAGCCTCGACTGCCGCGACTTCGTGGCCGGAGACGTGCTTCGGCCCCGCGAAGGGGTGGTGGTCCGGACGGGCAGTCTTGTTCACCCAGGCGGCTGCATCGGCTACCGGGTCGAATGGGGTGGCCGTGTGGTGTCGGTGATCACCGACACTGAGCACGAGCCCGACAAACTCGATCCCGCAGTGCTCGGCCTGATCCAAGATGCCGACCTCGTCATCTACGATTGCACCTACACCGATGAGGAAATGGAACGCCGCCGCGGTAACGGGCACTCGACATGGCAACAGGGGATCAAACTCTGTGGCGCCGCCGGTGCGCGAGGGCTTGCGCTGTTTCATCACGATGCGACACGCACCGACGAGGAACTGGATGAGATCGAGAAACTGGCCAAAGACAGGTTTACCGGCGCATTTGCGGCGCGGGATGGGCAGACCCTCGAATTTCCAGTCTCCTTGCCCAAAAAGCGGTGAGCGAGCTATCTTCCCTTACCTGCGCAGCGCCCGATCAATGTCCTGATTGGAAGCCATACGCAGGAGTCAATCTGTGCAGTGACCGTGAACAGCCGTTCAAGGAAAAGCCAGGCCGATTCATCGTGTACGAGATGATGAGTGAGCAGGCCGACCGGTTCGTCGTCGAATGCATCCTGCAAGCGCGCGACGATTGCCTGGATCAATAGACCGTGGTCGCGGCAGCCGCGCGTGCCATGCCAATCCATGATGTCGACATTGCAGTTGATGACCGCCAGTGAAGCCGGGTCCGGGGGCCCGAAGACCGACAATGCCGCAAATCCTATCGATCCAAGGTCGGAGACCAGGCCGGCGTCGATCCTGTTCCAGGGGGGCACGAGCATCGGGACGGTTCGCGCGCCGTGCAGGCCCGTTAGGTGCGACAGCCCGCCAGCCAGTTCTTCAAGAACGGCCTCCCCTGGCCGATGGGCGCCGAGCTCCTGCTTTTTGTGACCCTCGGGAGCATGATTTCGATGCACCCAGCCATGCATGGCCACTGTGGCATGCGGCGCCTCGTCTAGCCGGGCAGCAAGCTTCTCATCCGTGAGGGCCGGAATGACGGCCAGAGTGACCGGAACGGTGAACTCACCCGTGAGGTCGAGCAGCCGATCAAGCGCCGGCGTCGGATCCACGGCATCATCGTCGCGCAGCCAGAACTCTGCCTTGCGACCGGCCCGTTGCCGGCCCGCCAATTCTTCCACCAAGGGCTGCCAGACTCGATCGCAGGATGTCATGAAACCGAGACCTTCGAAAGAAGTTCGACCAGGCGCGCCGCTGCAATGCCGAGGGAACGTTCTTCAAGGATGAAACGTCTGGCTTCTGCTGCCATGATGGTTCTCTCGTCTTTACGGGCCAGAAGCCTTTCAATGGCAGAAGCGAAGGCGGCCACATCTCGCGGCGGGGTGAGAAACCCGGTCTGGCCGTCTCGCACGACTTCCGGCACGCCGGCGATGTCCTGAGCCACCACCGGAAGACCGGCGGCTTGTGCTTCAAGATAGGCAACGCCATAGGCCTCCCCGTAACCCGGCCAGACGTAAATTCCTCCCCCATAGAGGACATCCGGCACGGCGGCTGGATCGATCGCGCCGAGCCATTCGATACGCTCGGCGGCGAAGCCGGCAAATTGCGCCTTGACCTCGTCACGGGCAGGCCCGTCGCCGACGACCGACATCGTCCAGGGCAAATGGCCAATCTGACCCAGCGCTTGCGCCAGCATGCGATAGCTTTCGACTTTGTCGCCCTGGCGCATCATGGCAACAGCAACGAGGCGCGTCGGGCAACCTCGTGCCGGCAGTTCATGGAAGACCGATGTGTCGATGAAGGGTGACAGCATATCAAGAGCGACCTCGGGTATCGCATCTGCCAGTCCCCGACGATCTCTTTGCGTGAAGCAGATGTTCAGCGCCGCCTGTTGGACCGCTTGGACGACCAGCGCTTGTGTATCAGCCCACAAACCGGCATTGCGGCGCCTCGAATAGGAAGCTTCCGCTGTCACATATGGGACAGCAAAGGTCGACGCCAGCCCGGGCCCGATCAGGTCGGGCGCCTTGTAATAAGGATGATAGCAGAACCATAGATCGGGCTTGCCATCACGATCCCAAAGCCGCGTCAGCCGCGCGGCTTCCTCTTTGGCCTCTATCTTGAGCGCATCGAAACGTTCCGGCTCCGGTTCGCGTAGATAGAAGCGCAATTCGGATGCCAGTTCGACGCTATGTCCTCCATGCTCCAGCGCCTTGACCAGCGTGCGTGCCATCTGGCGGTCGCCGGAGGCAACGGAATGATTGGGTGACTTCAGCGGCGCGTAGAAGGCAATTCGCATTGCGCGACCCTATCATCGGAAAGCATGCGCAAGTCAAATTCCAAGCACCATCGACTGCACCTCCAAGCAGTGGAATGTGCTATCTGATACTCATGGAAACAGCTGCCGCCTCGGACCCGTTTGTCGCTTCTTTGCCGGTCTTCGCAAAATTCGAAAGCGTTGCCGACATCGACAACTATCGGCCCCTCCCCGATGGTTGGGCGCTGGCCACCGCCGACATTGTCGGCTCGACCAAGGCGATCGAGACGGGACGCTATAAAACGGTCAATATGGCCGGCGCCAGTGTCATTTCGGCCCTCCTCAACGCGCTGGGTCGGCAAGACCTTCCCTTTGTCTTCGGCGGCGATGGGGCGCTCGTCGCCTTTCCCGGCTCTGCGATGGAGCCCACCCGCAAGGCGCTGGCGGCTGTCCAGAGATGGGTGGCGGACGAACTGGACCTAACCCTGCGTGCCGCAATCGTGCCGATAAAGGATATTCGAGCGCAAGGCCTCGACGTTCGCGTGGCAAGGTTCCAAGCATCCGATGCCATCTTCTATACCATGTTCGCCGGCGGTGGCGGCAGTTGGGCGGAAGCCGAGATGAAAGCGGGGCGCTACCGCATCGATCCTGCTCCGGCTGGCGCACGGCCGGACCTGACCGGCCTGTCCTGCCGCTGGAACCCGATCGGAACCCGTCATGGCGAAATCGTCTCGATCATAGCCACTCCGGGGTCGTCGCGCGATCTGCGCGGTTTTCAGTTTCTGGCGTCCGACATCATCGCCATTGCCAGCAGACAGGAACGCGATGGCCACCCGGTGCCGGTGAATGGGCCGAGTTACAGCTTGCTGCCCGCCGGCCTCGATATCGAGGCGCGAGCCACGGCGCCGGTGGGACGGCGATGGCTGTCGAAGCTGTGGATAGTGTTCCTGATGGCGCTTACGGCCGTCGCCGATAGATATGGCTGGACCGTCGGCGGTTTCGATCCGAAGATCTACAAACGCGACGTGGCCAGCAATTCGGATTTCCGGAAATTCGACGACGGCTTGAAGATGACCATCGACGTTGATGCTGATGTGTTGCAACGGATAGAGAACCGGCTGAAACAGGCGGAAGAGGCCGGCATCTGCAATTATGGCCTGCACCGCCAGAAATCGGCCTTGATGACATGCCTCGTCGCCTCGCCGCTGCACCGCGATCATGTTCATTTCATAGACGGTGCGGCTGGCGGCTATGCGATGGCTGCTGCAGACCTGAAGGCAAAGTTGCCGGTCGGATGACGGCTTGCGAGAATCCACTTTCCGCAATATGCCTCGGCCATGGTTCTGTGGGACTGGTAAGCCGCGCCTGACACCGGCCATCCTGTCCCAACTAACGGGAAAGCAGATTTGGACGCTTCACGATCTTCGGCATATGACCGTCTGCTGAACCGTATCTCGGCGCACACCGCGCATATCGGCGTGATCGGATTGGGCTATGTCGGGTTGCCGCTCGCGATTGCGGTCGCACGCGCCGGCTTCCCGGTTTTCGGCTTCGACATTGAAGCCCAGAAGGTCGAGAGCCTGAACAACGGCCAATCCTACATTGAGGCGGTGACGTCGACAGCCCTCGCCGGCCACGTGGCGAGTGGACGGTTCCGCGCCACAGCGGATTTTGCCGAACTGTCGACCTGCGACATCATCATCATCTGCGTTCCGACACCGCTGACAAAAAACCGTGAGCCGGACCTCTCCTTTGTCAGGAACACGACTGGCATCATCGCAAAGCATCTGCGTCTCGGCCACCTCGTCGTGCTGGAATCTACCACCTATCCCGGCACCACCGACGATGTGATCAAGCCCATACTGGAAGAAACCGGCTTGCAGTCGAAGATAGACTTCTTCCTCGGCTTCTCGCCCGAACGCGAGGATCCCGGCAACCGCAACTTTGAAGTCGCGACGATCCCAAAGGTCGTGGCAGGTGACGGCATTGAAGCGGCGACGCTCGTGCAGGCTTTCTACCAAGGGGTCGTCAAAACCGTCGTTCCGGTTTCCAGCACGGCAACCGCAGAGGCAGTCAAGCTGACGGAAAACATATTCCGGTCAGTCAACATAGCCCTCGTCAACGAATTGAAGGTCGTGCTCGGCGCGATGGGCATCGACATCTGGGAGGTGGTCGAGGCGGCCAGGAGCAAGCCCTTCGGCTACATGCCTTTTTATCCAGGCCCCGGATTGGGCGGGCACTGTGTTCCAATCGATCCCTTCTACCTGACGTGGAAGGCGCGCGAATACGAACTGCCGACCCGCTTCATCGAGCTGGCGGCAGAGATCAACACTGCTATGCCGCGTCACGTGGTCGATGAACTGGCCAAAGCACTGGACCGGCGCTGCGGCAAGGCGCTCAGCCGCTCGCGCATTCTCATCATCGGGCTCGCCTACAAGAAGAATGTGCCCGACATCCGCGAAAGCCCCTCATTGCGGCTCATCGAACTTATCGAGGAATGGGGCGGCAAGGCGGAATTCCACGATCCGCATGTTCCCGAGATCCCGACCACACGGGAGCATATGGCCCTCAGGGGGCGCCGCTCGCTCGAGTTGACCGAGGCGGTGGTGAAGGATTTCGATGCTGTCGTCGTTGCAACCGACCATGACGCGATCGACTATAAGGCTGTCGCTGATCACGCCCTTCTGATCGTCGACACACGCAATGTTTTTGGCCGTCTCGGGCTGCTCCGAGAGACGGTGGTGAAGGCCTGACAAGCGCCCCGGTGGCGACTTTGCCGATGTCAGGAACGTGATTGCACTCCGGCCGCAGCTTCGCCACATAAGGCCGCAAGGCATGAATGCAGTTAAGCCTGTACCTTGGTTGCAACGACAGTCACTCGGGAATTCCTTCGCCTTTGCCGCCGCACGCGACCGTTGACTTGGGGTATCTTTGGGTCGCTGGCGGACTGTGTTATGGCGGATCGCAGTCGACGGGTTTCGAGGTGGTATGAGCATGGCGCGAGCAGAAATTTCCACAATTCTCATGGATAAGGTTGCCGACTGGCTTACTCAGTCGGCGCTGGCAGGCAACGAGCTGGAAACACTGGTAAAGGGGTTTTGCGAGCGGCTGGCTGCTGCCGGCCTGCCGTTGAAGCGGGTGCATTTGAGCTTTTCGATGCTTCATCCGCTCTATGACGCGCTCGGCTTCACCTGGCTTCGCGGCCAAGGCATGGAAGTGGAAGGCTTCCGCAAAAAGGACGGCGTTCATTCCGACACGTTCCTGACCAGCCCATACTACCATCTGCTCAGCAACAAGCTCGACCATCTGCGGCGTCGTCTCGACCCGTCGGTCCCGTCGGAATTTCCTGTCTTCGATGAACTCAGGCTTATGGGCGTGACCGACTACATGGCTTTCGTCCATCCCTTCAACGGCAATACCAGTCAGGGCATGATCGGGTCCTGGTCGACCGACAGTGCTTCAGGTTTCAGCGACAGCATGATTTCGGCGCTGCTGCGTATCCAAAACCATCTCGCCATCGCAACCAAAATGGCGGTGCTCACCAAGCTGGCCGACAACATGATGACCACTTATCTCGGCGGCGACGCCGGCAGACGCGTGCTGGACGGCCAGATCAAGCGCGGCGAGGGCGATACAATCCGGGCCGCACTGGTCATGGCCGACATGCGCGGGTCGACACGGCTTGCCGAAACGTCGGGCCGCGAAATCTACATCGATACGCTGAACCAATTTTTCGACGCCATTGCCGCACCTTTCAATCGCAAAGGCGGGCAGATCATGAGTTTCATAGGTGATGGCTTCATTGCCGTCTATCCTTGCGAAAGGCATCGCTCGCAGTCCGAGATCGCCTGCCAGGCTGCTCTGGCGGCAGCGCACAAGGCCACTGCGCGCATGATGGAGCTCAATCTGCGAAGAAAGGAAAAAGGGTTGTCCGACATAAAATTTGGCATCGGCCTGCATGTCGGCAACGTGATGTTCGGCAATGTCGGGCTTACCGACCGGCTCACATTCTCCGTGTTTGGCTCGGCTGTAAACGAGGTCCAGCGTCTCCAGACCCTGACCAAGAAATACCCGCACCGCGTTCTCGCCAGCAAGGACTTCGCCAGCTATTGCGGCGCCAACAGCTGGCTGACGCTCGGCAGCGAGGAACTGGCGGGGCTCAAGCAGAAGCTGACGGTGCTTTCACCAGATCTGTCGGGCGCTCTCGCGCTCGATGAAGAGAGTGCGCTGGAGGCGATCTACGACCGGAGATCGGAGGCAGAGCAGGTCATGCTGCTTCATCGCGATGCCGCACGGCTGTCGCCGGGCGACCCGAGGAAGCTCCAGTAGCCTGGCCCAATCTGATCCGAACACCTTGTTATGTCGGTCGCCCGGTTCGCCGCTGGCAACCCTTTCGAATCCAAGTTGCTCTAAGCCTGCAATACGCTAGTCTCACTTTCTGGTTTGCCGCCCGGCAGGCCGGCAAAGTGGGCTGGTGAGAATGAATTCGGGCGTTGATCTGCTGCGGGTCGAAGATGTTGGCATCTCTTTTGCCATTATCGGGGGACCCTTGCATGCAGTCAGGCGGGCAAATCTTCGCGTCCTTCCAGGCAAGGTTACCGCGCTTGTCGGCGAGTCCGGTTCCGGAAAATCAGTTCTCAGCCAGGCAGTGATGGGCATTTTGCCGAACACAGCCCATGTTCGTGGCCGTATCCTATTTTCCGATCCTGAAAAGCCCGGCACGACACAGGATATCCTGCAGATGCCGCGCGATGGACCCGAAATCCGGGCCTTGAGAGGCAGCCGCATCGGCAAGATCTTTCAGGAGCCGATGACATCGCTTTCGCCGCTGCACACGATCGGCAACCAGGTCAGCGAATCGCTGCAGATCCATACGCCCATGGCTCGGGCAGAGCGCAAGGCGCGGACCGAGGAAATGCTCAGCCTTGTCGGCTTTCCCAATCCCAAGCGCGCCTATGACATGTATCCATTTGAACTTTCGGGAGGATTGCGTCAGCGCGCCATGATCGCCATGGCGCTTATCTGCCGGCCCGCCCTGTTGATCGCCGACGAGCCGACGACGGCGTTGGACGTCACCATCCAGGCGCAAATCCTGCAACTGCTGCGCGAGCTTCAGAGCAAGCTGAATATGGCGATGCTGCTGATCACCCACGATCTGGGCGTGGTCGCCAATGTCGCCGACGAGGTGGTCGTCATTTACCATGGCGAGATCATGGAAGCGGGACCTGTCGAGGCGATATTCCGCCGGCCAGGTCACCCTTACCTGAAGGGCCTGATGGCAGCCGTTCCGCATTTCGACCTGAAGCCTGGTGAACGGCTAAAGGCGCTGCGCGAGGTGCCGGTGAATGTCGAGAACCTGCTTGGCAAACAGACGGCGCCGGCATCGAAGGGGCCGCACGACATCCTGCTATCGGTCAGGGACCTGACAAAAACCTTCACCATCCGCAAGTCGGGATGGTTCGGCGGCGATCATCAAACCTCAGTTCGCGCCGTGGACGGCGTGAGCTTCGATATCATCCGGGGTGAGTGCCTGGGTCTGGTCGGCGAAAGCGGCTCCGGCAAAACCACCGTCAGCAAGATGCTCATGCGAGCTGTCACGCCTAGCGGCGGCTCTGTGCTTTTCAATGGCCGCGATGGACCGATCGATGTGTTGGGAGGCGACAGAGCCGCCCTGCGCCTGCTGCGCGCGAAGATCCAGATGGTATTTCAGGATCCGGTTTCATCGCTTTCACCTCGCATGACGGTGGAGAACATCTTGAGCGAGCCGTTGGAAATCCATCAACGAGGTAATGCCGCGTCCCGACTAGCCACGGTGAAGAGCCTTATGCAGGCAATCGGGCTCGATCCGCGCTTCATCAAGCGCTATCCGCACAGTTTCTCCGGTGGGCAGCGTCAGCGTATCGGCATCGCGCGCGCGTTGGCGCTGGGGCCTGAACTGCTGATTTGCGACGAGCCGGTTTCGGCGCTCGATGTCTCTGTCCAGGCGCAGATTCTGAACCTCCTGAAGGACCTGCAGAAGGAACTGGGCCTGACTTACCTATTCATATCCCACAACCTAGCGGTGGTGGACTACATGGCAGACCGCATCGCGGTGATGTGCGGGGGGCGTATCGTCGAGCTTGCGCCGCGCGAAATTCTGCTTAGGAAACCGGTCCATCCCTACACGCGCTCGCTGGTCGCCGCAGTACCGTTTCCCGATCTCGACAGGCCAATGGATTTCAAGACGCTGAAGCTCAGCGGTGCTTCCGACAAGAGCGCATGGGGACCGCAATTCCGCGACGAGGGCGACGAGGATGTGCTGTCGCCGCTCGACCTTGGCGGCGGCCACCTAGTGCTGGCCCGACGTTCGGCCAATGTCAGCGAGCTACGATCTTGATCAGCCGGCGCACTGCCCTTGGGCTCATGGCTTCGGCATTTGTGCCGGGCAAGTTACGCGCAGGCGATCTGGAGCCGGAGTTTCTTCAGCCGCAGCTCACGGCCAGGGCGCTGCCGGCACTCGCCGAACGCCTGCCCAAGAGCCCGCGCGTATTGAATCTGGCTGCGATGGGCCGGCAACCCGGCCAGTATGGCGGCACGCTGCGCACGATCATCGGCAGCCAGAAAGATATCCGGATAATGACGATCTATGGGTATGCTCGCCTGGTCGGCTATGACGAAAAGCTTAACATGCAACCCGACATCCTCGAAAGTTTCGACGTCGCGCATGATCGTGTCTTCACATTCAAGCTGCGGGAAGGACATAAATGGTCTGACGGCAGCCTGTTGACGTCGGAAGATTTCCGCTATTGCTGGGAAGATGTCTGGCTGAACGATGAGCTGTCGCCAGGCGGGCTTGCTCCGGGCCTGGTGGCAGATGGCAAGCCGCCACGCTTCGAGATCGTCGACCCGTTGACGGTCCGCTACAGTTGGGAGACGCCAAATCCCGACTTCCTGCCCAAGCTCGCTGCTGCCTCGCCGCTATCGCTTGTTCTGCCGGCCGCCTATCTCAAGCAGTTCCACAAGAAATACCAAGATCCGTTCCGGCTCGCCGGCCTAATGACGGAGAACCGGGTCCAGAAATGGACGCTCCTGCATATCCGCATGTCGCGGCAGTATCGCCCGGAGAACCCGGAGTTGCCGACGCTCGATCCCTGGCAGAACCGGACCAAGCCGCCGGCTGAGCAGTTCATTTTCGAGCGAAATCCGTTCTTTCATAGAATAGACGAGAATGGCAGGCAGTTACCCTATGTTGACCGGTTTGTCTTGAATGTCAGCTCATCGGCGATCATTTCCGCCAAGACCGGTGCGGGTGAGAGCGACCTGCAATGCATGGGCATCGACTTCGCCGATTACTCTTTCCTGAAGGATACGGAGAAGCGTTACCCGGTGAAGATGCATCTGTGGAAACGCACACAGGGTTCCCGGCTGGCGCTGCTGCCCAATCTGAATTGTGCCGACCAGGTATGGCGCAGCCTTTTTCGTGACGTGCGCGTGCGCCGCGCCCTTTCCCTCGCTGTGGACAGGCGCGAGATCAATTTGGCAGTATTCTACGGATTAGCGCGGGAAAGTGCCGATACGGTCCTGCCGGAGAGCCCGCTCTACCGGCCGGAATTCGCGAAGGCCTGGGTCGCCCATGATCCCGACCAAGCCAACGCGCTGCTCGACGAGGTCGGGCTTCAAAAACGCGACGATGATGGCCTGCGTGTACTTCCCGATGGACGCCCGGCGCAGATCATAGTGGAAACGGCCGGCGAAAGCACGCTGGAAACCGACGCGCTCGAACTCATCACCGATCACTGGCGTCAGATCGGCATCGCCCTGTTCGTCCGCACTTCGCAGCGCGACATCTTCCGCAGCCGCGCGCTTGGCGGCCAGATCATGATGTCGATGTGGTCGGGCATCGACAATGGCGTGCCGACCTCCGACATGAATCCGTACCAGTTGGCCCCCACCATCGACGACCAGCTGCAATGGCCGCTGTGGGGCGCTCACTACCTGTCTCGTGGCACGCTCGGTGAGGCGCCCGATCTTCCGCCTGTGGTCGAGTTGATGGCTCTGCTCAAGCGCTGGAACGCATCGACCGAGGCCGCGGAGCGCGCCGAGATCTGGAATTCAATGCTGTCGATCTATACCGATCAGGTGTTTTCGATCGGCACGGTGAACGGAACGCATCAGCCGGTTCTGGCGTCCTCACGGCTGCGCAATCTGCCTGACAAGGCGCTCTACGGCTATGACCCGACCGCCTATTTCGGTGTCTACATGCCCGATACATTCTGGCTTGGAGAGTCCTGAGCGTGTTTCGATATATTGTCTGGCGCATCGCTGTGATGGTTCCAACGCTGCTGATCATATCGGCGCTGGTGTTCACGATCATCGAGCTTCCCCCAGGCGACTATTTCGACAGTTACATTTCCGAGCTTCGGGCCCAGGGCGAAGCGGTAGATTCCGACCGCATCCAAATGATGCGGAAGGAATATGGTTTCGACCAGCCGCCGGTCATTCGCTACTTCTACTGGGTCGGCGGGATGCTGCACGGCGATTTCGGCTATTCTTTCGAATATGAGCTGCCGGTTCGCGACGTCGTCGGGGACCGAATGTGGCTGACCGTGCTGGTTTCCTTCGTCACGATCATCTTCACCTGGCTCATCGCCTTTCCGATCGGCATGTACTCCGCCACACATCAATACAGTTGGGGCGACTACGGCCTTACTCTGTTCGGGCTTCTCGGCCTGGCCATTCCGAATTTCATGCTGGCGCTGATCCTGATGTATTTCGCCAATATCTGGTTCGGCACCTCCATCGGTCATCTCATGGACCCGCAATATCTCAGTGAGCCAATGAGCTGGGCCAAGGCGAAGTCGATCCTCGCCCATCTGTGGATCCCGGTCTTGATCATCGGCACCGGCGGCACGGCAAGCATGATCCGGCGCCTGCGCGCCAATCTGCTCGATGAGCTTCACAAGCAATATGTCGTGACCGCGCGCGCCAAAGGCCTTCATCCCTTCAGGGCGCTCGTCAAATATCCGCTGCGCATGGCGCTAAACTTCTTCATTTCCGACATCGGCTCTATCCTGCCGGCCATCATCTCCGGTGCTGAAATCACCGCGATAGTGCTGTCTTTGGAAACGACGGGGCCGATGCTGATCAGAGCGCTGCAAAGCCAGGACATGTATCTGGCAGGGTCTTTCCTGATGTTCCTTGCCTTTCTGACCGTGATCGGTGTCCTGATTTCCGACCTGGCGCTGGCGCTGCTTGATCCACGAATTCGTTTGCAGGGCGGCAGCACCAAATGAACAAGCAATCGCCCCTGCCCGCTCCGGGTGCCCCACTGCAACACTATGTTTCCATCGAGCCCTTTGACCTGCAATCGGTCGAGGCGATGACGGCCGAGCAGTCGAAGGTCTTTCAGGCGTCGCAGTTGCGGCTGATGTGGTGGAAATTCCGACGGCACCGGCTTGCTCTTGTATCCGGCATATTTCTGGCAGCGCTCTATTTCGGGATACTGCTCTGCGAATTCATAGCGCCCTACAATCTGCACACGCGCAACATGGACTACATTTATTCGCCGCCGCAGCGGGTACACCTGTTCCACAACGGCCAGCTTGTCGGGCCCTTCGTCTATGGTCGCCAGATGACGCTGGATATGGACACACTCAAGCGCAACTACATCGACGAACAGGATGACGTTCAGCGGATTCGCTTCTTCTGCAAAGGCGACAGGTACCGGTTCTGGGGCCTCCTCGAAGGTGACAGGCATTTCTTCTGTCCTGCCGAAAATGGCCAGCTCTTTCTGGCCGGCACGGACAGGCTGGGGCGCGACGTGCTCTCGCGTATCATCTATGGCGCACGCATTTCACTAACAATCGGCCTGGTCGGCATCAGTTTCAGCTTCCTGCTTGGCATTGTCATAGGCGGACTGGCTGGGTATCACGGCGGTATCTTCGACCTGATCGTTCAACGGATAATCGAAGTTCTGCAATCGATCCCCAGCATTCCGCTATGGCTGGCCCTGGCGGCGATCATGCCGATAACTTGGAGCCCAATCCTGATCTATTTCGGCATCACCGTCATCCTCGGGCTGCTCCACTGGACCGGACTGGCGCGGGCCGTGCGTTCAAAGCTTCTGGCCTTGCGCGAGGAGGATTACGTTCTGGCGGCACAATTGATGGGCGCCAGCAGCAGCCGCATTATCCGGCGGCACCTCATCCCCGGCTTCATGTCGCATCTGATCGCGACCGCCACGATCTCCATACCCGGCATGATCCTGGGCGAGACGGCGCTGAGCTTCCTTGGGCTGGGCTTGAGGCCACCGACAACCAGCTGGGGCATCCTGCTAACCGAGGCGCGCAGCGTCAGCGTGATCGCGTTCTATCCATGGCTACTTTTGCCGATGCTCCCGGTCGTTCTCGTCATCTTGGCGTTCAACTTCCTCGGCGACGGCCTGCGGGACGCCGCAGACCCCTACAAGTGAGATCGCTATTCAGGCGGCACGCTGTGCCGCCTGTTCCACCCGTTATGATCCCTGCGGCCGTACTTGTTGCAGTGTTCATCGTCCGCCCTTATATGTGCCGACACTCAATCGAGCTTAGCGCGTCGCCTTGGGGATGCACTCCTGAACAGGTCGTGTCGCGGGCATAGCCGATCTCTTGATCTGGTTCAGGATACAAAAAGCATATGAGTCGTCTCGAGAATTTCATCAGCAGGATGACAGCACAGCGTGACATTCTCGATCACGTCTGCCCCGAGGTGGCGAAGATGGAAGGGCTGGTGCTCGAGCTCGGCCTCGGCAATGGCCGGACGTTCCACCATCTGCGCGAGCGCCTGCCCGGGCGCCGGATCGTGGTGTTCGACCGCGAAGTCGGCGCACACGCCAGCTCAATTCCCGAAGCTGAAAACCTCGTGCTCGGCGAAATACGCGAAACCGGCCGCAAGTTCATTGGCATCGAGGCCGCCCTTGTTCATGCCGACATCGGGACCGGCTATGATGATCGCGATGCAGTGACCGCTACCTGGCTTCCCGATCTGATTGCGAGCCTGCTTCGCGTTGGCGGCTTCGCCGTCAGCGGCACGCCGCTCGATCACCCGCTGCTGCAACGCCTTCCGGCGCCGACGTCGGAGCCTGCCGATCGTTATTTCCTCTGCAAGCGCTTGTGAGCGGCCGAGAGCGCTCTACCATAACGCTGCTCCAGCTCTTTGTTTTAACGCAGTTCCCAAGCGAGAGCGCTACGCCCGCCTTTCCCCCGGAAACGTTTCGCACTCATCCTGCAATTCCTCAGGGGATTGTATACACCGCGATCTCCCGCTCAATGCCGCGCAGCGAGACTTCGTGAGGCACGGGCGTCAGCGCGTTCCTGTGCAACAGATCGGCGGTGAGATTGTCGTCGATCACCGCGCGGGTGGCGAAGATCGCCTGTGCGTTGGCCAGGTTCTGGACCCGTGAAGCAATATTGACTGTCTGGCCAAAATAGTCCTGCCGCTCGTTCATGGACACGGCGATGCAAGGGCCGGCATGGACTCCGATCTTGAGCAGCAGGTCCTCGCGCCCGCTTTTTCCATTGAGCCCACGCATGGCATCGCGCATCCTGAGGGCCGCGGCCACCGCACGATCAGGCGTCGCGAAGGTCGCCATCACCGCATCACCGATCGTCTTCACCACCGCGCCCGCCTCCGCCGCGACGATCTCGTGCAGCACCTGGAAATGCTCGCGCACCAGATCGAAGGCTGACAGATCGCCGACCCGCTCGTAAAGCTCGGTCGATCCGCGCAGGTCTGTGAACAGGAAGGTCAGGCTGGTGATCTTCAGCCGCTGGTTGATATCGAGCGTGTCCGTGCGATAGAGATCGCGAAACGTCTGGTTGGTGAGCAAGCGCTTGGCGGTCAGGAAGGGCCGGCGCTTGCCCAGGAAATCGTGCAATGCGTGGCCGGCGATGAAGACCGTCGGCAGCACGCGGGTTTCGGTCTTGTTTTCCAGGGAAATGCGCAAAGGGCCTGGTTGCATCTCCAACGTCTGGTTCTGGACATGGTCGCGGTCGAAAACCAAGGAGAGGCTTCGGCGCTCTTTTGTTGGTTCGCCCTTAGCGTCGATGAACTGCGCTGAATGCGTGACCGGCTCGAACACGATGACGAATTCAGGCGGAAGCTGTATGGGCAGAACCGCCTTTTCACCGGGCGCAAGCTCGATATCCTCCAGCGAGAACGCTTCCATCTTCTCCGCCAAATCTTCTTCCGGCAGGTCGGCGCCGGACGCCAAGTAGATCTGGCGGAAATATTCCACCAACGGCAGTTCGTGTGGAGTGTGGGCGGCAATCTTGCGTATGCGTGGACTGACGGTGAATGTCACCTCGACCATCTCGTCGAGGGTTGGCGAATAGCCCTCGGAGCAAAGCGCGCAGGTGTATTCGTCCTTTTGCATGGTTTTCAGCGTGGCGTTGGTGTCGAGCACGCCGCCGCAGCCCGGGCATAGAACATTCCAGGAAATGTCGAAGATGCCCACCCGCGCCGCATGGAGAAAGGCGCTGATGGTGCGTTCCTCGTCGAGGCCATTCTTGCTGGCGAAGGCCAGCCCATTGATGCGGCAAAGCTCGCGGTCCTTGCCCTCGGCGATGGTTCGCCGGATCGCATCGATTGCCTGCGGTTCGACATCGGTCGATTGCCGCAGAAGTGAGAACAGATCCTGAGCTTCGGTCATGGTGCAGGCTCCGGAAAATTGCGCCCCGAGGCGTATTGGCCGGACCGGGCTTCGGTCCGCGCACCGCATCTTACGTCGAAACGGATCGAACGGCCATTCGAATGGATAGATCTGATGACAGCTCAATTTGCATGCGGCGGATTTTCACCGGCCGCAAGCGGCACTATGATGGGTGCATGGGGCATTCATCTTTGGGGCTTTCTCCCGTGCCGACATCCAACAACCCGCCACTTCCCGCGGCGCTACGGCTTTTCTCGGCTGGGGTCATTATTGTCCTCATCGTCGGCGCCGGCCTGTTTTTCGCGCCTGCGCTGGTCAAGCCGCGCTGGCCCTGGCCCGTCACGCCGTTCAGTGCCCGCTTTCTCGGCGGCTTCTACACCGCCGAAATGGCAGTGATGGCGGCGCTCTTATTCTGGAATCGCTGGTCGCCGGGCAGGCTCGTGCTGGTCATGGCGTTCATCTTCACCCTCATAGTGTCGGTGGTTTCGTTGATCAATCTCGGCTATTTCGACTTCGAGCGAAAAGCGGCCTGGCTCTGGTTTCTGGTCTATCTTGGTTCGGTCGCCGTATCGGGGCTGTTCCTGTGGCGGGCCAGGGCCCGTCAGCCAGCAAGTGGCGTGACCCCAAGCCCGGCATGGCGCAGCTACATGTTGGCGGAAACGGCGGTCCTTTGCCTCTATGGCTTGGGCATGTTGCTGTTTCCCGCTATGGTCAGCAGCACCTGGCCATGGACGGTCGATCCCTTCCACGCCCAGGTCTATAGCGCCATCTTCCTCGCCGGCGCTGGCGGCACCTACCTTATTTGGAAAAGCGCGCCGCGCGAAGAATTGCTGGTGCTAGGCCTGGCGCAATTTCTGGTCGGCCTGCTTTCCATCCTTGGCCTCGTCATCACCGACGGCGCGGTGCACCGGATCGACTGGACGGCGGCCGCTACATTGAGCTGGCTCGCCCTTTTCGGCTGGATCGGCATCAGCGGCGCCTTAAAACTCTACACTGGCTTTCGGTATTTTGGTTTGCATTCGACAGCATAGGCGGCAGAGACGGCTGGATTTTCAGGTGACGTCCGGTGCATCGTGAGGGGCCGATACATTTCGCCAGGAAGCCATGACCAGCACGACCTCGCCATCCGAGAAGATCCAGCCGCAGCTCCGGGCCGTCCGGCGAAGCGATGCGGAGGCGCTTTGCGCGATCTTCAACATGCCGGGCTTCCGCTGGGGCACGTTCAGGATGCCCTTCGAGACGGTAGACCAGGTTGAGCGGCGCATCGCCAAGTCCGGCCACGAAGACACCTGGATCGTCGCCGAATTGGACGGCAAGGTCGTCGGCCATGGCAGCCTGGTCGTGCAAAGCTCGCCGCGCCGTTCACATGTCGGCGAAATCAATATCGGCCTAGACGACGGCTTTGTCGGCAAAGGTATCGGCTCTGCCATCCTTGGCGCGCTGCTTGACGTGGCCGACAACTGGCGCGCCCTGAAGCGGGTCGAATTGAGCGTCTATGTCGACAACGAACCGGCCATCCACCTCTACACCAGCCACGGCTTCGAGGTCGAAGGCCGGCATGTGAAGGCCGGTTTTACCGACGGCCAGTACCGCGACCTCCTGAGTATGGCCCGGCTGCGGTTCTAAGATCCGCTTTTATCAACGCTGCTGGCGACACGAGCGCGGTCGACAGCAGGTATCCTCGGAGTGCCGGGACCGCGACAACACGCAATCTGAGGCTCATTGCATCGTCCCCGACAACCTAGTTTATGGCGTTGACGTAGACAATTCGTGCCGGATCCGGGTAGTGGGTCAGTTTGAAATTCAAGTATGTCAGCACGTCATTTGCCGAACGCCAGAACCTCACCATGCGGATGCACATGCGCCGCTTTACGCGCCTAACCAATGGCTTTTCCAACAAGGTTGAGGCTCACGCCAACGCGGTCGCGCTGCATTTTATGTATTACAATTTTGTGCGCATCCATGCCACTTTGCGCGTGACGCCTGCGATGGCCGCTCGCGTGACTGACCAGCTTTGGGAGATTAGCGACATAGTTGCGCTTATCGAGGCGAAGGAAGCCGAGAAGCCAATGGTTCGCGGCCCGTACTAGACGCGCCCCGCATGAACATTGTGGTTCCATTACTGTCTATCGTCGGCCCGATCTATTTCGCCATTCGGGGCTTTCCCGTTGAATTCGTTTTGGTGTGGGCCGCTATTTGGACGGGGCTTCGCGCTATCGCTACTTGGAAACCGATTTTCGCTGCTATCAAAGGCGACTGCGACCAGCCACCGTCATGGCTCGACCGGCATCCTTCCGTCACTTTGGTCGGAGTCTTTGCAGCTACACTGGCAATGGTCGAAGCGACGCATGTAGCAGTCTACTATTGGACGATCTGGCGGTTAATTTCAAACTGACCCACTACCCGGATCCGCTCTCACTTGGCGTTTGCCCCGCAAGCGGCTAGACGGGACCGATGACCGACGGCTTTGATCCAACCCCTGCGCCTCCGGCGGAAATTCTGGCTGTACTGTCGCTGCTCTGCCCGGAAGTCGTGCGTGACATCGAGCAGAACTGGAATGCTCCCGTTTCCGACTACGCCCGCCATCTGTGGCGGCCGGTGGCAAGGCCAGTATCAAGCCCGGCGATCGCTGCCCGCTCGATCCTGCGCGAAGTCTTGCATCAGCGCCTCGGTGTAATTATGCAGCCTCAGCAGATCGGCAAGGCCCTCGATGAGTTTGAGTACAGACCGGTGATTCAGTCCGGTCTGCACTGCCTGCTTCTGATGGACCGGACCACCTTCGATGCCCTCCTGTTTGCCTGGCTCGGCGCGGTCGAAAACGGGCTGTCAGCCTTCGTCGGCTTCATGGGAACGACGATGACCATGGAGACAATTGGCCGGGAGGGGCCCGGGTGGCTCGATGTCGGTGACGACAAGGTCAACCTGTTTGGCATGGGGCGCCACAAGCTGTGCCGCAAAAGCGCCTGCGCAGCCGGTCCCGTCTCCCTCAACAAGCGCGCGCTCGAAGCGGTGGGCGATGAAACGGATGCCAGCCGCTGGCTAGGTACACTGCTTGCCCGCCAGGATAAGGTCTTTGGAACCGCCGCCGATGCCATGACAGCGCTGAACGAGGATCTGGTCGCCAACTGGGATCGCTCCGGCATGGCCCTGCCGGTTTTCATCGATGATCGCCTCGCCGCGGCTGCCATGGCGCGGCATCTACAATATGACGGCGGTCTTCTTTCCAGGCTGCTCATCGAACCCGCAAGACGCCGGCGTCTCGAACATGCCTTGCAAGAGGCCGCATCGGGCCCATTCGGCAGGTTCCTCCCCAATGCCACGGACTATTTCTGGGGCATCCGCGAGGAGCGCGTGCGCAAGCTCGTTCTTGAGGACGGGACCCTGATCGAGCTTGATAAGCCGCATGGTCTGTCCATCCCCTTCGAGCGGCCGCATCTCAAGCAGGCGCTGCTTGACGGCGTGCTGCTGCCGAACTTGTTCCTGACGTTCCTGGTTCTCGCCATCTTGCCGCGGGTGCGGGTTGTCGGCGGCCTGAGACAGATTGGCTATGTAGCGCTTTTCCACTCGATCCTCCTAGCTGCGTTGGACGAAACCGCACCGGAAGAGCGTGATCTGGCTGCGGAGCTGCAGGTAAGGGAAAATGCTTGGGGCACCCGGGTCATCGATGAAAAGATTTCGGTCCGCGAGCAGCTTGCCGGCCTACCGGAAGGGGCGCTCTTCGCGGACCTGCTCCGGCAATACCGTTCGCGGACATTTGCCGAGGCCACCGACAACCTGAAACTCGTCCGCGAAAACGCGCGATGGCGCAAGATCGGCCAAGCCTACAGCGTCTGATCCGGACGCCTGGCCCCACTTGTCATTGCTCTATACCGGCCTTGCGGAGCCCCTCCACCATGAGTTCGAAATCGGCAGGGTTCTTGTAGGGCAGGATTTTGCGACGGTATTCCAGCGAATAGTCGGGATTGACGCGAAGCACGTCCCGCCATGCCGCTTGGGCCTCGGCGAAACGGCCCAGCTGGCCGTAGCTGGCGGCCAGAAGCGCCCGCGATACGTCGGTGACAGCGTTGCGAGCCAGCCGTTGCAGCAAGAGGTCAGCGGCCTCTTCGTACCTTCCAAGTTGAAACAAGGCCAAAGCTTGAAAGTGGAGAAGCACATCCGGGAAATATGGATTCAAGAATTTCCCCCGGGCAAAACTCTCGAGGGCGTCTTCGGATCTGCCCGAATAGTACAACGCCTCGCCGAGGGCAACGTGCGCTTCGGCGAAGTTCGGATTAAGGACGAGCGCGCGCTCGGCCTCGTCGACGGCCCCATCGTGTCGCCGTGTGTACAGCTTGACAATAGCAAGCGCCCAGTGCGCCCAGGGATCGCTGCCATCCAGCATTACCGCTCGCGTTGCGGCCTCGTCCGCTTGCGCCATCGATTCGGGCGGCGACGCACCCCAGCGGTTCAGGTAATCGATGCCGTGGGTAAGGGCCAGGAATGCGTGGGCAGAGGCAAATTTCGGGTCCAGTTCGATGGCACGTTGCAAGAGGTCGCGAGCCGCGACGTTCGTCTCCCTCGTCAGCCGGTGCCACAGCTCCCTGCCCCGCAGGAAATAGTCATACGCCTCCGTATTGCGCGGGTACTCGGGCGCCAGCCGCTGCCGATCGCCCGCGGTCAGATTAAGCGACAGCGCGCCGACGATCTGTTGCGTCACGTCGTCCTGCACGGCAAATATGTCGGTCAGGTCGCGATCGAACCGCTCCGCCCAAAGATGGCCGCCCGAGGCTGCGTCGATGAGCTGCGCGGTGATGCGCACCCGGTTCCCTGACTTGCGTACGCTACCCTCAAGAACATACCGCACGCCGAGTTTCGTGCCCACCTCCTGCACATGGACGTTCTGGCCCTTGAAGGTGAACGACGAATTGCGTGCGATGACGAAGAGCTGCGACAGTTTGGACAGGGCAGTGATGATATCCTCGGAGATGCCGTCGGCGAAGTAGTCCTGTTCGGCGTCACCGCTCATGTTGGCGAACGGCAGCACGGCGATCGACAGCTTCGGCGGCACTGCCGTAGCCGGCCGGCTAGTTGCGCTTTCCGGGATCGCGGTATCGGCGCTGCCAACTTGTAGCGAATAGACCCGGATCGGCTCGGCGATGTTCTTGAGCTGTGTGCTGCCGAGATCGCTGACGGAGAGGTCGAGCCTGGCCTTGACCTGGCGATAGGCATCCTCGGACAGGCAGATGGCGCCGGCCGCCGCGAGTCCTTCCAAACGCGAAGCGATGTTGACGCCGTCGCCCATCAGGTCGCCGTCGCTTTCTTCGACCACATCTCCCAGATGGATGCCGATCCTGAACTCAATACGGCGGTCTTGCGGCACGCCTGCATTGCGCTCAACCATACCATTCTGAACCTCTATGGCGCAGCGCACGGCATCCACCACACTGCGGAACTCAACCAGGGCCCCATCGCCAGTGCGCTTGATCACCCGGCCGTGGTGCACTGCGATGATCGGATCGATCAGGTCGCTGCGCAGTGCCCGCAACCTCGCCAATGTACGATCTTCGTCCGCGCTCGCGAGCCGGCTATATCCGACCACATCCGCAGCTAGAATTGCGGCTAGCTTACGATTCTCGCTCAAGGGTCCGTCTCCTTATCTTCACGATAGCAGGAAGACCGAACCAAGAGGGAACTTTCGCAACCGACAGCCACGCAGAACCGAATTGGCTGCGCGCTGTCACAGGCCCACCCGATCGCCCGATGCCCATTTGCGCTGCCACTTGCCCATCCACCGCTATGGGTTCATGCTTGTGAATACACCGGCCGGGAAATGCGTAGGGAGAACACGCCGTCGCGGCCCCTAGTGAGGTCTGGCTCGATGGACTGCGCAGGCTGCGGTTTCGAGGTTGAGGGCGGTTACGCTTTCTGTCCGAGGTGTGGCAAGCGCCAGCCCGTGCCATGCGCCAGTTGCGGTTATCCCTGCGCATCTGATTTCGGGTTCTGTCCGAAATGTGGGGCAAGCGTCGGTGCGCCGGCAAAAGCCGTCGAACGGCTTGCTCCGACACCAAGCCGAACCATTGTGCCGCCCTCTCGAACTCCGTCGCTGCTTGCGAACATTGATAACGACGAGGGGCTGCAGCCCATCTCTGACGCCGATCGCCGGACGGTAACCGTCCTCTTTGCCGACCTTTGCGGCTTCACGACACTCAGCGAGCAGCTCGACCCTGAGGTCATGCAAACGCTGCAGAACGAGCTGTTCAAGGAATTGACGGCGGCGGTGCAAAATTTTGGTGGGTTCGTCGACAAATTCATCGGCGATGCACTGCTCGCTTTGTTCGGTGCGCCGGTCGCGCATGAGGACGATCCGGAACGCGCGCTTCGCGCCGCTCTCGACATGATCGCCCGGACGGCGCGGCTCGGCGAAAGCACCCCCCACTCCGGCTCGCCTCTATTACTTCATATCGGCATAAACACTGGCCCCGTCGTTACTGGACGATTAGGCATCGGCATCGCCAAATCCTATTCGGTGACCGGCGACACGGTGAATACAGCACAACGCCTGCAATCGCTGGCCGCACCGGGAGAAGTGCTGGTAGGCGAACTCACTCACAGGCTGACCCGGCATGCCTTCTCTTACGAGTCGATGGGTGATGTCGTGCTTCGCGGCAAGGCCGGCAGTGTGCTCGTCCATCGATTGGATGCACCGCTTGCGGAGCCGCGTGCAGCGCGTGGGCTCGAGGCGCTCGGCCTCAGCGCGCCGATGATAGGTCGCGGTGCGGAGCTCAACAGAACGCTGGCGAGCCTTGACCAGGCGTGCGGCGGCACGGCCCAACTTGTCCGCCTCGTCGGAGAAGCCGGTATCGGGAAATCGCGGCTGGTGAAGGAGTTCGTCGCCCGTGTCGGCGACGAGGACCGTTTTCGCAACGTCGCCGTGCGACAGACCACGTGCTCACCACTGGGCGAACAATCATTTGGCGCCCTGGGGGCAGTGGTGCGCAGTGCTGCCGGGATGATGCAAAACAACGATGGGAACGATATGCGGGGGAAGCTCTCAGGCTTGCTTGCCGATCTCGGCCTGCAGGGCGAGGAGGCGAAGCGGCTGATGCCTTTGCTCTACCATGTGGTTGGGCTTGGCGACCCGGATGCCACCTTGCAGCATGTCGAACCCGAGCAGCTACGGCGGCAAATCTTCTACGCGGTCCGCACCATCATCGAACGGCGGCTTGCGTTGTCGCCGCTGTTGATTGTCGTCGAAGATCTGCACTGGGCCGACGCCGTTTCGCTCGAGGCACTACGTTTCGTGATGGACAGGTTGGAACGCACGCGGTTAATGGTGCTGGTCACGCATCGCTCGGCACCGGAGAGCGGCCAGCTCGACTCAGGTCGGGTCAGTCACACGGCGCTCAGGCTTTCGCCGCTCAACGGCGATGAAGGGCGCAGCCTGCTGGTGGCGCTTTTCGGCGAGAGCTGGGTAAGCTCCGCAGCAGGGCTCGTCGATCAGATCCTCGACCGAGCGGGTGGCAACCCTCTTTTTGTAGAGGAGATTGTTCGCGGCCTTGTTGATCGCGGTGTACTGGTGCGCGAGGGGCAACGATGGCGGACCGTAGCAGGCGAAGTCGCAACCGACATTCCCGCCACTATCCAGGCAATGTTGCTTGCTCGCGTCGACCGGCTGCCACAAGAGGTGCGCCGGTTGGCCCAGGAAGCCGCGGTAATCGGCGCGCGCTTCGATGCCACCCTTCTGAAGACCGTGACAGCCGACCCCGCCCGGCTAGAAGCAGGCTGCGAACTGCTTTGCGATGCGGAAATCATCGAGGAAGTTGCCGGATCAGGCTCCATCTCGTCGCAAAGCTACCGCTTTACGCAAAGCTTGTTGCAGGACGTGATCTACCAGAATCTGCTCCGGCAACGCCGGACCGAAATCCACGGGCGGATAGGTGCTGCCTTGGAGCAACTGTGCGGCGATAATCCGGAACGGCTCGAGGACTTGACCGTGCTCGGTCACCAGTTCGCACAAAGCGCCGAGCGGGAGAAGGGCGCGCATTACCTGCAGGCGGCCGGCGATCGCGCCCGCATGATTTACGCCAACGACGACGCCCTTCGTTTCTACGAGCGAGCACTGACTGCGTTGGAGGCGACCGGGCAAACACCGCTCAAACTGAAAATTGCCGAGCGCATTGCCGATTTGAGCGGCTCGGCGGGCCGCCGCGAGATCGCGCACCACCACTACGAGGCGGCCTTGCAGGCATACCGTGAGTCGGCTGATCGCGTAGCCTCTGCGCGCGTTTTGCGTAAAATCGGTCGGCTGCTCTGGGACGTCGGCAAGCGGGACAAAGCAGAATTCCGCTACGCTGAAGCGGCAGCGCTCCTCGAAGGAGCGGATGCTCCGGTCGAGCAGGCGCATCTCTGGCAAGAACGTGGCCGACAGGCGTTCCGTAGCGGAGATCACGCTCTCGCGGCAAAATGGGCAGACGCGGCGTTGGATTGCGTACGCACTCGCACCACGGAGCATGTCTCCGAGGTGGGGCGTGATGCCACTCTCGTGACCGCCGAGGCACTCAATACCAAGGCTGTCGCACTGGCTCGCCTTGGGCGAAACCGTGAAGCCGTGCGTCAGGTCGAGCATAGCATTGAATTGGCCGAAGCCGCCGGTCTGCTGGGCGCGGCCTGTCGCGGCTACACCAATCTAGGCGTGCTTTACACGACCATCGATCCCGCACAGGCGATGGAGGTCTGTCGGCGCGGTCTTGAAGTCGCGCGCCATATTGGGGATTTGGGCTTCCAGGCGCGCCTTCTCGCCAATCTGGCGGTCGCTTGTTGTACTTTCACGGATCGCTGTCCAACAGAGGGCGTGCCTGCTGCCGAGAAAGCTATCGAGATCGACCGCGCACTCGACCAGCGAGAGCACCTGCCGGTGCCGTTGCTTGTGCTTGGGCAAATCCACCAGTGCAACGGCCGTCCGGAACTGGCCCTTGGCTTATTCCACGAGGCACTGGAGGTAGCGCGCGAAACGGGCGAACCCCAACTGCTGTTTCCGTGCTATGATGGTCTGGCAACGCTTAATCTCGACCTCGACAATCTTGCCGAGGCAGAACGCTACTTTTCCTTGGCGCAGGGTATATGCGCCCAGCACGGGCTCGACCCGGAAGCGCTTGTGGTGCTGCCCTTTCTCGATTAGCCGGGGTTGGAGGTTGGAAATGTCCGCGCGTAGTGACTTGGTACCGCTTCAACTGGGCGACCGTGCGCCGAACTTGGTCCTCGACGCCATTACCCAGGATGGCAAGATCGCGCTTGACGACTTTCGCGGACAAAAACCGGTGCTGGTTGGTCTGTTTCGAGGTCTGCATTGTGCGTTTTGCCGGCGCCATATCGCCGCTCAGGCGCGGCTTGATCCGGAGCTGCGCGAAAAGGGCGTGGAGAGCCTGACCGTGGTCAACACACCGATCGAACGGGCGCGTCTTTATTTCCGCTACCACCCGATGCCGACTCTGCTTGCGGCCTCGGATCCTGAACGCGCTTCGCATCGTGCTTTTGGGCTGCCCAATCTCGAATTCACCCAAAACGAGACGAACTGGCCGTACAAGGTTTCGATCGCAGCCGCAAAGGATATGCTGGTCGACATGCCAAGCGAGTTGCCCGGTCCAATGGATCCTTTTGCGGCCACCGAAATCCTCAACAAGAGCGATAATTATGAAGTGACCGAAGCCGACGAGCAGATGATGGCGACGGGACACGGACAACTGATAGGTCAGTTCCTACTGGACCGGCAAGGGATTGTCCGCTGGAGCTTCACGGAGGTGCCAGAAGGTGGGCGATACATGTTTGGGGCGCCAAACCCGCAAGAGCTGATGTCAGCCGTGTCCCAAGTCGCTCAATAAGATTTCGGAAGACTGCATTGCTGCCATCTGCAATGCGGACAAGAAGGCCACTATCGGTCAAAACTTCGCGTTACAGCTTGGGGCTTGAGATGAATGGGCCCAGGATCGGCACTGCTGCGCGGCAATCAGGCCGGGAGCCGCCACATTCGCACACGACCTGTACCACGCAATTCCGTTTCCTCGAGTGGGTCGCAAGCAAAATTTGGTCCAAGCATTTGGCGAGTTGCATCCGAAATTCGGATTTCATCGGGCTCCGCGGAGGTCTGAATACGCGAGGCAAGATTGACCGTCTCGCCCCACAAATCATAGGCGAACCGCCTCTTGCCTATGACGCCGGCGACGATTGGCCCTGAGTGAATTCCAATTCTGAGTCTCAGCGGTTCTCCTGCGAAGCGTTCGCGCTTGACCGCCTTACGCAGCTCAAGTGCATAGCGCGCGAGTGCCTTCGCATGATCGGCACGCGCGGTGGGCAGGCCAGCGACCACCATCACACAATCGCCGATTGTCTTGATCTTTTCGCAGCCGTATCGTTCCGAGAGCCGATCCGCCGCCTTGAAGAAGTAATTCAAAATTGCGAGTGTCGTTACGGCTCCGACGCTCCGCGCTCGTTCTGTGAAACCGACTATGTCGGCAAAAAGCACACTCACTTCTGCATGGTTGTCAGCAATTTTTTTGTGCGCCTTTAGCCGCTCCGCGATCGACGCCGGAAGTATGTTGAGGAGCAGGGTTTCGGCGCGATGGTATTCACGCGCCAACCCCTCCTGGCTCTTCCTCAACGCCTCGTTCGTCGATTGTAATTCCTTGTTGAGTTGACGCTCCCTCTCTTGCAGGAGGGTCATTTCATAAGCCTTTTGTTGAAGCCGCTGCCTATTGTCGCGTTCGGCAGTGGCGTCAAGAAAGAGCAGCCACACGCAGCCATTGTCAGCAAAAAAATGAAGGTCAGCGACACGCCCGCTGGGCAGTTCGACCATGGCAATGTGAAACGGAAGCTCCGGGCAAGGCAGCAAACCTTCCATGAATTCAAGCTGCTCGGCAACACGCTCGCCAATGCGAAGCGAGGAGAGCCCGTAATGCTCAACATTACCGCCCTTCGCAGCCACGCAAAGCTGAGGGTCGATTTTCAGATACGCGACGGAGTTCCCATTGTAGAAGAATTTGAAAATCCAACTGCTAACTTCTTTGGGCAATCCGTGCATGGTCTACTTGGTTACCATCAAGGCAAGTTGACGAAACGCATCATCGACATTCTCACCCGAGAGTGCACTCGTGAGATAGATTTGCCATCCACGCTGCCTGAGTTCGTTGATATCACCATCCGATATTGCCCACCGATCGGCCAGGTCGGATTTGTTGATCAGCACTACGAACGGCATTGCGCCGAATTCGGCCTCGGCCCGTTCGCGCAGCGTGAGCGCCACGGCAAGTGTCGCAGCGCGGGTTCCATCGACGACTAGCACAAGCCCGGTTGCACCTCGAACATAGCTGACGCGGAATGAGCCGATGTCGTCTTCGCCGGCCAAGTCCCACAAAATCAGATCGACGGTTTTATCCGGGAGTGCGACATTCTTCTTGTCGATTTTCACTCCCACCGTGGTCAGGTAGGTTTCTGAAAAAATGCTTTGCACAAACCTGCGAACCAGGCTCGTCTTTCCGACGGCGAACCCGCCCAGCATGCAGATCTTTCTTTGCACCATCTTGGGCTCCCCTAGTCCAGGTTTACCGTAATCGAAACCCGGCGATTGGTGGAGCTCCCGGCTTGACTGTTTTCAGGCACCAGCGGCTCAAAAGTGCCCGCGCCCCGAACCAGCAGCAGTTCCGGAGCGACGCCGCGTTTGTTGAGAAGCGCACGAACGGTCTCGGCGCGGGCTGCACTGATCGACGCGTTGGCCGTCTCACGGCCAGTGGCGTCCGAATGCCCGGTCAGCATGAAGCGCGCAGCTACGCCTGACTTGCGGGCATTTTGGGCGAATTCCTTTATCTGATCCGCCAGCCTGTCGAGAACCGGCAGCTGCTCTGGTCCCGGCACAACTTTGCCGGAAGAGAAGAAAATGTCGGTCGTCTGGATGGCCTCTCTCAAATAATTAAGTTCTGCAAGGTTAAGCTCGCGCAGCTGCGAGACATCCAGAACCACTCCGTCGGCCGAAAGCTGTTCAGCGGCGGCCTGCGCCCGGTTGATCCACGCAGCAGGCGCCTCCCCCACGACTAGGATGCGACCTTGGATGATCGAAAGCTGAACCGATTTCGGCGGGGACAGCGACGCCGTCAGCCGCTTCACCACGAACTTTGGATCAAGGCTCTGAAAGAATTGCCACTGTGAATGAACGCGGGCAGGATCAACCTGCGTTCCAGACAGCAGAGCTTGCGGGTCGGCGGCAAGCGGGTCTCTCAGGCCAGAAATGTAGAACTGGCCGCCCCTAACCGTTTGCTGAGCGACGATGATCCCCGGTTGGGCCTCAAGTCGCGACACATAATACTGCCAGTGCTCGGCCTCGCGTGCTTCGGGGCTCACATCACGAACCCTGGAGATGTCGAATTCCGGTCCGCCTACCGAAAGCTGTCGGGCCGCGGCGCGCGCCCGATCTATCCAAGTGTCGGGAGCCTCACCCTCGGCAACAATGCGATTATCGACGATCGAAAGCCGAACCGATTTCAGCGGATAAAGCGACGCCGTCAGCCGCTTCAACACGAACTCCGGTTCAAGGCTCTGATAGGATTGCCACTGCGAATGGACCCGGGCGGTATCGAGCTGCGTTCCCGACAGCAGGGCTTGCGGGTCGACGGCAAGCGGGTCCCGCAGGCCGGCAATATAGAATTGGCCATCGCGTATATCTTGTTCGGCAACGGTGATGCCCGGCTGGGTCTCCAGGCGCGACACATAGGCCTGCCAGTGCTCTGCCGCGCGTGCTTCGGGGCTTACATCGCGGACCCTCGAGACATCGAATACCGGTCCGCCTGCCGAAAGCTGTCGGGCGGCGGCGCGCGCCCGATCTATCCAGGTGTCAGGAGCCTCACCCTGGGCAACGATGCGCCCATCGACGATGGCAAGCCGTATTGACGCCGGCGGAGTTAGCGACGCCGTCAGCCGCTTCAACACGAACTCCGGTTCAAGGCTCTGATAGGATCGCCACTGCGAATGGACCCGGGCGGTATCGAGCTGCGTTCCCGACAGCAGGGCTTGCGGGTCGACGGCAAGCGGGTCC
>NZ_VFTY01000009.1:0-278163 GCF_006440715.1 Mesorhizobium sp. B2-7-3
TGTCTGGTGCAGTATTTGGGTGGGTGGGTTTTGGGCGCAAGCGTCAGGCTGGGGACGAAGTCCTATCTGGTCCGGACACCGGTTCTGGAGTGCGAAGGCTGCGGCGGCACCGGACAGGTTTTCCAATGCCCGCGCTGGACGAGTTCCAGCGGCCTTTGCTGCCCCGCCGGCACGCATCGCCGCGGCTGTCCCGGCGCCAGCGCGCGCTGCGCCCAATGCAGCGACACCGACAGCGCCGACCCGACCTCTTGATCGGCCTAGGCTGAACTGGCATTGCTCCGCGATGGAACCAGCATCGCCGATCCGTGTTATGTGTGACCGCGACATATAGGCGTCCGCGCGACCATGCGGCTTACAGAAAGTGAGGCCCGACATGCCTGACGACAAATCCAAGACCAAACAGGACCGCAAGCTGGTCTCGAGCGAGGAAACTTACGAGGTCGCGGCCTTCGCGCGCAAATATGGCATTCCGCAGAGCGAGGCCCAGACCATCATCAAGCGCTACGGACCCTCGCGCAAGAAGCTCGACAACCACATGGCCGCCCGCGGATAGAAGGACTGGCCGCAAGGCGGCAACCAATTCGCCGGCATGGCGTTGAGGAATGCTGCGGGCCGCGTCAACCGGGCTCGGCGGTACGGTGAACAGGATGTCTTTTTCCCGGTTTCTCATCCTGGCCAACGAAATGGCAGACGAGCATCTGTCCCGCCCGGCCCGCGGCATGCCAAACTGACGGAGCCTGCCACGGATGGAGCAGCCCTATGGCAGGCAAAGCCAGGCTGGCGAAACGGAGGGCGCAACCATGTCCGACACAACACGCAGGACCGGCAGTTGCCTGTGCGGTGGCGTGCATTTCGTCGTCAACGGCCAGCCGTCGCGGGTTGGCCTTTGCCATTGCAAGGATTGCCGCAAGGCGGGTGGTTCGGTCTATTCGGCCTTTGCCATCTGGCCGCGCGATGCGTTCGAGACATCGGGCGAAGTCGCCAGCTACGGCACACGCAGCTTTTGCCCGACCTGCGGCAGCCGCGTCGCCTGGGTCGACGACAACGAGGCCGAGGTGATGCTCGGCAGCCTCGACGTCGCACCGACGGATCTGGCACCGCAATATGAATTGTGGACCGGCCGGCGCGAAACCTGGCTGCATGCCTTGCCCGACGCCGAGCAGTTCGAACATGATCGGCCGCAAGCACAGGATGTCGATCCGCCGGCGCCCAGGCCCTTGTCGGACGCCGTCGCGCGCGACTGAAAGCATGGTTAAAAATTGATTGTCCGGGCTCGGAACCCTCCCCTGTCGTCGACGTTATCCGGCGCTTCCTCGGTGCATGTCGGCCGATGTGCATGATCCATGGAGACGACCGTTGAACGACAAGATGTTTCCCCGACCGATCCGCCTGAAATTCGCTCCCGAGCGGGAGCGCGTGGTGCGCAGCGCCTGGGAGGGGCTGGAATGCCTTGGCGACTGGCCGGCCGGACAAGGCCGTCGATACCGCGCGGCACTGCGCAGCTGCCGCGATGCGCTGGACGGCTGGACGCCGGCGGAAAAGGCGATGCGGGCGATGATCGACGCCGCGCGCGAGGCGCGCATCCTGCAATGAGGACCCAGTAGCAGGAGAAACCAATGGCCGGTTTGATGCTGTCGACACCGCTGCGGGTCAAGCCCCATGGCTCGGAGACGATCCGCGAGGTGGCCACGCTTCAGGACGCCAGTGAAATCCTGATCGACTGGCCACAGGCCAGGCGCGGCCCCTTCTACCAGACCGCGCGCGAAAAGATCGAGTCGGCCCTGGCCAACAATGAGGGCGCGGCACAGGCGCAGGAAGCCTTCACCGCACTCTGCGATCACGCCGGCCTTCTGGTCAGGTAAGCCAAGGCACCATGCAAGCGAAAAGCAGGCGAACTCGCCTGCTTTCTTGTGCGGAACCGCTTTCGGGTCATTCCACTGGCAGATCGCCGTCCACGATCGGGTGGGAGGCCTCGAAGCCGAAGCTCTTCGGCGCCGTCAGCATCAGGACGATAACGATGGCAATAGAGGCAAGCAACGCGGCTGTACTGGCAACATCTCTCACGGTCCATCCTTTCCAGATCCGGTTTGTCAGAGAAACGTTTCCTGGTCTGCGAAGTTCCTCCGCCGCCATGACAATGCTGCCGAACGATCTCTACTGCTTTGGCGGCTGGGGCGGCACTTCGCCCGGCTTGATGACCGGCGTCTTGCCTTCGTCGGGTGCCGGCGCGGCCATGCCCTGGTCGCCTGTGGGGGGCGGTTTCAGCACGCCGCCGCAATCGTTGAGCTTTTCGCTCAGGTCGCCGCTGCCGGACTGCTGCTTGCCGCCCTGATCCGTTTGTGCCCGGCATTTGTCGGCCTGCTGGTTCGGCGACTGCTGGGCCGTCTGTGCCGCTGCCGGCAATGCCAGGGCCAGCATCGCGGCGCATGACGCAATGACGAGGGATTTCATCTCGGCCTCCTTCGTTGAAGCCGCCCCACGGCGGCCTTCCGTTCACGGGGACAACGTCCGCCGGCCCAAAAGGTTGGCCCAAGGGATTGGGGGAGAGCTTGCGCGGGATCGGCCCGTTGCGGCCGGCGCTTGCGAAGGCGCCGCAACCAATCCCGTTCTCCAGCCGTTGCCTGTGCCGGAGGCCAGCCATGTTCGAGCATTTCCAGCCTATCGACGTCGACATCGAGGACGCCGGCATCTTCGTGCGCCGCGCCGGTGCCGGACCGGCGGTGCTTTTGCTGCACGGCTTTCCGCAAACCCATCTGATGTGGCGCGATATTGCGCCGCTGCTTGCCGATCGTTTCACCGTCATCTGCGCCGACCTGCGTGGCTATGGGCGCAGCGCCTGCCCGGCCTCGAGCGCCGATCATGCTCCCTATGCCAAGCGGGCCATGGCATCGGAGATGGTGGCGATGATGGCCAGGCTCGGCTTTACCAGCTTCATGGTCGCCGGCCATGATCGCGGCGGGCGCGTCGCCTACCGCATGGCGCTCGACCATCCCGGCCGTATCAAAAAACTCGCCGTGCTCGACATCGTCCCCACGGCCGACGCCTGGGACCGGGCCGACGCGCGGCTGGCCCTCGGCTTCTGGCCGTGGTCCTTGCTGGCACAGCCCGAACCCTTGCCGGAAAAGATCCTGGCGGGCGCCGCCGACGCCATCGTCGACAATGCGTTGGGTGGCTGGGGGTCGTCGCCCGATGTCTTTCCGGCCGGCACCCGCCAGGCCTATGTCGAAGCCTTGCGCGACCCCGCCCACCTCCACGCGATCTGCGAGGAATACCGGGCCGCGGCAACGCTGGACCGCGACCACGACCGGGCGGACAAAGCCGCCGGCCGGCGCATCGCCTGCCCGGTGCTGGCCTTGTGGAGCGGGCAAGGCGCGCTTGCCCAATGGTATGCCGGCGAAGGTGGGCCGTTGGCGCTCTGGCGGAACTGGGCCGACGACGTGCGCGGCCGCGCGATCTCGGGCGGACATTTCTTCCCGGAGGAGGCGCCCGCGCAAACGGCAGGTGCGCTGATCGATTTCTTCGGCGGGCTCAAGTCGGATGCCGGTTAGCCACCCGCCACCGGGCACCTCGGATCAGCCGGCTGGTTCCTCCGCTATATCCTCGCCCTCGGGCTCGCCGGGCCGGAAAGGATCGGGCATTCGCGGGCATTCCTCGAACCGATGGTCGCGGCCGCCGCAGAAGGAGCAGCACATCGCCTCGCGGCCCTCGTTTCCGGGCCGCCATTGCGGTGTTTCGTAAGGTTTCCTGCCGTCCATGCCCAGCAATGCGCGACGCCTGATTTGGTTGCGCGGCGCGCCAACGCGCGCCCGGCAAGGCCCGGCGCGGAACCAACGGACACGATAGGGGGTTATGTGCGACAATGCATGCGGCCATTCCCGGCGAATCCGGGCCAGCCGCGTTCGCAATTCCGTCAAACCGAAGAGAAACCATCATGTCCGCTCGCGTTCCGACCCTGTTGATGGCCATGGCCGTCGTGCTCGCGGCGACCGGTCTGGCCGATGCCCGGCCCGACAGCCGCTCCATGGGCTGCGCTCAGATCCGGGCCATGATCCAGAACCACCGCGCCGTGGTGCTGACCACTGGCCCCAACACCTACGATCGCTATGTCAGGCAGTTCGGCAACGAGTGCGACTGGCCTGAAGTGCCGATGTCGGCCTATGTCCCGTCCCGCGACGGGGACTGCCCGGTCTATCGCTGCGAAGAGCCGGTCAACAATTTCCCGAATTGACCGCAAGCTGCCTGGGCGCCATAACGTGCCGGCTTTCCCGCTTCGTCTAATGGTAGGACAGCGCCCTTTGAAGGCGTGAATCGTGGTTCGAGCCCATGAGCGGGAACCAGGCAGCTGCAAGCCAACGAGTAGCCGGAACCAGGTCGGGTAGCTCCCGATCCTCTCCGATCAATGATGCCGTGATCCGGGACAGGAACCGGCCGGTATCCGGGCAGGAGGAAGGTGGCTTCCTCCCTGGACCTCCGTCGCGATTGACGGCCAGGTAACGTTACGTTAACTTTAATTTAGCTTAAGCTAAACTAGGGGGATCTAATGAAGATGGTTTTCATTTGCCTGGCGCTTGTCCTCGCCGGCTCAAATGTCGCTGCGGCACACGAAAAGAAGGCGACCGTCACCGCCTCGAAGGCATGCGCCGGTCTGTCGATCAAGGCGGCGGTGGCAGCAAAATTGGACTGCACAGCAACCGGAACAGCAACATCGACCCCGACCGACGCAGCGAATGCCAAGCCGCGCCTTGGGTACCAAAACCCCTGGACCATGTCCTCGTTTGGCCTTTGATGTTCCCGGAATTCTGGCTGCCCAGAGGCGCGGAGACCGAAGCCGCCGGGCTTTTGATAAGGCGTGAGTGCGCCGTCAGATCTCGCTCCTGGCCTGTTCCCGCACGTCCTGAGCTTCTCGACAATCGGACCAACCGATTGGGGTCGCTTCCGTCAGCATGAAACCTTGCGGCCTGTTGGACGTTCATTGTCGGCCAACAGGAGAGTTTCATGGATCCGGCAACCGCGGCGGTGATGATCATGCTGTCGTGCAACGCATCGCTCTGTCGGCCCATGGAGTCGCGCCCGGTCGTCTATTCATCGATGGCGGAGTGCCAAGCGGCGCTTGAAATCAGATTGGCACCGTGGCCGAAAGGCGAAATGGTCGGCCGGTGCAAGCAGGTCGACCGGATGGCGACCGGCTCGATTGCCCCGGAAGGCTATGCCTCGGTTCAAGTCACGCGTGGAATCGGCGGCGATGCGGTCACCACCAACTATTTCGTTCCGAGAGCCGACGACTGAATCAGAGGCCGGACGCCGGGGCTACCGGGCGGTTGATGACTTCGCCCGCGGACATCGGCAGGTGTTTGAGCCGGACCTCCTGAAACCATTTCATGGACCCCGCGTTGACGACCCGGGGCACCGCCAGACACTGGAGAGAGTCCATGACCGTCAATTGCCGCATATCCATCGACAACAGGCCTGACGCCACCAATGTTACTTTCCAGGCGGTGCCGCGCATTGGCGAGAGCGTGTCCCTGTCGGTCGACGGAAACCCACAGGATCTGCGGGTCTCGCGCGTCGTGCACGTTCCCAACGGTGGACTGGAAGGCGCCGCGATCATCGTCGAAGTGACGACCAGCATCCTCTAGGGATTGGTTCGCGTGGAGATGCCCGAAAGCTTCACGCTACAGTGATCGGCGGCGATGAAACCTCATGCCGCCCAACGCGTTCCACGGGCTAAACATGGTCTAGGTTCCAATGCAAACTGCATGGTTCTCCAAGCCCGTCGTCGTTTCCGTAGGCGTTGCCGGAGCCATCCGCAACCTGTCCAACACACAACAGGCGATCGAGCTCCTGACGACACATTGGCGCGATGCCGGGAGCCTGAAACATCAGTCCGCGCTGCGCGCCTGCCGCAGGGCAATGAGCGGCGACTTGCCCCCCGAAACCGCCAGGGAGGCCTTTGTCGAGGCCGCGCGCGAGGCGCATATCCTGGTCGAGTAGATGCAGCCCGACAGGGAATAGGGGCGGCGTCCACACCGGCGGATCGCCCCTAGATGCCGAAACCCGGCGAAACACCGTCGGCCTCGCTGCCGGCCTGCGCCACTATGATGGAGGCCAGGGGCGCGTTCAGCTGCCATTTGAGATGGCCGGGCGACCGCTCCAGAATGGCGGAGCCACCGAGCGACTGCGGCGCCACACGCTGCAGCACGACAGTGCCGAACCCCTTGCGCGTGGTCTGATCGCGCCGGTCGCCGGGATGCGGTTCGCAGTTTTCCTCCCATGTCAGCTGGAATTCCCGTTCGCCAGCGGAGCCGGGAGCATGCGCTCCCGAGCCGATGGTCCAGGTAATCTCGACCCGGCCGCCTTCGCTGCCCAGCGCGCCATACTTTGATGAGTTGGTGCCCAGTTCGTGAAAGGCCATGCCGAGATTCTGCACCGCGTTCGACTGCAGCGTCAGGACCGGGCCGGAGAGCAGGATCTGCTCCTCGAGGCCGAAGGGCTTGAGGTGTTCCTGGATAAGATCGAACAGGCTCGCCCCCGCCCACTCGGAGGTGACGAGCAGATCGTGCGACCGCGACAGTGCCATGATGCGGGCGCGGATCAATTCCTCGAACTCGCCTGGACCATTCGAACGCTTGCTGGTCTCCCTGACCATCGACAGGATGACCGCGAACTGGTTCTTGACCCGATGGTTGACCTCCCGCATCAGCAGCCTGATCCGGCGCTCGCTCTCCTTGGCGGCGGAAATATCGCGGGCGATTTTCGAGGCGCCGATGATTTCGCCATCGCCGTTCTTGATCGGCGAAATCGTCAGTGAGACCGAAATCAGCGCTCCGTCCTTGCGCTTGCGCGTCGTCTCATAGCTCGCCACGCGGTCGCCGCTGCGAATCTTGCTGATGATCTCGGTCTCCTCGCTCTTGAGGTGATCGGGAATGAGCATGAGGACGGATTGGCCGATCGCCTCCTCGGCGGTGTAGCCGAACATGCGCTCCGCCGCCTGGTTCCAGCTTTGGATGACGCTGTTCAGGTCCTTGCTGATGATGGCATCGAAGGAGGAATCGACAATTGCCGCGAGCCGGGCGTCGGCAGTCGCCCCCTGTCTGTCGCTGCCATCGATGTCGTTCATCGCCACCCGCAATTGCATCTTTCCCGATCAGATAAGGCGCAAACGGATCAAGGCAATCGCCGGCGCGAGAATGGAAGGCTTACCGCGAAAATTTTACTCCGCCTGTTCCGGCGGGGCCTTGCCGTCGTCATTGGGCAGGAGCACGCCGAATTCCTGCGACTTGGCGCCCACTTCGGCCGTCAGGAAGCCATCGGAGGCAAGGCCACGGCGCAGCAATTCGCGTACCGCCGCCGAGCGGCTGGGCATGCGTTTGTCGAAACGCCAGTTTTCCAGCGCGGCCAGTTCATCCTGGGTCAACATGATCTGCAGTCGTTCCGGGCGTTCCAGGTCAGCCATGTGCGCCTCCAAGCGCAAAGATCAGGCGAGTTAGTAACCGTCTCATTCTACTTACAGTTAGGAATTTCGGCATCCTGCGTCAAGCGCGGTCAGTGGGTGAATGCAGCGTCGTACCAATGATGATCATCCAACGCAGGTTGCCCATTCGTGTAACTATGCTAACTAACTGATTTTGTTCACGCTTTTTTCACTTTTAACTTGCCATGCGCCGCCATGGGGCGCATCCTGCCAGCTTGAGGAAACCAACTCGCTTTGGGAGGTTTCAATGCGATACGATTATTCCACGCGACTGCGTGAAGACGTCTATGCGAGCGTCCGCGCAGCGTTCAAGACCGCGGGCATCATCAACGTGTCGGTGGTGGCGGAAAGGATCAGGATCAGGAACCTGGCCGAGAACGTCGCCCTCGAGGACATTGAACATCTGGTCCTGCAGGCTGCCCAACTGGTTGGTGCTGCGATCGAATTCGACGCTTTGGGCAACGGATTGGCCCCGCTTGGAACCGGACTCGTCGAGAACCGTGATGAGAGCTCGATGATCCCTCTCGCTCTGCATCGATCAGGCTCGATGCAATAGCCAAAAGCGCCAAGGTGCGACGGCTCCATGTGGCATGGAACCAGTCCGGCCTTCGGAGATTACCGCATCGTCCAGCAGAGGAGGACGTCGTGAAGGTCCTGCGCAGTCTGCTTGCCGAACTGTCGTCCAGCTGGCTCCAGCGCCGCAAGGTGCAGAAATCACTCGCTGGAAATCCAGTCAAACCCGTTTCCCGCGTCCCCCGCCAGGCCGCGAGGATCCGGCCGGCGCACAAGTCAAGGCCGCCCTCCTCCCGCGATGTCGCTTCCAATATGTGAACGACCGAGATCGACCCAGTCTCGGAGATCAACCGGCACCCACGGCTAGGTCGAGGCCGCCGAGGCCTTTCGGGAGGTGGTGCGCTGTCGCCGCATCCGGCGTTTGGCGACGAGCTTGAGGGCAATTGGCGGCTCGTTCGACAGCGCGCCGACCACTGCGTCCACCATGCCATGCGCCACGAAATCCGCGTTGATGTCACGGGCGAGCTTTTCGGCCGCTTCCTTGTCCTCATTGGCGGCTTGCGACCAGAATACGATTCCCACCCTCAACGCCGCTTTTGCCCGCTTCAGCCGGCGAACCAGAAACCGGGCGTGCTTGATGGAATCCCGGTTCAGGAAGCCGACCACCACGGTATCGATGGTTTCGAGCTCGAGACGGCGGATGTTGGCGGGTTCCATATCGGCAAAGCCGGCCTTCGACACCGTCGTCCCCTGGACTTCCAGCACCTGTGCCAGCATCGCGGCGGCGGCATCGTCCAGTTCACCGCGCCCACCTGTGCAAAGCACCGACAGATCCGTGCCGTCGGGCAGTTCGGTCTCGTCTTCGCGGGAAGGATCCTTGTCATCCGGCTCCTCTTCGGCCGCCGGCGGGGCATCCTCTTCCTCTGCTTCCTCATGCGCGCTGTCGTCGAGGTTTGCCACCATCACCAGGGCGCTCTCGGCCACCTGACGCCTTTGCTGGTCGCCCATGACACCGCGCGCACGGTCCTGCTCGCCCAGCAGCAGGGCGGGAATGGCCACCTTGTCGTAGAACTCGACCAGATATTTCTCTTCCAGCATCTCCTCGGCGTGATCCGTGGCTTCGTCAGGGTCACCGGCCAGCAGACGCTGGTAGAGGCGTGCATGAGGTTCGAGCACGGGCTCGTTGCCAAACAGGACATCGAGGAACTCAAACTGCGGCACGTGCCTGCCCAGCACCACCAGACACACGGTGAGCGGTGTTGACAAAACCAGCCCGAGCGGGCCCCAGAGCCACGTCCAGAAGATAGCCGCAACGATGATGGCCAGCGATGACAGCCCGGTTCGCGAGCCATAAAGCCAAGGTTCCACGACATTGCCGGTGATCAGTTCCATCACCACGAACAGGGCGGCTGTCCACAGCACCAGCGACCAGCCCGGCGCCACGGCCAGCGCCAGGAACAGCGGCAGCAGCATGCCGATCGCCGGGCCGATATAGGGAACGAAACGCAGGCCAAGGGCCAGCAGCCCCCACAGCAAGGCATTCGGAATGCCCAGGATCCACAGGCCGGCCGCGATTGGTACGGCGTACACGATGTTGACGACCAATTGCATCAGCAGGTACCGGCCAACACGCTTGCCGGCATCCTGAAGCGCCTCGGTGGTACGGTGAAGGTCGCCATACCCGACAAGGCGGATGAAGCGGTCGCGCAAATCCTCCCGCTCCAGCAGCATGAAGATGACGACGACGATGATCAGCCCGGCCGATCCGAGCGGGCTGATCAGCGGCCCGACTATGTTCTGCAGAACCTCCAGGGGTCTTTCGCGCGAGACGATCTCGACCGGCACCGGTTCACGCGGCTTTTCCGGGGCGGCGGCCGGCGGCGGCGTCTCCTGCCTGTCGATCTCCTGGCCGACACGTTCGACCACCTTGCTCAACCTGGCAATGATCCCTCCCCCAACGCCAGTCTCCTTGAGCGAGCGGACCTTGGTCAGGATGTTGGCCTGGTAGACCGGGATGTTTTGCGCCAGTTCGCTGACCTGCGTGGCGACGATGAAGCTGAACAGGGCAAGTGCGGCGAAAGCCCCCAATACGCTGACGATGACGGCGGCAATCCGGGGAATACCGGCCCGTTTGAGCGCGGACACAAGAGGGGCGAGCGCGAAAGTCAGCAACAGCGCGATCGCTATCGGCAGGAAAACCTCACGCCCGAAATACAGCGCCGCCACCGTGGTGACGATGGTGGCTACATTGGGCAACGACGTCCGGGGGTGCGGGGCGGCGGGCGAAAGAATATCCTCCAAGCCATGCGCGGGCGACGCCATCCCGTTTCGACGATTGGCCGCCATTCCATGCCTCCCCTGCCAGTCCCATGATCGGGCATATAGAGCCGGCCAGCAACATTAGCCAGAGGTGGAAAGACACGCCGTCCAAAGGGCGGTTTATCCGATACGGCGGCCGCTGACTCGGATCAGCGCGCGCCGTGCCGCGCCAGCGCATGCTCGATCAAGATATCGATGACCTCGCTGTAGCCGATGCCGATCGCGGCCAGCGCCTTGGCGTACATCGATATGTCGGTGAAACCGGGCAGCGTGTTGACCTCGTTGACCAGCAGGGAGCCGTCGGCGCGCAGGAAGAAGTCGACGCGCGCCATCGCCTCGCAGCCGAGTGCCTTGAAGGCTTGCCCAGCCATTTCCCTCGCCCGGTCGATCACCGCTGCCGGCACATCGGCGGGCACTTTGACCACCGCGCCGTCGGCGTCAAGATATTTGGCCTCATAGGTGTAGAAGCCGTGCTTGCCGGCCGGGATGATCTCGCCGGGCAGCGACACCGTGAGCGAGCCGTCGGCCCGTTGCAGCACCGAGCACTCGATCTCGCGGCCTTCGACGAACTCCTCGATCAACGCCTTGCCGTCATAGCGGAAAGCCGTTTCGAGGGCTTGATCGAAACCATCCCTGTCGTTCACCTTGCTCACTCCGAACGACGAGCCCTGGCGCGCCGGCTTGGCGAAGAATGGCAGCCCCAGCGCCCCGGCGATCTCCTGGAAGGAACCGACGTCGTTACGATGGACAGTGACCGAGCGGGCGACGGCAAGCCCGGCCCCGTGCATGAGCCGCTTGGCGACATCCTTGTCCATCGCCGCGGCCGAGGCGAGAATGCCGCAGCCGACATAGGCGACGTCGGCAACCTCTGCATAGCCCTGCACCGAGCCGTCCTCCCCGAAAGGACCGTGCAGCACGGGGAAGACGACATCGACCGGCGCCAGGTCAGCCCGCGGTCCCATAGGCGACGCTGAGATCAGCCGGCCCTTGCCGCCGGGCAGCAGGGCTATCTCCACGCCATCCTGCGACACTGGAGCTCCCGCCCCTTCGCCGATGGCCTCGGACGCCGGCTGCAGCAGCCATCTGCCCTCCCTGGAAATGGCGATCGGCACCACCTCGTAGCGCGTCCGGTCGATCGCCTTCAGCACATTGGCGGCCGAAAGCCGCGACACGTCATGCTCGGCCGAGCGCCCCCCATAGAGGATCGCAACCCTGATCTTTCCGGTCATCGAAATCCCTCAACTGTCAAAATCAAATGGCGACGGCAATGCCGCGATTGGCAAAGAAGCGGTCGAAAGCGGCTGGCGCCAACACTGCGTTGACCTGTGTGGCACTGGTATGGCCGGATGGGTTGTGAAAGCGGAACCCTTCATCCGAGGCGGCGGTGACCAGAACCAAATGTCCGCCCTTCGATGGCGGCTCGCGCTCGGGCCAGCGGATCGAACTGCTGACCGAAGCGATGAAGAACCGCGACCGGCCGAGGATCGACGGAATGTCCGCCGTCGCGACACCGGTCATCACCTCGGCATCGAGGCCGAATTCCGCCTTCACGAAGGTGACGAAGGGCGCATAGATCAGCCCCTTGATCGAGCCTTCATTGACGACATAGCCGCCATACGGAGTGCATCGCCTGGCCAGTTCGATCGTCGGCACGATCTCGCCGCGCGTCGCCAGGATCATCTTGAGACACGCCATGCCGCAGACATTGGCGGCCCAGGCCGTGTATTCATCGAGCGTGGCAGCGCCTGATCCCTGCCATAGCGGATCCCGCCGCAACGCGGCTTCGGCGCCGTCGGCGAGCACCGCCAGCGTCATGTCAGGCGTCTCCCACTGACTGAAAAACGGCACGGTTTCAGGCAATGGACTCATGCGAACTCCCCGGGTCTTCAACTCGTATACGAGCATACAAGATTGGAGAAAAGCCGCTCGGACCTGTCGAGGCGCGCGGCGTCTACTCGACCTTCGTCCAGCCAAAAACCAGCCAGGCGTATTTCGATTTTTCGTCGGGTTCGGCGGTATAAGTCATCTGGATGTCGCCGCCCTTGGCGTAGATATCAAGCCGGGGTGCCGTGTCCAGCTCCAGCCATAGCGAACTCTTGTTGAAGGACCAGGTTCCGCACCAGGCGCAGGAACCCGATGCCGGGTCACCGGGCTGATGGAAATTGTAGCGGCCGTCCGCCGTGATCTCCAGATAGTCGAACGCGCCGTAGAACGCGGTCACCGTCTGCTGGAAGTCATTGGCGGCCGCTTCTTGTTCCGGCGTTGCCGCATCCTTCATGTCGCGCGGCGGCCGGGTGGTCGCGCCGCTGAGTTGCCATTTGCCGACAAAGTCCTTCTGGGTCGGAAGATATTCCTCCTGAGCCTGCGCCGAACATATATGAGAAATTGTTAATATGAATGGTGTGGCCATGCCCAAAATCGTAAGCAACGGCGCGGCGACACGGATCGCCCTGGCTGATTTTTGCATAAAAATTGTTTCTCCACGGTGGGCAAGAGATGGTCTGTTCGGGATGTTATTGGGAAAGACCTCGCGAATTGCTTTGAGGTCGATTCCCGTCCGCCATTTCCCGGTTAGCACCGCGGCCACCAATCTGGCAACGCAAGGCACGGCTCAACAAGGCTGATCGGCGCCAGTCTCCACCGTCTCGTGCCGCTTGCGAAGGTGCCGGCGCGAGAAAGCCCGCTTGCGGATGGCAGCCCTGTCATTGACCGGATGTGCCGGTTGTTTCCCGCCTTCTTTCGAGAGCGAAGAGGTCGGTCGGCGCACCGTGCGGCGTCACCTCGCCTTCGAAGCGAAAAAACGTGTTTTTCCAGGACGCGCCGCGAAGGCGGCATCGGCCGTGCGCACCAGTCCGATAACCCGCTCGGCATGCAGGTCGAAAGCGAAAGCCAGTCCGCCTTTCCAGTCGTGCCGCCGGCTCACTTCGTATTGATCACCGAAGCGGCCCGATAGGTGTCCATGGTCGCGCCGTTGCGGTCCTCGTCGAACAGCGTATCGCTGCCGAAGCTGGCGCGCAGGCCGATGACGACCTTGTTGGCTCTGGTGTCCTGCGTGGACGTTTCGAACTTCCTCCGCTCGAAATCATAGCGTCCGAACACCGCCCATGGCGTTTCGTCGAACCGGTACATGGCCTGCACGGCGGCACCGACCACGTCTTCGTTGGTGCCGTTGTAGTCGGTTCGGTTGAAGTCGAGCTCCGCATCGAGGCGAAGATTCTTCCGGACGAAGTAGCGCGCCACCGCGCGTACGCCCCATTGGTCGCCATGAAAGTCGCTGATGGTGAGCTGGCCGACACTGGCCTGGCCATAGAGGGTCAGATTGCCGAAATAGAGTTGTGCTTCCGGGCCGACCGCATAGTTGTTTACGGTCACCCCGCTTTCGCCGACAGATGTGTAGGCGGCGAAAATGCCGGCGGCGAAACGGTCGGAATCGCGGTAGAAGCCATGGACCGCACCGCGCGTGTCATCCAGGGGATCGTAATGGCCCCAGATGCGGTCGTAGGTCAGGTCGCCCTGCAAATTCCAGCGCTCGGCAAACGGAATGTTGACGCGCACGGCGCCGCCGCCGGCCCGGGTCGTGTAGTCGTCGCCGACGAAGCGAAGCCCGCCGAGATAGAGTTCGCCGTAGCCCGAAACATGCGGCGTCACCACCGTCTCCGCTGCCAGCGGCTGCTGCGTATCGGCGGCGTAAGCGGAGGTCGCGGCGACCAGCGACGACGCGGCGAAGATTGAAAAGCGATGCATTAGAGCCCTCGAATGCGAATTTCCGGACCAGCGTCCGGCCGTGGAGATCAGAATTTGTAGGCCACGCCGATCCGCAGATCCTGTGTCGTCAGTTCGATGGCATCCCGATTGAGGGGAGCGCCATTGGAGAAGGCGTGGCGCACGGAGGTGTGGCGGCCGAAATCGGCGAACCTGTATTCGCCCCGAACCACCCAATTGTCGGTGACGGCGTATTCGCCGCCCGCACCCAGCGTATAACCCGCGACGGTATCTCGGACGTCGGCATAGGGACCGCCCGGAATGTTGGTGGTCGTGTGTTTGTAGCTTGCCACCGCCAGGCCGCCGGTGACGAAAGGAAGCCAGCGATCGATCGCATAACCGGCTCTGAGGCGCACGGTGCCTACCGCCTCAAGCTCGAGCTCGCCACCAAAGGCGGGATCGTCGACGCCGAGCGCCCGGTAGAGCGTCGTGTCGTTCACGCTTGCAAAGCTGTAGTCTCCCTCGACGCCAACAACCAATCCGCTGTCGAACTGCTTGTTGTAGCCGGCAAACACACCGCCGAAACCGCCGGACGGGCTGTAACCCCAGCCGTAATTGTCGAAGCTGCCCGGCGCGAAAGTCTGTCCGACCCTGGCGTCGCTCCGGGCATATCCGGCCTGTGCTCCGAGATAGCCGCCGGACCAGTTGTAGCTGGCCGCGACCGGCAAGGTCTCGGTGGGGTCGGCGGCCAACGCCATGCCGGCGGGAACGAAAAGAAAGGCAGTGGCGAGAAGAATCGTTTTCATTGCTTGTCTGCTGTCCCCGGGATGCTGCACCACGACCGACTTTGTCAGTGGCGGTCAGTCGAAGCTACGGTGTTGCATTGATCGCCGGCGGCGTCTTGGGCTGGACAGCATCGGAATTGTCTTGGAGCGCGCCGCCGCACCCCGGCCGGCCGGTGTGGCCGTTCAGCATCAGCCGCGGCGCAGGCAAAACCCCGGCGCGGACGCCAGGGTTTTGTTCGAACCGGCCTGTCAGAACTTATAGCTGAGGCCGACGCGTAAATCGTGCGTCTTGAGATCGATGTTCGAAACCGTGCCAAGACCAAAAATCGGCACCGAGAGATCCTCTTTGCCAAAGTCGGAATAGCGATATTCGACGCGGGCGATCCATTTGTCGGTGAAAGCGTGCTCGACGCCGGCCCCAACCGTCCAGCCAAGATGGGTTTCGTCGTGGATTGTTACTGTACCGAGGGGACCACTGCTGACCACACTCATTTCATACTTGGCCGCTGCCACGCCGGCACTGATATAAGGCAACGTCCGATCGAACGCATAGCCGGCCCGCAGCCGGGCCGAACCCGACCACTTGAGTTCGCTCGACAACAACGCGCCGGCACCGGCGAAGGTCCCCACCGCATCGACATTGCTGTAGGCAAGGTCAGCTTCGGCGCCGAGCACGAAACGGTTCGCCAATTCCTGATTGACGCCGATATGGATGCCACCAATAAAACCGTCCGGATCGAAGGCAGCATTGACGTCGGTGCCCCCAATGCCGGCGCCGCCGATGAAGAGATTGGATTTCCCGGCTACGTAACCGAAGTGAACGCCGGCATAGAGGCCGGACCAGTCATAGCCGGCAGCAACCGGCAAGGTTTCGTTGACGTCCGCCGCGGACGCCATGCCGGCTGGCGCAAGCACGAGGATGGTGGCGAGAAGAATCGTTTTCACTGTTTGCTACCCCAATGATGTTGCTTTCCCCGGCCGTGGAAAATACTCCGCGGCGACCCGGGTATCGTCGAGGTTTTGCATTGTTCGCGGGCGGCGTCTTGGGCTGAGCCGCATTGGAATTGTCGTGGAGAGCGCTGCGGCACTCGGGCCGATCAGTGTGGCCGTTCGGCATCAGTCGATCGGTTCGAAGACGACTGATCCGACTCGCTTCGAGTCCTTGTCTTTGATATCGCGCTTCCGCCCGGAATTGCGGAAAACAAGGAGTTAGAGCGGCCATCGATTCCGTGAAGCGACGATTCGTTCTAACGGGCGGCGTTCGGCGCTGAGCCGAAGCGGCGGCGGAAACAGCGATTGAAATAGGAGACGTCGGAAAAGCCGCTCAACAGCGCGATCTCGCTGACCCGCATGCGGTCGTTGCGCCGGTCGCGCAGCATGCGGTGGGCTCTCTGCAGACGCAGTTCGAGAATATGCTCGGCGAAACTCGAGCCCGTTTCCTGCAGGAGATCATGGACGTAGCGCGCGGAAAGCCGCAAACGCTGGGCGATATGCTGGGCCGAGATGCCGGGATCGGCGAAATTGTCCCGCATCGTCTGCAGGATGGCTTGCAGCCTTGCCGCGCGCAGGCCTCGCACGCCCGCCAGCTCGGCGATCTCGCCCTTGGCGCCCGTCGCCAATCCGATCAGGTCGACGATCGTTTCGGTGGCATGGGCGACAAGATCGGGCAAGAGCAATGCCGGCCCCGCTTCCAGGAAGCCGCAATAGCGCTTGAGCATGTCGAGCGCTTCATTGTCGACGCCGATGGTCAGCGCCAGGCGGTCCTCGACATGGGCGAAGGCATTTTCCATGATTTCGCGGGGCACCACGACATTGGTCCAGACATTGCGGTCGCCGCCGGTCATTTCCAGCGCTTCCGAAGCCGAGACCAGCGCGCCTTCGCCCCTGCCGATGCTGTAGTCGCGGCCGGTCTGCACACCGCTCAGCCTGGTGTCGCCATCGTTGACCAGCAGCAGATAGCCGTCGCGGCCGTCGTCGGCGATGTTGCGCGTCTTGCGGCTCGCATGCTTGATCGTCCCGGCCATCCGCCCGAGCACCAGCGGCCCGATGGCGGTGGCTTCGATATCCGCCTGGAACGGCACATTGCCGGAGATGGCATATTCGACCGACCAGATCTCGGCGACATGAATGTCCTGCCAGAGCGCGAAGCGCGCGCGGTCGTCGAGATGCGACGGCAGATCGAGCGAAGAGAAGACGTTCTTTTTCAACGAGCAACCGGCCTTTCCCGCGCACGCGTCTTCCCTGAAGCCGCACCGTATGGGACCGATTTGCCTCTTGTCCAGAGACGGCGCCATCCATGCTCCGCAGGACAATTTCAGTGCCGCCCAGGTCAAGAATCCGATCGGATTGGCCGGTGTGGCGTCCGAGTCTCCGAAATACCCCGGAAATGCGGCATCGGAATCACCTCGCCTCGACGCGGTCGATCGATTGCTCCTAGAACGTGATCTTCACCGACGCGGCGCTGCGGTTGGCCGGGCCGTGGTGGACGGCCTCGATGTTGTTGCCGTCCGGGTCGAGCAGGAAGGCGGCATAATAGCCGGGATGATAGGACCGCTCGCCAGGCGCGCCATTGTCCGTGCCGCCGGCTTCGAGCCCGGCCTTGTAGAAGGCATCGACCATGGCGTGATCCCTGGCCTGGAAGGCCAGATGATGACGTCCGGTCAGCTTTCCCAGCGCGGCCCGGCTGTCGGCGCTGGAAATGAACAATTCGTCGGCCCAGAAATAATCCTCGCCGGTGCCGCCGATCGGGACACCAAGGACTTGGAAAACCGCCTCGTAGAAACGCCGGCTGGCGGGGAGATCCCGGACCACGAGCTGGAGGTGGTCGATGAGCCGGCCGCGATGCAATTCCTGGGTGTCCATGAAAGCGCCTCCTCGCAAGGCCTCGAATTTAGGCGCGGTCGGCAGGGCGTCAACGCGGGGCGCGAGCCTCTGCTGACAGCCAGCGACAATTTTTCGAGTCCGATGGAACTTTTGCACCGATGGCAAGTTTGGAGGCGCGGCGGGAGAATTTTCGGTTGGATTGTTTTCAGAAGCTTGAAGCGCTGGTCGACGGCGCCAATGCCGATGCCATCGAGGAAGCGAACGCATTGCTGCGCCGGTTCAAGGACAGGTCCGAACAGACGACGCGGGCCATCGACGAGTTCATGCTGGACTTCAAGACATTGGTCTTCGTCGTCGAAGCCGGCGAAGAGGGTTTCGAAAAGCCGATCCGCAAGCTCGCCCGCGCCCGGCTTGCGAAGCTCAAGCAGCTGGCGAACGTGCCGGCTTAGGGGCATGCCGCTCGTTGCTATTACGCAATTCCTAGGGAAAGCGCTGCGCGCTTTCCCGGGAAAACCGTTTCACACTTTTCCTGGAATTTGCTCTAACCCTTGAGCAGCGCCGCCAGCCGGGGAATGCCCTCGCTCACCGCGCTGCGGGTGGCCAGCGTGAACGACAGCCGCAGCGTGTTGCGCCCGGTGCCGTCGGCGTAAAAGGCGTTGCCCGGCACGAAGGCGACCCGCGCCTCCTTCACCGACCGTGCCAGGAGGTCCGTGGCGTCGGTGCCCTCCGGCAGCGTCACCCAGACGAACATGCCGCCTTCCGGACGGCTCCAGGTCACCCCCTCCGGCATGTTGGCGTCAAGCGCGCCAAGCAGGCCGTCTCGGCGCTCGCGGTAGGCGCCGATGAGTTTTTCCACCTGGCCGTCGAACACGGCTTCGGCGACGCGGTGCATCACCATCTGGTTGACTGACGGGCTGTGCAGGTCCGAAGCCTGCTTCATCAGCACCAGTTTTTCCACCACATGGCGCGGCGCGCAAACCCAGCCGACACGCATGCCCGGCGACAGAATTTTCGAGAACGAGCCGCAATAGAGCGTGCGCGCCTTGTCGATGCCGCCGGACCTGATGCAGTCGAGCGCCAGGATCGGCGGCACACCCTCGCCGTCATAGCGCAGCGCCCGGTAGGCGGCATCCTCGATGACGGCGATGTCGAGCTCGCCGGCAAGGTCGAGCACCGCTTCGCGCTGCTTTCGGTCCAGCGTGTTGCCGGTCGGGTTGGCGAAATCGGGCACCAGATAGGCGAATTTCACCTTGCCGCCATTGGCGGCGGCGGCAGTGTGGTAGGCTTCGGGCGTCATGTTGCCGCCCTCGGGCCGCAGCCGGTCATAGCGGGGCTCGTAGGCGTTGAAGGCCTGCAGCGCGCCGAGATAGGTCGGCCATGTCACCAGCGCGGTATCGCCTGGCGACAGGAACAGCTTGCCGAGATAATCCAGCGCCTGCTGCGAGCCGGAGGTGATGAAGATGTTGGCCTCGTCGCAGGCCACGCCGAGCTTGCCCATTTGCCCGGCGAGCCAGCGCCGCAGCGGCAGATAGCCTTCCGAAACCTGGTATTGGAGTGCTGCCCCCGCTTCCGGCCCGCCGAGCACGTCGGCATAGGCATCGCGGATGGCGTCTGCCGGAAACAGCGACGGATCGGGAATGCCGCCGGCGAAAGAGATGATGTCGGGCTGGTCGAGCAGCTTCAACAGCTCGCGGATTTCGGAGGCCTTCATGCGCGATGAGCGCGAGGCCAGAAGATTCAAAAGGGTCACGACACGCCTCCCCGGACGTTTTTACAATAGGTCAACCTGACTGACCTATATCCGCTTTGCCAGGCGATTTGAATAGTGCCTGAAGGGCTTCCGCTATACGCCAGTCACCGCCAGGCCCGAACCGGCACGGGTTTCCGCTAAAGGCTCTTCTTGTAACCAATATGGCTGGCACTGAAGCCGAGCCCTTCATAGAAGCGGTGCGCATCCGCTCGCCCCTTGTCGGTGGTGAGCTGCACAAGGCCGCAGCCCCGCGCCCGGCACTCGTCGATCGCCCATTCGAACATCTTCTTGCCGACGCTGTCGGAGCGCCTGCCGCTGACAACGCGAACCGCCTCGATCTGCCCGCGCCAGCCGCCCTTGCGCGAAATACCGGCAAGGAAGCTGATCTGCAAGGTGCCGATTACCTCCGCGCCATCCACGGCCACGGCAAGCAGCTGATTGGGATCGGCATCGATGGCGTTGAAGGCATCGATATAACCCTGCGCCAACGGCAACGAGGCGTCTTCGCGGGCGGCACCCAGCGGATCGTCGGCGAGCATGGCGACGATGGCTGGCAGGTCGGAGGCTTGCGCCTTGCGGAATTGGATGTCGGTCATGGACGTGAGATACGGCCGCCCGGCGCTGGCGGCAAGCCGCTGATGGAATGGATCAATGGGCGGCAGGACAATGAGGGGCGGCGCAACCTCTCGAGGTTCAATCCCCGTCGCCCGCGGGCTTCGCCTTGCCGCACTGCGCCAGCACCTTGCCGATTGCCCCACTGGAACCCTTCAGCGCAAAACTGATCGAACCATATTTGGCAGCGCTGACCGACACGTCCCCCTTGGACCGCAACAGGTCGAGCAGCGGGTCCCCCTTCTCCAGATCGACCACGAAATAATTGTACATCGCCTCCAGCTGCAGGGTCTTGGTCACCGTCTTGCCGTCGGCCTTGAAGTCGAACGCGCCGCTGATGCCCGGTTCCAGTTGTTGGCCGCTGGCGCCCAGATCGTAGCTCAGCACCGGTTTGTCGTAGCAATTGAGCATCAGATAGGCGTCGCCCTTCGGCCCGCCGCAGACCGAAGCGGTCAGCACGCTGCCACCCTCGTCTTCCTCCATCTTGGCGCTCCAGCCGCCGCAGGATGCCGCGAAGGCCGATTGCGAGCCAAGCACCGCCGCCAAGGCACCGGCGGCAACGAGATTTCTTCTCATGACTTCCCCCTCCGGGCCATTTGCAGCGCCCGCCGGCAGCATATAGGAAAAGCCGTTGAATAGCGTTGCCTGAATGGCAGGGCCGCGCGCCTCGGAGAGAGCAGTGTTGAGAGCCTGTGTTCGCCTGTATCTTCCGACCGCCGCCCTGGTGGCCTTGCCGCTTGCGGCGCATGCCGAGTGGAAGCCTGTCGAGAAGGTCGAGACCTACGCCATTTCAGGCCAGTCCGGGCTCGAGCTCTACCGGTCGATTGGCGAGAACGGGCCGAATGTCGGCATTACCCGCGCCATTGCTCACACCAATTTCAAGCTGACCTGGACCAGGGATTATCAGCCGCGTGCCGGAGCCTGCGTGCTGGTCTCGGCCAAGCCAAAGCTCATCATCACCTACACCTTGCCCAGCCCCTCCTCGCCGCTGCCGTCCGCCATCCAGAAGAACTGGGAGGTTTTCCTCGCAGGCGTCAGCGCCCACGAAAAGGTGCATGGCGCGACCATTGTCGACATGGCGCGCAAGATCGAGGCGGCGACGGTCGGCCTCACCGTTCCCGACGATCCCAAATGCAGCAAGATCCGGGTCGAGATGACCAAACGCCTGTCCGCCCTTTCGCAGGCGCAGCGGCAGGCAAGCCGCGATTTCGACCGCATCGAACTCGGCCAGGGCGGCAATCTGCAAAAGCTCATTCTTGCCCTGGTCAATGGCGGCTGAGCCACCGCGCCTCGCGGCGCGGTGGCATATTCGCGGTTCGCTCCGCCCTAGCGGCTGAGATTAAGCGCGGCTGACAAATCCCCCATCGGCGGCTCGCCATTGGCGGCCAGCGCCTTGTCGCGGGCGACGATGCCCGTCAGCACCGGCAGATCGTAGCGCGCGGTGATGAAGCGCAGGATCGACGTCGTATCGTATTGCGTGTGGTCGACCGTGCCCATCCTGGCATAGGGCGAGACGATGAAGGCCGGGATGCGGTTGCCCGGGCCCCAGCGGTCGGCCTTGGGCGGCGCGACGTGATCCCAGAAGCCGCCATTCTCGTCATAGGTGATGACGACCAGCATGTGGCTCCATTGCGGGCTCTTCTCCAGATGCGCGACGAGGTCGGCCAGATGCCGGTCGCCCGATGTCACGTCGGCATAGCCTGAGTGCTCGTTGAGATTGCCCTGCGGCTTGTAGAAGGCGACCTGCGGCAGCTTGCCGTCGTCGATCGCCTTGATGAACTCGGCGCCATCCAGGCCGCCATCCCTGAGATGCTCGGTGCGCGCGGCGGTGCCGGGCGCGTAGGCGGCGAAATAGTTGAACGGCTGGTGGTGGAACTGGAAGTTCGGCACCGGCGTGGCGTTCTTGCCGTCGAGGGTCGCCTGCCAGGCGCCGGCGTACCAGGCCCAGTCGACCCCCTTCAGCGACAGGAGATCGCCGATGGTGATGTCGTGCTGCGGCGGCAGCGTGGTGGGCGCGGCCGGATCGGCCAGCGCCTTGTCACCGCCCTCTGCAGGCTTGTTGGCGCTCGGCTCGTAAGGCGGCTGCATGGTGTTGACGGCGTAAAAATCGGGCGTGATGGCGCCGTCATTGACGAATTTCGGCACACCGCCCAGCGCCGACGGCGGCGAATTGTCGGCCACCTTCAAGGTCGTGCCGTCGGCCTCGACCACCGCGATCTGGCCCTTGATCGGACTGGTGTCGGCATGCGGATAGAACGGCGCGCAGGCGCAGGCGAGCTGGAAATGGTTGAGGAAGGAGCCGCCAAAGGCGCCCTGGAAGAAATTGTCGGCCAGCACATATTTCTTCGCCACCTGCCACATCGGCAGGCTCGAGCCGTCATAATGGCCCATGACCAGCCCGCCGGAATCGGCCCAGGCGACGAATTTATCGTTCTTGCCGCCGTCGATCTGCATCTGCTCCTGGTAGAAACGGTGCCACAAATCGTGGGTGATGACATTGGTGCCTTCGTTGAAGCCCTTGGGATCGTCGATGGCGAAGGCCGCGTTGGCAAGATGCGCGGTCTGCGCCTCCGTCACCACGGGCGTGACGCCCTTTCCGGTCAGCCCGCCCCAGGCCGGCGGCAGTTCGGTCAGCGGCTTGCCGTCGCGGTCGAGCTGGCGCGCCTGGTCGGCCGAGACATTGGCCAGTCCATTGGCGCCGGGGAAGCCACCATAAAGATTATCGAAGCTGCGGTTCTCTGCATAAATGACGACGACGGTGTCGATCTTGTCGAAGCCGGGAGGTGCGGCATTGGCGGCCGCAAGGGGAAACAAGGCCGAACCGGCCAGACAGAAGGAAGTGAGGAACTTGGGCCTCGTCATGGAAAGACCTCGTGGCTTGACTGTGGCTATGGGGCTTATGCGGCTATGGCGCGGGAACCATGGGCAGCTAACGTGGATGCCTTGTCACCTTTGTGACATCCGCCGCCGCGGCGAACACGGTTTCGTGAGCACTGGGAGCGGTCATCAATCCGTTGCACTGCGTTCTTATTTCCGGGCCAAAGCGGACCGTGCCCCATGATGATGAGACGATGGAAAAGCCTGGTGATCGCGAGTGCAGCGATCTCGACCTTTGGCTTTGCCGCACCCCCGAATACGGCGGGGCCGGACGGCGTCCATCCCGGTCCGCTGTCGCGTGGGCAAGCCTTCGCACGCGCCGAGGCGCTGACTGCCTTGGGGCGAAAGATGTTCTTCGACCCGGCGCTCTCGGCGTCGGGAAAACAGGCCTGTTCCTCCTGCCACGATCCACGCCATGCCTTCGGTCCGGCCTCGGCCACACCGGTCGAAATGGGCGGCCCGAACCTCGACCAGTCCGGCGTGCGCGCGGTGCCGTCGCTGCGCTACATCCAGGCCGCGCCCGCCTTCACCGAGCATTTCCACGATTCCGAGGACGAGGGCGACGAGAGCGTCGACAATGGCCCGACCGGCGGTCTGACCTGGGACGGCCGCGCCGATCACGGTGTGGACCAGGCGAAAATCCCCCTGCTCTCGCCGTTCGAGATGGCAAACAAGGATGCCGTGGCGGTCACCGCCGCCTTGCGCAAGTCAGCCTATGCCGATGACTTCAAGGCAACCTTCGGCAACGATGTCTTCGACCGCCCGGACGATGCCTTCGACGCCGCCGCCGAGGCGCTTGGCACGTTCGAGCAGAGCGCGGTCGACTTCTACCCCTATTCCAGCCGCTACGACGCCTTCCTCGCCGGCAAGGCGACGCTATCGGCGCGGGAACTGCATGGCCGCGCCCTGTTCGAGGACGAGGCGAAAGGCAATTGCGCCTCCTGCCACCTCAGCGAACCGGCCAATGACGGTGAGCCGCCGCAATTCACCGATTTCGGCCTCATCGCCATCGCCGTGCCGCGCAATCCGGCCATCCCGGCCAACGCCGACCCGGCCTATGTCGATCTCGGCCTGTGCGGTCCCCTGCGCACCGATTTCCGTGGCCGCACCGACTATTGCGGCCTGTTCAAGACACCGAGCCTGCGCAACGTGGCGCTGCGCAAGAGCTTCTTCCACAACGGATATTTCCACACGCTGCGCGAAGCGGTGGCCTTCTACGCCAGCCGCGACACCGACCCCGGCCGCTGGTACCCGAAAAACGCTTACGGTACCGTCGACAAATATGACGATTTACCAAAGGCTTACTGGTCGAACCTGAATCAAGACCCGCCCTTCGACGGCAAGAAACCCGGCGACAAGCCGGCGCTCAACGATGCCGAGATCGACGACATCGTGGCGTTTCTGCAGACGCTGACGGATGCCGATCAGGCGGCGAAGCGGTCGCAGTGAACTGGGAAGCCACGTCGTAAGGGTCGCTAGTTGACGTGGGGATTAGCCGAAGCCCTCCCTCGCTTCGTCATCCTAGGGCGGAGCAAGGAGCGAAGCGACGCGGCGCAGACCCTAGGATCCATGCCGCGACGCTTGCGACGGACAAAACGGTGCCGAACCTGGCTCCAACCTCCGACGAAACGCCATCAAACCGCGACCAACCTGTTCCGCGAAACAGCTCGAACCATTCCGGATTGGTCTTCTCGATCAGTTCGATCTTCCATTGTCGCGACCAGCGCTTCAGCGATTTCTCGCGTTGAATGGCGTCACGAATGTCGAAATGTTCCTCGTACCAGACCAACCGCTGCACACCGTAGCGCCTGGTGAAGCGCGAACCTTCGCCGGATTTGTGCTCCGGCATGCGGCGACCGAGATCGTTGGTGACACCGATGTAGATGGTGCCGCCCTTCTGGCTCGCGGTCATGTAAACATAGCCGGTCATGCGTTGACGGTAACCGCCAACCCGTCCGGGGACTATCCTCGTTCGCCGTATTTTTTCGGCCCACGTCGCGGCATGGATCCTAGGGTCTGCGCGGCGTCGCTTCGCTCCTTGCTACGCCTAGGATGACGAAGGGAGGGAGGGCTTCGGCTAATCTGAGAGGTATGAGATCGCCGCCAGCCGCCTCTCACAGCGCCCGGATCACACCCCCATCCACGCGGATATTCTGCCCGGTAATATACCCTGCCCCGTCCGACGCCAAAAACGCGATCGTCGCGGCGATCTCCTCTGATGTGCCATAGCGCTGCATCGGCACGTTGTCGCGGCGCTCTTCGGTGGCGGGCAGGCTGTCGATCCAGCCGGGCAGCACGTTGTTCATGCGCACATTGTCGGCCGCGTAGGTGTTGGCGAAAATCTTGGCGTAGGCGGCAAGGCCGGCGCGGAACACGGCCGAGGTCGGGAACATCGCGTTCGGTTCCGCCACCCAGGCCGTCGAGATGTTGATGATGGCCCCGCCCTTCTGCTTGACCATCTGCGGCGCCACGATGCGCACCGGCCGGATGACGTTCATCAGGTAGACGTCCATGCCGGTGTGCCACTGCTCGTCCGTGATCTCCAGGATCGGCGCGCGCGGTCCATGGCCGCCGCTGTTGACAAGCACGTCGATGCGGCCATAGCGCTCCAGGGTCAGGTCGGCGAGCCGCTGCAGATCGTCATTCGACTGGTTGGAGCCGGTGACGCCGAGCCCGCCAAGCTCCTTGGCCAGCGCCTCGCCCTTGCCGGACGAGGACAGGATGGCGACCTTGAAACCATCCGCCGCCAGCCGCTTGGCCGCCGCCGCCCCCATGCCGCTGCCGCCGGCCACGATGACGGCTGTCTTTTCTACACTCATCGGATTTCCTTTTCAGATTGGCGGGAGCTACGGTTTCAGCGGTCCTATAGCCGGTTTCGCCGCGCAGTTCGAACGAGAAAGCCTGAATCGAGCTGCAGAAAACTTGCGCGGTGAGCTGCGCCCTATCCTTCAACCGTCTCCAGCTCGCTCAGCAGCGTGCCTTCCATGTCGGGCTCGTCGCCGGAGCAGACGCACAGCATCTCGGCGTCGCCCTCGCCCACCGATAGATAGGCGTGGCCCATGGTGGAATCGATGTAGACGCTCTCGCCCGCTTTCAGCCGCACCGGCGCGTACTGGTCGGTATGCAGTTCGATCTCGCCCTTGAGCACGATCAGGAATTCCTCGCCGGCATGCCTGGTCAGCGGGCCGAATTCTTGCGGCGTGCGGGCGCGCGCATAGGCGTGAATCGGCACCATGCGCTTGCGCACCAGGTCGGTGGCGAGATACCGGTAGTCATAATTTCGGGTCAGCTGGCGCAGCGTGTTGGACTGCGAGGTGACCGAGCGGCGGGTGCGCGCTGCCGGCTGCTTGCGGTCGCCGCTGAGCAGTTCCGTCACATGGATGCCGAGCCCCTCGCAGATCTGCAGCAGCTTGTCGTAGGTCAGCGACATCTGGTCGTTTTCGACCTTGGACAGCGTCGACACCGCGACGCCGGTCAGCGCGCTGACCTCCTGCAAGGTCCAGCCATGGGTTTTTCTCAAAGCCCGCAGACAATCACCGAGATTGGGTTGCTCCGACATTGCCAGCTCCAAGGCGCGGGATCGCGCCGCTCCACCCTAGGTAGTCGAACTCCCCGCAGCCATCAACAACACCGAAATTTTCTTATACGCTAAATGTTGACTGGATACGAAAATATTTTTACGACTGATGAATGCAGTCAAAGTCCTTCCAAAAGATTGTCGTCATCGGCGGCGGCATTGCCGGCCTCTCACTTGCCGCCGAGGTGGCGGCCTCGGCCGAAGTCACCGTCATCGAGCGCGAACCGCATCTCGGCTACCACGCCAGCGGACGCTCCGCCGCTCTGTTCACCGAGACCTATGGCAACCGCCTCGTGCGCGGGCTGACGCTGGCCAGCCGGCAGGCAATCGTCGAGGGCGGTTTCGTCGCCCACCGGCGTGGCGCGCTGCATGTCGGATGGACCGGTGACGATGCCGCCATCGACAAGCTGGCTCGTGATTTGCAGGCGCTGGTGCCATCAGTGCGCCGCCTCTCGGCGGCCGAGCTCCACGCGCTGGTTCCAGTCATTGCCCAGCAAGCCACCTGCGGCGGCGTCTATGAGCCGGATGCGGTGGATGTCGACACGGACAAGATGCTGGCGACCTGCGCGTCCAAGCTCAAAGCCAGCGGCGGCACCATCCGCACCGGCGAGGAGGTCCGCTCCATCTCACGCGACGGCGGCGCTTTTCGGGTTGAAACAAGCGCCGGCGTCTACTCGGCTGACATCATCGTCAACGCCGCCGGCGCCTGGGTCGATGTCGTCGCCGGCATGGTGGGACTCCCGGGCCTCGGCTTCCAGCCGAAACGGCGCACCGCCTTCCTGTTCGATCCGCCCGCCGGGTTGGACATCGCCGGCTGGCCGCTGGTGGTCGACCTGCACGAGCAGTTCTACTTCAAGCCCGATGCCGGCAGATTGATCGGTTCGCTCGCCGACGAGACGGATTCCGAGCCTTGCGATGCGTATCCCGAGGATATCGACGTCGCCATCGCCGTCGACCGCATCGAACAGGCGACGTCTATGCGCATCGGCCGCCCGTCGACGCCGTGGGCGGGCCTGCGTACCTTCGCTCCCGACCGCACGCCGGTCGCCGGCTTCGACCCGCGCCTGCCCGGCTTCTTCTGGCTCGGCGGCCAAGGTGGCTACGGTTTTCAGGTGTCGCTGACGCTGGCCAGGCTGAGCGCGGCGCTGATGCGCGGCGAGCCCCTGCCCGACGACGTCACCGCACTCGGCGTCACCGCTGGGGCGCTGGCGCCCGATCGCTTCCTTACCCCGGCGACGACGCCATGAAGTTCCTTCCCTCAACCCCGAAGTGTCATCAGGAGCGTTTGCGATGAAATCTCTGCGCGCGGTGCTTGCCCCGTCCCTTCTGGCCACGTCCCTCCTGGCCACGTCCGTTCTGGCCTCATCCGTCCTTCTCGGCGGACAGGCCTACGCCAAGACGCTGGTCTATTGCTCGGAAGCCAATCCCGAGACCTTCAACCCGGCGATCGGCATCGCCGATTCCACCATGGACGCCGCCGCCAAGACGATCTTCAACCGGCTGGTCGAGTTCAAGCCGGGCACCACCGAGGTCGGCCCGGCGCTCGCCGAAAGCTGGGATGTCTCGTCGGATGGCAAGGCCTACACTTTCCATCTCAGGCACGGCGTGAAGTTTCAGTCGAACGAGCATTTTTCGCCCACGCGCGACTTCGACGCGGACGACGTGCTCTACACCTTCAACCGCCAGCGCGACGCCAACAATCCCTATCACAAGCTTGGCGGCGGCTCTTACGAGTACTTCAACGCGCTGGGCATGGGCACGCTGATCGACAGAATAGACAAGGTCGACGACTACACCGTGCGCTTCACGCTGACGGCTCCCAACGTCACATTCCTGGCCGGGCTGGCACTCGACTATCTCTCCATCCTGTCGCTGGAGCAGACCGAAAAGATGGTCGCGGCCGGCACGCCGGAGCTGATCGACAGCATGCCGGTCGGCACCGGACCGTTCGTGCTTGAGGCCTATGTGCCCGACAGCCAGGTCCGCTACGCCGCCAACAAGGATTACTGGCGCGGCGCGCCGAAGATCGACACGCTGGTCTTCGCCGTCACGCCCGAGCCGACCACCCGCGTCGAGCGCATCAAGGCCAATGAATGCCAGGTCGCCGCCCCGCCGCCGCCAAGTGCCGTCGCCGACCTGCGCAGCGATCCCGACATCACGGTTCTCGATCTCAAGGGCCAGAACATCGGCATTCTCGGCTTCAATGTCGAGCACCAGCCGCTGGGCGACGTGCGCGTGCGCACGGCACTGGCCAAGGCCGTCGACCGCAAGGCGATCGTCGATGCGGTCTATGCCGGCGCCGGCACGGTGGCCGGCAGCGTCGTGCCGCCGGCGCAGCTCGGCGCCGTCACCGATGCCGGCATCGAGTACGATCCCGATGGCGCCAAGAAACTGCTCAAGGAAGCGGGCCATGAAAGCGGCCTCAAGATCAGCCTGTGGGCGATGCCGGTGTCGCGCCCCTACAATCCCAACGCCAAGCGCATGGCCGAGATGATCCAGGCCGACTGGGCGAAGGTCGGCGTGCAATCGGAGATCGTCAGCTTCGAATGGGGCGAATACCTCAAGCGCACCGCGGCGGGCGAACAGGACGCCTTCCTGCTCGGCGGCAGCAGCGACAATGGCGATCCCGACAACATGCTGAGCTATCTGCTCTCCTGCGACGGCGTGAAGGGTGGCTCCAACCGCTCGCGCTGGTGCGACAAGGATTTCGAGAAGCTGCTCGACGAGGGCCGCGTTGCCGCCGACCCGAAAGAGCGCGCCGCGATCTATGGAAAGGCGCAGGCCATCCTGAAGGCCGAGGTGCCGGTGGCGCCGATCGCCCATTCGATGGTGGCGATCCCGATCCGCAAGAGCGTGCTGAATTACGTGCTCGACCCCTTCGGCCGGCAGAATTTCGCCGCCGTCGATATCGCGGAGTGAGGCTTGTCGCGCTGGGTACCCCCCTCATCCGGCCGCTACGCGGCCGATTTTGCGAAGATCCCGCGATCCACAAAAAGCGAGACCACCATGCCAAAAGACCTGAACGCTCTTCTCGCCACCTACATCGCCGATGGCGCGGTGGGTGCGTCGCTCGCCTATGCCAGGGGTGACACCACACCAACCGCCCTCACATCAGGCCTCGCCGATCGCGCGCTGGGCACGCCTGTCACGTCGGACCAGCTGTTCAAGATCGGCAGCTGCACCAAGACCTTCGTCGCCGCGGCCCTGGTCAAGCTCGCCGAGACCGGCAAGCTCGACCTCGGCGCGCCGATCGCCTCCTGGCTCCCGGACCTACCTGGCGCCAAAACCATTTCGGTACGCCAGCTGGTCAACCATCGCAGCGGCCTGCCGGAATTCGAATATTACATTCCGATGGACCCGAGCCGGCAATGGACGCCGCAACAGCTGGTCGACATCGCCTTCGCCTCCGACAAACAGAAGCCACCGGGCGGACCGGCCGTCTACAACAACACCGGCTATGTCCTGGCCGGCATGGTGATCGAGGCCGTCACCGGCCAGAAGCTGGGCGCCTATGTCAGAAGCGCGGTCCTTGAGCCACTCGGCCTGAACAACACCTGGTCGCCGGCGACCGAGGCCTTCCCCGACAAATCGATGGTGCGCGGCTATTACCACCGGCCGCCGCAGGCGCCGAACGCGCCCACCGACATCGCCTCGGGCGGCGAGATGTGGCGCATGGACGGCGTGCTGCCCTACTCCAATGAACTGCAGGATTCCTCCGACTCCTTCCCCTTCGGCGCCGCCTATGGCTGCGGCGACATGGTGTCGACGCCGTCAGACATGGTGGGCTTCATGCGCGGCCTGTTCTCCGGCGGACTGTTGTCGCCGCCGTTCTTCGCCGAGATGTTCGAAGACCGCGTGCCGGCGAGTTTCCCCGGCACCCGCATGCGCGAGACGGGCGCGGGCATGTTCCAGAGCACCTATGCGGACCGCGCCTTCTACGGGCACCAGGGCAGCATTCCGGGCTATGTCGCCGTCATGCTGCACGATCCCGAGACGGACCTCACCATCGCCATGACCAGCAATGTCGGCTCCGGCAATCGCCTCTCCTTCCAGGCGAGCGGCATGCATCCGGTGGTGGATCAAGCGATCGCGACAATCTTGCGGCTGTGATCTTAGGGAGGGGTAGGAAATCGAACTGCTGCCGTCAGAGGGCCTCACGCGATCTATGCGCGGACGTCAGCCATCTCTGCGCCTCTCGAAGAGCTGGAGGTATCGTTCGAACACGAAAAACCGATTGCGTCTTTGGCCGGTGACTTCGATTAGAACGCCGTGGCTTATGAGATCGGCAATCAATGACGTAGCCGTGTTTGTCGTCGTGTCCAACAGAATGGTGACACCCTTCACGTCGACCAATGGTTGCCTGTAGAGATGTCTTACAAGTTGTTGCGCGTTTCCTTGACGGCGATGGCTGAAGCGCGGCAGCGTTTCCCGTTCTATCCGCTCTTTAAGCACCAGAATTTTGCGGAACACGTCAGCAGACGCACGCGCTGTCTCTTCAACTCCGTGGAGAAAGAAAATCAGCCAGTCGCGCATATGGTTGCCCTCGCGTACGGCCATGAGGTGATCGATATACGCTGTCTTGTTGCGCTCGAAATAGTCGGACAGATAGAGCGCGGGTTTGACAAGAAGCCCCTGCGAGGCGAGGTAAAGCGAAATCATCAGGCGGCCCAGCCGCCCGTTGCCATCCAGGAACGGATGGATGGTTTCGAATTGATAGTGGGCGATCGCAATGCGGATGAGTGGCGGTACGCGCAGGCTGTCGGCATGGATGAATTTTTCCATATCGCTCATGAGCTCGGGAACATGCTCGTGATGCGGGGGCACGAAGACCGCGTTTCTTAGACTCACGCCAATCCAGTTCTGACTGGTTCGAAATTCGCCGGGTTGCTTGGTGTCGCCGCGCACCCCCTGCATGAGGATGGCGTGAGTTTCCTTCAGTAGCCTGTTGGAGAAAGGCAGGCGCTCCAGGCTGGTAATGGCGCTATTGATCGCTTGGATATAGTTCTGCACCTCCTCCCAGTCGTCGCGTGCCTCAGGAGACAAATCTTCGATCTGCTTGAAAGCGTCCTCGATATTGGTGTGGGTGCCTTCGATCCGGCTGGACTGGGTTGCTTCCTTCGCAACGTACATGCTGATGAAAAAATCGATGTCGGGAACGAGTTGTGCGAACGCATTCAATTCACCCAATGCTCGATCGGCGCGGCCAAGCACCTCTATGATGTTCGGGTCGGAGACGATCCAGGGATGATTGATCGAGGTCGGCACGAAGCTGCGATGTTCCAACCGCTTTTCGTACTGCCCCGCCTTGTAAGACGACAAATCCATATTTCAGAAACGTCCACGATTTCTACAATAAGAAAATCGTTATGTCAGATTCGACCAACTTCCAAAAGCTATTTCAATTTCTCACCAGGTTTCTGAAATAAGGATTCGGCTATTTCAGAAACTTCCGTATTGCGGCTTCGACGGCCCAGCGGCCTGCACCCGGTCGTCGATCGGGCGATCCGCATCATTCTCGACTGACCGCGTTCAGCCGCCCTGCCGCGACGATGGATCGGGCAGGCCCGGCAGCATCTGGCTCAGCACCCGGTCGCGAAGGAAGAAATGGTGGAAGATGGCGGCGGCCGCGTGCAGGCCGGCGATCCACATCATGACGTCGCCGAGCGTGCCGTGGATCTCCGCCAGCGGCGCGCCCCAGCTGCCCGAAAACGGACCGATAGCTCCCAGCCCATAGACAGTGACCGGGTGGCCGCCGAACAAGGCGCCGACCATGGCTGTCGCCGGAACCGCGAACAGCAGCGCGTAGAGCGCCCAATACGTTGCCTTCGAGGCGACCTCCATCCAGGACGGCATGGCCGGGGCATCGGGAATGCGATCGAACCGGCGCCAGATCAGGCGAACGACCAGCAAGCAGAAAACAGTGAAGCCGAGCGACTCGTGCAGCAGCAGCGTCGACGCCCTGGCCGCTGAATAGACCCGCTCCGGCGGACCGCCCGCCGAGACCAGGAAGGCAATGAGCACCAGCAGTGCCGTCAGCCAATGAAATGCCTGGGCGAGACGCCCATAGCGGGTTGTCGTGCCGGACAGCGACATGCGGGAGCTCCGAAACGGTTGGATATCTCCCCTCGCCCGCGAATGTGGCCTTATTTCAGCTGTTCCTCAATCGCCTTGCCCGAGCGAATGGCATCGCCGAGTTCGCCGGCGCGCGGCCCGACAAGGTTCAGCTCATACTCGTGGAGCGGAAATTCGCGGCGGCCGCGGCCACGATATCGGCATTGTCCCTCGCCACCGTTCCATCGGCGAGTGTCTTGCCGTCCTCCAGCCCGACCCGTGTCGACCAGCGCTTTTGCCGCGCAAGGTCCACGAGCGGCCAGACCGTGCCGTCCACGCCGTGCAGCAGGATCTGCCGCCGCACGCCTGCGCGTTCGAGAATGGCGGCGATGCCGTGCGCCTCGTCGAGGGCTGCAGGCAGGTCCGGTATGTCGATCTCGATCAGGATGCGCAGTACGCGGCCGTGATCGGCGAGCGCCACGAAGCGCTCGGCATCTTCCGTCGTGGCCAGGCCCGCCTCGATGCCGACGCCCTGCTTGCGCAACAACTCCATCACGGCGGGCGCGTCGGTTTCTGAAAGATTGACCGAGGCATAGTCGGGCAGTTCCCGCCAGGCGGCGATCGCCGCGCGGGTGCGCGCCACATCGTTTTCGATCCAGGCGCCGGTCGACACGCCGATCAATGTGCCCGGACAGGCCTGGCGCACGGCAAGGACCGTCGCATCCACCGCCGCCAGGCTTTCGCGCCCGTCGGCGCCGCGCGGATGGATGTGTAGTTCGGCGGCACCGGCGGCGACGCAGGAAGCCGCATCGCCGGCCATTGCCTTTGCCGTCAGCGGCAGCCTGGGATGGAAATCGCGCGAACGCGCGCCGTTGATGCAGGCTTGGACGATCATCGATTTCACCTCGGGCAAAAGAGCGCAGTCTAGACAAGCCGCCAAACCGCGCAAAGCCGGCAGGGCCGTCACTCCTGACACGATGGCGCCGCCAGCAGCACGACGTTCGCCGGCATTTGAATAAAAGGCGCCTGTGGATATTTACCCCACCTTGCGCCAGGCAGGCCAATATCCATCAGGGCGGGATCATGGAGGGAACCATTGACCAGCGATTTTTCAGCCGCCCGTCTCCATCTCGAACGCGCCTACCACTATCTGCGCGGCAATGACGAGACGAGCCGCGCCACATGCGAGGCCCTCGACCTGTTGATCGAGATGGTAGCGGAAGCACAACACAGGAAGCCGGAACCCGGGGTGCTGGAATTTCCGCGAGCATCGGTGCGCCGACTCGGCTGAACAGCACGCGTGGCGTTGTTCAGCCCGCGCGGATCAAATCTTCGTCTTCACGCATGTCGCTCCGGGCCGCTTTTGGAGCGACATGCATTTGATCTCTCAGGACGCCTTGCGTCTCGACGCGGCACCGGCCATTCGCGCCGATTGCGCCACAACCCGCTCCAGCGGTTCGGGCCGGTGCAGCAGAAAACCCTGACCGAACTCGACGCCCATATCGGCCAGCATGGCTACCGTGTCCTGCCGCTCGATCTTCTCGCCCACCACGGCGCAGCCGAGGCTGCGGGCAATGCTGGTGATGGCCAGCACGATCTCGCGGTCGAAGCGGCTTTCGGTGACGTGCTCGATGAAGGAGCCGTCGATCTTGATGGCGTCGACCGGAAAGCGCCTGAGATATTCGAACGAACTCATGCCGGCGCCGAAATCGTCGAGGCTGACCCGGCAGCGCCGCTCGCGCGCCTTGCGCACGAATGCCTCGGCGGCGTCGAAATTGGTGACGGCGGCGGTTTCGGTGATCTCGAAGCCGATGCCGGAATGCGGCGCCCCGGTCTCCTCGATGACCCGGTCGACAAAGTCCCACAGTCCTGGGTCGCTCAGCGTCTGCGCCGACAGGTTGAAGCCGAGCGTGATCGCGCCGGATTTCATCGCCGCGCCGTGCCGAGACAGGGCGGTGCGGATGATCCAGCGGTCGAGCCGCGCGGCAACGCCGAAGCGCTCCGCCGCCGGAATGAACTCGCCGGGCGGGATCAGCCGGCCGCCCTGTCCGGCAAGCCGCGCCAGCACCTCGACATGGCGGCTCTCTTCCCAGGGCCTGCCCAGCCGGTGGATCTGCTGGCCGAACAATTTCAGCCTGCCGTCATCCATGGCGTCGACCGTGTCGGCGGCGAGCCGCGCCGCATTGAGGCCGGCCGAACCGGAGACGGCATCGGTCGAAAACAGCGCGAAGCGATCGCGCCCGGCGGCCTTGGCCGCGTAGCAGGCATCGTCTGCGCAGGCCAGCGCGTCGGCAACCGTGGTGGCACGGTCGCGGACGACGGTGATGCCGATGCTGGCCGCCAGCCGGCGCGACGTCGCGGCAAGGCCGAGATCGGCGTCGCGCACGGCCGCCAGGATGGCGCCGGCCAGACCTTCGGCTTGCACGGCGTCGCAATCGGGCACCATCAGGGCGAACTCGTCGCCGCCGAGCCGCGCGGCATGCGCCGATGGCGGCAGGCAGCGGCCGATACCCGCCGCGACGCTCTTCAGCGCCAGATCGCCCGCGGCATGGCCGGCGAAATCGTTGAGGGCCTTGAAGTAGTCGAGGTCGACATAGAACACCGCCAGCGGCACGGCCGTGGCGATATGGTGGGCGAGCAGACGGTCGAAGGCGGCGCGGTTCCAAAGGCCGGTCAGCGCGTCGTGGCGGGCGGCGAAGGCAAGCTCCTGTTCGCGCAGCTTGTCCTCGGTGATGTCGCGCACGGTGCCCAGCACCTGGCCGGTGGCACCGGCGGCGGCGATGAAGCGCAGCAGCGATTCGACATGGCGGATCTGGCCGTCGCGCTTGATAATGCGGTACTGCGCGGCGATGACGCCGTCGGTTCCCAATGGCACCCTGTGGGCGCGTTCGGCGGCGTCCTTATCGTCGGGATGCAGGTAGCTGTGCCAGAGATCGGCCGTCACCTCGTCGGTCACTGCGACGAGGCCGAATATCTCTCTTGTGCGCGCGTCCCAATAGCTCTTGTTGGTAGCGATGTCGTAGTGCCAGATGCCGGTGCCGCTGGCGGCAAGCGCCAGGCGAAAGCGGATATTGACCTGTTCGAGCGCGGCTTCGGCCGCCTTCTGCTTGGAGATGTCGGTCTGCACGCCCATCAGCCTGAGCGGCTTCCCGTCGGCGTCGCTCTCGACGATGCCGCCTCGGTCGAGCACCCAAACCCAGTGGCCCTGCTTGTGCTTGAGCCTGAGTTCGGTCTCGATGGCGTCGGTCAGCCCGGCAATGTGGCGGTCGCCGCTGGCCTGCGCCCGTTCCCGGTCGTCGGGATGGGTAAGCTGCAGCCACAGGTCACTGGTATTGGCGAGTTCGCCGTCCTCGTAACCCAGCATCCGGGCCCAGGTCGCCGAATAGAAGCAGTCCCCCGTGCTGAGATCCCAGTCCCAGACGCCAAGATGGGCGCGCTCCAAGGCCTTGGCCCAGAACGCTCCGCTGCGACTTTTCTTATCCTGACCCGCCATTCGTCCGTTTTGCCCGCTCCACCCGCGGCAATCTGCGGCAAAACCAGAAAAGAAACCGTTACCGGGCCGCGGAGGGGGGATGTCCACGCTCCTAGCGACAATCTTGGCATCAGCCTTTCGATTAGCCGGCAAGAACCGGAGTTTGGCCCGGCTCGATTGGTCATAGGAATGGCCGTGTTCACCAGCCAGTCCGGTGATCACGAAGCAAGACAGGAAAAGGACCTCCCAATGACCAAGCAGGAAGACAACAAGGCCGTCGTCATCAGATGGTTCACCGACTTCTGGGGTGAAACCTGCGACCTCTCCGTCGTCGACGCCGTCGCGGCCCCCGATATGCTGCTCAAATACTCGCTGCACGAGCCGCGCCGCGGGCGCGACGACATCAAGGCCTTCATGACCGATTTTCGCGCAGCCTTCCCGGATCTCAACTTCTGGGCCACCGCCGATCTCATCGCCGAGGGCGACTATGTCGTCGGCCAATGGGAGGGCGGCGGCACGCATACCGGCCCGGCCTTCGGCGATTTTCTCATCGGTTCGCTGCCCGCCGCCACCGGCCGCATGATGCGCTTCACCGGCACCACGGTGCTCAAGGTGATCGACGGCAGGATCGTCGAGGAAATCGGTCTCGACGACGGCGTCACCGCCCTTACCCAGCTCGGCCTCATCAAGCCCGCCTGAGAAATCTCACGCAGAACCGAGGTGGGGGCCAGGCGGCATTGCCGCCGCCTGGCTATGCCGCTTACTGGCTCGGCGCCATCGCGTGTTCGCACGACACTTTCGGGTTCATGTCGGCGAACGTGCCGGTCGGGTTGCCTTTCCAGGCCCAGACATGCAGTTCGTAGAACTCACCCAGGCCATAGCGGTTGGGCGCGCTGTTGAAGTTGAACAGCTGTCCCTCGAGCGACGCCGGCCCCTTCGAGGTGATGTATTCGACCGCCACCAGCTTCAGCGTGCCGTCGGCCATCGGCTCGTACATCACCGCTTCGGGACGGGCGATGTCGATCTTGTCGTCCTTCAGGTACCCGCCATTGACATAGTGGATGCCCATGGCGCCGCCGGTGATGCCGCTGGCGCAGGGAATGGGCGCATAGCCTTCCGCCGTCGCGGCGTTGACATCGAGAAACCGGCTGTTGGCGGCCCGCACCTTTTCGGCCAGCGGATTGGCACCGGACGTGGTTTCAGCCGCCTCCTGATGCGCCTGGGCAAAGGTGGTGCAGGCGGCCAGAATGGCCCCTGCCACGAAAAGCCCGTTGCGAAAATCGCGTATCATGTTTGTTCCATTCTTCTTGAAAAAGCACAGCGGGCCGGCCGCCGAAAATACGGAGGCCCGGCAGGCAAGCGCCGTGGCTGTTGTTGCTTGGTGATCCCGGATACGGTGCAAGGAATGCCGGGAGGGATCATCCCTTCGGCAGATACGGGATCGTTCCGGCCAGATCGGTGTCGTCGATCAGCTGGAAACGGCTGTCGCTGCCGCCCTGGCGGGTCGAAACGAAAGGCGCGTAGGCCGGATCGGTGGTGAAGGCGCGCGCCGCTGCTTCCGACGGGAACGCCATCAGGGCGATCAGCGTGGTGTCGAGCGGCTTGCCTTCGAGCGTCTTCACATTGCCGCTGCGCGACAGATATTTGCCGCCATGCTTGTGGACGAGGTCGTGCACCGAGGCGGCATAGGCCGGCACCCATTTCGGGTCCTTCATCTTGATGTCGGCGATAACGTAAGCAGTCATTGTCGTCTCCTGGTTGCGGCGCACAGGGATATCCGTGCAACCGTCCAGAGGGCTCGCATGGCGGGACCCGAGCCGACCAGTCCGCGATCTGTACTAGGCCGGTACAGTTTCTGTACTCGCCGCTTCAATCACGAAGGACTAATGTTGCCCGCAGGTTCTAGGGAGAGGCACGGTCATGACCCAGCACGGATACAAACAGTTCTGCCCGCTATCGATGGCCGCCGAGGTGCTGTGCACCCGCTGGACGATGGTGCTGATGCGTGAGCTTGTGGCCGGTTCGACCCGTTTCAACGACTTGCGCCGCGGCGTGCCCAAAATGTCGCCGACCCTTCTGTCGCAACGGCTTAAGGAGCTCGAGCTGGCGGGGATCGTCGAGCGCAAGGAGGTCCCGGGAGAAAGAGGAATTTTTGACTATCGGCTGACGGAAGCCGGCCGCGATTTGCGCCCGGTCGTCGAGGCGATGGGCTTCTGGGGGCAGAAATGGGTCGAGTCCCGCCTGTCCCTCAAGAACCTCGATCCGTCGCTGCTGATGTGGGACATGCGGCGCAATTTGAACCCCTCGCCGCTGCCGGAAGGACGAACGGTGATACAATTTCTGTATCAGGAACTCCCCGCCTCCAAACGCTCCTGGTGGCTGATCGTCGAAAAGCACGGCGAAGTCGATCTGTGCTGGTATGATCCGGGCTTCGACGTCGACCTCTATGTCTCGACCGACCTGCACACGATGACGGCGATCTGGATGGGAGTGCTCACTGTCGAAAAGGCCGGCGCGATGGTCGTCCTGACCGGCGACCAGGCCATCGGCAGGAAGATGCAGGCCTGGCTGGGGCTGAGCCCGTTCGCGGTGGAGCCCAAACGCGCGGCGTAGGAGCCGGTCCTGTCTGTGCAGGCATTCTCGGCTGCGCTCACATGCAACATCCCGGTTCCAATCACGCGTGCGCCTCCTGACAGTTGTCAGGAAACGGGTGGCGAGGCCGGCTTTTGGCGGCTTCAATGCCGGCCATGTTCATCACCCTGGCCAAACATCCGCAACCCGCGCCGCTGCCGGTGGCCGACGATCCACGCTGGGGGCGCATTGTCGCGCGTGACAAGTCGGCCGACGGCGCATTCTGGTATTCGGTGGCGACGACTGGCGTCTATTGCCGGCCGTCCTGTCCGTCGCGGCGCGCCAATCCAGCCAATGTCCAGTTGCACGACACTTTACAGGCGGCGAGGGCGACAGGCTTTCGCCCATGCCGGCGCTGCAATCCGGACGGCCCTTCGCTCGAGGTCGCCAACGCCGCGATGATCGTCGATGCCTGCCGCAGGATCGGGCAGAGCGAGGTTGAACCGTCGCTGATCGAACTGGCCGATGCCGCCGGCCGCAGCCCCGGCTATTTCCACCGCATTTTCAAGGCGGTCACCGGGCTGACGCCGAAGGATTATGCAGCGGCCCGGCGTGCCGCCCGGGTCCGCCAGGGCCTGGAAAACGGCGTCAGCGTGACATCGGCGATCTACGATGCGGGCTTCAATTCGAGCGGGCGCTTCTACGAGAAATCGACCGGCATGCTCGGCATGACGCCGACGCGCTATCGCGCCGGCGGCGCCAACGAAGAGATCCGCTTCGCCGTCGGCGAAACCTCGCTCGGCACCATCCTGGTCGCATCGAGCCGGAAAGGCGTCGCCTCGATCCTGCTCGGCCAGGACCCCGACGCGCTGGTGCGCGACCTGCAGGACCGTTTCCCCAAGGCGCGGCTGGTCGGTGGCGACAGCGACTACGAGGCGCTGGTGGCCCGCGTCGTTGGCCTCGTCGAGGCGCCGGCGCTCGGTCTCGACCTGCCGCTCGACGTGCGCGGCACCGCGTTTCAGCAGCGCGTCTGGCAGGCCTTGCGGGACATCCCGGCCGGCCGCACCGTCTCCTACGCCGATATCGCGGGGCGTATCGGCGCGCCGAACGCAACCCGCGCCGTCGCCGCCGCCTGTGCCGCCAACGCCCTTGCGGTCGCCATCCCTTGCCACCGTGTGATCAGGAAAGATGGCGCCCTGTCGGGCTATGCCTGGGGCGCCGAGCGCAAACGCGCGCTGCTCGACCGCGAGGCCGGCGATGCTGCGGACAATGCCTCGCGGTCCTCGCGGGCCTGACGGCAATGCGCGCGATGGCCAGTTCTTCCACCACCGGTGCGAACGGTCAGGTCGCCAACGGCGCTGCCGTCAGCCTGGAGGACGCGAAGGCGCTGGTGTTGGCCGTCATCGGCACGCTTGTCGAGGATGGCAAGGCCGAGTGGAGCCGCACGACGACCGGCGAGTTCGAGCTGCGGCTGATATCAGGCGAAGTTTTTTTGCTGGACGAGGTCGGCGTCACCCGTGTCGCTTGAGGCGGTCCAAACCGCACTTGCTTTCGCCGTTCAGCCTCCTGGATTGAATTTGAAAGCAAGCATCGGAGTGAGCGGCACCGGCCAGTTCGTTAGGGTCAAGGCATAGACAGGAGTGAAGGCAATGAACCACATGCGAACCGATATGCAGGCGACAACCGCCAGCGTCCTTGACACCATCACCTATGCCATCGGCCAGTCCGCGCTTGGAAACAACCTGGCGGCGCGCAGCCCCATCGGCGTCTGCGCCATCCTCATCGGCTCCGACGCCGGCACGTTGCGGCAGGACCTCGCCTACCGCTTCCCCGGCAGGGTGCTGCTCGAAGACGCGGCCGGCCTGCGCGATGATCTCGCGGCGATAGCGCGCTTCATCGAAACGCCCGGCGCCGGTCTCGACCTGCCGCTCGACATGCGCCACGGCACGCCCTTCCAGCAGCGCGTGTGGGAGGCGCTGCGCGCCATCCCATGCGGTGCCACCGTCACTTACACCGCCCTTGCCCGGCGCCTCGGCATGCCGGATGGCGCCCGCGCCGTGGCGACGGCCTGTGCCGCCAACGTCATCGCGCTCGGCATTCCTTGCCACCGGGTGTTGCGCGCCGACGGCTCGCTGTCCGGCTACCGCTGGGGCATCGAGCGCAAGCGCGCCTTGCTGGAAAGGGAGGCCGCGATATGAACGCCGACGCCAGGGTCGCGCCATCGCTGGTCGCAGCCGCCGAGACACGCATCGCCGCCTATGACTGGCCGGCGCTCGCCACCGAGCTCGACAGCTTCGGCTGCGCGGTGATGGAAAAGCTGCTCTCGGCCGATGAGTGCCGGCAACTCGCCGGCCTCTATCCCCAGGAGCAACATTTCCGCAGCCACATCCACATGGCCAGGCACGGTTTCGGCAAGGGCGAATACCGTTATTTCCGCTATCCCTTGCCCGATCTGGTCGGCGGCCTGTGCGGCGCGCTCTACCCCAGGCTGGCCGACGTCGCCAACCGGTGGAACGAGCGCATGGGGATCGCCATGCGCTACCCCGCCACGCATGGCGCGTTTCTCGACCAGTGCCATGCCGCGGGCCAGGTCAGGCCGACACCGCTTTTGCTGCAATATGTGCCCGGCGACTTCAACTGCCTGCACCAGGACCTCTATGGCGACCTTGCCTTCCCGCTGCAGGTGGCAATCCTGCTTTCCGAACCGGGCGAGGATTTCACCGGCGGCGAATTCGCCCTGACCGAACAGCGGCCGCGCATGCAGAGCCGGGTCGAAGTGGTGCCCCTGCGCCAGGGCGATGCGGTGGCTTTCGCGGTCCACAACCGGCCGGTGCAGGGCACGAAAGGCAATTACCGCGTCAACCTGCGCCACGGCGTCAGCCGCCTGCGCTCCGGCATGCGCCACACGGTCGGCATCATTTTTCACGATGGGAAGTGAGCGCCGGCTCATGCTCCCAATAGGGCGGATCGCCGAAAGCGTTGCGCAGCCATGCGGTAAGTGCGCGCAGTTTGGCGGATCCGCGCCGATCCTCGGGACAGGCGATATAGATGGTGGCTCCTTCAGGCTCCGCACCCACATCGACGACCGTCAATCGCTTGTCGGCGATCTCGGTGCGGATGAAGTAGGCGGGGAGCAGCGCCAGGCCCAGGCCGGCAAGCGCGGCGTCGCGCATCAAAATCCCATTGTTGACGCGCAGCGCGGTTTCCGGGCGGATCGTCACCAGCCGCCGCGAAATCTTGAACCGCCAGTCGGCGGCACCTCGGATGGAATAGATGATACCCTTGTGGCGCTTCAAGTCATCGATGGTCACGGGCAACCCGAATTGCTCGGTATAATCCGGCGAGGCCACCAGGAAGCGACGGCTGGAAGCCAGCTTCTTGACGATGACAGGTCCATCTTCGACGACCGGCCCATGACGCACAATGGCATCGTAGCCATCGGCCACCATGCTGACGAAACGATCCTCGAGATCGAGCGTCAGTTCGATTCCCGGGTGCTTGGCCAGGAAGCCATATAGCGCCGGGCCGAGATGGAGGATGCCGAAACTGGTCGGCGCCGATATCCTGAGCGGCCCGGCGAGTTCGCCGCGGCGCTCGGCGATTTCGGCGCGGGCATCGGCCACCTCCTGCATGATGCGCTTGGCGCGCTCGTAAAAACCTCGTCCCGCCTCGGTGATGGAGAGTTTGCGGGTGGTGCGGTCCAGCAGCTTTGTGCCGAGGCCGCGCTCCAGTTCCGACAGTCGCTCGCTGATGACGGATTTCGACAGGCTCATGCGCCTGGCCGCTTCGCTGATCGAACCGGATTCCGCTACGGCGACAAACGCGGCGGCCGATTCGAGCTTCAGCATTGTTCGGCTTTCCCAAATTCACCATCAGGCGACAGCCACCTAACGAAATCAAGGACATGGTGCCATAATTGTGCAGGTCGCGATACCGCGATCACAGAACAAAAGCTCGGAGAGTGCAGCATGTTTCGTCCGTTGGTTGTCGTCCTTGGTCTGCTGGCCATGAGTGTTCCGGCCTCCGCGCGCGTTGTCGCGTTTCCGGCCGGCTTCAAGACGCAGACGATCGAGACCAACGGCACCAGCCTGAACGTCCGTGTCGGCGGACAAGGGCCGGCGGTCGTGCTGCTGCATGGTTTCGCCGACACCGGCGACATGTGGGCGCCGGCTGCGATAGCGTTGATGAAGGACCACACCGTGATCGTGCCGGACCTGCGCGGCATGGGCCTTTCGGCGCATCCCGACGGCGGCTACACGAAGAAGAACCAAGCCGTCGACATCGCCGGCGTGATGGACGCGCTGAAGATCGACAAGGCCGACCTGGTCACCCATGACATCGGCAACATGGTCGGCTATGCGCTGGCCGCGCAGTATCCGAAGCGCATCACCAAATGGGTTGTCATCGACGCGCCGCTGCCGGGCATAGGCGACTGGGACAAGATCAAGCAGAGCCCGCTGCTGTGGCATTTCAACTTCCGCGGCCCCGACATGGAACGGCTGGTGGCGGGCCGCGAGCGCATCTACCTCGATCGCTTCTACAACGAATTGTCGGCCGACCCCAAGAAGATCGACGAGGCGACGCGCGTCCACTACGCCAAGCTTTACGCCCGGCCACATGCCATGCACGACGCCTTCGAGCAGTTCAAGGCATTCGACCAGGATGCGATCGACAATCAGGCGATGCTCACCACGGGCGGCAAGCTGACCATGCCAGTGCTCGCGGCGGGTGCGGAAAAATCGGCCGGCACGACGCAGGCCGACATCTTGCGGTTGGTCGCCAGTGACGTGACCGGAGCCATCGTGCCTGCATCGGGCCATTGGATCATGGAGGAAAACCCGGACGTCACCGTCACGCTGATTACAGATTTCCTCGCCAAGTAACAGCACGGCTTCAGCGACCACCGTGGGCTCTGCCAGGGCCGACCTTTGTAACGATGAAGCCGAACGGGATCGCGCCCAGCAATGGTGCGGCCCGTCGCGACAATGGGAGACATTCTATGCCGTTAACGCATTTCCTGACTCTGGGAACCGCCGTTCTCCTGACGGCGACAGCACCGGCGTCAGCCGCCGATGTCCCGAAGAAAACGGTCGTCCTGGTGCACGGCGCGTTCGCCGACGGATCGAGCTGGAGCAAGGTCATTCCCTTGCTGGAGGCCAAGGGGCTCAATGTGGTGGCCGTGCAAAATCCTTTGAGCTCGCTTGCCGCCGATGTCGACGCAACCATGCGCGTCATTGATGCCCAGCCGGGTCCGGTCATTCTCGTCGGTCACTCCTGGGCCGGCGTCGTCATCAGCCAGGCCGGCGTGAACGACAAGGTCAAGGCGCTGGTCTACGTCGCCGCATTCGCGCCGCCAAAGGGCGTGTCGATCAACGAGCTTGGCAAGGGTCAGCCGCCGCCGCCCTGGGCAAGCGCGCTGCAACCCGACAGCGGCGGCTATCTCAGGTTGAGCGCCGAGGGTGTCGCCAAATATTTCGCGCAAGACCTGCCGCCGGCGGAAATCGGGGTGATCGCCGCCACCCAGGGACCAGCCTTCTCCGGTATCTTCGACGAAAAGCTCACCGCGGCCGCGTATGAGACAAAGCCGAGCTGGTACATCGTCGCCAGGCACGACGGAATGATCCCGCCGGCGGCCGAGGCCGCGATGGCGAAGGCGATCGGCGCCAAGGTCACCGAGTTGCCGACCAGCCACGTCGCCATGCTCGCCAAGCCCCGCGAAGTCGCCGATGTTATCCTGGCGGCGGTGGACTCGGTGAAGTAGGCAGGGAAACGATACCGGCGAGGAGGCCAGGATAGATCCCCTCCACGTTTGCCATCTCCAGGATCCACGGGCAGGCATAATAGTCGCTGATGCTGTCGATCACCCCGCCCGTGGCGCCGATCCGGACCAGATATGCCTGCCGCCAGACCTCGCCATATTGCCTGTCGACGACCAGCACCATCTCCCCTTCGAACGCGCCTGGCCGCACGCGCCAGGGCAGTTCGCTGCGCTCATATTCGACGAAGTAGGGCGAACCCGACAGCAAGCCGCTGTAGCAGTCCGACACCTGGAGGCGTGCATCGGCGCTGGTCAGTGCCCGCACGCCGTCCCAGTCCCTGGCGTTGAAGAGCGCGACATAGCGATCAAGCAGCCGCTCCAGTTCGGGATCGTGTGGCGGCGCCGCGGCCGGTTGCGCGGGTAGAGCGGCGAGCTTGGCGCGGCCGCGATTGAGCGCCGATTTGACGCCGCCCGGTGTCGAGCCGACCATCTCGGCGATCTCCTCCAGCGAATGGTCGAAGACATCCTTGAGCAGCACGCAGGCGCGCTCCTTCGGTGGCAGATGCACCACCAACCGCTCGATGGCGCGGCCGGCGCCCGGACCGGCCGGCTCGACCGGCTGCACCACGTCGTCGTCGGCATAGAAGGCCTCTGCCGCGTGCCGCGTGCGGCGATTGCGGATGAAATCGATGCACCTGTTATGCGCGATGCGGAAAAGCCACGGCCGCAGCGCCTGCGCATCGTCGAGCAGCTCGATCTTGCGATAGGCCTCGAACAGCGCCTCCTGCATGATGTCCTCGCCATCCAGCGCCGAGCCGGTCATGCGGGCGCAATAGCGATGCAGCCTGGCGCGCAGATGCGAAACCGTCTCCAGGAACGCGGCATAGCGCAGGTCGAACACGCGGTCGGGCTCAGGCCAGACCCGCATGCCTCGTGCCGTGTCGGGGGATTTGCGGATCTGCTGGTTCATCGCGGCACATAGGTCAGGGTCACCACGCCATTGGCAAAACGGTTGATGTCGACCAGTTCGAGATCGATCGGCCCGACGTCGTCGAAGGCGCGCTTGCCCTGCCCGACCCATGTCGGCACGATCGACAGATGATACTCGTCCACCAGCCCAGTGGAAAGCAAGGTGCGGTCGAGCTGCGACACGCCATATTTCAGGATGTCGCCCCCCGGCTGGCGTTTCAGCGCCGCGAGCGCCTCGGCGATGTCGCCCTCGATCAGCGCGGCATTCCACGACACCGTCTTCAGCGTCGTCGAGGCGACCAGCTTCTTCAGGCCGTTGATGCGGTCCATGTACGGACCCTTGGCCCAGGGCCAGCGCGCGAAGAACATCTCGTAGGTGGCGCGGCCAAGCAGGAAGAACTCGACGTTCGAAAGCGCCCGCAAGGCATGGTCCACATTCTCTCCGACGAAGAATGGCGACGCCCACGTCATCGGCGCCTCGATGACGCCATCCAGCGAGACGAAACTCGACACGATCAGCCGCCGCATGCTCACGCCGCCTTTTCGCTGGTCTTCTCACCGGGAGCCGGCAGCCCCAGTCTCGGCCGCACCCAGGCGGCGAAGCGGGCAATGGCGTCATCGGCCTCCGGCGCCCGCCCTGCCATCATCTGGAAGGAGTGGAGCATGCCGTCAAAGACGTCGAGCCGCGTCTCGACGCCCGCCTGCCTCGCCCGCTCGGCGAACATGCGGCTTTCGTCGACCAGCGTCTCGTCGGCGCCGGCCTGCAGGAAGACGGGTGGAAAGCCGGAGAGGTCGGCGTAGAGCGCGCTGACTTCGGGATCGCGCCGATCGGCATCGCCGATGAAATTGGCCGCCAGCCAGTCGACGGCTTCCCTAGCGAAGGCCGGGTCCTTGTCGCGGTTGGTCTCGTAGCTGGCGCCGGTCAACGCCATGTCGAACCAGCCGGAGATGATCAGCGTGGCGACCGGCAGTGGCCGCCTTTGCGCGCGCAGCCGCTGCAGGACGCCATAGGTCGGCACCGCGCCGCAGGAGTCGCCTGCGATCACGATCCGCTTGGGGTCGAAGCCTTGGTCGACGAGCCAGTCCCAGGCCGATGTCGCGGCCTCGAGCTGGGCCGGATGCTTGGCTTGGTGCGCCAGCGGATAGTCGTAGAGCAGCGCCCGGCAGCCGACGGCCTTGGCGAGATGACCGACCAGCTTGCGGTGCGTGTAGATCGAGCCGCCGATGAAGCCGCCGCCATGCGCGTAAAACAGCACCCGCTGCTCGTCGGCGCCCTTCGGCACCACCCACATCGCCGGCACGCCGCCGGCATCGACCTCGATATAATCGACGCCGCCCGGTTCGCCGGTCAGTGCCGTCCAATTGACGTCGTTGTAGTCGATGACCGCCTGAGGGGTGGTCAACTTGCCCGCATTGGCCGCGAGCGCGGCGTAGTGGTTCCTGTTTGCCTGACTTTGCATGCTCGCCATGACCGTTTCTCCGTGGTTGCCGATCGCGGTCCGGCGCGACCTTCAGGCAAGAGACGGACGGGCAGGCAAAAAGGATACGTGCCGACCTGCGTTTTTTTTCGGCGGCCTACGCCTCGCCCCGCAACATCGCCGCGTGGCGTTGGGCGAATTCGACGAACGGCGTCGCGCGCACGCCGAACATATCGTGGGTGGCCAGATGCACCCGCGATTTCGGCCGCCGCAGGCGCTCGGTCAACTGCTCGTCCAGCGCATCGGCGAAGTCGGCGGGGACGCCGGCGGCCAGCAGGTTGCGCCGGCGGTCCTGCGGGCTGATGTCGACGTAGCGGACCGGCTTGCCGATCGCCTGCGAAATCCGCGCCGCGATGTCGCTCATCGTCAGCGCCTCGGGTCCGGTCATGTCGAGGCTCTCGCCTTCATGGCCGCCATCGCGCAGCAGCCGGACGGCGACCTTGGCGATGTCCTCGACATCGACCGGCGACAGTTCGGTGCCGCCAAGCGCCAGATAGAAGGCGCCCTCGGCGGCGATGGTCGGCGCGTCGCGCAGATAGGCCTGCATGAACTGGCTGGGGCGCAGATGCGTCCACGCCATGCCGGCTCCTTCGAGATAGCGCTCGACCTCCTCATGCATGCGTGTGAAGCGGAACTTCGTCGCGTCATAGCCGATGTTGGATTCGGCACCGGAAAACTTCACCACATGCGCGACGCCGGCCTGCTTGCAGGCGTCGATAAAACGGCACTGCGTCTCGACCATGTCTTGCGCGGCGGTCGAAATCATCAGCACGCGATCGACACCATCGAGGGCCGCGCCAAGCGTCTCCGCCCGGCGCATGTCGCCGTCGACCAGCTCGACGCCGGCAAGTCCGCCGAGCCCTGCCGCGGATGCCCGGTTAAGACCGCGAACCAGCGCCCTCACTTGATGCTTCTGCCGCGCGGACTCGCGCACGATTGCCTTGCCGCTCAGGCCGGTGGCGCCTGTCACCAGGATCATCTGTCTCTCCATTCAGCGTTGATGCGACCGCCCTTCCGGCGACCCACCTTGAAGACGAAGAGAAGCGGGCAAAGGATTCCGGCCAAACGTCTTTTTACCGGCGTGCGGCCTACACGCCGGCGATCAGCCTGCCGGCGCGTAGCGGCTGACCACCATGCCGCAGGCATAAGCCTTCGAACCAAGCAGAAGCAGGTTTCGGAACCCGCCTTGGTCGAAAATGCGGTGGCCGGCGCCCAGCACGGCCGGATTGACGAACAGCTGGAACTCGTCGACCAACCCGGCCGCGATCAGCGCCGCGTCCTCCTGCTGGCCAAGTTGCGGCCCAACGATTTACTTTTGGAAGCATTTGACTGATGGAAAGAACGATGTCAATAGTAAAGTGATTTAAAAATGGAACCGTAGAGATGTCGACGCGTGAAAGATCCGGCTGCCCGATCAGCCTGTCGCTGGAATTGCTCGGCGACCGCTGGACGCTGCTCATCATCCGCGACCTGGTCTTCGCCGGCAAAAAGCATTTTCGCGAGTTCCTGCAATCCGATGAAGGCATCTCCTCGCGCACATTGGCCGAGCGGCTGCAGACGCTGCAGGACGAAGGCATTCTCACCCGCAGCGACGACCCTAGCCACGGGCTGAAGGCGATCTACCGGCTGACCGAAGCCGGCATCGATCTCCTGCCGGTGCTGGCCACGCTCGGCGCCTGGGGCAGCAAGCACCGCAAGTCCGACGACAAGCTCGCCCGTATCGCCGACGAACTGGCGGCCGGCGGCGAGCCGGCGCTGGAACGGATGAAGGCGGCACTGCGGGCGGAGCATGTTGTCTAGGAAGTGGCGCTGCCTCCTTCCGCCCTGTGGAAAAGGAGGCACTTTACGCGCCTCGGTTACGCCCAAAGGACACCGATGCAGCAAAGACCCGATTGACAACGATCTCTGTTTGTTCACTATATGTTTCTGTCTATCAGCAATCGCGGATGAGCGGAACAGGATGGAAACGACGGCCACCATCCTGCATGCCGATCTCGACGCCTTCTATGCCTCGGTCGAGCAACTGCTCGACCCGTCGCTGCGCGGCAAGCCGATCGCGGTTGGCGGCGGCGTGGTGCTCGCCGCCTCTTACGAAGCGCGCGCCTTTGGCGTGCGCGGCGGCATGCCGGGACGCAAGGCGCGCGAGCTTTGCCCGCAATTGATCTTCGTCGGCGGCAATTTCAGCCACTACCAGCGGCTGGGCGACGCGGCGATCAAGGTGCTCGACGATTTCACGCCGGTGGTCGAACGCATCTCCATCGACGAGGCCTTCGCCGATGTCGCCGGCTGCACGCATCTGTTCGGCTCCCCGCGGGAAATCGCGACGGCGATCCGCGGCCGTGTGCGGGCCGAACTCGGCCTGCCGATCTCGATCGGCGTGGCGCGCACCAAGCATCTGGCCAAGATCGCCTCGCAAGTCGCCAAGCCAGACGGGCTGGTGGTGGTCGAGCCCGGCACCGAGCTTGCCTTTCTGCACGATTTGCCGGTCTCGCTGATGTGGGGCGTCGGCCCGGCAACCAGGGCGCGCTTGGCCGAGATCGGCGTCGAGACCATCGGCGAGCTGGCCCGGACCCACAGCGGCGCCCTGACCCGGCTGCTAGGCCCCGCGGCCGGCGAAAAGCTCGCGGCGCTGTCGTGGAACCGCGATCCGCGCAAGCTGGAGACGAAGCGCCGGGCGCACTCGGCCGGCGCGCAATCGGCGCTCGGGCAAAAGCCGGCCGTGGCGCGAGTGATCGTGCCCACACTGCTGCATCTGGCCGACCGCGTCGCCAGCCGGCTGCGCGCCAAGAACCGCCCCGGCCGCACGGTGACCGTGCGCGTGCGCTTTGCCGATCTCAGCGCCGTCACGCGCTCGATCACGCTGGAACAGCCGATCTCGGCGACCGCCATGCTGGCCGAGATCGCAGGGGATTTGGTGCGCGGCGTGCTCGCCGGGCATCCCCAGGAGAAAACGATCTCGCTGCTGGCGATCTCGGTCTCGCACCTGGAGGAGAGCGCCGAACTGCAGCTCGACCTGCCGCTCGGCCTCGCCGACGAGAAGCGCCGCCCGGGCAGCCAAAAAGGCCTCGCGCGCTTCGGCGCCGACCGCGCCATCGACAAAATCCGCCAGCGTTTCGGCAAACAGGCGGTCGGCTACGGTACGGTGGCACTGGAAGCGGCCCGCTCGGTGCCCGACGAGTTCAGGGAACTGGCGGAAAAGGAGCTTTGAGCGGAAAAGGGACTGTCCCCGACGGCGCGCCAATCGACACCATGCCGCGCTTCGCTACTGTCGGGCCGACGCTGCACCGACCCCATAGAGTTGCCCGCCTCCCGGCACGGCGCCTGTTTCCGTCCCGCCGCGCTCTGTAAACACAAGGCCGGAGCCCGGCACGAGGTCGCGGATTGTGCGCGACGTAATGATCTCGCCCGGCAAGGCTTGGCCGAGCATCAGCACTGCTTGGTCGATGGCGGTACCGGTTAAATCACCGTCTTGCTTTTCGCACTCGCCAATATGCACCGCGGCACGGACGCCGAGGCCGGATGGCTTCAAACCGTCGCGGATCGCCATGGCGCATTGGATCGCCCGCGTCGGACGCTGGAAGGCAGCGAGGAGGCCATTCGCGTCGCGCCGGATCTCCCTGCCCTGGGCCAGTTGCACTTGATCGCAGACCGCGTCCACATATCCCCGCCTCAAATCCCGGCCATCGGGGAACGCAGATGGCGAGGTGATGTCCACGCAGAGAATGGTAACCAGCACACGCTCGTCGGGTGCCGCCGGCAAGGTGCCGCTGACAAAGGACTGGATCTCATCAATCAGGCGATCGGAGCCTTCCCCCCAGATGACATGGTCGTTGCCCGCGAGCTCGATGTAGCTCGCTCCCGGTATGTGTCTCGCCAGGTAGCGCCCCTCCTCGGCCTTGACCCAGCGATCGCCCGTTCTCTGAAGGATCAGCGTTGGAACGTGGATGGCTCCCAGGATCTCCCGAACGTCGATTTCGGTGCTCCAGTACCACAGCGAGATCGCATCGGCGGGCGAAGCTGAATTGCGCAGGAAGGCCGCGAACCATTCGCGCTCGAATGCATCGTTCATCAGGCTGGGCGCGGCATTGCTGAGGTCGGCCGGCTCTCCCCATTCGCGCTCGATGGCGACGAGTTCTCTTTCCACCTGCGCCTTGGTTTTGGCCCAGGGGTAGTCCGGCGCCCATACGCCTCGGGCATAGGTCCCGTTCAAGATGAGGGCGGCCGTGCGTTCGGGATAGGTCGCGGCAAACAGCATGCACATGCTGCCGCCCTCGGAGCTGCCGAACAGGACGGTACGCTTCGAACCGACCGCGTCCAGGACCGCGCGCACGTCTTCCATACGCTCTTCGAGCGTCGGCAGGCCGACATTGCGATCCGACAGTCCGGTGCCGCGCTTGTCCATCCGGATCAGCCGGCAAAAAGAGCCGAGACGGTGCAGGACATGCGCCAGCCTGGGCGATGCCCAGGCAAGGTCGAGATTGGAAACCCAGCCTGGCACATAAATGAGGTCTACGGGGCCGTTGCCCGTTACCTGATACGCGATGTTGCTGCCAGCCGATTTGACATAGTGGGTCGGCGGCGATGCAGCCTGAGCACCGGGCGCAACCGGCCCGGCTGCTGCTGGGGCCGCCGACGCCGTGCGTCGGGCGCGAAGCTGTTCATAGAGCTGCCTCGTTTCCGGTTCCGGCTGAACACGTAGCTGGCGCTGCAAGGCGTCGCGGCAGAGCTCATATTGTTTCAGCGCCAAATTGACGCGGCCCTGGGCCGCACAGGCCCGCATCAAGGCCCGGTGGATGTCTTCACGCAGCGGCTCCCAGGCTAGCAAGCGTGTCGCCGCCTGCACGCAGGACGCCAGATCGTTCTGCGCGAAGTAATGCGCGACGAGCTTTTCCAGCACCAAGACGGCCGTGGCCCGCAGCCGTGCGCGTTCGATCCGCAGCCAGTCCTCGAAGGGTTCCTCCTTCAGGCTGAAGCCATCGAGGAGATCGCCTCGATAGAGGCTGATGGCCTGCTCAAGCTGCTCGGGTGCCGCCTCGGCGGCCAGCACCTCGAACCGGGCGACGTCGAAATCGAGATCATCCAGCGCCAGCATGATGCTGTCGCCATCGGTCAGGAAGCGAATGCCATGGGCCGAGGGCATAGCCTTCCTCACGACAGAAAGAGCCTGCCGAAGGTTCATGCGTGCCTGCGGCTCGCCGGTGTCGCCCCACAGCAGGGCGGCAAGCTTTTCGCGCGAGAGCGAATGCCCCGAATGGATCGCAAGATAGGCGACCATGGCGCGCGCCTTGCGGGTGAAGGACGGGGCCACGGCACCGCCAGCGAAATCGAACCCACCCAACAGTGAGAGGCGCGCCATCGGATCCACCACAGCTTCAGCGGCAATCCTTTACCGGTGCCGATACCAATTCAACCGGCTTTCTGCGTCGCGCGACGCTTTTCACGATTTCGTCACGCTGGCGCGAACGCGAGTCCGACGGGTGTGACGCACGGTGCTGCTGACAACTGTCATGGAGAATACCATGTTGCTCCCGCACCCAACAGACTGGCCGCTCCTGTTCTACGGCGATCCCTGGCTTACGTCGCGGTCTCCGGACCGGGTCGCGCCGCAGCGCCACGACCTGGCGCTGGCGGGGTACCTGGAGAAACAGGCGGCCAACCGGGAGGCGATGAATCGCCGGCCAGGCCTCCTCGGCCGCCTTATCGACAAGATCCGTCAGCGTTTCGGCAAACAGGCGGTCGGCTAAGGTACGGTGGCCCTGGAAGCGGCCCGCTCGCTGCCCGACGCATTCAGGAACTAGCGGAGAAGGAATTGTGAGCGGAGGAGCCCTCCCCGTCGCTCACGCTTTGCGGATCGACGTCCCGAACCAGGCGGCGCGGTGGTCGTCACCAGCGCCGGCTTTCAATAGGCCTTCTTCACGGCACGCCCGTTGCGCGGCGGGGTCAGTTTGCAGATCGTCGACATCGCTGCAATGATCGAGGGAAGGAGCGGAGACGCCGATGTTCGGGGCCTTCTAAAGAGAGTTGCCGGGTGACTGTCCTCGACAAGGCAAAGCAATGGGCGAAAGCCATCAAGCGCGATGTGATGGCCCTGTGGCTGGCCGCCCGCGATCCTCGCGTTCCCTGGTACGCCAAACTTGCCGCCGGCATGGTCGCCGCCTACGCGCTCAGTCCTATCGATCTGATACCCGATTTCATTCCCGTACTCGGATATCTGGACGATCTGATCATCGTACCGCTTGGCATCCTGCTCGCGGTGAAGTTGATCCCCGCCGATCTGATGGCGGAGTTTCGCGCGGAGGCCATTCGCCGATCGAGGCCGACCAGCCGCGGCGGCCTCGCATTCATCGTCGGAATTTGGGTTCTGATGGCCGCCGCGCTCATCTGGTTATTCTGGCCAGATCGCTCGGCCTGATATGGATTTCAGGCTGGGCGTTTCCCGTCGCCCGGCAGACCACGAATGAAGTTGGTCGCCTGGTCGAAAGGTTCCCCACGTCAAAGCCTAGCGGTGCCGAAAATCCGGTCCCAGAATATCGACGTCACGCCGAAATTGGCGTTGTCGTCGATATGGTGGTGCACCGCGTGGCGGCGCTTGAGCGTGTAGAGATAGCTCGGATGGGCCGGATGCCAGTGGTGGATCATGTGGTGGACGCTGATGTACCAGAGATAGCCCAGCATCAACCCGCAACTCACCGCGCTGGCGGTCGCGAAGTCGGAGACCATCCAGACGGGCAGGAACGCCACCAGCGCATGCACGCCCAGGCTGAGCCAGGTCGGCGTGCCCACCGGACTGCGCTCCTCGACGTGGTGACGGTCGTGCAGGTCTCGGATCCAGGGGACGTGGTGCAGCACGAAACGGTGCAGCACATATTCGATCAGCGTCCACAGGCCAAGGCAGATCAGCATCGTGCCGACCCAGTCCGGCGCGCTTTCTTCTCCGGCCTCGATCAGTCCGGCCACCCCCAATATCGCGATCACCAGGGGATAGACCACGAAGTCGCTGTAGTAGCCGATCAGACCCAGCTGCATTCGGACGCCTCACCTGATTTTCGACGCCGCCCCAGAAACGATGCTATCAGTTTGCCGGACTCGCGTATGAGGTGCAATGCGGATGCATCTGACATAGCGTCGCAATTTCCAGGTGCAAGATCGGCAGCCATGATCTCAGAATCGGCCGGCTTCGCACCGGTGCCGCAAACGGACATGCAAACATGGCAAAACGCAGCGCGGGTCTGCTGATCTATCGCCGGAGCGATGACGGTATCGGGGTGCTGCTGGTTCATCCCGGCGGCCCCTTCTGGGCAAAGAAGGACGATGGCGCCTGGTCGATCCCGAAGGGCCTCATCGACGAGGACGAGGACGAATTGGCGGCGGCACGACGCGAGACCGAGGAAGAGCTCGGCATGAAGGTCGAAGGCCCCTTCGCTCGCCTTGGCGACTATCGGCAACCGGGCGGCAAGATCGTCATGGCTTGGTCCGTCGAGGCCGACATCGATGTGACCGCCATCAAGAGCAACACCTTCACCATGGAATGGCCGCCGCGGTCGGGATCGATGAAGGAATTCCCGGAGGTCGACAGGGCCGGCTGGTTCACCTTGGCCGAGGCCGGGGTGAAGATTCTGCAGGGTCAGCGCCCTATGCTGTCGGATTTGGCAGAACAGTTGGGTATCGAATAGTTGCCGACGGCAAAAGCCGCCGATCTCCCCTCGGAGGTCGGCTGTTCATCCCGCAAACCTGGCCGCGGTCCAAGCCCCGCCAGCCGCGTTCGACTCCACCGCGGCGGCGACGAACTTCACGCCGCGCGCGCCGTCGATCACGTCTGGCACCCTCGCCGCGCGGGCGGGATCCACCGCGCCGCCCGAGCGGTGGGCTCGGATGATGTCGGCGGCGTCGCGGTAGAAATTGGCGAAGGCCTCGATATAGCCTTCGGGATGCGCCGCCGGCATGCGCGACACGCGGCGGGATTCCTCCGTCGAGCCATGGCCGCCGCGCACCAGCGTGCGGGTTTCCTCGCCATATCTGGAAAAGCGCAGTTCCTCCGGCCGGCCGCCCGACCATTCGAGCCCGGCCCTGTCGCCATAAATGCGCACGGAGAGGTCGTTGTAGTGGCCGGGCGACGTCTGGCTGGCCAGGATCGTGCCGCGTGCGCCATCGGTCCAGCGCACCAGCACATGGGCATTGTCGTCGAGCCGGCGTCCGGGCACCGCGGTGAACAGGTCGGCCGACACCGTCTCGGCCTCGCGGCCCGAAATGAAGCCTGCCAGGTTGAAGGCATGCACGCCGATATCGGCCAGCACCGCCGACTGCCCCGCCCTCGCCGGATCGGTGCGCCATTCCGCCTGCTTCTGGCCGTCGGCATCGATCGGCTTGGTCAGCCAGTCCTGGATGTAGGCGCCATGCACAGACACGACCCGGCCAAGCTCGCCCGCCATCACCATCTCGCGCGCCTGGCGCACCATCGCGTAGCCGGTGTTGTTGAGCGTGACGACGAAGCGGCGGTTTTTCGCCTTCGCGAGTGCAACCAGTGCCTCGGCGTCCGCCAGCGTCGTCGACAGCGGCTTGTCGCAGATCACGTCGATGCCGCCCTCTAGGAAGGCGGTGGCGATCGGCGCGTGCAGATGGTTGGGCGTGACGATGACGACCGCCTCTATGCCATCCGGCCGCGCGGCCTCCGCTTTGGCCATGGCGCGGTAATCGGCATAGCTGCGCTCCGGCGCGATGCCGATCTCGGCGGCCGAGGCGGCGGCATTGTCCGGGTCAGACGACAGCGCGCCGGCAACCAGCGCGATCTGGTCGTCGAGGCGCATGGCCAGCCGATGCACGGCGCCGATGAAGGCATTGCGGCCGCCGCCGACCATGCCGACGAGCAGACGCTGGCGCGTCGATCCATCCGATGTTGCATAGACCATGTTTTCTCCTCGGGGCTGATCACTAGCGGGGTCGTCATCCCAGGGCATAGCAAGGAGCGAAGCGACGCGGCGCAGACACCAGGATCTGCGCGGCTGCTTCGCCCTGGGATGACGAAATCGCCGAGCCTCGCCCTATCCCCATCGAACACCATTTCCAAAATCCATATTGTAAAACGATCGTATCGCGCTAGCCTGAATTCATGAGCGGGGCGAGAAAACCATCCGGACGATCCAGTGCCGACGAGGCAGCGACGCGCAAACGCGGCCGTTCGCTGGCGGCACTTGGCTATATACAGCCGCGAACCTATGAGGAGCTGCGCGCGGTGCTGTCTTCCGGCACCGTGCATTTTCCCAAGCGCCTGCGCCAGGTGGCGATCTTCCTGTGGCAGCACCCGAGCGAGGTGGCGCTCGGCACCATTGCCCAGGTGGCGGCACAGGCCGGCGTGCAGCCCTCGACGCTGGTGCGCTTCGCCCAGATCTTCGGCTATTCCGGCTTTTCCGATTTCCAGGGCCTGTTCAAGGACCACGTCAAGGGATCGTGGCCGGAAGGCCGCGTCGAGCAGCGCGCCGAGGCCGAGCCCAGTGCCGCCACGCATTTCCTGCGCGGCATGGTCGGCGCCTCGCAAGCCTCGCTCGGCCGCATCGAAAGCGGCTTCGATATCGAAAGCTTCGAGAAGATGGTGGCGACGCTGGCCAAGGCGGACCTGATCTACGTCATCGGCTCCAAGCGCGCCTTCCCCGTCACCACCTATCTGTCGCTGACGCTTTCGCAGCAAGGCGTGCGCAATGTGCTGGTCGACAATGTCGGCTCGACCGCGCTCGATCAGGTCGGCTGCATTGGCGCACGCGACGCCGTGCTGGCGGTGTCCTTCAGCCCCTACAATTCGATCACGCCGGACCTGGTGGCCGTGGCGCATGAACGCAAGGCCCGCATCGTCACTATTACCGACAGCACCTTCTCGCCGCTCATCCGGCTGTCGGACAGCTGGCTGGAAGTGGTGGAATCCGACTTCGCCGGCTTCCGCTCGCTGGCGGCGTCGCTGGCGGTGGGCATGGCGCTGGTCCAAGGCGTCGCGGCGCGCCGCGGCACATGAGGCGCCGCTGGTACAATTGACTATCGGGAATCAACATTCCATATTTCAATAAATAGAAACTTTGTTCCGGGAGGAGGAATGGAGATCAGGCTCGAAGGCAAGGTGGCGCTGGTCACCGGGTCGACGCAAGGCATCGGCCGTGCCATTGCCGAGACGCTGGCGCGCTCCGGCGCTGCCGGCCTGCTGATCACCGGGCGCGACAGCAAGCGCGGCGAGGCCGTGGCAGCGGAACTGTCGGCCCTGGGTACGCCGACGCTCTTCGTCGCCGCCGACCTTGGAGACACGGAAACTCCCGCCCTTTTGGCGCAGGCCTGCATCGAGCGCTTCGGCCGCATCGACGGCCTGGTCAACGCCGCCGGCCTGACCGACCGCGCCTCCTTCCTCGACGCGACACCGGACGACTGGTCGGCGCTGTTTGCCGTCAACGCGCGTGCGCCCTTCTTCCTGATGCAGGCCGCGATCGCCGACATGAAGAAGCGTGGCCACGGCGGCGCCATCGTCAACATCCTCTCGATAAACGCCCATTGCGGCTCGCCGGAACTCGCCGTCTATTCCGCCACCAAGGGCGCGCTGGCGACGCTGACCAAGAATGCCGCCAACGCCCACCGCTTCGACCGCATCCGCGTCAACGGCATCAATGTCGGCTGGACCGACACGCCGGCCGAACGCATCATGCAGGCGCAGACGCTGGGCAATGGCCCGGGATGGCTCGACGCCGCCAATGCCGCGCAGCCCTTCGGTCGGCTGCTCAAGCCGGACGATATCGCCAATCTCGCCGTGTTCCTGCTTTCCGACGCAGCCGGGCCGATGACCGGCGCGGTGATCGACCAGGAGCAGGCGGTGATCGGGGCGAACCGGTGAACTCCATCGAAAGGCTCGGGCCCAGACTGCTGGAGCGGCTGCCCGCAGCCGTGCAAAAGCCGTCATACGACCGCGCGGCGCTCTCACCAGGCATGGCGCATCTGGGCGTCGGCGCCTTCCATCGCTGTCACCAGGCCGAATACACCGACGACCTGCTTTCGCGCCGGTTCGACCGCTGGGGCATCGTCGGCATCAACATTCGCCCGCCCGCCCTGACCAAGACGCTTGGCCGGCAAGACGGCCTCTACACGAGGCTGATCCGCGAGAACGATCATGTCGAGGCACGCGTCATCGGCAGCATCGTGAAGGTGGTCGACAGCCAGGACAGCGCCGCACCGGCGCTCGAGGTGCTCGTCTCCGCCGACATCGAGCTGGTGACGATGACGGTGACCGAAAAAGGCTATTGCCATGTCCCCTCGACTGGCGCGCTCGACCTCGATCATCCCGACATCGTCCACGACCTCGCCAACCCAGAAGCGCCCCGCAGCGTGCCCGGCATCCTCACGCGGGCGCTGGAGCAACGTAGGGCCACGCATGGCCCGAAGCTGACGCTGCTCTCCTGCGACAACATTCCGACCAACGGCGTCATCCTGGAAAATGTCGTGCGGAGCTTTGCCGAACGGCGCGGCAATGGCCTGGCCGACTGGATCGCGGCCAATGCCGCCTTCCCGTCGGCCATGGTCGACCGCATCGCTCCGGCGGTGACACAGGACGATCTCGACAGCGTCGAGCGACGGTTCGGCTATCGCGACGCCGCCGTCGCCGTCGGCGAACCCTTCCGGCAATGGGTGATCGAGAAAAAGTTCGCCGGCCGCATGCCGCGCTGGGACCTGGCCGGCGCCACTTTTGTCGACGACGTCACCCCGTTCGAGCATCTCAAGATGCGGGTGCTCAACGGCGCCCAGACGACACTCGCCACGCTCGGCGTACTGGCCGGCCTCGAACACACGTCGGATGCCATCGCCGACCCGCTGCTTTCGGTCTTCGTCAGGCGCATGCTGGTCGAGCAAACCCTGCCGACACTGATGCCGGTGGCTGGCATGAATCCATCTGCTTATGTCGAGCAGAGCCTTGGCCGGTTGAAGAACACCGCGATCCGCCATCGCAACCACCAGATCGCCACCGACGGCTCGCAAAAAATCGTGCAGCGCCTGCTCAACCCGATCCGCGACCGCCTGAACCTGGGGGCCAGCATCGGCCTGCTGTCGGTGCCGGTCGCCGGCTGGATGGCTTATCTGATCCTGGCCTCGGCGCGCTTCGGCAAGCGCTGGCCGGTGTCGGATCCCTATGCCGGCAAGGTCGCCGCGATTGCGGACGAAACCGGCCACGATGCGCGGGCGCTGGCTTCCGCCATCCTGGCCATCGACACGATATTCGACCCGGGCCTTGCCGCGGACGAGACGTTCCGGCAGGCCGTCACGTCAGCGCTTGGCGAACTGCTTTCGGGCGATCCGATGGCGGCAGTCCGTCACAGTCTCGAACAAGATGAGGTCGCGAGGTTGAAGCGATCCAAACAATCGGCATTATAGGCATCGATCGCGGGTTCGCGGTCAGGGGAGGCATGATGAAACTTGGACTGCTCACCGCACCGTTCGCGGACACGCCGCTTGGCGAGGTCGCCGGCTGGGCAAGCTCTGTCGGCTTCGAGGCACTGGAAATCGCCTGCTGGCCGAAAACCTCCGGCGAGACCCGCCGCTATGCCGGCACCAGCCATATCGATGCTGACGGCACTTCGGCCTCGCGGGCGAAAGAAATCGTTGCATCCCTGGCGGAAAAGAACCTCACGGTCTCCGGTCTCGGTTATTACCCCAACCCGCTGCACCCGGATGCCGCCCATCGCGAGGCGGTCATCGGCCACCTGAAGAAGGTCATCGTCCTGGCCGCCAACATGGGCGTTCCCCTGGTCAACACCTTCTGCGGCGGCGATGCCTCCAAGACAGTCGACGTCAACTGGCAGGACGCGCTGAAAGTCTGGCCGGAAATCGTTGCCCATGCGAGCGGCCACGGGGTAAAACTCGCCTTCGAAAACTGCCCAATGATCTTCAGCCATGACGAATGGCCGGGCGGGCACAACATCGCCTATTCGCCGCAGGTCTGGCGTCGCATTCTCGAAGCCTGGGGCGGCGACGTCGGCATGAATTTCGACCCCTCGCATCTGGTCTGGCAGATGATCGACCAGGCCCGCTTCATCCGGGAATTCGGCCCATATATGCTGCATGTCCACGCCAAGGACCTGATGATTGATCGTGATGGTTTGTACGAGCGCGGAATTCTGTCGGCGGGCATAGGCTGGCAGGTGCCGCGCATGCCGGGGCTGGGCGATGTCGACTGGAGCGGCTTCTTCTCGGGCCTCTACCGCGCCGGTTATGACGGATCGGTCATCATCGAGCACGAGGACAGGCGATTTGAAGGCAGCGACGAGCAGGTGAAGCGGGGTTTTCTGCTCGCCCGCGACGTGCTGCGTCCCTTCGTCAAGTAACGGCAAAGCGAGCCACTTGACTCTGATTGTGAGTGGCGCGGCCCAACAGGTTAAAACTGAACTGAAAAACAATGTGGAGGAAGACTGAAATGAAGAACTATCTGACCATGGTCCCGCTGCTTGCCAGCGCGGCGCTGCTGGCCTCGGTGGGCGTGTCGTCCGCTGCCGGCAAATACACGATCGGCATTTCCAACACCGTGCAGGGCAATGGCTGGCGCGAGGAAATGGTTTGCGCCATGAAGGCGCAGGCGCTCGCCTCCGGCGAAGTGACCAAGCTCAACATCGCCCACCGCAACACCGATGCCGCCGGCCAGCTGGAAGACATCCGCAACCTGATCAGTGCCAAGGTCGACGCCATCGTCGTCAACCCCGCCGACCCGGCCGGCATCAAGGCCGGCCTGGAAGAAGCCACCAAGGCCGGCATCGTCGTCGTCGCCGTCGACCAGGCGGTCACCGAGCCGTCGGCCTACATCATTTCCAACAATCAGGAGCAGTATGCGTATCTCGGCGCCAAATGGCTGTTCCAGCAGATGGGCGGCAAGGGCGAGGTGTTTTACATGCGCGGCGCGGCGGGCGCTTCGGCCGATAGCGATCGCGACAAAGGCTTCAAGAAGGCACTGGCCGAATTCCCCGACGTGAAGGTGGCGCAGGAGGTCTTCACCGGCTGGCAGCAGGACCAGGCCAAGCAGCAGATGCTGTCTTTCCTGGCCACCGGCACGCCGTTCAACGGCGTGTGGACGTCGGGCATCGATAACGTCATCGTCGACGCGCTGGTCGAATCGCAGGCGCCGCTGGTGCCCGTGGTCGGCGCCGACAATGCCGGCTTCGTCGGCCAGCTGAGCTCGGTCAAGGGCCTCGTGGGTGCCGCCGTCACCAACCCCGGCTCGATCGGTGGTGCCGGCGTGACGCTGGCGCTGCAGATCCTCGACGGCAAGAAGCCGGCCCAGCAGACCGTGCTGGTCGACCCGCAGCTGTGGGAGAATGCCACCGAGGAAGGCAAGGCCAAGCTGAAAGCCGCCGCCGACCCGTCGCTGAGCCCTGAATGGCCGGTCTCGATCATGATCCCCGACTGGACGACGTATACCAAGGACCAGATCGTGGCCTGCAAGGGCCCGGGCGAGTAAGCAGCGGCTTTGCTGACCATGGTCGGCGCCGCCCCTCACTGTCCTGCCGGACATCTCTCCCGGTAAAACGGGGCGAGAGAAGCTGGCCGCAACGCCGGAGGCAAGCCCCTCTCCCCGTCTCTATACGGGGAGAGGATGCCGGCAGGCAGGTGAGGGGCGGCGCTGACATTCGCGGTTATTAGGCACATAAATCGAGACCCAAATCATTTGACCACCAGTCCCCTCCTCGACGCGTCAGGCGTCGCCAAGAACTACGGCGCGGTCGCGGCTCTCCGCGATGCGTCGCTCTCCGTGCTGCCGGGCGAGGTGCATGCGCTGATGGGTGCCAATGGCGCCGGCAAGTCGACGCTGGTGAAGATCCTGACCGGCGCGATATCAGCCAATGCCGGACGCATCCTGATCCGTGGCGAGGCGCGCGACATACGCTCGCCGGCCGCCGCGCGCCGGGCCGGGCTGCTGCCTGTCTACCAGGAGCCGTCGCTGATCCCCGATCTCGATGTGCTGTCCAATCTGCGGCTGACCGGCACGCCAGTCGAGCCGTTCCGCGCCTGGGTACGCGAACTCGGCATACCTGACCTCGACCTGCGCGACACCGCGCGCGACATCCCGCTCGCCATCCTGCGCGTGCTCGACCTGGCCCGCGCGCTGGCCGTCGAGCCCGACGTGCTGCTGCTCGACGAGATGACGGCCGCACTCCCCGCCAACCTTGCCGAAAAGGTGCTGGAAGTGGTGCGCCGGCAGGGCGACGCCGGCCGCGCCGTGATCTTCATCTCCCACCGCTTCGTCGAAATCTCGGCCCTTTGCGACCGCGCCACGGTGCTGCGCGACGGCGCGACCGTCGGCGTCGTCGACATCGTGCCGGGCGTCGAGGAAAAGATCGTCGAGCTGATGCTCGGCACTCGCATTGTCAAGACCCATGTCGCCGCCCGCGGCGCCAGCGAAGAGGCCCGCCCCCCTGCTCGCCCGCGCATCGCCGTGCGAAACCTGCGCGTCGGGACCAAGCTCAGCGATGTCTCCTTCGATCTCCGCGATGGCGAGGTGGCCGGCGTCGTGGCGCTGGAAGGCCAGGGCCAGGACGAACTGTTCGCCGCCCTTGCCGGCTCGATCAAACCATCGGGCGGCACGATCGAGGTCGACGGCAGCCCGGTGAAATTCGCCCACCCGATCGACGCCATCCGATCGGGGATCGCCTATGTGCCGGGCGACCGTTCCGAGGCGCTCGCCATGCAGCGCTCGGTGCGCGAGAACATTGCGCTCCCCTTCAGTGCCGCCTTGCGCAACTGGGGGCCTATTCGTATGCGCAAGGAGCGCGCCACCGTGGCGAGCGCCATCCAGCGCCTGCAGATCGACACCCGCGCTCAAGGCGAGGTGCAGCGCCTGTCCGGCGGCAACCAGCAAAAGGTCACCATCGCCCGCTGGATCGCGGCCGACGCGCGCACCATCCTGTGTTTCGACCCGACGCGCGGCATCGATGTTGGCACCAAGCAGGAGATCTATCGTCTGCTGCGCGAGCTCGCCGGCAACGGCAAGTCGGTTCTGTTCTACACCTCCGAACTGGAAGAAGTGCAGCGCGTCTGCGACCGCGTCATCGTCATCTTCGGCGGCCGCCTGGTCGATATTTTCCCTGTCGAGGAGGCCGACGAGCCGACGCTGATGCGCGCCGCCTACGGCCTGCCGCGCGGCGTCAAGGCGGATGTCGGTATTTTGGCCGCACCCACCGCGAATGCCTCCGATGCGCCGGAGGCAACGCCATGAGCCATTTCCTGCGCCGGCAAGGCTGGGTAACAGGCCTGTTCGCCCTCCTCGTCATCCTGTTCATCGCCACCAAGATCATCCAGCCCGGCTATGGCAGCGGCGATTTCGGCTCGCTGGCGCGGGCCGTACTGCCCTACGCCTTTGCCGTCGCCGCGCAGACGGTCGTCGTCATCGCCGGCGGCATCGATCTCTCGGTCGCCGCCATGATGGCGTTGACCAGCGTCACCGCCGCCTCGATGATGGCGGGCGCGAGCGAGGAATACGCGCTGTTCGTGGTGCCTTTCGTGCTCGCCATGGGGTTCGTGCTCGGCGCGCTCAACGGCCTGCTCATCGTCGTTACCCGCGTGCCGGACATCGTCGTCACGCTCGCCATGCTGTTCGTGCTGCAAGGCGCGGCCCTTCTGGTGCTCGGCGCCCCGGGCGGCGCGGCGGCCGAATGGCTGAAGGCGCTGATCTCGGGCACTGTGCCGATACCGGGCCTGCCCGACGCCGTCGACGCGTGGCTGCCCAAGGCGCTGCTGGTGCTGATCGTCTGCCTCTGCATCATCTGGATACCGCTTCGGCGGTCGCGCCTCGGCCTTTCCATCTACGCCATCGGCTCCAGCGAACTGGCGGCGTTCCGCAGCGGCGTGCCTGTCGCCCGCACCAGGGTCATCGCCTACGCGCTGTCAGGCCTGTTCGCGGCCATGGGCGGGTTGGCGCTGACCATGAGCACAGGCATCGGCGCGCCGATCCCCGGCCCCTATCTCCTGGCCAGCGTCGCCGCGGTCGTGCTGGGCGGCGTGGCGCTCGGCGGCGGCAAGGGCGGCCTGCTCGGCCCCATCGTCGCCGTCTTCGTGCTGCGGCTGGTGCGCACGGATCTCACCTTGCTCGCCATCGACCCCAACGTCACCGCCATCATCGAAGGCCTGATCATGGTCGCCGTGGTGATGTTCGGCGCCTTCATCACGATGCGAGGGCGGCAATCATGAAATTCACCCGCAGCGCTGTACGGCGCCGTAGAGCACCATCCTTCCAGAACACCACCACCAAGCCCACCTCCTCGCGAGCAGGAGCCACCCCATGAGCACCACCGCGATCACGCCCGCGCCGGTCCCCCTCGGCCGCCGCATAAAACGCTTCATGGCCGACCGGCCTCTCATCCCGCTGATCATCCTGCTGGTCATCCTGGTGGTGATCCTGCAGATCCTGCGCCCCGGCATCGTCAACGAGCGCTGGATCGCCAACACCATCAAATTCGCCATTCCGCTGGCGATCCTCGCCGGCTGCCAGACCATGACCATGCTGACCGGCGGCATCGACCTTTCGGTCGGCACGGTGGCGACGATGAGCGCCTTCATCATGGCAACGCAGATCGTCAGCCAAGACCCGGCTGTGGCTTTCCTCCTGGCGATGATGCCGGCGGTGCTGATCGGCCTCGTCAACGGCATCGGCGTCGGTGTCTTCCGCGTCCATCCGCTGATCATGACGCTGGGCACCAGCCTGATCGGCACCGGCTGCCTGCAGGTCTACCAGCGCACGGTGATCGCGTCCGGCGCCAAGATCCCCGACTTTCTCGCCTGGCTGGGTACCGGTGTCACCCCCGTACTCGGCTTTGCCTTCCCCAACGCCCTGCTGCTGTTCGTGCCGCTGGCGGCCCTCATCGTCTTCACGCTTGCCCGCACCGGCTTCGGCCGCCTGCTCTACGCCGTCGGCGACAATGAGCGCGCGACGCGCTTGTCGGGCGTGCAATACTGGCAGGTCATCACGGCGCTCTACGTCACCTCCAGCGTGCTCGCCGGCGTCACCGGCCTGCTCTATATCGGCCTGATCAAGGCGCCGTCGCTGTCGCTCGCCGAACCGCTGGTGCTGCCCTCGGTCGCCGCCGCCGTCATCGGCGGCACCTCCATCTTCGGCGGCCGCGGCGGCTACACCGGCACCATCATCGGCGCGCTGATCCTCACGGTGCTGACGACGCTGCTGACGATTTTGCAGATGCCGGAGGGTGCGAGGCGGATCCTGTTCGGGTTGATCGTCCTGTTCGTGACGGCGGCATATCTACGCATTGTCGAGGACAAGTAGGCGCGGGCCCGGGACTATTGGCAGCCACAGGCTCCGCCGACAAGGGAGACGAAATCATGGAAAAGATCATCCTGGACTGCGATCCTGGGCACGACGACGCCATCGCCATCCTGCTTGCGGCGGGAAACCCGAATATCGACCTTCTCGGCATCACGACGGTTTCGGGAAACCACAATGTCGAGAACACCACGCGCAATGCTCTGGCCGTATGCACGGCCTACGGCATCAAGGTGCCGGTGGCGAAGGGCTCACCCGGCCCGCTCATCGGCGAGCAGGTGCTGGCCGTCGAAATCCATGGCGATACCGGGCTCGACGGCCCCGTCCTGCCGCCCGCCTCGTTCGAACTCGACAAGCGGCATGCCGTCGACTTCATCATCGACACGGTCATGGCACACGAGCCGAAAACCATCACGCTGGTGCCGGTCGGTCCCTACACCAACATCGCGCTCGCCATTCGCAAGGACCCACGCATCATCGGGCGGGTGAAGGGCGTCGTCGCGATGGGCGGAGCCTACACGCGCGGCAACATCACGCCAGCGGCGGAGTTCAATGTCTATGGCGACCCGGAGGCCGCCGACGTCGTATTCCGCGCCGATTGGGATGTCACCATGGTGGGCCTCGACCTCACGCACCAGGCGCTGGCCACTCCGGACCTGCAAAACAGGGTGCGCGCCGTCGGCGGCCCGATCGCCAAGTTCATCCTCGATATCTGGGAGTTCATAGCGACCACGCATGGCGGCCTCCTGCAGATCGAGTATCCAGCCGTCCACGACGCGTGCTGCGTCGCGGCCATGATCGACCCGACCGTCTTCACCACCGAGAAGGCCGATATCCGCGTCGAAATCGCCGGGCGGTGGACCAAGGGCATGACGGTGTGCAATTTCGAGAAGATGGGCGGGATGCACCATTTTGGCGGCACTGCGAGCGAGCAGGTCGACTTCCGCCATACCGTGGCGATGAAACTTGACCATCCGAAATTCTGCGGCCTGATCGTCGATGCGCTGGAGCGGTTAACCGACGCCAAGGCCTGACGGGTGAAGGTTTCGGCGGCGCTCACAGGGATTAAGTGGCTTCGTTTAGAAAGCCCGCCGCGCCATTTGCGGCACGGCGGGCCGCCCCCGTTGGCCAGGGGCGAGCTACCAGCATCACTCGATGATCTGCACGACCCTGCGTGTATCGGGGTCAACAAGAACCGCATGATCGCCGACAACAGTGTATTTGTATCTGACGTCGGGGACGTCGATTGTATGAAGCTCGACAGTGTCAGGGAGAGCGGAGCCGACGTTGAGTTCGACGCCGAGCAGGCTGACTGACGCGAGTTTTTGCTTGTGGATGTATTCGCGGACGACCGTCTGCTGCTCGGGCTTGAGAATTACGACGTCTCCCGCGAAGGAAGCACCAATTCCAGCCATAAGCGCGAGAGCCGCGACAGCGCCGACAAGATATCTTTTCATGACAAGTCCTTTTGTGAACTAAGAAACATTTTCAGAGGCCAGAATTATTCTGGCCTCTGCCGCAGCCAATCAGCCACCATTGGCAGGTGCCGCGGGCTTCGCGGGCGCTGAAGTGGCCGGAGCTTCCACCTTTGGCGCCTCAACCTTCACGTTGATGTCCTTCCCGCCGCCGCCACCGATGTTGATGACACCGGTAAATATCAGCAGGACAACGATGGCGATTATCGCAAGAACAATAGCAACCGCAGTGCCGCCACCACCTCCAGAATTAACAACAGTTGGACCGTCAGCCATGACTTTCTCCTCTCCTATTCTTTGAGTTGTCACCGGTCACCAACGGCTCCCGCTGCATTGCGTTCCCGGGCAAGGCTTAGGTCTAAGAATTGGCAAGACTGAAGTCGTATGCGGCAACCCATTTCTTGCCGATACGTTGGGTTTCGCGCCGGAGCAACGCAGCCAATCCTCCATCATCGCGGAATCCAGCTCGACCGCCGGATATTCTGAGAGCGAGGCAAGCAGTGACATCAGCCCAGAGACCGAGCATCCACGACGACAATCGCCCCGCAAATGACAATGATGTTCGGGCCCCGGAAATCCCGTCGGGCCCGCCCGTCTGTCTGAGTGAGGACGCCAACATGGTCGATCTTGTCAGGCGAACCGAGCGCTTGGCTATCGCCGTTGTCGTGGGAATGGCGATCTGCCTGACGCTTATCCCGGCGATCTATGTTGCCCTCACCTACGGAATGTAGACGGTACGTCAGCCGTCTGTCCGCTCCGAGGCAGGCGCAATCTCTTCACCACCTGCTCTCCCCAGGCTTTGCTCCCAACATTGCGCCTGGCATGCCGGACATGTTCCCGCGCGCCATCAATCCCGAGAATCTCAGACAAAAAAGAACCCGCCCCGGCGTCAACCGAAGGCGGGCTCTCTCCGTTTTCCAGTCCGTTGATAAAGCATTCGACGGCTATCAACCTCCAATGCCCGAGAGCGTTCCACCGGAGTGATGAACTATGCTTCGATCTGCCCGTCGATCGTTCCGAGGCAGGGCTTGCGCCGGCAAACTTTGCTCTCTTTCGCCTTCGGCGAACTCAATCTTTCTTCCACGCCGCCAGCAGCGGGCCCTTGCTTCCATAGACGGGGTCCTTGCGCGGACGGCCGACCTTGGGGATCGTCACCACCGCCTTGGCGTGATCGGCGGTGGTCGTGCATTCGTCATAGGTGCCGGACGGCGGATAGGCGCCAACGACGAGAAAGTCGTCCGAAGCGGAGATGCGCTGGTGCCCCGTGCCGGCCGGAAGAACCGCGACATCGCCGGCCTTCAGCGCCAGCGTTCGGCCCTTCTTGCCGCCAAACCGGACCTTCGCCGTGCCACGCGCCACGCCGAGCACTTCGTGGATGCGCGAATGGTAGTGAACATAATCGTAGATGCCGTTGCGCCAGCTGTCTTCCCAGCCATTGGCCGAGAAAAGCGCCTCTAACACGGCCGCGGGATCGAAGTCTTCCGGCAATCTCACTGCGCCGTGATAGACGACCAGCGGCCAGGACGGATGACTGGGCACCAGGCCATCATCGCCAAACCTGAACTCGTTCGCTTTGCGCGGCCTGACAAGGTCGGCCGCCTGACGGCTGTCCGGTCTTGCGGCACCGGTCACCTGTTCGGCCACTTTCTTGATGCTTTGCAGGATGCTCATGACGTCGCCTCGCCTCGGGGAACCAACACTGATTCAACCCGATGGCCATCGCTTGGTTCCCCGCGGGCTCGCGCCCGCCACCGCCGCGAGGCGGACCGCTGAAGATCAGACGGACCTGCCGCCTCGCCCCGCCTGCAGCGCATTGTCCATCGCAGCGGCCGGCGAAACCATATCCGGCAGCAATATGTCGTTGCGACGTGCGAAGGTGACCAGCGTCGCGCGCACCGTCTCCGGGTCGATCTCACCGGCGATGCCCGCCTTGCAGGCATTGAGGGCGACGGCATGAGCGCCGTTGCGGCTGGCGGCCGGCCAGTCCTGCAACAGCGCGTAGGCTTCCATCACGCTTTCGATCTTCCTCGGAAAGCCCATTCCGACCAGAATGGTCACCGGTTCTTCAAACTGCCAGCGATTCATGGCTTGTGCCTCCTCTCGATTGTGCGGACCCGCGGCGGGCCGAACACCGGAAGGCGCGGCCCGCCGCGTAAGGTTCATGGGACTGCCCGTAAGGTTCATGGGACTGCCCGTAAGTTTATGGGACTGAATGTCAGCGCTCAGCCGCCGGCCGAGGCCTCGGACGCCTCCGACACCTGTTGCGCGGCCAGGAACATCAGCGTCGCGGCAACGGTCCGCCGCTTCCAGCCGGCGGCTTCGGCCCTGTCGAGCAGTTCCGCCAGCAGCGGCTTCAACGCACCGCGGCATTCGCTTTCATAGGCCAGGAACTCCTTTGCCTGATGTGTCGGCGCGGGCACGGGCCCAAGGTCAGCAAGCGCATCCATATCTCTCTCCCTTCAACCGACGCCCGCTCCCTGTCGAGGGAGCGGGCGGACTGGTCGGACCTCAGAAGTCCATGCCGGCGCCGGCCGGCATTGCCGGGCTGGCGGCTTCCTTCTTCGGCTTCTCGGCCACCATTGCCTCGGTGGTCACCAGCAGGCCGGCGACCGACGCCGCATCCTGCAGCGCGGTGCGCACCACCTTGGCCGGGTCGATCACGCCCTGGCCATAGAGATCGCCGAACTCGTTGGTCTGAGCGTTCCAGCCCCAGCCGAATTCGCTCTTCTCGCGCAGCTTGCCGACGATGATCGAGCCTTCAGCACCGGCATTTTCCGCGATCTGGCGGACCGGCGTCTCGATGGCGCGGCGCACGATCTCTACACCGGTCTTCTGGTCGGCATTGTCCGTCTGGACAGCATCGAGCGCCTTGGCGGCCCGAAGCAACGCGACGCCGCCGCCGGGCAGCACGCCTTCCTCGACAGCCGCGCGGGTCGCGTGCAAGGCATCGTCGACGCGGTCCTTGCGCTCCTTGACCTCAACCTCGGTCGAGCCGCCGACGCGGATCACCGCGACACCACCGGCAAGCTTGGCCAGCCGCTCCTGCAGCTTCTCGCGGTCATAGTCGGAGGTGGTCTCCTCGATCTGGGCCTTGATCTGCGCGACGCGGCCCTGGATTTCTTCCTTGCGCCCGACGCCGTCGACGATGGTGGTGTTTTCCTTTTCGATCACCACCTTCTTGGCGCGGCCCAGCATCTCCAGCGTCACATTCTCGAGCTTGATGCCGAGATCCTCGGAGATCGCGGTGCCGCCGGTGAGGATCGCGATGTCTTCCAGCATGGCCTTGCGGCGGTCGCCGAAGCCCGGCGCCTTGACGGCCGCGACCTTGAGGCCGCCGCGCAGCTTGTTGACGACCAGCGTCGCCAGCGCCTCGCCCTCGACATCCTCGGCGATGATCAGCAGCGGCTTGCCCGACTGGACCACCGCTTCCAGCACCGGAAGCAGCGCCTGCAGGTTGGCGAGCTTCTTTTCATGGATCAGCACGTAGGGCTCGTCGAGTTCGACGCGCATCTTGTCCTGGTTGGTGACGAAATAGGGCGAGAGATAGCCGCGGTCGAACTGCATGCCTTCGACGACTTCCAACTCGGTCTCGGCGGTCTTGGCTTCTTCCACCGTAATGACGCCTTCATTGCCGACCTTCTCCATCGCTTCGGCGAGGAAGCGGCCGATCTCGGCGTCGCCATTGGCGGAGATGGTGCCGACCTGCGCGATCTCGTCGTTGCGGGTCACCTTGCGGGCGTTGGCCTTCAGCTCGGCGACCACGGCGTCCACCGCCTTGTCGATGCCGCGCTTCAGGTCCATCGGGTTCATGCCCGAGGCAACAGCCTTGGCGCCCTCCTTGACGATGGCCTGGGCCAGCACGGTCGCGGTGGTGGTGCCGTCGCCGGCAAGGTCATTGGTCTTGGAGGCGACTTCGCGAACCATCTGCGCGCCCATGTTCTCGAACTTGTCCTCAAGCTCGATTTCCTTGGCGACGGTGACGCCATCCTTGGTAATGCGCGGCGCACCGAACGACTTGTCGATGACGACGTTGCGGCCCTTGGGACCGAGCGTCACCTTCACCGCATTGGCCAGGATATCGACGCCGCGCAGCATCTTCTCGCGCGCTTCGGTATGGAATTTTACCTCTTTGGCAGCCATTGGATCACTCCTCTATCTCTAGGCAGCATTCGTTGACTGGTGGATTTTCTAAGAAGCCGTCAGGCGGCCTTCTTCACTTGCGCGGTCTGTTCGATCACGCCCATCACGTCACTTTCCTTCATGATGAGCAGGTCCTCGCCATTGAGCTTGATCTCGGTGCCGGACCATTTGCCGAAAAGGATACGGTCACCCACCCTGACATCCAGCTCGGTCAGTTTGCCGCTGTCGTCGCGCGCGCCGGGACCGACGGCGATGACTTCGCCTTCCTGCGGTTTTTCCTTGGCGGTATCGGGAATGATGATGCCGCCGGAGGTCTTTTCCTCGGCCTCGATGCGGCGGACCAGGATACGGTCATGCAATGGACGGAACGCCATGTCGTTCTCCTCTTGGGACAAACAGGTTTTCAGCTTCCTCCACACCGGACCGGCAATTCGGGCCGATGCGGAAATGCGGCGACCCTTTGTCAGGCATCGCGCGCGCATATCGAGCTAGTTTTCCCTTTTTTCGGTTTCAAGAGGCCGGTCAGAAAATTTTAGCACTCACGCCGTCGGAGTGCCAACTCACTGTTATAGCGGTCTCATTCGCTCTGCGTCGGGAGCCGCCGCTTGAATTTACGCCTAGATCCGGCAAAATTATTCGAGCCGGTACCATCGCCGGCGCCGGAACCGCTCACCCTCTCCAGGAGTTGTTTCCCGGCGGCGCACATCGATGGGCCGAGAGACTTTTTCGCCATTGCGGCCACCGCAAGGAGACACGAATGATCGCAAGCGTCAGCAAGGAGTTCCGCCTCCAGATGGAAGGCTATGGCCTGACCACCGCACAAATCCATTACCGTCTGCCTGACCATCGGAGCCTGCTGCAGCTTTATGTCTGGCAGGACTACGACCTGGCGCCGGAGTTCCCCGAACTCAAGGGCTTTCTCTCCTATTGGGAGCGCGAATTGGACGGGCCGCTTCACTCCGTCCACATCGCCCACCACCGGCTCATCACCCCATCGGAATGGCGGGCGGTCGACGGTGTCATCACGGTCCAGTAAGGGCGGCGTCATCGCGCGGTGCTGACCTTACCAGAAGCCGACCAGCGACCTCAGCATCGCCTTCGCACCCGCCGTCTGCAAGCAAGCTTCAGATACGATGATTGACCAGCGCCACGCCGAGCCCGGCAAGGATCGAGCCGCAGGTTCCCGGCACCAGCCACCCGGCGCCGCTTGCCGGGGACCGCGCAAGCGCCAGCGAGGCGATGCCGGCCGCCGCCAGGTCCGCCATCGAGAACCAGCGGATCAGCGTTTGTCGATGAGATCGCAATGCCGCCACAGCCGCGTTGGATGCCCTCACAAAGCCAGGCTTCCCTGTTCCGCCCCCTCGGCATTGGGATCGCCGGGCGCCGTTGCCCAGGCGAGTTCGACCAGCGTCACGGTGCGCTTCCCCGTGCCGTCGAGCTGGCAGACGATGAGGCCCTGCTCCTCGATATAGGTGAGCAGCCGCCGGGCGCGGCGCATGGAGTGCGAGCCGTAGGCGCGGGCAATCGCGCCATCGCTCGGGCACGGCCAGCCCTCCTTCGCCGCGCGCGCGATCATCATGAACACGCCTTGCATGTCCTCCGGCAGCAGCGAAGCGCGCACCGAGACGTCGCGCCACACATCGTCCTCGCTGGCTTCGGCCCCCAGCCCGGCACGGGCGCGCGTCAACATGCGCCGGAAGGTGGGCAGGTCAGGCACGACCGAGGCGAGGCCCTCGATGCGGCAGCGCACGACAAACTCCTGGTAGAGCACCCCGATCACGCGGAAGCCCGCGTCAGGTTGTGCAAGAATGGCGCGCAGCACGCGGTCCACCCGCTCGCGCCGCTCCGCCAGATCCTCGGCGCTGACTTGCGGCTCCGCCGGTTCGGGGCGGATTTCCAGCGCAGCCGACTTCGCCGCCATCAACTGGTCGAGCAGGTCCGGCGACGCCACCCGGCGCGGCGCGCGCATCGTCTCGGGCGGCGGGGCGGCCAGGATGATGGCGCGGGCATCCTCGAGCGCCGCCTCCGGCAGCGGCATCAGCCTGGGCGTGCCGTTGCGCGGGCTGGTGTCGGTCGGGCCAATGCGCAGGCCGAGTGGCCGGCGCGACAGTGCCGGCCCCAGCGCCATGAACTGGCCGCGCTCCAGATCGCGGAACGCCTCCGCCTGCCGCCGTTCCATGCCCAGGAGATCGGCCGCGCGCGCCATGTCGATATCGAGGAAGGTGCGGCCCATCAGGAAATTGGAGGCTTCCGCCGCGACGTTCTTGGCGAGCTTGGCCAGCCGCTGCGTGGCGATGATGCCGGCAAGCCCGCGCTTGCGGCCCCGGCACATCAGGTTGGTCATGGCGCCGAGCGAAAGCTTGCGCGCCTCGTCCGACACCTCGCCGGCCACCGCCGGCGCGAAAAGCTGAGCTTCGTCGACCACCACCAGCATCGGGTACCAGTGGTCGCGGGCGACCTCGAACAGCCCGCCGAGAAAAGCGGCGGCGCGCCGCATCTGGTTCTCGGCATCGAGGCCTTCGAGGTTGAGCACGGTCGAGACACGGTGGATGCGCGCCCGCTCGCCGGCCGCCTGCAGGCCGCGCTCGGTATGCTCCTCGGCATCGATCACCAGATGGCCGTAGCGTTCGCCCAGCGATACGAAGTCGCCTTCCGGATCAATGATGGTCTGCTGCACCCAAGGCGCGCTCTGTTCCAAGAGACGCCGCAAGAGGTGCGACTTGCCAGAGCCCGAATTGCCCTGCACCAGAAGGCGGGTCGCCAGCAACTCCTCGAGATCGAGTTTCGCCGGGGCGCCCGCTGTCGTGTGTCCCATCTCGATCGCAACGGTCATGCCAGACTCATCAGCTCCTTCGCGGACGGGCTTAGCAATCCGATCGCGGCCCGTCGAGCGTGGCATGGCCGGCGATTCGCGTTGCGCACAGCCGAGACAATGACGACCTGGCCGCGATGGGCGGCCGCGATCCGGCGGGCCGCCTGCCGTTTACGGCCCTGACCTGTGGATAGTAACCGCCTGTTCACCATGGGCCGGCGTTTCGATTGCGGCGGCCGGCCATCCGCTTAGCCTGGCCTCTGCATCGCCCCCCCAAAGCGATGCACCCCAACGCCCCCAAATGGCGGCCGGCGTTTTCAAGTTTCTCTCCAAACGTATACGCCGGTCGCCACCCCTTTCGACTACAGCCTCGGCGCCGCCTCATGCGGCTCGACCTGTCCTGGGACTGGCGGCAATCGCGGCGCATCCAGACCCTCGAAGGGATCACGCCAGGCGTCGATCGCTTCAAGCCGCCGATACCAGCGATCGACCAGTCGATAGTCGCCGAGCGGCAGGCCCGCGACATCGTTGAAAGGCAGGAAGGTCGCCATGCGGAAGTCGGCATAAGAGACTTCGTCCCCCACCAGCCATCGCCGGCCCGCAAGCGCGGTCTCCAGGATCGCCGCCGTCGTGTGGAACAGTTTCAGCCCATCCTCGACCAGTTGGTGATCGATCGGCCCGATGTGATAGCGCTGCTTGGTGCCGCGCTCGAAATGCACCATGTCGCAGGCCCGCATGAAATTCTCCTTGCCCCAACTCAGCCAGCGGATCATCTCGGGCTCATCGTCGCCGCTGCGCCAGAAATCGGAACCCATGTCGCGCGACAACCGGCAGGCTATGGCGTCGGCCTCCCACAGGCTTCCGCCGGGCCAGGCCAGTATGGGCAGGGAAAGGTTGGGATTGAGCGGCCGGAATCGCTCCGCTTGCCCCGGCGCGAACGGCGACGCGAATTCGAAGGTCACCCTCGCCCCGAGATGACGCGCCACCGCGACCCCCAGGCGCGGATTGGGGTTGCGGCTGAAGTACAGTTTTGTTTCCACCCCAGCCGGCATGGGCTCGACTTCGTCACTCATGAATGCCTCTCCTTGTCTCGGCGACCGTCGCCAGATCAAGGACGGATGCGACTGGTGCAATCCGACAAATCATCCACTCCCCGCGCGCCGGGCGGAACGAGCAGCCTATCGAAACAGGATGGGTTGCGCAAAGTTTGGGTTGACCGTCTCCGACGACGAGGCGACACTTCATCCCACAGCAAGGCAGGAGGAAATACGATGGACGAGCCCGACCGCTGGCGCCACATGTCGAGCGCGCCAAAAGACGGCAGCCGGATCCTCGTAACGGTCCGCCCATCCGAGCAGGGGCCGGCCGAAGTCGACCTCGCCTACTGGTCACGCGCCGATCAGTTCGGTGACGAGGGCTGGCGCGCCTCCGATTCCTCGCCCGGCCGCGTCGTCGAATATGCCGAGCCGGAGCTGAAGTGCTGGATGCCGATGCCCTCGGCCAATCTCAGCCGCGGCGCCTCGATGCCGGCGCCGTGGGAAGGCGACGACGCGCAACAACTGGACGGCTCGGGGATTTAGCGCGCCGACCGCTTCGTCCTCTCAGAACAGAAACGCCGCGGTCACCGGATTCGGACCGTTACGGCCGTCAGCCGAATCCATGCCGGCGATCGTCTCCAGGTCCTGCGCGTCCAGTTCGAAATCGAAGACGTCGAAATTGGCCGCGATGCGGTCCTGGCGCACCGACTTCGGGATGACGATCAGCCCTTGCTGGAGATGCCAGCGGATCATTGTCTGCGCGGTGGACTTGCCGTGTTTGCGGGCAATGCCTGATATGGTCGGGTCGCTCAGCAACCGGCCGCTGCCCAGCGGACTCCAGCTTTCCGTATGGATGTCGTGCCGGGCGTGAAATTCCCTCAGATCGCGCTGCTGGAAGCGCGGGTGCAGCTCGATCTGGTTGACGACGGGCGTCACGCCCGTCTCGCCGATGATGCGCTCCAGATGATCCCTGTTGAAATTCGAAACGCCGATCGACTTGATGCGGCCGGCCTGCTGCAGCTCGACGAGCGTCTTCCACGCCTCGACATATTTGTCCTGGCTGGGCACCGGCCAATGGATCAGGAACAGGTCGAGCTGCTCGACGCCGAGCTTCTTCATCGTGTCGTCGAAGGCCCGAAGCGCCGCATCGCGCTGGTGCGCGCCGTTGCGCAGCTTCGAGGTGATGAACAGCTCTGCCGCCGGCACGCCGGCGGCGCGGATCGCCTCGCCGACCCCTTCCTCGTTCCGGTAGCCCTCGGCGGTGTCGATCAGCCGGTAACCGGCCTGGATCGCCCAGCCCACCACCTGCGCCGTGATGTCGTGATCGACCTGCCAGACGCCAAGGCCAAGCTGGGGAATGGCGGTGCCGTCGTTCAACGTGATCTGTTCGGGCATGGGAGAATCCTTTTGTGGGGGATGGTCCAGCCTATCTAGGTTTGGCATCGCACAACGGCCAGTCGATTGGGGAAAATTCGCGGACCCTTATTTCGGCCGGCGCACCGCCCTCACCACGCCGGCGTTTCCGCTGCCGCAGAACAGTCGGTCGGCGCCATCGGATTCCAGCCCCGAGATGCCCATGCCGGCAGGCATGTCGAGCTTCTCCAGAACCTTGCCCGTCCGCGGGTCGACGCGGCGCAGATCGCTTTCGTCGCCCTCCCAGGTGGCGTGCCACAATTCGCCGTCGACCCAGGTCACCCCGGTGACGAACCGGTTGGATTCGATGGTGCGCAGGATCGCGCCGGTCTCGGGGTCGATCTGGTGGATCTTGCGCTCCCGGTGCTGGCCGACCCATAGCGTGCCTTCGGCCCAGGTCAGCCCGGAATCGCCGCCATTGCCGGGGGCTGGAATGGTGGAAAGCACCTCGCCCGTGTCGGGATCGATCTTCTGGATGCGGTCCTTGGCAAGCTGGAAGAAATGCCGGCCGTCATAGGCGGTGCCGGCATGTGCCGCGACATCAATCGAGCGCAAGGCCTGCCCGCTCTCCGGATCGAAGGCGTTCAGCCTGTCGCCCGAGGCGAACCAGACATTCTTGCCGTCAAAGCTTACCCCGGCCACTGTATTGGCCCCGGGAAAGGGCCCGTATTCCCTCAAGATTTCGGCTGCCGAATGTTTCATGTCCTTGTCCCTCGATGGTGGTCGTCGTCACTTTCTAGCCATTGGGAAGCGGCGCGGGGAGTAACAAGGTGGTCGTGAAACCCGCCACTGGCGGCGTCATCCAGCGGCGCGCCCGGCCATGGCCGAAGGATTGTACCTTGCCGGCCTCGGCAAGCGGCTCAAGCGCCCGCTGCACGCTGCGCTGGCCGGTTCCAAGTGCCAGCGCCAGGGCCGAGCTCGACCAGGCCTCGCCGTCGGCCAGCAAGGCAAGCACGGCCGCGTGCCGTTCCTCGATCGGCCGCGCCAGCACCACCACTGCATGGGCCTGGCGCGGCACCAGCGTGAAGCCATGCCTGGTGGCGCTGATGCCGGCCAATGCGCGAAGCTCGGCACGCAGCCGCCCGATCTCGACGCGCAGGCGCGCGCGATGCGATTCATCGGCATGCTTGCCGCCGAAGGCCCGCGCCACGAGTTCCCCCCGCGAAACATCACCGGGCCATGCTTCGGCGAGCGTCCGCGCCAAGGCGAACAGCACAGGCCGGCTCGCCAGCGAAACCGTGGTCCGCCCAATGCGCACGGCGTAGCGGAAAGCATCGACGACCAGCGCCGGCGTTCCCTGCAATGCCTCGACCTCTTCGAGCAGCAGCGGCTGCTCCCTGCCCTGCGCGATCAGCCGCGCCGCGGGTGTCTCCAGTGCCAGCCACGCGCTGTCGACCTCCGCGATGAGGCCGGGAATGCCGGCCTTGCGAGCGGCATGGCGCGCCCACTCCAGCGCCGCACGCGCCGGCCTGGTCCGCAGGCGCCGCATGGCGATGCCGGCGACGGCGAGTTCGTGCGCGGCTCTTGCCGCCGGCGGCAGCGGCGCCGGGTCGAGCCCGGCGAGCACCTGCTCGGCCTCGTCGAGGCGGCCGATCAAGAGCAGGCGCCGTACCTTGAGGTGACCGGCATGCGCTGCGTTCAACCGGTCGCCATGCTTTTCCAGCGCCGTGCGGGCCGCGTCGAGCGCCTTGGCCGGCCAGCCCAAATCGCGCGAAACCAGCGCGATCTCGGCCTCGGCGACGACGCATCTGGCGCGCGCCACCGCCTCTTTCGGACTGAAGGCACGCGCGGCCCGCCGCAACAAGAGCTTGGCGCGATCGAAGTCGCCGAGCTGCGCCATGGCAATGCCGCGAAGCGCCAGCGCCGGCGCATCCTCGCGCAGGGCAACGCGGTCGAGCGCGCCGAGCGGATCGCCGGCCGCCAGCGCCAGCGCTGCCGCGGTGATCAGCGAGTCCATTCAAATCCCGTCACACTTGTAACTCCCACCTCGGCGCAGCGCCGCCTAACTTACGTCAGTACCGTCAACCAGCAAGACGTGCCGGCAATGACGGCAGCAAGGGAGAACCAGAAATGCCTGCCTCCACCGACCTCGACCTCGACGCGGCCAATGATACGGCCAAGCACGCCGCACGCCACCCCTGCTGCGCCGGGCCGGATCTTTCGGATTTCGCCGCGCCTGCGGCTCCCCCACACGCCCAGGCAACACCACATCGCAACGACGCCACGACTGGCAAAGGAGAAGACCAATGACCATGACCATGAACACCCCACCGATCGTCTCACAGCAGGATTGGAACGCCGCGCACGAAAAGATGCTGGTGAAGGAGAAGGCGACGATGCGCGCCAGGGACGCGCTGTCGGCCGAACGCCGGCGCATGCCGTGGACGGAAGTGGACAAGGCCTATGTCTTCGAGGGCCCTGACGGCAAGGTGAGCCTGCTCGACCTGTTCGAAGGCCGCCGCCAGCTCATCGTCTACCGCGCCTTCTTCGAGCCCGGCGTCTATGGCTGGCCCGATCATGCCTGCCGCGGCTGCTCGCTCGGCGCCGACCAGGTCGGCCACCTCGCCCATCTCAACGCCCGCGACACCACCCTCGCCTACGCCTCTCGCGCCCCGCAGGAAGACATCGAGCGGCTGAAGACACGGATGGGTTGGGAGATGCCCTGGTATACGATCACCGATAGCTTCGACAAGGACTTCGGCGTCGACGAATGGCACGGCCACAACGTGTTCATCCATGACGGGAACCGCATCTTCCGCACCTATTTCATCAACAACCGCGGCGACGAGGCTTTGGGCACCGTCTGGAGCTATCTCGACATCACGCCGCTCGGCCGCCAGGAGGTGTGGGAAGACTCGCCCGAAGGCTACCCGCAGACGCCACTCTACAGCTGGTGGAACTGGCACGACAATTACGATGCCGGAGCCGACAAGAAATGGGCCGAAGTGTCAGCTGCCGGCGAGGCCGCGTTCCGCGACAAGGGCAACCAGTAAGCTGGCGCAAGTCCGTCCAGCCTGGGTTCCTCTTCCCGCCTCCGGCAGGGCCGAGGACCCCAGGTCATGACGGGCCGCAACCATCAAGGGAATAAGATCATGAGCGATATCCCTTCCGGCATCGGCAGCGTGACCCCCGAAAATGTCGTCCCCCATGGCATAGCCGACTGGCTATGCCTCGCCGCGGCGCCGACCTTTGCGGTGATGGCGCTGCTTTCCCGTCTTCACGGCGGCGGCGGGACCATGCTGTGCATGGGCGCCTCGCCGCTGGCCGGCTCGATCCTGACCGGCATGCCGGCCATGTATCTGCTGATGAGCGCTTTCCATCTGGCGCCGTGGCTGAGGGTGATGTCCCGCCGCTAGGCGCTGAGAAGGCATGGCTCTGCCCGACTCCGGCGCCCGACCTCACGTCGCGATGTCATTGACCGGCAGCAATGGCTTGGGAAGATCGCTCTCGCCGAGCCCGGCGCGCATCTCGATCTCGATGTCGCGGCAGATTTGCGAGATCGGCACGTCGTTGGCGTTGCCCTCGAAAGGGTTGGCGCTGCTCTCGCCGACCTGGTCGAGGGACATGTAGGCCCAGCCCAGCAGCGTGCTGAACGGGATCGTCAGCCAGATGCCGATCGAGCCGAGCATGCCCCCCAGCTTGCCCATGTCGGCGAACACCGGAACCACGCCGAACGGCAGCAGCGTGCAGAAGATCATGACGAACATGGAACTGACGATGGCGTATTGCCGGGGATAGGGATTGTTCTTGATGCGGTCGCAGCGCGCCTGCTGGTCGTGGAAGTCGCGGATCAGCTTCGTCAGTTCGCCATGGATCTGCGGCGGGACCTTGGCGTCCTTGAACAGTGCATTGACCTGGACGGACTGCAATTCGAGCAGGGCTATCGCCGGACGAGGCGATTTCAGGACATCCGCGGTCTGGTCGCCCAGCAGCGGGCGTAATTCGTCGGCGATCGAACCCTTGTCCTCCTGAATGTGGTAACGCCGTCGGTATTCGATATTGGCGGCCTTCCCCATGGATTCCCACGGCATCGGCCGCCGCAGCGCGTATCGCAGCGCCGTCATCCAGGCGATATGGCGGTAGATGAGCTGCCTGGCCGTCGGCGCATCGAGGAAATCCCGACAGAAATTCGACCATACGCGGCTGCTGGCCGTGATCTGCGTGAAGGCCTGCAGCGCCTCACTGCTGCGGGTGAACACCTGCGAGTTCTTGAAGCCGGCGACCAGCGACACCGTGGTGCCGAGCACCAGCACCACCGACCATGGCACGGAGAACCCGGCAATGCCCGGAAAGCGGTAGGCAGCCACGGCCAGCCCACTCACCACCACCATGTAGAGGACGCTGCGCCGTGACCACAGTGCGAAATCGATCACCTTGTAGGAACGGCCTACATACATTGAAATGCCCCTCAATCACGAACGGGCGGCAATCGGACCACCGGTAGCCTGACGCCTATCATATCGTTTGCACAGGGCGAAGAGCCGTCGACCGCGATGTGCGCAGGACGCCGCCATGGGCACGGGATCTCGCCCGCGCCCGTGATCGTTCCCCCTATCTCAATTGCACTTCGGCTTGGCGAGTTGCAGGCGTCCGCCAGTTCCGCCCGGCGAGTGGTTGTGGAAGACCGTCTTGAAGGATTCCAGCAGCACCGGACTGCACCGTCGGCAAGGCCTGGACTCCGATCGACGCCGGCGTGGGTTCACCAATAAGCGCCTTCATCATGGCAAGCGCCTCGGCGACGCCCTTGTCATCGGGACGCCACGAGCCGGTAGCCTTTGGCGATCTCGATTGCCGAGCGCAGGCCGAGATCGACCGTGGTGATCGGAATGTCGATGCCTTGCGCGCGCATCGAGGACAGCGTGTCGAGCGCCAGCTGGTCTCATCCCATCGTCTCGTAGCGGGCGCGGCTCATGCTGACCAGGCAGGCGATGGCCGCGCAGATGCCGGCCAGGACCAGCGCGAGGCTGGGTGCGCCTGTCAGCGGCACGGTCGCGAAAATGATCGACATCGAAATGGCGCCAAGCGTTTGTCCCAACAGCCGTGCCGTGCCCTGCATGGCTCCCGCCGCACCGCTGCGCGCCTTGGGTGCGGAGAGAAGCAGGATGCGATTGTTCGGCGTCTGGAAAAGACCAAAACCCGTGCCCGCGACGACGGTTCCGACCAGGAAGGCAATCGCCCTTGGACCGGGCGGTGTCAGGCCCGCGATCAAAAGGCCGATCGCCAGCAACCCGCCGCCGGCGGCGCACAGCCACGCTGTCTTGAAACGATCGGCCAGCCGCCCCGAAATCGGAGCGATGATGATCGTCGCGATGGGCCATGGCATCATGTAGAGGCCCGCCTGGACCGGGCTCATGTGCAAGGTGTGCTGCAGGTAGAATGGCAGCGCGACGTAGCTGAGCATTTGCCCGGTGAAGCACGAGATCGAAGCGATGACGGCTACCCGGAAGGCTGGATCGGCCAAGAGGTCGGTCGGCACGATCGGGGCGGCACTCCTGCGTTCGAGAGACAACAAGATGACGAGGCACAGGACGGAACAACCGATCAGGATCGACCCGCTGACCGGCGCACCGGCGATGCGGTCGGCGCCCGTGAAGAACAGGATGAACATCAGTGTGTTGGCCAGCAATGCCACGAGGTTGAGGTGACGCTTCACGCCATCCAGATGCGCAAGCAACCCGCCAGACAACAGGACGATGATGCCGATCGGGATGTTGACGGCGAACAGCCACGGCCAGCTGGAAACGGAGAGGATCGCGCCGGCGACACCAGGGCCGGCGGCCGCGGAAATCGCAATCGTCATCGCGTTGAAGCCGATCACTGTTCCGAGCAGCCGCTGCGGCACCGAAACGCGCAGGTTCATCGGCCCGGTCGCCATGATGGCGCCCGCCCCCAGCCCCTGGATGGACCGGGCAGCCACAAGAACAGGCAGGCTGCCGGCGAAGGCACAGGCCGCCGAAGCCACCGTGAACAGCGCGACACCTAGAAGAAAGACACGCCGGGGGCCGTGGATCTCGCCCAGCGCGCCGCAAGGCAAAAGAGCCACAAGGACCGCAAGCTGGTAGCTCGACACCACCCACACGGTGCTGCTGGCACTGGCATTGAGCGAGGCCGCGATGGATGGCAGCGCGACATTGGCGATGGCGCCGTCCAGCACGACGAGCACCAGCGTCATCAGCAGGACGGCGATGGCCAGGTAGCGGCGTGGCGACGGCAGGCCGTCATGGGCGGGATTGATCGTTGCGGCTATGGACATCGGAGGCTCCGCTTCGTTGGTGTCGCCGCATCGATACCGCTCACCCCATGATTGCACCAGGCGCAACGGAGTAAATTGACCGTTGCGTCAAACGCCTCATCTCGTTAGGCTCTCTCATGCTCGATCTCGACCTGAACCTTCTGGTGGCGCTTGACGCCTTGCTGCGGGAGCGCAGCGTCTCGGGCGCCGCCAAGAAACTTGGCCTCAGCACGTCCGCGATGAGCCGCACACTGTCGAGATTGCGGTTGGCGCTGAGCGATCCCATCCTGGTTTCGGCGGGACGCGCCATGGTGGCGACGCCTCATGCCGAAGCGATTGCCGAACAGGTGCACACGCTGACGTCGGCGGTCCGGTCCGTGCTCAGCCCCTCGCCGGAGATCGACATCAGCCAGGTGCGGCGCGATTTCACCATCCGGGCCAATGAAGCCTTCGTGCTGCTCTACGCCGCGCGTCTCCATGCCCTTGTCACCAGTGCCGCGCCCGGCATAAGGCTGCGCTTCGCGCCCCGACCGGACAAGCGCATCGAACTGCTGAGAGAAGCCACGATCGACCTCGATATTGGCGTGCTTTCGGGTGATGGTGCCGAATTGCGCGGTCAGGCGTTGTTCGAGGACCGTTTTGTCGGCGTGGCGAGAACCGGGCATCCGCTTCTGGAGACCGAAATAACTGCTGAGCGTTACGCCGCGTGCCGGCACGTGGTCTCATCCCGGCGAGGCCATTTCATCGAACCGATCGATGAAGCACTCGCCGAACTTAACCTTTCGCGAAAGGTCGATCTGGTGGTGCCGAGCTATCCGGCGGTCGTCGCGGTCGCGGCCGCATCCGATCTCGTTGGACTGGTGCCGCGCTCGTACCATCTGGGTGCGACAGGCCGTACCCAGATGTTTGATCTGCCGGTGGCAAGCCCAGGCTTCACCATCACCCAGGCATGGCACCCCCGCATGGATGCCGATCCCGTGCATCGCTGGCTGCGATCGTTGATCTTCAAGGAGTTTCCGGGCGCGGTTCGCCGGCTCGAGCAGCCGGCGACGGCAGGGAGTCTGGTGGCGGATCGACGGCGGACCGACTGATCCTGTTTCCGGACCGGAGCAGTCGCCGAGCTGCCATGCCGGAGCCAAATTCAGCCGCCCCCAAACACGATCGCACGATCAGCGTTTGTCATCGCTCGCCCTCATGCCGGGGCAAGCGGCGTTCGCCCTCTCATCCAGCCTTCCTCGCCCCGAACCGCAACCCGTCCATCAGGAGCTTGACCAGGCGGCGCGAGCGGTCGCGCCATTCGGGCGTGTCGGGCGCCGAGTAGATGCCGCCGAGCGCATGCAGCACGTCGGAGGCATCGACATCGCCGCGGATGGTGCCGTCGGCCACCGCCGCCTCGACCAGTTGCCGCAGCGCCTGCGACACCCGTCCCGACGTGTCGGAAAACAGCGTCGAATTGGTGGTGAACAGGATGCGCAGGCTGGTCGCCAGGCCGCGCTTGGTGGCGATGTAGTCGACGAAGCGGCGCATCCATTCTTCCAGCGCCACATCGGAGGGATATCTTGCAGCGAGCTCGCCGGCCGCCGCGCACAACCCCTCCGCTTCGCGGCGGTAGACCACCTCGACCAAGTGCTCGCGTGTCGGAAAATGCCGGTAGAGCGTGCCGATGCCGACGCCGGCGCGCCGAGCGATCTCCTCCAGCGAGCCGTCGATGCCGCGCTCGGCAAAGACCGCAGCCGCCACCTCGACCAGCCGGTCGCGATTGCGCCGTGCATCGGCACGCAACGGCTTGTCGGCGGCGGCGGTTTTTTGGTCAGCGGTTGTGACGGGCGCAAAAGCCAATTTTTTTCTCCACCAGGGATATGGGGGCTTGAACCACGCCTGGCCAGCCCCCACGTAAATAAACGGAGGCACCTCCGCTTTTAGTGGAGAACCCTCATCATATAATCAGGGGAACCGGTATGTCACGTCTTTCCAAGCCGCAACCCGCCACTTTCCCAACCCGCGGGAGATTGGCCGTTGCCTGACCTTGCCCTTCCCCGCCCCTACCCCAATTCATTCCCCTCAGCGTCAAGCAACTGGAGCCAGACGCCCATGACCAGCCTTCCCATCTCGCTTACCGTCAACGGACATCGACACGAACTGAAGGTCGACCCACGCGTCACCTTGCTTGACCTGCTGCGCGAGCGGCTTGAGCTCACCGGCACGAAGAAGGGCTGCGACCGCGGCCAGTGTGGCGCCTGCACGGTGCTGGTCGACGGCAAGCGCATAAACTCCTGCCTGGCGCTGGCGGTCAGCCATGACGGCGCCGAAGTGCTGACCATCGAAGGTATCGCTCACGGTGAAGAACTGCACCCTGTGCAGGCCGCCTTCATCGCCCATGACGGTTTCCAGTGCGGTTTCTGCACGCCCGGCCAGATCATGAGCACGCTCGGCCTGATCGCCGAAGGACAGGCTGGCGACGATCCCGAGCGCATCCGCGAGGGGCTGAGCGGCAACATCTGCCGCTGCGCGGCCTATGGCGGCATCGTCGAGGCCGTCCTGGAAGCCCAAAAAAACATGGAAGCCCAGAAAAACATGGCCGACACCGCCACCACCGAGGCACGCAGGAGGACCGCGGCGTGAGAGACTTCGATTTCATCAGGCCGGCCACCGTCTCCGACGCCATAGCGGCGGCGGCCGAACCGGGTTCGGCCTATCTCGCCGGCGGCACCAATCTGCTCGATCTGATGAAGGGCGGCATCACCAGCCCCGAACGGATCGTCGACATTACCCGCCTGCCGGAACTCAATCGCATCGAAACGCTCGATGATGGCGGCCTGCGCATCGGCGCGCTGGTCCGCAATGCCGATCTCGCACATGATCCGGCCTTCGCCAGAGCCTATCCGGCGGTGGCCGAAGCGCTGCTTTCGGGCGCCTCTGCGCAGCTTCGCAACGCCGCCACTGTCGGCGGCAATCTGTTGCAGCGCACGCGGTGCAGTTACTTCTACGACACCGCCAGCGCCTGCAACAGGCGCGAACCCGGTTCCGGCTGCTCGGCGCTTGGCGGCGAGAACCGCCTGCATGCGGTGCTTGGCTGGAGCGATGCCTGCATCGCCACCCATCCCTCCGATTTCTGTGTGCCGCTGGTGGCGCTGGACGCCGTCGTCGAGATCGAGGGCAAGGGAGGCCGGCGCCACGTGACCTTGGAGGAATTCCACCGGCTTCCAGGCGACACGCCGCAGCGCGAAACCGTGCTGCAGCCAGGCGACCTGATCGTTGCGGTGCGCCTGCCGGCGGAAGCAGCGTCCTTCGCCGCCCACGCCCGCTACCTGAAGCTACGCGAACGCACCTCCTATGCCTTCGCCGTCGTTTCGGCTGCCGCGGCCCTGACCGTTGCCGACGGCAAGATCCGCGCCGCGCGGCTGGCGCTCGGCGGTGTCGCGGCCAAGCCATGGCGGGCGCGCTCGGCGGAAGCGGTGCTGCTCGGCGCCGATGCCAATGAAGCGAGCTTCGTTCGGGCCGCGGATGCGGCTCTGGTCGACGCCAGCCCCTCCGGCGACAATGCGTTCAAGATCGAGCTTGCCCGCCGCATTGTCGTCAGGGCGCTGATGTCCGCACAGGCGGGAACGCCCGCTCTGATGCCCGCTTTGCCTGCTTCCCCTTTTTCCTCCCTTCCCGGAGTGCGTCATGACGCTTGAACTCGGCCTCAACCAACAGCCTGCCCATACGCGCCAGGGCTCCAGCATCGGCCAGCCGCTGACGCGTCGCGACGGATTTTTGAAAGTCACCGGGGCCGCGCGCTTTGCCGCCGATAACAATCCGCCCGGCATGCTCTATGCCGTGCTTGCCGTCTCCAGCATCGCACGCGGCCGGGTTGTCTCGCTGGATGTCGAGGCGGCCAAGGCGCATGCGGGCGTGGTCGAGGTGATGACGCCACTGAACCGGCCGGCGCTCGCCGTCGATCCGGATGCCAAGGACCATCCCTTCATGTTCCGGCTCGACCTGCTGCAGAACGATGGGGTTCGCTACCCCAACCAGAGCATTGCCGTGGTGATCGCGCAGACGCTGGAAGCGGCGACCGAAGGGGCGGCACTGTTGTCGCCTCGCTATGAGGAGTTGCCGGCGCGCGTTGGTCTGGACGGCGCCAAAAGCTTCGTGCCGCGCGGCGTTGGCGTCGGCAATCCGGCTGTGCAGGAGAAGGGCGATGTCGAGGCCGGCCTCAAATCGGCAAGGACGCGGATCGAGGCGACCTACGAGACGCCGGCCCAGTACCACAACGCCATGGAGCCCCACGCGATCGTCGCTGCCTGGGATGGCGACCGGCTGTCGATCGACACGCCGAGCCAGGGCCTGGCCATGGCGCAGGGCCGCATCGCCGGCCTGTTCGGCATCGCGCCGCAAAACGTCCATATCCGCAGCCCTTTCCTGGGCGGCGGCTTCGGCTCCAAGGGCATGATTTCCGGACCGCAAGTGCTCGGCATCCTGGCGGCGCGTCTCGTCGGCCGCCCGGTCAAGCTGGTGCTCCGGCGCGAGCAGATGTACGGCCCGGTCGGTCACCGCGCCCCGACCCGCCAGACATTGCGCATGGGCATGGATGGCGAAGGGCTGCTGACCGCGATCTCCCATCACGCCAGGACCACGTCGAGCACGTTCGACGATTTCTTCGAACCGGCGGCGGACGCCTCGCACACGCTCTATGCCAGTCCGGCCATCGCCACCTCGCACGATGCCGTGCGGCTCGACACCGGCACGCCGCTGTTCATGCGGGCGCCAGGCGAGGCCACCGGATCGATCGCGCTTGAGAGCGCCATCGACGAGGCGGCCCATGCCTGCGGCATGGACCCGCTGGAATTCCGGCTCAGGAATTACGCCGAGGTCGAACCGATGACCGGCAAGCCGTTCTCCTCCAAGGCGCTGCGCGAATGTTACGAACAGGCCGCCGAGGCGTTCGGCTGGGCGAGTCGCCCGCTGCAGCCGCGGCGGATGCGCGACGCCGACGGTTTCCTCACCGGCTGGGGCATGGGCACGGCGACGTTCCCGGCACTCATGTTCCAGGCGGAGGCACGCGCGGTGCTGAGGGCCGACGGCACCGGCTTGATGGAGACCGGCGCCCAGGACATGGGCCAAGGCGCCTGGACGGCTTTTGCCCAGATTGCAGCAGACGGGCTGGGGCTCGACATCGACCAGGTCGATTTCAGGGCCGGCAGTTCCGACCTGCCCAATGCGGGTATCGCCGGCGGTTCGGGTCACACGGCGACGGCCGGCATGGCCATCCACAATGCGGGTGCGGCCGTCATCGCCAACCTTGCCGATCTCGCCACCGGCGACGAAGCCTCGCCGCTGTTCGGCGCCGGCAATGAAGGCGTTGTTGCACGCGGCGGACGCCTTTACCGGCGCGATGACGAAAGCCGCGGCGAAAGCTATGTCGAGATCCTCGTCCGCGCGGGCCTGACCGAAATCGAGGGCCGGGGCAAAGGCGCTCCGGACCCGGCCTCCCAGGAGACTTACGCCAAGCACGCGCATGGGGCCGTCTTCGCCGAGGTGAAGGTCGACCCGGATCTCGGCCAGATCCGCGTCACCCGGCTGGTCGGCGCATTCGCCGCCGGACGGGTCATCAATCCGCGGCTGGTGCGCAGCCAGTATTATGGCGGGATGATCTGGGGCGTTTCCTTCGCGCTGCATGAGGAAGCCGTCACCGACCGGCGTTCCGGCCGCATCCAGAATGCCAACCTGGCGGACTATCATGTCCCGGTGAATGCCGACGTGCCCTCGGTCGAGGCGCTGCTGGTTCACGAGGACGACCCTTACGTGAACGCCCTCGGTATCAAGGGCGTTGGCGAAATCGGCATCACCGGGACTGCCGGCGCCGTCGCCAATGCGGTCTGGCACGCGACCGGCGTGCGCCCGCGGCGCTTTCCGATCCGGATCGAGGACCTGATGGGATGACGAGCGGTCCGCCTGAAACGACAGGCCTGCGCCAGAGCATGATGCCGAAAAGTGGGAACCGGTTTTCGGACGACATCATGCTCTATCTATTTTGATTTAGAGGCGGATTCAGATTTCAGGTCGATTCGACCTGAAATCATCCGGCTCTAGGGCAGGCAAGCAGTCGGTTGGACCGCCCTGCCCCATTCCAATTCATTCCCCCAGCGTCAAGCAACTGGAGCCAGACGCCCATGACGAGCAAGACCACAATTCCCGTCCATCTCGATATCAACGGCCAGCATCACACGCTGGAACTCGAGCCGCGTGTCACGCTGCTCGACGCCTTACGTGACAGGCTCGGCCTGACCGGCACCAAGAAGGGCTGCGACCACGGCCAGTGCGGCGCCTGCACCGTGCATGTCGACGGCGAGCGCGTGCTGGCCTGCCTGACGCTGGCCGTGCAAGCCGAGGGCCGCGCCATCACCACCATAGAGGGACTTGCACGGGAGGGCGAACTGCATCCCGTGCAGGCTGCCTTCCTCGAACAGGACGCCTTCCAGTGCGGCTATTGCACGCCAGGCCAGATCATGTCGGCGGTGGCCTGCATCCGCGAGGGCCACGCCGGATCGGACGAGGAAATCCGCGAATACATGGCCGGCAATCTCTGCCGCTGCGGCGCCTATCCGCACATTGTCGCCGCCGTGCGCCAGGCAGCGCTGGAGGCCGCGTCATGAGGGACTTTTCCTATTTTCGCGCCACCTCGGCTGACGCCGCCCGCCAGGCGGCCACGCTCCCCGGCGCCATGCTTCTGGCAGGCGGCACCACGCTGATCGACCTCGCCAAATGCGGTGTCGCCGAGCCCGACACGCTGGTCGATATCACCCATCTCGAGGGGTTCGACCAGATCGAGATCGACGAGCGCGGCGCCGTCATCGGCGCGCTCGCCAGGATGGGCCATGTCGCCGACCATGACGACATCAAGAGCCGCTTCCCCGCCATCTCCGAAGCGCTCTGGCAGGCAGCCTTGGCGCAGATCCGCAACATGGCGACGATCGGCGGCAATCTGATGCAGCGCACGCGCTGCCCCTATTTCCGCGATCCCTCGAACTTTGCCGCCTGCAACAAGCGCGAACCAGGCAGCGGCTGTTCGGCGATCGGCGGCGTTACCAGGGGCCATGCCGTGCTTGGCACCAGCGAGGCTTGCATCGCCATGTATCCCGGCGACCTCGCCACCGCGCTCGTCGCCTTCGACGCAACGGTCCATCTCGGCGAACGGCGCGTGCCGGTGGAGGACTTTTTCCTGCTGCCAGGCACGACGCCCGACAGGGAACACGCGATCGGACCGGGCGAGATGATCACCGCCATCGAAATCCCTTCTTCCGCCGTCGCCAGCCGTTCGACCTATCTGAAGATCCGCGACCGGCAGTCCTATGAGTTCGCCGCGGCCAGTGCCGCTGTCGGGCTCGAACTGGAGGCCGACGGGCGCACCATCCGCGACCTGCGCGTGGCGCTCGGTGGCGTCGCGACCAAACCCTGGCGGGCGCGAGCCGTGGAAGCCGCGCTGAAAGGCAAGGTGCTGGAGCCGGACGCTGTTCGCACGGCCAGCCTGCTCGCCGTCGAAGGCGCCGTCGACCACGGCGCCAACCGCTACAAGATCGAACTCGCGCCGCGCGTCGTCGCACGCGCCATCCTCAAATTGGGAGAAGCGGCATGACTGTTCACATCGCAAGCACTGTTTACGTCGGAAGACATGGCGACGCGTCCGACGGCGCGCAGGTGGAGGCCGTCGGCGGCCGGCTGTCGCGCGTCGACGGCCCGGCCAAGATCACGGGTGCGGCGAAATACGCCGTCGAGCAGCAGCTCGAAGGGCTCGCCTATGCCGTGCTGGTCGAAAGCACCATCGCATCCGGCAAGGTGCGCGCCATCCAGACGGCGGAGGCCGAGACTGCGCCGGGCGTCCTCAAGGTGTTGACACCAGACACGATCATCAGCCTGAAAACCGCCTCGGACTGGTTCGGCACGCCACCGCCGGACAAACCCTATTGTCCGCTGGCGCACGACGTCACCTTCTCGGGCCAGCACGTCGCCGCCGTCATCGCCGAGACCTTCGAGCAGGCCGTGGCCGCCGCGACGATGGTCAAGGTCAGCTATGATGAGGCTTCGGCCATCCTCGACCTCAGCGACGGCAAGGCCGGCGACGGCATCCCGGTCGACGCCATGACCAAGGAATGGGGCGACGCGGCCGCCGCCTTCGCCTCCGCCCCGGTGCGCATCTGCGCCGCTTACAACACACCGCGCGAATACCAGGCGCCGATGGAACCGCATGGCCTGATCGCTCGCTGGGAGGGTGACCATCTCACCGTGTGGGAGCCGAGCCAATGGCTGGACGGCATGGCGCGCACCTATGCCGAATGGTTCGGCGTGCCGTTCGAGAATGTGCGGCTGGTGTCGCCCTATGTCGGCGGCGGCTTCGGCTCCAAGGCGCTGGCGCTCAGCCATGGCGCGATCGCCGCAAGTGCCGCGAAAATGCTCGGCCGGCCGGTGCGGCTGGTCATGACGCGGCCGCAGACCTTCACCGGCTATGGCGGCCGCGCCGCGACGCGGCAGACGGTGACGATCGGCGCCGACCATGACGGAAGAATCCAGTCGATCGTGCATCGCGGCGTCAACGAAACCTCCATCGACGGCATGTGGGTCGAGCCGCTGGGCTCGGTCACCTCGATCATGTACGCGACGCCGAACTTCTCCTCGAAACTGAATGTCGTGCGGGTGAATTCGGTTGTGCCGGGCGCTATGCGCGCACCGGGTGAAAACCCGTCGGCCTTCGGCATCGAAAGCGCCATCGACGAGCTCGCCTACGAGGTCGGCATCGATCCGCTGGAAATCCGGCTGCGCAACTACGCCGAACAGGATCCGCACGCGAAAAAAGCCTGGTCGACCAGGCAGTTGCGCGAGGCTTTCGCAGCGGGTGCCGAACGCTTCGGCTGGGCCAGGCGCACGCCTGAGCCACGCTCGATGCGCGACGGCAACCATCTGGTCGGCTGGGGCGTGGCCGCCGGCACCTATCCGGTGCGGCGCGCCTATGGCGAGGCGATCGTGCGCATCCTGGCCGACGGCTCGGTCGAGGTCGAAAGCTCCTCCATCGACATGGGCCAGGGCACCTACACCATCCTGGCGCAGACGGCCGCCGAAACGGTCGGCGTTGCGGCCGACGACGTGGTGGTGAAGCTCGGCGATTCGCGCTTCCCCCGCGCCGGCGTCGCCGGCGGCTCGCGGCTGGCCGGCGTGATGACGGGCGCCGTCCACAAGGCCGCGACCTCGGCACTCGACCAACTGGTCGGCCTGGCGATCAGCGATCCGCGCTCGCCCTTCCATGCGCTGCAGGCCAACACGCTGGTCGTCGTCAATGGCCGCATCACCGCACCGCGGGGCGACGGCCCCGACGTCTCGATCGCCGAACTGCTCAAAAGCGTCGGCCGCGACCGCATCGAGGCGACGGGCGACACCATGCCGGCCAATTCGAGCGTCGAGGATCGCTACAAGAACTACACCACCATCGCCATGGCGCTGCCACACACGGAGGGTGACTATTCGCGCCATTCCTGGTGCGCGCATTTCGTCGAGGTGCGCGTCGACGAGGATTTCGGCACGGTGCGTGTGTCGCGCGTCGTGTCGGCGCTGGATTCGGGCCGCCTCTACAATCCGAAACTCGCCGAGAGCCAGTGGAAGGGCGGCATCATCATGGGCATCGGCCAGGCGCTGCTCGAAGAAGGCATCGTCGATCGCCGCCACGGCCGCATCGTCAACAACAACCTCGCCGACTATCTCATCCCCACCAATGCCGACATCCCCGACATCGAGGTGATCTCGGTGGGGATTCCCGACCCGCACTCCTCGGTGCTCGGCGGCAAGGGCGTCGGCGAGCTGGCGATCGTCGGCATGGCGCCGGCCATTGCCAACGCGGTGTTCCATGCCACAGGCAAGCGCGTGCGGGATCTGCCGATCACGCTGGAGAAGCTGATCTGACGGAGAGGCTGCCAATCTTCCCCCTCGTGGGGGAGATTGGATGTCGCGGCGGTTCCGCCAATTTTCAACATTGAAAAAAAAGCGCCTGCGCCGATCACCACTCCAGCCCGAACACCAGCTTGCCGAAGTGCAGGCCGCCGGCGGCCATGTGGGCGTAGGCTTCGGCCGCTTCGTCGGGCGAAAACACCTTGTCGACCACCGGCTCGATCCGGGCCGCGCCGACGGCGCGGGCGGCGTCGCTGAGATCGGACACCGATCCGGTGTTGTTGCCGACCACTTTCAGCGCCTTGATGATGATCGGCAGCAGATTGATCGTGGCTTCGGCACCGGTGACGAAGCCGATGGTGAACAGCGTACCGCCGGGCGCGGTGGCGTTGACGGCGCGGGCGAAGGTGGCGCTGCCCCCGGTCTCGACGACAAGGTCGGCGCCGAGGCCGCCGGTCAGCTCCAGCACCTTGCCATCCCACTCGGGCGTCGCGCGGTAGTTGATGAGATGATCGGCGCCGAGCGCCTTCGCCCGCTCCAGCTTTTCGTCCGACGACGAGGTGATGATGACGGTCGCGCCGGCGGCTTTGGCGAGCTGCAGGGTGAAGATGGAGACGCCGCCAGTGCCAAGCAGCACGACGACCGAGCCCGGCCCGACATCGGCGGCGCGGATGGCGTTCCAGGCGGTGGTGCCGGCGATGGGCAGCGTCGACGCCGCCTCGAAGGAAAGATGAGCCGGCACCGGCACCAGCGAATTGGCCGGCAACGCGACATATTCGGCCAGTGACCCCGGCAGCGAAATGCCGCGCATCTGCGTCATTTCGTAAGGCCGCGGCGGCCCACCGATCCAGCGCGGCTTGGCATGGGCGATGACGCGATCGCCGATGGCGAATTTCGCAACGTCCTCGCCCAGCGCGACGATCTCGCCGGCGCCGTCGGCTACGGGGATGAGCGGAAAGCTCGGTCCGGGATAATTGCCGCTTGCCACCGCCACATCGACGAAATTGAGGCTCGCCGCACGCTGGCGGATCAGCACCTCTCCGCGCTGCGGTTCGGGGGTTGCAACGGTGGCGGCGCGGAAGGCGTCCAGCCTGGGCTGGCTGAGTTCGATGGCTTTCATGGTTTCACTCCGGTGGACGATTGGTGGTTGAGTGAACCTATTTGCTGCGTTATCTCTGGATAATCCTCGTTTCGCGAAATTGAGAACTGTGAATGATGCAGCAATCTCACGAACCCGCTGCCCTTGCCGAGATGGCTGCGTTCGCGGCCATCGCCGAGGCGCGCTCCTTCACCAAAGCGGCGGCGCGGGTCGGGCGCGACGCGACCATTCTGTCGCGGCGCCTGCAATCGCTGGAAACGCGGCTGGGGGTGAGATTGCTCTCGCGCACGACGCGCAGCGTCTCGCTGACCGAAGCGGGCGCCGAATTCCTGATGCGCGTGCGCGCCATCCTTGCATCCGTCGACGAGGCCGAGGCCGTCGCGTCCGCGCATGCCGGAGGCCGCCCGCGCGGCGTGCTCAGGCTGGCGCTGCCCGGCACGTTCGGGCGCATGTGGATCGGGCCGCTGCTGCCTCAATTCCTTGCCGAATTTCCCGATGTCCGCATCGAGGCCGAATTCTCCAACCGCTTCACCGATCTGGTCGCCGAGAATTTCGACGTCGCCGTGCGGCTGGGCAGCCTGGAGGATTCGCGCCTGGTGGCACGCAAGGCGGCGACGCGACGCAGGCTGCTCTGCGCGGCTCCCTCCTATCTCGCCCGCAGGGGCACGCCGGAGACGCCGCAGGCGCTGCTCGATCATTCCTGCCTGGGCTTCTCGGGCTTCCAGACCTTTCCGGCCTGGGAGATGACCGACCGCGAGGGCCGGCGCGCGCGCGTCGAGGTTTCCGGGCCGTTGGTCAGCGACGATGCCGAGGTGCTGGTCGAGGCCGCCGTGCAGGGGCTCGGCCTGATGATGAGCACCGACTGGCTGGTCGGGCGCGAGCTTGCCGATGGACGGCTGGTGCCTGTGCTGGAGGAGTGGACCTTGGCGGATGAAGGCGCCGTCTATGTCGTCACGCCCTCGGCCAAGGGAAAAGCCGCCAAGACCCGCGCCTTCACCGACTGGATCGGCAAGCGCTTCGCGCCGGAACCGCCCTGGCGGTAAAGCCGCTGACCCGCTCGCGGTAGAGACTGCGCGCTTCAGGGCCCATGAGCCGCCAGCGGCATGCCGATGTCCGACACGAGTTTGACGAGGTCGGCTTGGCGTCTCGTGCCGGTTTTGGCAAAGATTCGGTTGAGGTGGGTCTTCAAGGTGTTTTCGCCAATGCCGAGCGCCAACGCGCTCTTGGACGCTGACAATCCGCTGCCGATCCGCAGCAGCACCCGCGCCTCCGAGGGCGTAAGATCGAACAGCGTGGTCAGAACGGCCTCCGGGAGGGGAGAAGCCGATGTCGTCGTCGATATGAACACAGCCGCGCATGCCGGCCGGAAAACCGCGCGCGCCGTTCCTTCAGTCAACGGCAACACATAGGCAACGGCGGGCGGCTGGCCTTGGGCCGAAACCGGCAGCCCTATGCCGCGCGCGCCAAGCGAGGCATCCGCGCTCGCCGTGCTGGCGATCGCGTCGAGCAGGGCGCGGGCCACGACCCGATTCTGTGCCTGGAGCAGGCCGTTCCTGGAGAGAATGGGCCCCTGCACCGAAAACATCTGTTCGGCGGCCGCATTCGCATGGAGGATTGCTCCATTGGCGTGGGTAAGCACGACAGGCACAGCCAAATGATCGAGCGCCTGACGATAAAGATCGATGGTGATGCGGCCCTGGTCGAGCAGATCGCCGATCAGCGAAGCACGGCGCAGATGCGGCGAGAGCAATGCCAGGAAATGCTGCTCTTCGATCGAGATGCCTCCCCTGCTGGCTCGCGTGGTGCAGCCCAGAAGCCCGATTCGGTCCGGCGTATGAACGAATTTGGTGATGCAAGCCTCGCGCAGTCCCTGCGGTTTGGCCCAGTTCTGAAAAAACGGCGTCAGTTGGAGTTCGCTTTCGCTCATGAGCGACAGCGTCGCAACGGGCCGGTCGACATCGCCGACGACCGCTGCCTTCAGCCCGGGAATTCCATCAAAGTCATAGTCTTCCTCGAGGGCCCGCATCCGTACGGGATCCCAGGGCGACTGAGCCGCGAAACGGCCGCTATTATGGGCGGTGCCGGCAAGCGCGATGGTGGTATAGGCCGCGTCGACAGCTTTCGTGACGCGGGTCATGACTCCGGCCCAGCCTTCCGGGTTCAAAACGCAATCGTAGATATCGCCGATAATCGAACTCAGGACTTCGCTGCTCAGCCTTTCCATCACACCTCCAGGCACGCCCCGATCTCGCCTCGGAGGAATTTGTGACATCATACTTTTGGATGACGCAAGTCGCGGCCGCTCTCGACTATGGGTTGAACTTGGTCGCTTGAACGCCGGGCCGCCACTGTTGCCGGTTATTGTCGCAATGGAAAGCATCGCGTTCGATATTTTTTTAAGCCGTGGACAGTTGTCGAGGTTCCCCATTGTCGCGAAAGACGGTGCTTTCATCGGCTCGGTTGCCACCGCATCTTGATGAACGAGAACGATTTTCCCCGTGGCAAGACATCCCTGTCGCGGAAATACGGTCGGCCGAATACGACAGTCCGGAAAACCTGCACTTCGAAGCCATCGAAGCCACGGCCGTCGGTTCAGCGGTTCTCGGCCAGATGTCCGGACCCGTCAAGCATGCCACACGCAAAGCGAGCAACATCGCCAATGACGACAAGGACGGCTATCTGCTGATGATCAACAAGGCCGACACCATGCTGTCAGGGGTACATGCCGGCCGCGAATATGCCGTCGGCCGGGGAGAGGCCGTGCTTGTCACCGCATCGGAAGCTCTGAAAATGAACGGTGCCGACAGCAATGTCTGGACGAATGTGGTGGTCCCACGCGCGATCCTCCTGCGCGCCTTCCCGCAGATCGATGACAGGCTGGGGCTGAAGATCGGCGCCGACAGCGAAGCCCTCGAGCTTCTCAAACGCTATTGCCTGCTTCTTGAAAGCGGCAGCCCGCTTGCCTCCGCGGATCTGATCACGCACGCGACGGACACGATCGTGGATCTGATCGGCCTGGCGACCGGCGCAAAAGGTCGGGCTGCCGAACTGGCCGGGCTTCGGGGCCTGCGCGCTGCCAGGCTGGAGGCCGTCCTCGCAAGGATCGCCGAGGATTTTATCGACCCCGGCATCTCCGCCCAAAGTGTCGCTCTACAACTCGGCCTGTCGGTGCGCTACGTCCACGACCTCCTTCAGGAGACGGGAATGAGCTTCTCCGAACGCGTTCTCGAACTGCGTCTGCAGAGCGCCCACAGGATGCTCTCGCACAAACACAGCGACATGCGGGTCAGTGACATCGCCCTGACAAGCGGATTCAGCGACGTATCGTACTTCAACCGCTGCTTTCGTCGCCGTTTCGGCTATACGCCGACAAGCGCCAGATAAGTTTTGCAGCCTTCGCCAGCAGTCCGGTACCGCCCGTGCGAGGCCGTTCCGCAGCGGCTTGCGCCACCGATGACGCCGAACTGCCACAATGCGCGCAAAACACGCTGCTTTTCACTTTAGTCCAATTCCGGTGCGGCCCTGCCCAAGACAAGGCCGGGCTCCAATGACATGTCAGCCTCAGGGTGAAACGACTGTCATGTCAGGGGATCGAATGCCGCGGAATGCATTTGGAGGCCGTAAGGCCAACGCATTGAAAAACCTGGCGCTGGCGTCGACGGCACTGGTCTGCCTTGGCCTGCCGATCCCCGCATCGGCAGCCGAGATCTGGACCGGCGCCGCCACCACGGATTGGTTTACCGCCGGAAACTGGAACCCCGCCGCTGTTCCGACATCGAGCGACGATGTCATGCTCGATCCGGTGTTCCCGCACCCGACCGTGGTCAATGCGGCGAATGCGGCCGCTCATTATCTGTTTGTCGGCACCATTTCGAGTTACTCGGGCTCGCTGACGATCACCAATGGCGGCACCCTCTCCGACACTGCCGGCTATCTCGGCTACGCTTCGGACGCGAGCGGCACCGTGAGCGTCACTGGAGCAGGCTCCGTCTGGAGCAACAGTTCGGACCTTTTCCTTGCCTTGGGTACGAACAGCAACGGCACCTTGACGATCTCCAGCGGCGGCGCTGTGAGCGACAAAGTGGGTCATGTCGGCTACGGCCCGGGCACCGGCACCGTAACGGTGGACGGCCCGGGCTCGACATGGACCAACAGCGGAGATCTTTATATTGCCGAATTTGGCACAGGCACGCTGGACATCACCAATGGCGGCGTGGTCAGCAATGCCATGGGCACCATCGGTTGGCATGTAGGCTCCACCGGCACGGTGACGGTCGACGGAGCGGGTTCGACCTGGACAAACTCCTCCCACCTATACGTCGGCGATCAGGGCACCGGTGCGCTGAAAATCTCGAACGGCGGCAAGGTCAGCAATCTGAGCGGTATCCTGGGCAACCTGGCGGGCTCCAGTGGCACGGCAACTGTCGACGGTGCTGGCTCGACCTGGGCGAACGCGGCCCTTGCGGTTGGGAACGCGGGCTTCGGCGCGCTGACGGTCACGAATGGCGGCGCGGTCACCAGTTCGGTGGGCTATGCCGGCTATGCCGCGGGCTCCAAGGGCCTGGTGGCGGTCGACGGCGTCGGCTCGGCCTGGACCAACACTTCGGACCTCTTCATCGGCTTCCAGGGCCAGGGTACGCTGACGGTCTCGAATAGCGGCGCGGTCAGCAACACCATCGGTATGATCGGCGCGCAGACGGGCTCGACCGGCATCGCGTTCGTCGATGGCGCCGGCTCGATCTGGACAAACAGCTCCAACCTGATTGTGGGCAATTTGGGTAACGGCGCACTGGGGATCACTCACGGCGGCGTGGTCAGCAACACCTGGGCCGCTGTCGGCGCGAAGACGGGCTCCATCGGCATGGCGTTCGTCGACGGCACCGGCTCGACCTGGACCAACAGCGGAAACCTGAGTATTGGCGATTTCGGCGCCGGCACTTTGGCGATAAGCAATGGCGGCGCCGTCACCAACGCCTGGGGCTTTGTCGGCAACTCGGCGGGCTCGGCTGGCGAAGTGTTCGTCGACGGCGCGGGATCAAAGTGGACAAATAGCGGGAATCTCTACCTCGGGGGTCTCAGCACGGGCACGCTGACGATCTCGAACGGCGGCGCGGTCAGCGACACTGTAGGCGCTGTGGGCACCATGGCGGGCTCGACGGGCTTTGCCACTATCACCGGTGCGGGCTCGACCTGGACAAGCAGTTCCGACTTCTATGTCGGCGATGGAGGCACTGGCACGCTGAAAATCCTGAACGGTGGCGCAGTCAGCAATGCCATGGGCTACGTTGGCTTCGAGGCGGCCTCGACGGGCACGGCAATGGTCGACGGTGCAGGCTCGACCTGGACCAACAGCGGAAACCTCAAGGTTGGGGTTGCGGGCACGGGCACGCTAGTTGTCACGAACGGTGGCGGCGTGAGCAACCTTGCTGGCTATCTCGGATATGCCGCGGGCTCGACCGGGACGGCGACGGTGGACGGCACCGGCTCAACCTGGGCGAATACGGGCGAACTCATTGTCGGCCAATCAGGAACCGGCACGCTCGACATCACCAATGGCGGCGCCGTTAGCAACCAGACTGGCTCTGCGGGCTACGACGTCGGGTCCATGGGCACCGTCACGGTCGATGGACCGGGTTCGAGCTGGACGAATTCCGGCGACCTGTTCCTCGGTTTCAAGGGCGCCGGCACGCTCCAGGTGGCAGATGGCGGCCATGTCCTCAACCAGGCCGCGCTCCTCGCAGTGTTTGAAACCGCAACCGCCACCGTGACGGTGGACGGGGCGGGATCCTCCTGGAGCACCGATGACAATCTTATCCTGGGAAGCGCCGGTCACGCGGCACTTTCCATCTCCAGCGGCGGTTCAGCGGATGCAGATTCCGTCTTTGTCGGCCAGGCGGCGACAGCCAACGGTGCGGTTACCGTCGACGGCGTGGGCTCGAAATGGACCAACAAGAACGGCATGTACCTTGGCGGTCTGGGAATCGGCACTCTTGCCGTCACCAATGGCGGCGTCGCATCCGGCGGCGGCACCTACATGGCGTTCGCCGCCGGTGCCACCGGCCAGGCAACCGTTGATGGCCCGGCCTCACTGTGGGAGATGCACGGCGACCTGGATATCGGGTTCGGCGGCACTGCTTCGGTGACGCTCTCCAACGGCGGCACCGCTCTGGTGGACGGCTCTACCGTGATCGCCAGCCAGGCCGGCTCTGTCGGCGCGCTTAACATCGGCGGCGCGGCGGGCTCCGCGGCGGCGGGCGCCGGCGTCCTCGATTCGGCAACGTTGCAGTTCGGCTCCGGCACCGGCACGCTCAATTTCAACCATACCAGCGCGAACAATGGCTTCGCTTCGGCGATCAGCGGACTGGGGACGATCAACCAGATCGCCGGCAACACCAAGTTGACCAGTAATTCCTCCGGCTTCACCGGGACGACGAACGTTCTCGGCGGCGGCCTCTATGTGAACGGCTCGCTCGGCGGCGCGATAAATGTCACCGGCGGCCTGCTTGGCGGGTCGGGCACGGTAGGCATTGTGACCATTGCTTCTGGCGGCACCTTTGCACCGGGCAATTCGATCGGCACGATCAATGTTAGCAACACAGCCTTCTCGGCCGGTTCGACTTATGCGGTTGAAGTCGAAAGCGGCGGCACATCCGATCGGATCAGCGCCACCGGTACGGTGACGATCGGCGGCGGCACGGTCGACGTCATACCCTATCCGGATTATGCGACCGGCACGACCTATACGATCATAACGGCGGTGGGCGGTGTCACCGGCACCTTCGACAAGGCCAGTCTCGAAGGCGGCTCGATCTTCATTGCGCCGACGCTCACCTATGACGCGAACAATGTCTATCTCAACCTGGCCAAGGCAAGCTTTGCCAGTGTAGGCCTGACGCCGAACCAGATCGCCACCGGCGGCGGCGCCGAAAGCCTTGGCGCCGGCAATCCGCTCTTCGATGCCATCTTTGCCTTGCCGAGCGAGGCAGCCGCCCAGGACGCTTTCGACCAGCTTTCCGGCGAAATCCATGCCTCGGCCAAGGGCCTGCTGATCGAGGACTCCCGCTTCGTTCGCGACGCCGCCAACAGCCGCATCGCTGCCGCCTTCGGCGATGCCGGCGCGTCGGCCGCACTTCCGGTCATGGCCTATGGCGAGGGCGGCCCGGAAATGGTCGCCGCCGACACCGACCGCTTCGCCGTCTGGGGCCAGGCGTTCGGTTCCTGGGGGAGTACCGAAAGCGACGGCAACGCCGCCGCCTTCGACCGCTCCACCGGCGGCCTGCTGGCCGGCGCCGACACGCTGGTGGGCGGCTGGCGTCTCGGCCTGCTCGGCGGCTACAGCCATTCCTCCTTCGATGCCGACGACCGCAACGCCTCGGGCAAGAGCGACAGCTACCATCTCGGTCTCTATGGCGGCACCAATTGGGGCGCCATCGCCTTCCGCACCGGTGCGGCCTACAGCTGGAGCAGCCTCTCGACCAAGCGCTCCGTCGCCTTCACCGGTTTTGCCGATCAGCTCTCGGCCGACTACGATGCGGGCACCGCGCAGATGTTCGGCGAACTCGCCTACAAGGCCGAGACCGGCGGGAGCTTCAAGTTCGAGCCCTTCGCCAACCTCGCTTATGTCAGCCTGCACACTGAAGGCTTCAGCGAAACCGGCGGTGCGGCGGCCTTGACCAGCGCTGGCGCGAGCAGCAACGTCACCTTCGCCACGCTCGGCTTGCGCGGCTCGACCGATTTTGGGCTTGGCGGCGTCAATGCCACCGCGCGCGGCATGCTCGGCTGGCGCCACGCTTTCGGCGACGTCACGCCGACTTCAAGTTTCGCCTTCGCCGGCGGCGACGCCTTCACCATCGCCGGCATACCGATCGCCAGGGACGCGGCGGTAATCGAAGCCGGCGTCGACATGAAAATGTCGCCCAATGCCACGCTCGGCCTGTCCTATTCCGGGCAGTTCGGTGGTGGCGCCGTCGACAACGGCGCCAAGGCAAACCTCAGCGTCAAGTTCTGACGACAACAGGCCGCCGGCTTGCGCCAAATTGACGTCGCCGGGCGGTCCTGGCGTCCGCCCCCTACTCCGGCGACGGCACCGGCGGCTTCGAGGTCAGCGCGGTGCCGGCGGCGGCCACGATCACGGCGGCGATGCCGGCCAATTGCGGCGTGGTCAGGCTTTCCCGCAGGAACAGGAACCCGGCCAGCGCGCCAAGCCCCGGCTCGAGGCAGGTCAGCGTGCCATAGATGCGCGCCGGCATGCGGGTCAGCGCCACCATCTCCAGGAAGAACGGCAGCGCGCTCGAGAACAGGCCGACGAGCAGCGCGCTGACCAGGATCGACGGCGCGAGCAGGCCGCTTCCCGCCTCGGCAATGCCAAAGGGCAGCACCAGCACAGCGGCGATCGCCATGCCATAGGCGGTGGTGCGGGTGCCGAGTTCCGCGCCCGCCTTCTGCGCCAGAACGATATAGAGCGCCCAGAACCCGCCGGCCGCCAGCGCCAGCATCACGCCGATGGGGTCGAGCGGCTTTAGCGAGTGGATGAAGGGCGACAACAGCACGATGCCGGCGACCGCAAGTGCGATCCAGGCAAAGTCGCTGGCCCGCCGAGAGGTCAATGTCGCCACCAGCAGCGGACCGGAAAACTCCAGCGCCACCGCGACGCCAAGCGGGATCCTGGCAAGTGCCGCGTAGAACAGAAGGTTGAGCGCGCACAGCGTCACCCCATAGGCGATGAGCCACGGCATGGTGGCGCGCGAGGGCCGTACCTGCCAGGGCCGCAGCACCGCGATCAGCATCAGCGCGCCGATGACCAGCCTGAGCGTCGTCGTGCCTTGCGCGCCGATCACCGGAAACAGCGTCTTGGCGAAGGTGGCGCCGATCTGGATGGACACCATGGCCCCCATCAGCGCCGCGACCGGCAAGGGTGCGGCTTCGCGGCTGGCAAGCGGCATTGATGTCACTTGTGCTTCATCCCTCCATGCCCCGAGGCGAAAACCTGCCCGGCAGCAATGCAATAGGATGAACCGGCCTGGCTGTCGTGAGACAGCGCGGATGCCTCGATGGGGGCACGGCCAGAAACGGTCGATGCCGTAAGGCGATTCCGCCACCGACAGGGCATCGGGCACCGGCGCGACACCGATGGCCGCCGGCCCACGGACGCGTCGCTGGCGGCGGCCTGGTTGAGTTCGACGACGGTCCCTGCCCTGAGCAGATGCGCCGTAGTCGGTCAGCGTGGTGGGCGAAAGCGCCGTGCGCCGCGCCAGTTCGGCACGACTGCGGACCGTCGTCGCGCAGCATGCGCAGGATCGCCGCTCCAGACTGGATTTGGCAGAACGCCGAACCCGCCCTAACCAGTTGGTTTCCTGGAATTGCCTAGGCCGCGGCGGCGGAGCGCTTGAACACGATCGTGACCCGCGTGCCTTCGTCGGCGCTGGAAGTCACGTCGAACTCGGCCTTGGCGTTCTCTGTCAGCGATTGTGCGATGAGCGCGCCGAGCTTGCCTTGCTTGGGCCAGCTCTCGCCTTCCGGCAACCCGATCCCGTCGTCGGCGACGACGACGCGGCAGCCATCCCCGTTCACGACGCTGTGCAGCGTGATCGTCCCGCTGTCACGCCCGCGAAATGCATGCTTGAGCGCGTTGGTCAGCAGTTCGTTGACCACCAGCCCGGTGGGCATGGCAACGTTGATCGAAACCGGGTAGGTGTCCACCTTCATGTCGAGGCGAATGCCCTCGACAGCATGCGAACTCATCACGGCTGACGCGATCTGGCTCAGATAGACGCCGAGATCGACCTCCTCCTTGTGCTCCTCGCCCGACAGCGTTTGATAGAGGATGGCCAAGGCGTCGACGCGGCCGGCCAGTCTTTCGAAGCGTTTCCGGTCCGGCTCGGTCGCATTGCGCGTCTCGAGGCGGATCAGGGCGGTGATCATCTGCAGATTGTTCTTCACCCGGTGCTGCAATTCCCGCAGCAGCGTGTCTTTCTCGCGGACGCGCTCCTCGATCGAGCGCGCATCTTCGGTCTCGCCATGGGCCGAGACGTCGACCAGTGCCACCAGCCGGAAGCAGGCCTTGCCGTTGTCATCCTCGATGACGTTGGAATAGACGTCGACGATCGCCGGCTTGTCCTCGGCCCGCTCGAGCCGGAACGTGCCGACGAAATCGGTCCCGTCGACCACCGCATGGGAGAGCGCGCTGTCCTTCTGCTGGTGCAGGCCAATGCCGGAAAGTGCCGCCCAATGCTTCTGGGCGAGGCTGGCCGCCTTCAGGCCCGACAGTTTCTCGAACTCCGGATTGGCATAGACGACACGTTCCTGCCCGCCGAGGTCCGAAACGGCGATGGCAATCGGCACCTGGTCGAGGAACTTCTTGAACTGTTCGCTTTCCAGCGCGCTGGCAAGGTCGGGCGTTTCCAGCAACTGCTCGACCGTTTCCGCCTTATCTGAATTCGATGTCATCTCTTGCATCCAGGAATTTTCTGGACGCCACCAATATCAGCGAAGCGATGCGCGAGCTATCGCCAAAAGTGCCACTTTCACCGGCATCAGGACTAGGCCCGCGCCGGCCTGGTCCCGCGCAACGGCAGCGCCATGGTGAAATCCAGGCCGTCGCCAAGATAATTCAGCTTGATGACGGCATCGCATTGCAAGCGTTCCCCAGCCTGGAACCCTGCAAGAACCCGAACCGGTCAACTCTGGCCGGCCACCTTCGCCAGCCGCGGACCGGTCTTGCCGTCGACGATCTCGGGCCTGGCGCTGTCGACCGCGCCGTCCCAGCCGCCGCCGAGCGCCTTGTTGAGGGCGATGTAGTCGGTCGCCAGAAGGACGCGGCTCTGCAACAGCGAATCCTCGGCCGAGTAGAGCGAGCGCTGGGCCTCGCGGCCACCGAGCCACGTTCAAAACCTCTCATGTGAAGAACCCTTACTGCTGGTTGGCCGTCACCGGCGTTTCGCCCTTATCCTGCCCGGCATCTGGTTTGGCCACCCTGCCCTTGAAGATGCGCCGCACCGTGACGAACAGCAGCGGCACCAGGAACACACCGATCACGGTCGCGGCGATCATGCCGCCCATCACGCCGATGCCGACGGAGTTCTGCGCGCCCGAGCCGGCGCCGCTGGCGATCGCAAGCGGCGTGACGCCGAGGATGAAGGCCAGCGACGTCATCAGGATCGGCCGCAACCGCTGTCGCGCCGCCTCGAGCGTTGCCTCCACCAGCCCCATGCCGGCCGCCTGCCGTTCAATGGCGAACTCGACGATCAGGATGGCGTTCTTGGCGGCGAGGCCGATCGTGGTCAGCAGGCCGACCTTGAAATAGACGTCGTTGGTCTGGCCGAACAGGCTTGCCGCCAGCAGCGCGCCGAAGATGCCGATCGGTACCGACAGCATCACCGCGAACGGGATCGACCAACTCTCATAGAGCGCGGCCAGGCACAGGAACACGACCAAGGCCGAGATCGCATAGAGCGACATCGCCTGGTTGCCCGAAAGCCGCTCCTGATGCGACAGCCCGGTCCATTCATGCGAATAGCCGGCCGGCAGTTGCGCGACGAGTTTGTCGATCTCGTCCATCGCCGCACCCGAGCTCACGCCCGCTGCCGCCGCGCCCTGAATCTCGACCGCGGCCGAACCATTATAGCGTTCGAGCCGGGGCGAACCGAATGTCCAGTGGCTGGAGGCAAAGGCCGAGAACGGCACCATGGCGCCGCTTGAATTGCGGACCTGCCATTTGTCGAGATCCTCCGGCTGCATGCGGAAATTCGCGTCCGATTGCATGTAGACCGGCTTCACCCGTCCGCGATCGATGAAGTCGTTGACGTAATCGCTGCCCCAGGCGCTGGACAACGTGTTGTTGATGTCGGCAAGGCTGACGCCCAGCGCGCTCGCCTTCTCCTGGTCGATGTCGACCGAGAATTGCGGCTGGTCCTCCTGGCCGTTGGGACGCGTGTTTGCGAGCACCTTGCTCTGCCCAGCCAAGGCCAGAAGCTGGTTGCGCGTCTGGATCAGCGCGTCATGGCCGGCGCCGTTGACGTCCTGCAGGTAGAAATCGAAGCCGTTGGTGTTGCCGAAGCCCTGGATGGCCGGGGGCGCCAGCGCGAAGACCTGCGCATCCCTGATCTTGGAGAACGCGCCCATGGCGCGGCCGGCGATCGCCTGCGCGGCCATTGCGGACGACTTGCGCTGGGCGAAATCCTTCAGCCGCACGAAGCCGATGCCGACATTCTGCCCGGCTCCGCCGAAGCCGAAGCCCGACGCGGTGAAGACCCCGTCGACGGCGTCCTTTTCGTCGTTGAGATAGTGGTCGGTGACTTGCTTCAGCACGCGCTCCGTGCGGTCCTGTGTGGCGCCGACCGGCAATTGCACGCTGGTGATCAGGATGCCCTGGTCTTCTTCCGGCAGGAACGAGCTCGGCAACCGCGCAAACATCCAGCCCATGGCGACGACAATGGCGAGGAAGATGGCAAGAAATCGCCACGACCGGTTGATGATGCCGTGCGAGCCGTCGCGATAGGCCGTCGTGCCGCGATCGAACATCCTGTTGAACCAGCCGAACGGACCGGTCTGCGTGGCATGGTCCTTCGGCCGCCGCAGGATCGTGGCGCACAATGCCGGCGTCAGCACCAGAGCCACCAGCACGGACAGCACCATGGCCGAGACGATGGTCACCGAGAACTGCCGGTAGATGATGCCGGTCGAGCCGCCGAAGAAGGCCATCGGCACGAACACCGCCGACAGCACGGTGGCGATGCCGACCAGCGCGCCGGTGATCTCGTTCATCGATTTTCGCGTCGCTTCTTTCGGCGACAGATCTTCCTCCTGCATGACGCGTTCGACATTCTCGACCACGACGATGGCGTCGTCGACGAGCAGGCCGATGGCCAGCACCATGGCGAACATGGTCAGCGTGTTGACCGAATAGCCGAACAGCGACAGCACGCCGAACGTGCCCAGCAGCACCACCGGCACCGCGATTGTCGGGATGATCGTCGCCCGCAAGTTCTGCAGGAAGATGAACATCACCAGGAACACCAGCACGATCGCCTCGGCCAGCGTCTTGACCACCTCCTCGATCGACAGCCGCACGAAGGGCGAGGTGTCGTAGGGATAGACGACCTCGACGCCTTGCGGGAAGGTCGAGCTCAGCCGGTTTATCGTCGAGCGCACCGCTTCGGCGGTGCTGATCGCGTTGGCACCGGTCGCCAGGTTGACGGCGACGCCCGCCGCCGGCTTGCCGTTGTAGTTGGCTTGCGTTGTATAGCTTTCGGCGCCGAGTTCGACGGTGGCGACGTCGTTGAGGCGGACCAGCGAGCCGTCCGTCTGGCTCTTCAGGATGATATTGCGGAACTGTTCGGCGGTTTGCAGCCGGCTCTTGGCGGTCACCGTGGCGTTGAGCTGCTGGCCCTTGCGCGCCGGCAGACCACCGAGCTGGCCGGCCGAAACCTGCGTGTTCTGCGCCTCGATGGCACTCGCCACGTCGCTTGGCATCAGCGCGTATTTGGCCAGCTTGTCGGGGTCGAGCCAGATCCGCATCGCATAGCCCGAGCCGAAGAGCTGCGTCGAGCCCACGCCTTCGACGCGCTTCAGCGTGTCGTTGACGGTGGCGTCGACATAGTCGGCGAGGTCGGTCGAGTTCATCTTGCCGTCGCTGGAGACGAAGCCGATGACCATCAGGAAGCCGGTCGAGGATTTGGAGACGGTGATGCCGTTGCTCTGCACTACCTGCGGCAGTTGCGACTGCACCAGCTGCAGCTTGTTCTGCGTCTGCACCTGGGCGGTGTCGGGGTCGGCCGAACTGGTGAAGGTCAGCGTGATCGAGGCCGAACCGGTCGCGGTCGAGGTCGCCGTCATGTAGTCGAGATTGTCGATGCCGGTCATGCCTTGCTCGATGACCTTGGTCACCGAGTTCTCGACCGTCTGGGCGTCCGCGCCCGGATAGGTGGCGCTGATATTGACCGTGGTCGGCGCGATCTGCGGATATTGCGAGATCGGCAGCGTGGTGAGTGCGAGCAAACCGCCCAGCATGATCACGATGGCGATCACCCAGGCGAAGATCGGCCGGTTGATGAAAAATGCTGACATCGTCTCAGTTCCCGGTCGACGCGGCGGGTTGCTGGCCGGTGCTGGCCACCTTGGATGGGGCCGGCAAGGCGGAGGTCTGGCCGCGATCCTTGATCTCACCGGTCGCCTCGTCGATCGTCACTTCGACGCCGGTCGCATCGCCGCCGGGGCGCACGAGCTGCAGGCCCTCGACGATGACACGGTCACCATCGCCCACGCCGCTGTCGACCAGCCAGCTGTTGCCGACGGTGTTGCGCACGGCGAGCACGCGCGTCTCGACCTTGCCCTGCGCATTGATGACCATGGCCGTCGCCTCACCCTTCGTGTTGCGGGTGACGGCGCGCTGCGGCACGAGAAAACTGTTCTGGGCAACGCCCTCCTCGACCAGCGCCCGCACATACATGCCCGGCAGAAGCAGGCGGTCGGGGTTGGGGAACTCGGCCCTGAGCGCGAACGTGCCGGTGGTCTGGTCGACATTGGCGCCGGCGAATTCCAGCTTGCCGGTCTGCGCGTAGATGGTGCCGTTCTCGAGCTTCAGCTTGACGCTGACATTGGGGCCGCTGAACTTCAGCCGCCCTTCCGAGATCGCCTGGCGCAGGTTGAGCAAATTGGTGCTCGACTGCGTGACGTCGACATTGATCGGGTCGAGCGAACGGATCGTGGTCAGCACCGTCTCCTGGTTGGCGGTGACCAGCGCGCCCGGTGTCAGCGTGGACTTGTCGATGCGGCCCGCGATCGGCGCGGTGATCGAGGTGCGGTCGAGGCTGATGCGCGCGGTTTCGGCGCTCGCCTTGGCGGAAGCCACATCCGCCTGCGCCTGCGCAAGCGTGGCGGCGGCGTCATCATAATCCTGTTTGGAAACAACGTTCTGCTTCAACAGGCCGGCGTATCTGTCGAACTTGGCCTGCGCGGTAGGCACCGCCGCCGCCGCCTTCTGCTGCGCCGCGACCGCGCTGTCATAAGCCGCCTTGTAGCTCGCCGGGTCGATGAGGTAGAGCGGCTGTCCCGCCGCCACCTCGCTGCCTTCCTTGAACAGTCGTTGCTGGATGATGCCGTTCACTTGTGGACGCACCTCGGCGATCAGCGAGGCCGCCGTGCGCCCCGACAGTTCGGCTGTGATCGCCACCGATTGCGGATGCAGCGTGACGACGCCGACTTCCGGTTTGCCGACGCCGCCCATGCCTGCGGGAGCCTTGCCGCCCTCCTGTGAGCAGGCCGCCAGGAGAAGAGCCGCGGCAAGCGCCGTCCAGGACGCGAGCCGGCGAACTGGCGGGGAGGACTGGCTAGACTGCATGGACATGGCTGAATGATCTTTCGCTGGGGGTGCGGTGACCGCCTGGGCTTTGGCCAGGCGGTGACCGCCTGGGCTTTGGCCAATGCAAAGCGAGGCCGAACGCCGGCGGTCGCAGGTGAGGCTTGAGGAGGACGATGTCGTGACGAGGGGTCGCGCCCACTTGCGGGCGGCGTCGAGCAGTGCTTCGAAGCGGCTCATGTCGCGCTCCTTCTTCGTGGCCGGAGCGCACCCGAGGATCGGATGGCTGGCCGCGATGCCCTCCGCGCCATTATGCCGATCAGCACCGACATGCCAAGCGCCTTGCCAGGTCTCACGCGATCTTGCGGTCATGATTTCCGTGGCCATCGGCGTGCCGCGAGATCGGCAGCGACAGGCGCCAGGCGGCGAATTCCAGCCGGATCGCGCCTTGCAGCGTGTCGACCGGCAAGGCTGGCGGCGTTGCGGCATGATCGATGCGCCGGCCGAACGAATATTTCGGGCTGGCCGATGCGATCAGCCGCAGCAGCATCAGGGCTTCCCACATTGTCGTGCCTTGTTGCATGGGGTGAATCCGGGAAGGCGCGATCCGCCATCCCGGAGAAGGAAACCCGGCCGGCCCGGGAACGGGTTGGGTACCGGGGCCGGCCGGCGCAGCCGGTCGGTTGTCAGCCGTTCCCGGGCTGGGGCGGCGGCATCGGGCCATCATTGGGCGGGCCTGCCGGACCGACTGCGTCATTCGGCGGGCCGCCCCATGGACCGGGGGGTGGTCCATGGGGGCGTTCCGCCGAAACGAGGATTTCGAGCTGTTCAGGCGTGAGCTTGGCGCGCAGCTCGGCGATCGCGTCCTTCAGCTTGGCGGCCGAAGCCGCACGCGCCGTGACGTCGTCTGCCAGCCTTTCCTGGAAGGCGAATGGATCGGGCTTGCCGGCCGGCCCTGCATCGGGGCCATTCGCCTGCGGCCCGCCATCCGGCCCTCCAGGCCCGCCAGTGCCACCCGGACCACGGTCCGGCCGCGGTGGCGAAAGCACCGCCTGCAGCGCGCTGGTGTAGTCGCGCCAGGCGTCGAGCTGTTCGCTGCGGATGCCGACGCGTGTTTCGAGCGCGGCGAGCCGGGCGGCCAGCATGAATTCCGGCGGCGGCCCCACGCGGCGGGGGCCGAAGCCTTGCGGGCCGAAACTGTGCGGGCCAAAACCTTGCGGACCCCATCCTTGCGAAGGATGCGGCATCGAGCCATGGTCCGTTCCATCCTGCATTGCCATGGCAGGCGGCGGCCCGCCTGGCGCCGCGCCCGGGTCGGGCTGCGCCGCCAGCGCGGGGTGGATGGCGGCGGCGGAAAACAGGCCGAGCGCAAGAAGTCTGCTTCGCATGACGGTATTCCTTTCATCCATGCTTTGGACGTCAGGAGGATAGGAAGCGTGTTTGTCTGCTTCGCGTCGGCATGTTGCCGAAGGTTTCCGCAAAAGGGCAATTTGTTTCCGAATGTTTCCATCCCCCGGCCAGAAACATTGGGTTGCAATTTTCCATGCCGCTTGCGCGCGCGCTCCCTATAATCAGGACAAGCCCGGGATCATGGGCAAGGGCACGATAATGCAGTCACAACCCCATATCCTCGTCGTCGACGACGACCGCGAAATCCGCACACTGCTCGGACGCTATCTCGATGGCCAGGGTTTTCGCGTCTCGGTGGCGGCCGACAGGCGCGAATGCGAGCAGAAGCTGGCCACTGGCCAGTTCGACCTGGCCGTGCTCGACGTCATGCTGCCGGATGGTTCGGGGCTCGACATCTGCCGGGGCTTGCGCGACCGCAAGCCGCATATTCCCGTCATCCTGCTGACGGCGCTGAAGGAGGATGTCGACCGCATCATCGGGCTGGAACTCGGCGCCGACGACTATCTCGGCAAGCCGTTCAACCCCCGCGAGCTCACCGCCCGCATCCGCGCCGTGCTCAGGCGCTCGACGCCGGAAGAAGCGGCGCCCGCGCCTCCGCCCCGCGCCTACCGCTTCGCCAGCTACAGGCTGGAGCCGGACACCCGCAAGGTGACGGATGCGCAGGGCGCGGCCGTCGATCTCACCGGCGCCGAATTCGACCTGTTGCAGGTGTTCCTCGACCGCCCCGGCCGGCTGCTGTCGCGCGACCAGCTGCTTGATCTCACACAAGGCCGCGAACGCGACCCGCTCGAACGCTCGGTCGACGTGCTGATGAGCCGGCTGCGCCGCAAATTCACCGACACCGGCGACGGGCCGCTGTTCAAGACGGTGCGCAATGGCGGCTACCAGTTGACCGCGCGCGTCGAGACGGTGGAGGCGCAGGCGTGAACTCGCTGCGCCGCCGCCTCATCCTGTTGCTGGTCGCCTCGATCGTCGGCGTCGTCGGCCTGGCGACGGCGGCGGTCCTCAGCGTGCGCGGCGGCGGGCCGCCGCCGGAACTCGTCGTGCCATGGGTTGCCCAGCAGATGGAACTCGTGGTGCGGCTGCTGCCGGGGCCGATACCGGATGTGCTGCGAGTGCAATTCAGCGACCGGCCGGCGGATGGCAAGGTGGACCGGCAGGAGACGGCGATGCTCAATGATCTGCTGCGCCGCCGCGGCTTCGACGTGCTGGCCATCGTCAGCGACAAACCGGGTGAACCCAGCCAACGTGCCTCGATGCGCCTGCCCGACAGCCGGTGGGCGATCCTCGAAATAGCACATATCGACCCGCCCAGGCGCGAATGGCTGGTTCTGGCCGGCTGGATCTCGCTGATCGTGGCCGGCGCCACCGCCGTCTCTGTCTATTTCACCTCGGTGCTGATCCGGCCGCTCGAAATGCTGGAGGCCACCGTCTCCAAGATCGGCAGGGACGGCGTGCTGGCGCCGGTGCCGGAGGTGGGCTCGGCCGAGGTCAAGGCCACGGCGCACGCACTGAACCAGCTCTCGTCCAGGCTGAAGACCGCCATGGAAAGCCGCATGCGGCTGGTGGCCGCCGCCGGCCACGATCTGCGCACGCCGATGACGCGCATGCGGCTGCGCGCCGAATTCCTCGACGAGGAGCGCGACAAGTGGCTGCACGACCTCGACGAGCTCGACCGCATCGCCGACAGCGCCATCCGCCTGGTGCGCGAGGAGGTGAACCAGGATGCCGTCGAACCGCTCGACCTTGAAAAGATGGTGCGCGACATATCTGCCGAGATGGTCACGCTCGGCCATTCCGTCTCGATCGGGCATCTGGACAGGGTTGCGGTCCGCGCCGGCGCGCTCGGCCTGCGCCGCGCCCTGCGCAATCTGGTCGTCAACGCCGCCACCCACGGCAAGGCCTGCACGATCGCGCTCGACCTCGCCGACAGGCGCGCCGTGCTCTCCATATCGGACGTCGGCCCGGGCATTCCGCCCGACCTCATCAACAAGGCCTTCGAGCCCTTCTTCCGCGTCGACCCCGGCCGCCAGCAATCCATTCCAGGCGCCGGCCTCGGCCTCGCCATCGCCAAGGAGATCATCGAGCGCTACGGCGGCACCGTGACGCTGGAGAACCGCCAGGGCGGCGGGCTGGCGCAGACGGTGGTGTTCGCGGCGGTGTGATTGGGTCAGGCCCGTCCACATCGCGAAAGGCAGCCCAATGCGGGGACTGCCAAGCAACGAGGCCTGCGAAGCGCGTTACGACGTGGCGCGCAGATTCCTGCGGATGGGACGCCTGCCCGTTGCACGGGCTTTCTCGGCCACCACGGCAGCGATCTCCACCACCTCGCCCTCGCGCGATTTGCCGTTGGTGGCTTTGTGGAGCCGCTCGTAGGGCAGCAATTCCTTGATCCGGGCATTGAGCGACGCGATTTCGGCCCGCAAATCCTCGCATTCCTGCCGCTGGACATCCCGTTGTATGTCCTCCGATGCCTGTTGCAGCGCAAGTTGCGAAAGATTGGCGTTCGCTTTCGAAAGGCTCAGCTTGTCGGCTTCGTTCTCGTCGGCGAGCGCGGACAATCTTTCATCGGCGATTTTCTTTTCGGCCACTGCGTCGTCCAGGTCGGTCTTGAGCCTGGCGATTTCGGCGGCGGCCGCACTGTTCTCGTTCGAGGCCCGTTCCAGCCGCGATTCCAGGTCTTGGATCTCGGACCGCAATCCGCGCATCTCCGTCTGGCCGCGAGCCCGTTCGGCTTCCCAGTCGCCTTCCATCAGGCTGGCCGTTTCGGTCTTTTCCGCCAGCTTCGCCTGTGTGGCCTCGAGCGCCTTCTGCAGCCGGATCTCCTCTTTCTCGCTCTTGCCAAGCGCCGCCATCAGTTCGGCAAGGCGCGCCGCTTCGCTGGCGTGGACTGCCGAAAGCTCGTCCAGCCTGTGGCGCGCCTGGCTCTCCCGCTTCAGCACCTTGTCGAGCTCGACCGACAGGCTGACATGTTTTTCCCGCAGCATCTTGCTCTCGCGCAAGCGCCTGTTGGCCTCGACCGTCCTTGCCGTCAGCCGGTTGGCGATGTCGCCGAATTCCGCGTCGCGTTTGGCGCTGGCATTGCCCATCTCGGCGAGCTCGAGCCTTGCCGCCGCGAGCGCTGTGCGAAGCGCGTCCCGGTCCTGGACCAGGTCTGTCTCGCGCTGCTGCAGCACTTCGCACGTGCTGTCACGCTCGCGCAGCTTCGCCGCCGTGTCGTGCAGCTTTTCCGACAGCGCTCTTTGCTCGGCGATCAGGCCGGCATTTGCGAGCTCCAGCTCATTGGCGCGAAGAATGTCGGTGTGGAGGATGTTGAGGAATTCGCGCGTCAGATGATGCGAGGTCGAGATTTCCGACAATTTGCCGTTGATCTCATCCAGATAATCCCTGGCGTCGTGGAACATTCCTTCGAAGGCGTTCAACGCCGCGAGCCGGGTCTGGGCATGGGGCGTCAGTCGTGGCGTGGTTTCGGCGGTGTCGGTGTTGCCCGCATCGTCGGGATTGTCCGCGCCCTCCGCTTGCGCCGCATCGGCTTGGGGTGGCGAGACGGTTGACGCGTCATCGGGGATATCGTCGCCCTGCGGCGGTGCCTCGAATTCGCTGTCGAGGCTGGCATCCAGGGCGTCCGCCAGATCGTCCTGCAACTCCTGGAGTGCGTCGTCTACGTCTTCAGCACGCTTGATCAGGCTCTTGAAGTTCATACGGAACTCCCTCTTACGCAAAGAAAACCAGATATTTAACAAACTGCTAATATGTATCCTTACATCCGCTTATTCCGCAGGGGAAGCCCCCCTAGGGAAATGTAAATTTCAGACATTTGGGGATTTGCACCGCCGCGACAGCCAGTGCCGGGTCCCGGGCTGGCACAGACCGTAGCGTTCGCGGCGATGTCAACGCTTCTCGTGCATGTTCGGTGTGCAGCCTGATATGCTGCCAGCAAACGGCTTGCAGGTCGAACGGGAGGGGATGGAGATGTCGATCAAGGTGATCGGAACCGGCTTTGGCCGAACGGGCACGGATTCGATGCGTGAGGCGCTGGCCATTCTCGGCTACGGCCCCTGTCATCACATGCATGAAGTGATCGGCAACGAGGAGCAGAAACGGATGTGGCGTGCGCTGGCCCAAGGTGCCGCGCCGGACTGGAACCAGCTGCTGTCGGGCTATGTCTCCTGCCTGGACTGGCCTTCGGCGTACTACTGGCGCGAACTAATCGAATTCTATCCGAATGCCAGGGTGATCCTGACCTACCGCTCGGCCGAAAGCTGGTGGGAAAGTTTTGAAAAAACGATCGCGGCGGGACTTGAGCAAAGCGTCGATCAAGAATCGCTGGGCCTCGCCCTGATCGCCAGGCAGGTGTTCGGCGGCCGGTCCGGCGATCGAGCGCATGCCATTGCCTGCTACGAGGCCAATGTCCGTGCGGTGTACGCCGAAGTGCCACCGGAGCGGCTGCTGGTCCACGCTCTTGGCGATGGCTGGGAACCGCTGTGCACTCATCTGGGCGTTGCGATACCGGATCAGGATTATCCCAATCGCAACAGCGCCGCGGGCTTCAGGTCGAGATTTTCGCTGAACTGATCTGGACGAAAACCGGCGGTGCCGGCCCGGCAATCCGGGTTCCTCGCCCCCTGTGGAGCGGGGCGAGGAAAAGGCGCACCGTTTTTACCCCGCCATGGCCAGCGGCACGGCGCTCTTGTTGGGGATCTGGATGTCGATTTCCAGCGTCGACATGGTCTCGCCCCGATCCATCGACACCTGGAGATAGTCCTGGTCGATCTGCACATGCTTGGCGATCACAGCCATGATTTCCTCGCGCAGAATGGAGACGAGGTCGGGCTGGCCACGGCTGCGGCGCTCATAGGCGAGCAGCACCTGCAGCCGCTCGCGCGCCACCGGCGCGCTGGTGCGCCGCTTGAAGAGGTCGAGGATGCTCATGCGGCCCTCCTTCCGAGCAGACGGTCGAGGAAACCCTTGCGTTCGAAGGGAACCACCACCGGTAAGTCTTCGCCTTCAAGCCGCCGTGCCGCTTCGAGATAGGCCTTGGCGGCGTTGTTGAGCGGTTCCGACAGCGTCACCGGCGAACCGAGGTTGGAGGCGCGCAGCACATCCTGGCTTTCCGGGATGATGCCGAGCAGCGGCACCGACAGGATTTCCAGCACGTCGTCGATCGAGAGCATTTCTCCCCGCGCGGCGCGCGCCGCGTCATAGCGCGTGACCAGCACATGCTTGGCGATCTGCTCGCCCTGTTCGGCACGCATGGTGCGGGCGTCGAGCAGACCGATGATGCGGTCGGAATCGCGCACCGACGACACTTCCGGATTGGTGACGATGACGGCCTCGTCGGCAAAGCGCATGGCGAGTTGCGCGCCGCGCTCGATGCCGGCCGGGCTGTCGCAGAAGACATAGTCGAAGACCGAGCGCAGCTTGTCGATCACCTCGCCGACGCCGTCCTCGGTCAGCGCGTCCTTGTCCCGCGTCTGCGACGCCGGCAGCAGGAACAGCGTGTCGACGCGCTTGTCGCGGATCAGCGCCTGCGACAGCTTGGCCTGGCCCTGGATGACGTTGACGAGGTCGAACACGACGCGCCGCTCGGCGCCCATGATCAGGTCGAGATTGCGCAGGCCGACGTCGAAATCGACCAGCGCCACCTTCTTGCCGGTCTTGGCGACCGCGGCACCCAGCGCGGCCGTCGAGGTGGTCTTGCCGACGCCCCCCTTGCCCGATGTGACGACCACTACCTTGCCCATGGAAAAAGCCTCCGTTGCCTGTTGTCGTTTGTTGTGCCGTGCGCCGCACGGCTGTTGTCAGAGCCTGCCATCATGCCATCCCAAACCGGTCCGAGGCTTGCGCGCGGCGATGCCTCAGCGCTTGTCCGGGCCGGAACCGTGAAGCCGGGCGTCAGCATCGCGCCGCCCTAGTTCAGCGGCACGACGGCGAGCATGTCGCCTTCGAGGAAGGCCTGCACGGCCTTGCCGCGCGAGACGCCTTCCATCTCTTCGGCGGTGGTGTACCAGCCGTCGATCGAAATCAGCTCCGCCTCGTTCTTGCGGCAGAAGATGCGTGCCGAGCGATTGCCCTGCGAGCCGGCGATGGCGCGACCGCGTAAGGTGCCATAGACATGGATAGAGCCCGCAGCGATGATTTCGGAGCCGGACGCGACCGAGCCCAAAACGATGACATCGCCATGCGGATGGAAGATCGACTGACCCGAGCGGATCGGCGACTTGACCATCAGCGTGCCGGCCTGGACCGTTTCGATCGCGCCTGCTTCCGCGGCCTTGGCTGCCTTGCCCTTGCCCGCCTCGGCCCTGGCTTCGCCGGCCTTGCCCTCGCCTGCCTTGACTTCGCCGGCCTTGCCGGCATCCTTGCCGCGATCCGAAAACACCGTTTCCAGCTTGCCGGCTTCATCAGCCGCCTCCGCCTTGCCCTTGCGGCCGGGCTGCGACAGCAGGCCATCCGTGGTGGCCTCCTTAGCGCCGCTAAGCAACGGCGGCAGGTCAAGCCCGAGCGAGGCCCCTTCAAGCTCGATGGCATAAACCCGGATGCCCCGTGCACCGAGCGAAGCAACCAGCAGCCCGATGTCGCCCGCGTCGGGCTTCAGCACGTTCAGATCGAGCACCACCGGCCGCCCCTCAAAATACCCCGGCGAATTGCCGATCCAGTGATCCAGCCCCTCCAGCCAGGCGGAAATCGGCGCCTCCGGCGTGAGCGTAAAGGCCACGAAAGAACGGGCGCGAAAACGAATGGATTTTGTTTCGAGGGGGGCGGCAAAGGTCACGGCCAGCGAATCCTTACTGAGAGGTAAACGCTAGGGGGTTAATGGTTAACGAATGGTTAACGTGGAGAGGGCAACTCGGCAGCTGGTGCGAGAAATTGGGAGGTCGGCTAAGCGCCCTCCAAGGATCGACGACAAGTGCGGCTCCCCACGAACCACGGCCTTCAGCGGCGGCGCGAAGCTGATCGAATGGCTGCTACCAGGTGAGCATCTTCGAAGGGCTTGCTGATCAACGCCACGTCGTGAGGGCGGTCCGAGATCTTCTCGGCATCGGCGTAGCCCGTGACGATGAGTGCCGGCCAATCCGCGCGCAGGCTTCGGGCGAAGCGGATGACGTCGATGCCCGAAATGAGCGGCATGGCGAAGTCGGTTACGATGACGTCGAAACGGTCCGGTTCCTTTTCGATGGCGGCCAGTGCCTGGGCGCCGCCGGAAAACGCCGTCACGTCGAAACCCGATTGCCGCAGCGACATCGCCGTCAACTCCCGCAGGGATTGACTGTCGTCGACGAGCAGAACAGTCGGCAACTGATCCTCAACCGCCGTCGGGAGGTCCGTGCCGGCATTGTTGGCGGCACTGGCTTCGAAAACGAGCTCATCCCTGGCGGTAACGTCTTGCGCCTCGCGTGAACGGGGCAGCCAGAGCTCCATGGTGGTGCCGTGGCCAAGCTCGCTGTCAATCCTGAGCGTGCCACCCGACTGCTTGGCGAAACCATAGACAGTGCTGAGGCCCAGACCCGTGCCCTTCCCGATCGGCTTTGTCGTGAAGAACGGCTCGATCACCTTGCTGATGACATCCGCGGCGATACCTGTCCCGGTGTCCTCGACCGCAAGCCTGACATAGTCGCCCGCGGCAAGCCCCTGGCCGGAATGGCCGACGCTGCGATTGTGGGCCCTGACGCAGATTGTCCCGCCGGAAGGCATCGCGTCGCGGGCATTGAAGACCAGGTTCATCAAAGCAAGCTCAAGCTGCGCCGGGTCCGCATGCACCGGCCATATGTCGTCACCGACATGCCAGTCGAAGCGCACCAGGCCGCCCAGGATCGGCGCCACAAGGCCGGTCATCGTGTCTCCCAGGCTCGACATCCGCACGGCAACCGGTTTCAGATCCTGGCGCCTTGAAAAGGCGAGCATGCGCTGGATGAGGTCCTTGCCTTGGGAAGCGGAGCGGCGCGTCATGTCGAGAACCTGGGCCGCCTTGCCGTCGAGGCTCACTTGCCTTTCGAGCAGGCTCAGCCCGGAGAGGATCGCCGCAAGCAGATTGTTGAAATCGTGGGCAAGTCCGCCGGTCAGCTTGCCGATCGCATCGAGCCGCTGCGATTGCAGCAATTGACTTTCCAGATGGCGCTGCTCGGTGATGTCCTGCATGGTGCCCAGCAGTTCGAGCCCGGCGCCATTCCTGGCGACCACTCCCTGGTCGAGGAATACCCGATATTCCTCATTGGCGCATCGCCAGCGGAACTCACACCCATAAGAGCCGGTCTCGTGGGCGGCCGAAAGCGATCTTGTCACCGCGTCCCGATCAGCCGGATGGACCCGGCTGATGCCGAAATCTGGATCCGCCATGAACCGGTTCGGAGAAAATCCCGTCAACCGCTCGACCCCCTTGGAAACATAGCTTGCGGCGAATGGCGCCGCGGCCGCGCGAGCGTGAAAACAGATCGGCAGCGAGGCGAGGATCGTCTCCTGCCGGGCCTCGGAATGCCGCAGCGCCCGCTCGGCGTCGAGCTTGTCGGAGGTCGCCTTCAGCGCTCGCTCAAGCAGCAGTTGCTCCCTGGCCGCATTCCGTTCGATTTCCCTCGTCTTTTCATAGAGATCGACGAAGACCATGACCTTGGACCGCAGCATCGACGGGTCGAATGGCTTGAACAGATAATCCACCGCGCCGGCGTCATAGCCGCGCAACATATGTGCTTCTTCCTTGTTGATGGCGGTCAGGAAGATGATCGGCGTGGCGTTCGAACGTTCGCGCCTCCGGATCAGCGAAGCGGTTTCGTAGCCGTCGAGACCGGGCATCAGCACATCCAGCAGAATGACGGCGAAGTCGTCCTTGAGCAGAAAGCGCAGCGCCTCGTCGCCCGACTGGGCGCAAATCACCTGCCCGACCCCGTCAAGTGCCTCCTCAATGGCAAGGAGATTTCGCGCGTCGTCGTCGACAGCGAGAACGCGAACCGGCCCCAGCTTTTCGAACGGTTCGCTGCTTTCTGCTTCCATCGCCGCCATTGCTAAATCCGCCGGGGCGCGATCAGATTGCGGTCGTCGCCGTCTGCCCGCGATGTCCCCGCTCGCGAGCGCGAGCGACCGACCCAAACCCGCAGCAGGGCGAGGAGCAGGTCGAGGTCGACGGGCTTGGCGATGTAGTCGGACGCGCCGGCGTCCAGACATTTCTGGCGATCTCCTTTCATCGCCTTGGCCGTGACGGAAATCAGCGGAATGTGCGCGATTTCCGGCTGGGAGCGGATCCGGCGCATTGTCTCGTACCCGTCCATCTCGGGCATCATGATGTCGATCAGGGCGACATCGACGTCCGGCGCCTCTTCAAGCATGGCTATGCCGTCCCGCCCCCGCTCGGCATGCTGCACCTCGATACCGTAAGTTTCCAGCACGCTGGTCAGCGAATAGATGTTGCGAATGTCGTCGTCGACGATCAGAACCTTGGCCTCGGCCAGATCGGCGTTGTCGAGTTGTTCGGAAGCCAGGATTTCCTTGTCGGGCCTGTCGCCTGGAAGGGCTGCGGACATCAACAAGCCAAGCTGGGCAAAGTTGTCGGCACGCGGAACATCGCTGAGCGGCGGATGCAGGGCGATCTGCTGTTGAAAGGCGTCCGGATGGGGCGTGAAGAAGAGCAGGCGCGGGACAAAATCGCCGAACTGCGACATGATCTCATCGAGCATCTGGGCGTTGTCCTTGGCCGAACGGCCAAAACCGAACACGACGGCATCATATCCGGCAATACCACCCCCGTCGGCATTGGCCGCGACACGGCCGATGGCGGTGACCGACGTGACGCCGTCGCGAATGGCTTCCACCAGCGCCAGGCGACGCTCTGGATCCGGATCGGCGACCAGCACATTGCGTTGTGTCCTGAGTGTCCTCGACTGAATGTCGTCGAAGACACGTGAAAGTTCACCGGCGGACACCGGCTTGCTGGAAACGCTTGCGGCGCCTCGGCGCGTGAGAAGCTCGATGTCTTCGGCGCCGGAGATAACGTGGATGGGTATGTTCCTGGTCTTCGGATCGTGCCGTAAAAGGTCGAAGAGAACCCAGCCATCAATGTCCGAAAGGCCGAGATCCAACGTGATCGCATCAGGCATGAGCTTGCGTGTAAGCGCCAGCGTTCCCGAGCCGGCGGTGGAGAGCACGCCTTTCAATCCGGCCGATCGTGCAAGACCAAGCAGCAGCCCGCCAAAAGTGGGGTCGTCCTCCACGATCAGCACCACCCTGTCCGATGGATCGATCGCATCACGGTCGTCGGCGAGTTCCGGCGTTCCTGTCGTGCTGCTGGCCGCAACGGAAACGGCGGCCGGCGAAAGCTCGACCTGCGGTGCAAGACTGCTGCTGCGCGGGCCGTCGAAGGGAATGACAAGCGTGAAGGTCGATCCCGTTCCAGGCTGGCTTTCGACGCGCAACTCGCCGCCGAGCAGGCGGGCGATTTCCCGGCTGATCGAGAGGCCGAGGCCAGTGCCGCCGTATTTGCGGCTGGTCGTGCCGTCGGCTTGTTGGAACGCCTCGAAGATCAGCTTTTGCTTGTCCTCCGGAATGCCGATGCCCGTGTCGGTGACGGCGATGGCCAGCGCTTGCGGCAGTGCCGCCGCGCCGTTTGCGCGGCCGGTCCGCTCGGCATGGATGCTGAGCGTCACGTCGCCTTGGGAGGTAAACTTGAAGGCGTTGGACAAAAGGTTGAGGACGATCTGCTGCAGCCGTTTTTCGTCCGTACGGATCGTCTCGGGCAGGATCTGATCGATCTTGATCGTAAACCCAAGCCCCTTGTCGGCCGCAAGCTGCCGGAAGGTCCGCTCCATATGCTGGCGCAGATGTGCGAGCGGCATGTCGTTGAGCTCGATCGAAACCGTGCCGGATTCGATTTTCGAAAGATCCAGTATGTCGTTGATGAGACTGAGCAGGTCCGTGCCCGCCGAGTTGATCGTGCGAGCGAACTCGATCTGCTTGTCGTTCAGGTTGCCCTGCTGGTTGGTCGCGAGCAGGTTGGACAGGATCAGCAGCGAGTTCAGCGGCGTTCTCAGCTCGTGGCTCATATTGGCCAGGAATTCGGACTTGTACTTGGACGTCAGCGCCAGCTGTTCCGCCTTCTCCTCGAGTGCCCGTCTGGCCATTTCGATCTCGAGATTCTTGTTCTCGACCTGCTTTTTCTCGTTCTCGAGAAGCTGCGCCTTCTCCTGCAATTCCTCGTTGGTGGCGTGAAGCTCTTCCTGTTTCTTGGTGAGCTCGGTCTGGCGCGACTGCAGTTCGGACGTCAGAAGCTGTGACTGCTTGAGAAGCCCTTCCGTGCGCATGGTCGCGGCGATCGTGTTGAGCACGATACCGACTGACTCCATCAATTGCTCGAGGAACAGGCGATGCGTGTCGCTGAAGCGGCTGAACGAAGCGAGTTCGATGACCGCCTTGACCTCTTCCTCGAACAATGCCGGCAGAACGATGGCGCTGGCCGGCGGCGCTTCACCGAGGCCCGAGCTGATGCGCAGGAAGCTCGAGGGAACCTCGTCGAGCATGATCGCCCGTTTGTCGGCCGCGCTTTGACCGATCAGGCCTTCCCGAAAGTCCACACGCTGGCGGATCTTGGCTTTGCCCTCGGCGGCGTAGGACGCTGCCAGTTCCAGATAGGACTCATCCTCGTCGCGATTGGTTACGTAGAAAACGCCATACTGCGCGTTCACCAGCGGCGCCAGTTCCGATATGATCATGCGCGACACCGTGGCCAGATCGCGCTCGCCCTGCAACATGCGCGAGAACCGCGCGAGGTTGGTCTTCAGCCAATCCTGCTCGGCATTCTTGAGCGTCTGATCCTTCAGGTTGCGGATCATCTCGTTGATGTTGTCCTTGAGCGCCGCGACCTCCCCGGAAGCCTGGACGCTGATGGAACGCGTAAGATCGCCCTTGGTGACCGCGGTCGACACCTCGGCGATGGCCCGCACCTGGGTGGTCAGGTTCGCCGCCAGCTGATTGACGTTGTCGGTCAGGTCGCGCCACAGGCCGGCGGCGCCAGGCACCCTCGCCTGGCCGCCGAGCTTGCCCTCGATGCCGACCTCGCGGGCGACGTTGGTCACCTGATCGGCGAAGGTCGCCAGCGTTTCGATCATGCCGTTGATGGTGTCCGCCAGGGACGCGATCTCGCCCTTGGCATCGACGGCGAGTTTGCGCTTGAGATTGCCCTGCGCCACGGCGGTGACGACATCGGCGATGCCGCGCACCTGGTTGGTCAGGTTGGTCGCCATGAGGTTGACGTTGTCGGTCAGGTCCTTCCAGGTGCCCGCCACGCCCTCGACCTGTGCCTGGCCGCCGAGCTTGCCCTCGGTGCCGACTTCGCGCGCCACACGCGTCACCTCGCCCGCGAATGAGTTGAGCTGGTCGACCATGGTGTTGATGGTGGACTTCAGCTCCAGGATCTCGCCCTTGACGTCGACGGTGATCTTCTTCGACAGATCGCCTCGCGCCACCGCGGTCGTCACATCGGCGATGTTGCGCACCTGGCCGGTCAGATTCTCGGCCATCGAATTGACGTTGTCGGTCAGGTCCTTCCAGGTGCCGGCGACGCCGCGCACCTGTGCCTGGCCGCCAAGCTTCCCCTCGGTGCCGACTTCGCGCGCGACACGCGTCACTTCCGAGGCGAAAGAGTTGAGCTGATCCACCATCGTGTTGATGGTGTCCTTGAGCTCGAGAATTTCGCCGCGAACGTCGACCGTGATCTTTTTCGACAGGTCGCCCAGCGCAACGGCGGTCGTCACTTCCGCGATGTTGCGGACCTGGCCCGTCAGATTGGCGGCCATGGCGTTGACGTTATCCGTCAGGTCCTTCCACGTGCCGGCGACACCGCGGACCTGTGCCTGGCCGCCAAGCTTGCCGTCCGATCCCACTTCGCGGGCAACGCGCGTCACCTCGGATGCGAAGGAGTTCAGCTGGTCCACCATCGTGTTGATGACGTCCTTGATCTGCAGAATCTCTCCCAGCGCATCGACGGTGATTTTCTGGGTGAGATCGCCGGTCGCGATCGCGGTCGCGACCTTGGAGACATCGCGCAACTGCACGGTCAGGTTGCCGGCCATGGCGTTGACGTTGTCGGTCAGGTCCTTCCAGGTGCCGCCGACCCCCTCGACATGGGCCTGGCCGCCGAGTTTTCCCTCCGAGCCCACTTCGCGGGCAACGCGCGTGACTTCGGAGGCGAATGAGTTGAGCTGGTCCACCATCGTGTTGACGGTGTTCTTGAGCTCGAGGATTTCGCCCTTCACGTCGACCGTGATCTTCTTGGAGAGATCACCCCGCGCGACGGCCGTCGTCACATCGGCGATGTTGCGCACCTGGCCGGTGAGATTGGCGGCCATCAGATTGACGTTGTCGGTCAGGTCTTTCCAGGTGCCTCCGACGCCACGGACTTCCGCCTGACCGCCGAGCTTTCCCTCGGTGCCGACTTCGCGCGCGACGCGCGTCACTTCCGAGGCGAAGGAATTCAGCTGGTCCACCATCGTGTTGATGGTGTTCTTGAGCTCCAGGATCTCGCCCTTCACGTCGACCGTGATCTTCTTCGACAGATCGCCAAGAGCCACCGCGGTGGTCACTTCGGCGATGTTGCGCACCTGGCCGGTCAGGTTGGCCGCCATTGAATTGACGTTATCGGTCAAATCTTTCCAGGTTCCGGCGACACCCCGCACCTGCGCCTGCCCGCCGAGCTTTCCCTCCGTGCCGACCTCGCGTGCAACGCGCGTCACCTCGCCGGCAAATGAGTTGAGCTGGTCGACCATCGTATTGATGGTGGACTTCAGCTCCAAAATCTCTCCCTTCACGTCGACGGTGATCTTCTTCGACAGGTCGCCGAGCGCGACCGCGGTCGTCACATCGGCGATATTGCGGACCTGGCCGGTCAAATTGGCGGCCATCAGGTTCACGCTGTCCGTCAGGTCCTTCCAGGTGCCACCGACGCCCTCGACGCGGGCTTGGCCGCCGAGCTTTCCTTCGGTGCCGACTTCGCGCGCGACGCGCGTCACCTCGCCGGCAAACGAGTTGAGCTGGTCGACCATGGTGTTGATGGTCGACTTCAGCTCCAGGATCTCGCCCTTCACGTCGACGGTGATCTTCTTCGACAAATCGCCCGAAGCGACTGCGGTGGTCACCTCCGCGATGTTGCGCACCTGGCTCGTCAGGTTGGTCGCCATCGCGTTCACATTGTCGGTCAGATCCTTCCAGGTGCCCGCCACCCCCTTGACCCGGGCCTGACCGCCTAGCTTGCCCTCGGTGCCGACCTCGCGCGCCACGCGCGTCACCTCCGAAGTGAACGAGGCGAGTTGCTCGACCATTGTGTTGACGATCTTGCCGATCCGCAGGAATTCGCCGCGCAGCGGCCTGCCGTCGATCTCCACCATCATGGTCTGGGACAGATCGCCCTTGGCGACGGCGCCGATGACCCGGGCCACCTCGGCGGTCGGTTGCACCATGTCCTCGATCAGGTCGTTGACCGATCGGACGCTCGATTCCCAGCTACCTTTGGCGTTCCTGACATGGCCGCGCTCGCTGATGCGCCCGTCCTTGCCGACCACCCGGCTGAGCCGCGCGAATTCCCGCGTCACCTGGTCATTGAGTTCGACGATTTGATTGAACGTGTCTGCAATCTCGCCACTCAGCCCATCATAGACGTTTTCGATGCGGACGGAGAAATCGCCGTTTCGAAAAGCTTTGAGAGCGCTAAGGATTTGTCGAGAGTCCAGTTGTTCTTTTGGTAACCGAGATGCGCCCAAAAACCCCTCCACGCGAACCCCCGGCCGGATCGGGCCGAAGCCCTTAACGCGTGGCCGCGTATTTGGTTCCATATGGCTTGCAAGCGCGGCTGAAAGGTCCGCCGCTTTGCTGGCCCCCTAGGAGGCCGACAGGCCTACAGCGGCCTCGGTCTCTGTGTACCGCTATGCAACAGCGATCCCTTCAATGCCGCTTGAAATACTGCACTTCCCTTTCGTGCTTCTCCGCCGCTTCGCGGCTGTCGAACGTGCCCAGATTCCGCCGCTTGCCCGTCTTCTCGTCCTTTTTCCTTGAATAAAGCCGATATTTTCCGTCTTTCAGCTTCCTGATAATCGGTCTCTCCTCAGGAAAGGACGAAGGGCCCGACGATCGCCGAGCCCTTCCTATTGTCAGTCGCGGTGTTCGGGCATGGCTTTCAGCTGGTCCTTGGTCCAGCTGGTCACGGCGTGAACGTCGCCGTCCTCGTCGCGCATGAAATCGAGTTCGTTGGCGGCGACGGCGACCGGCTTGGCGCCGATGCCGAGGAAGCCGCCGACGTCGATGACGACCTGGCTGCTGCCATGCATATGGTCGACGGAGCCGATCTTCTCGTCGTTGGGGCCGTAGATGGTCGCGCCTTCAAGCGTATCCGGGGTCAGTTCGGCGCGGCTGAGCCTTACGTGATTGGCGTGGTCCATGAGTGCATCTCCTTTGCAATGGGGGACAGGGTGAACCTCCGAGGCGGCCAAGGGTTCCGACATTGTCGGAGATGACCAGGGATAGCGCTCCAAGAGAGCGCCGGCTTCGGGGCGATCATGGTTTTGCGCTCGGTGGCTCGATGAATCATCTTGTCATCGAGTTGCACCAACGCGTTGTTTCGAAAGGCTCGCGCGTTCAGCGCCCGCGCTTTGGCTTGAGGCTGCGCGCGGCTTGCTCGATCGCGGCGCGGTCGGTGCCGAGACGGTCGATCAGCTCCTGCGCCTCCTCGCCCGATATGCCCGCGCGGATCGCCAGTTCCTCCACCGTCAGAACGTCGGAGCTCGCGATCTCGCCGGTTTGTGGCAGCGCGTCATCCGCCGTCAGCGGCAGGGCGGCTTCCCTGTCGATCTCCATCTCGGCCCGGCTCCAGTGCCGCTCATGGTCACCATCGCCGCCACCTTCGCGTTGCCAGATCTCGTAGGCGCGGTTCCTGATCTTGTCGTCGCGGTCGTCGCTCATGTCATTCCTCCACTCATGTGAGGCATGAACGCCGCGCCGGTGCGAACGATCCAAAAAATTTGCGTGATCGTCGGGATGACAAGATGCAACCCTTCAGCCAGGCCTGCATGGCACCGGCGGCTACTCGCACTGGCGCCTGGGTCCCCCGGAATATGGCTGATAGCTGTTGTCGTCGGGCCTGTAGGAGCGGTAGCGGCTGAAGCAGGAATCGACATGGTCGGCGGAAAGCGCCGTCGTGGCGACCGCAGGGGCGACACCGCCCTCGACATAGCTGACGGCTGCCGATGGCTGCGCGTCCTGGTCGTCGCCGGCGTCGAGATAGGGCGAGACGCAGGGGCGCTGCTGCCCGCTATAAGACATGTAGCTGTTGTCGTCCGGATTGTAGGAGCGGTAGCGGTTCGCGCACCAACTGACATGGGACGCCGGCAGCGCGTCGGCTCCAGCCGCCGGCGCGATCGATCCGGTCGCGGCCGGATCGGGTGCCTGCGCCTTGACGGCGATATCGGGCGGCGCGGGCTGGTCGGCTGGCAAGCGTTGCAGATTTTGCGCCGCCTTGTTCACCGGCCGCGCGTCCCTGGTCCACAGTTCCGCCACGCTGACAGTCGGCCTTGCCTCATGCGCGGGCTTGGCGGCGAGCAGCCAGGCGGCAAAGCCCAGCCCGCTGCCGAAGACCGCAAGGGTCAAGACAAAGCCGCCGACCAATGCCAAAATCGCTTTCACGTCACGCTCCTTCAGCCCCTGCTTATAGAATGCGGAGCATCAAGGCTGGTTCCAGCAAAGTACGTGTCGCAGGCGTTTGAACGGGTCGCGCGGGCTCAGCTCCTCCTCAGACCGGCAGCCTCACCTCTGGGGGAAACTGGTTCTCGACCGCCAGCAGCGACGCCACCCTTTCCCTATCGCGCTGGCGCTGCTGCAGGGTACGGGCCAGCAGCCAATCCAGCGAGATCCGGCCGGCGCCGGCGACGGCCAGAACGAACATGCCGCCGGCGATCGCCAGATCCTTTTCGAAATTCAGCAGCTCGCTCTGGCTGGCGAAGTTGGTGTGGAACAGTGTGGCCGTTGCCAGGCAGAAGAGGCCGAGGCCAATCGCCCCCAGCCGCGTCAGCACGCCCGTTGCCACCGAGAGCCCTGCCCCCAGTTGCAACGCGATGGTGGCGACAAACAGCGGCAGACCGACGCCTTGCGCGGCCATCGCCTTGGCGGCGCCGTCGAAATGGGTGGCCAGTGTCACCCCCTCATGCAGGAAGATGAAGGACATGAGCAGGCGCCCGACAAGCAGGGGCAGATCCCTGACATAGAGTTTGGTGACGAGGGCGTGCAGCTTCGCGGCGCGTTCGTTCAGGGTCATGGTCAGCCTCCGATATTTTGACACCGTGCATGCGCCGCGCGAGGACAGCGCCTGCCGAATGTGATGCTTGAAAGGGCCGGAGCCGGCTCGAGGGAGAGGCGCCGGCTCCGGCAATGGGCGCCAGCCACGAGCGCCCGAACTTTGCGATCCATCGGGGTTGGCGCAAGCCCCCCTCATCCGGCCGCTTCGTGTCCACCCTCCCCTCGGGGAGAGGTCGGATGCCCTGAATTGCCCTTCGCAAGTGGGGGCAATCCGGGGGGGAGAACTTACTTCGTCACCTTGGTATCGATGGCTTTCCGCAGGTCGGAAAGCTCGTCGCAGCCGGTCGGGCACAGTTTCTGCAGCGAGGCCAGTTGCTCATCGGCCTTGGCCATGTCGCCGGTTTCGACATAGAGCTCGCCCAGATATTCGCGGGCGGCCTTGTGGTCGGGTTTCAGCTCCAGCGCCTTGTTGTAGTAGGTCAGCGCGGTGGTGAAGTCGCCGGTCTTGCGCAGCGTGAAGCCGAGCAAATTGTAGACGTCGGCCTGCTGGTTGTCCTGCGCGAGGTCGCGCAGGTCCGCCAGCGCGCCGTTGTAATCTTTTGCGTCGATCTTGGCCTTGACGGCGGTGAGGTCGGGCGCGTCGGCGCCCTCGATGTCGTCGACCGCATAGGCCGGGATGATGGTTGCGACGGGAACCACGGTCAGCACGGCAATGGCGCCGAGCAGGCCGAACAGGGCGTGCTTGCCCAAAAAGGATTGTTTCATTGTCTGTCTCGCTTGGGTTGGGAGCTCGCGCTCAGATTTCGACAGGCGTGAAGCCGTAGGCATTGCCGTCCTTGACGAAGACGCCGGTGCCCGGGAACGGGAAGTGCGAACCGGAAATGCGGATGTTGTCCGCGATCACCCGGTCGATGATCTTGTGGCGCGTGGCGATCGCCGTCGGCCCGTCCTGGTCATAGGCGCCCTGCCATTCCGGATGCGGTGCGAGAAGCGCCGGCACATACATGGTGTCGGCCGAGATCATCAGTTGTTCCTTGCCGGAATTGGCGAGGTACACCGAATGGCCGGGCGTGTGGCCGGGGGCGGCGATGATCTGGATGCCGGGCGCGACCTCGGCGCCGTCCTCGACCAGCTTCCAGTTCTTCCATTTCGGGAAATTCTCCGCGATGCGCTTGCCCGCCGGCTTGCGGCCCTCGGGCAGCTTCGCCAGCCTGCTCGGGTCGGTCCACCACTTGTATTCGGTGGCGTTGACGATCAGCTCGGCATTGGGGAACACCGGCATGTTGGTGCCCTTCTCCATGAGGCCCCAGACATGGTCGGGGTGGAAATGCGAGATCATGATGGTGTCGATCGCCTTGTAGTCGATGCCGGCGGCGGCCATGTTGGCCGGCAGGTGCGTGGCGTTGGCCTGCCACTGGCCGACGCCCGAGCCGGCATCCATCATGATCAGCCTGCCGCCCATCTTGAGCACGGCTATGGTGAGCGGAATGGGCATGAAGTCGGTCGTCAGCCCCGCCTTGGCGAGCGCTGCCTTGGTATCGTCGACCGAAACATCCTTGATGAAGGCCGGGTCGTGCGGCTTCTTCCAGATGCCGTCATAGACGGCGGTCACCTCGATATCGCCGACCGTGTATTTGTAGGAACCGACGGTGGGTTCCACCGGCGTCTGCGCGAAAGCGGGACGGGTGAATTCCAGCTTGCCGGCAAGGCCGAAGGCGGCAGCGGCGGCGGCGGATCGAAGCACTGTGCGGCGTGACATGCTGAACATGGTGATCTCCTCTGTTGAGTGGTGGCTAAGGCGAAACGTCGAATGGAATGACGGAGCGCCAAGCCCTGGCCCTCCGTCGCTGATCGCGGATCGGATCGGCGCCGCCGGGATCCGGCGCCGACCCGTGAACTCAGTTGCCCCAGATGCCCTGGCCGGGTTCGTCCGCATCGGATTTGGTCGCCGGCCGGCTCGGCCCAGTCGTCACCTTGGTGTCGACGCCGTGAGGACGTGCCGTGTAGGGGATCGAGGCGGTGACATTGGTGTCGACGGCGGCGCCCGGCCGGTTGGGGCCATTGGCGTTGAAATGGTCGCTGCCGGCAAAGGCAGAAGTCGAGGCAAGCAACATCGCAGCCACGCTGAGAGCGAGCTTGGTCATTTCGGTAAATCCTTGTTTCGTTTTCTATGGGTCGCGGACCGCAAGATTGCCCCGCTTGCAGAGAAGACCCGCAAGGGCCGCGCTTTATTCCTGGGCGCTATGAGATTTTTTCTGGAAGGGCTGAAACTGCAGGAAGCGGCCCTACGGAAGGCTGCCCAGACACAATTCAGAAACAAGATTCAACAGTTCGGAAAAACTGGCGAAAAGATCGGATGGCATAAGCATCCCTCAACGGCCGGAAATCTAGCCGCCGCACAAGCGCACGGACACAGGCGCACGGACACAGGCGCACGGAATTGGGTACGGCAATGCAACGAGGTTCGAACGGATCGATGGGTGCCCTGCCCGGCATGTCGCTCGCCGCCGGCAGCGCCCGGGCAATGCGCGCGCTTGCGCCCTACGCCCATGCTCCCGAAACTGTGAAGACGGGGCGGTCGATTCCGTGATAACCGCCCGGCCAAAGAGGGTGCGGCCGGCGATCGCCGGTTTGAATTCCGGAATCTTCCGTTCTGGAAGCTTCAGTCATTCCCCCTCCATGAACAACGATCAAATTGCAGCGACGGCACAGCCGGCAATGCTCGCCGGCGCGGCGGCGTGACCGAGATGTGCCTGTAACGGCTTGCCAGGACGAGAAAGTTTGGAAATGGACCACGGTATCGATATCGCCGAACTGGACAGGGAAGCGGCAAGATCGGGCGCAGGACCCGAGACCAGCCCCGACAGCGTCGATGCACTTGCGGGAATTGCCTTGGGAGCGCGTGGCCAGGTCCTGGCGGGCGCCGATTTTGCCCGGGCGGGTCAGCCGGACGAGCGGCTCGATAAGGTGTTCGAGCAACTCGCCGAAACATTCGCCACGCTGCCGGCGGTGATCTCCGAGGGCCGCGCCTGGACCTATCGGGAGCTGGACAAGCGCGCCAATCAGTTCGCCCGTCTGCTGGTCAAGCGCGGCGTGCGGCCGGGTCACCGTGTCGGGCTCATTCTCGACCGGTCCGCGGAAACCTATGTGGCCCTGCTCGCCGTGGTGAAGGCGGGTGCCGCCTTCGTGCCGCTGGCCACCGCCTTTCCGCAAGAGCGCATGGCGCTCATCATCGAAGACGCCAGCGTCTGCCTGGTCGTCACCATCGCCACCTACGCTTCGCGGGCCGACCAGCTGCCGGTTCCGCACCTGTTGATCGACAGCGCCGCCGCCGAAATATCAGCCCAGTCCGACGCGCCGCTGAAGCCGCACAAGACGCCGGCCCCCACTGCGGCAGAAGACATCTGTTACATCCTCTATACGTCCGGCACGACCGGCAGGCCGAAGGGCGTGGCCATCCGCCACCAGAGCTTCGTCAACTTCATCCGCGTCGCCGCCGCATCCTACGGCTACCGGCCGGGCGATCGCGTCTATCAGGGCATGACCATCGCCTTCGACTTTTCCTCCGAGGAAATCTGGGTGCCGTTCGTCGCCGGCGCGACGGTCGTGCCGGCACCAGGCCAGATGCCTCTCGTGGGCGAAGAGCTCGCCGATTTCCTGCGCCATCACGACATCACCTGCATGGCCTGCAGCCCGACGCTTCTGTCGTCCATGACATCGGACGTGCCCAGCCTGCGCACGCTGCTGGTCGGCGGCGAGGCCTGCCCGCACAATCTGGTGGTGCGCTGGTCGAAGCCCGGCCGGCAGATCCTCAACACCTATGGCCCGACCGAGGCGACCGTCACGGCAACCATGGGTGTACTGACGCCGGACCGGCCGGTGACGATCGGCGCGCCGCTGCCCACCTACTCGATCGTCATTCTCGACCCTTCGCTGCCGCGGCTCGCCGAACCTGGCGAACTGGGCGAGATCGGCATTGCCGGCATCGGGCTGGCGGCCGGCTATCTCAACCGGCCGGACCTGACCGAACAGAAGTTCATCGCCGATTTCCTCGGCCTGCCGAACAACCCGTCGAAGCGCATCTACCGCACCGGCGACCTTGGCCGGATCAGTGACGCCGGCGAGATCGAGTATGCCGGGCGCATCGATACCCAAGTGAAGATCCGCGGCTATCGCATTGAACTCGGCGAGATCGAGGCCGTGCTGCTCGACCAGCCCGAGATCGCGCAGGCCGCCGTCACCACCTGGGAGATCGAGCCCGGCCGCGTCGAACTCGTTGCCTATTACGCGCCCAAGGCCGGCCAGCCGGCTCTCTCGCGCGCCGACATTGCCCAGACGATGAAGCGACGTCTGCCCGACTACATGGTGCCCTCCTATCTGGAGGAACTGCCGGCGATCCCGATGACGGTCTCCAACAAGGTCGACCTTCGCCAGTTGCCCAAACCAACCAGCGTCCGGCTCTCGGCCGATCGCGCCATGGTGCCGCCCGGCAATGACGACGAGCGTTTCCTGGCCGACGCGCTATGCGCCGTGCTGAAGTTCGACGATGTGTCCGTCGAGGACAATTTCTTCGACGATCTCGGCGCCAACTCGTTGCTGATGGCGCATTTTTGCGCGCGTGTGCGCACCCGCAAGGAATGGGCGACGACGTCGATGCGCGACATCTATCTCTATCCGACGGTGGCGCGCCTGGCCAAGCACCTGAGCGTGGCGGAAGAGATGACGACGGCCACCAACGAGCCCGTTCTCACCCGCCAGGCGTCCAATTTCGTCTACTGGACCTGCGGCGCGGCGCAGTTGCTGTTTTACGCGCTCTACAGCTACGTGGCCTTGTGGGCGATCAATGACGGCCTCAACTGGGTCTATGACACGCTCGACGACCCGCTGCAGCTTTATGTCAGGTGCGTGGTGCTCTCAGCCGGCGTGTTCTTCGGCATGTCGGGCTTCGCCATTGCCGCCAAATGGCTGCTGGTCGGCCGCTGGAAGGCGGAAGCGTTCCCGATCTGGGGCCTGCGCTACTATCGCTTCTGGGTGGTCAAAACCTTGATCCGCACGGCACCCGTCGTGCTGTTCCGCGGAAGCCCGCTCTACAGCCTCTACCTGCAGCTTCTGGGAACCAGGATCGGCAAGAACGTGGTCATCGAATCCCGGGCCGTGCCGGTGTGCACGGACCTGATTTCGATCGGCGACCGAACGATCCTGCGCAAGGAATCATTGATCCTTGGCTATCGCGCCCAGGCCGGCTATATCCACACCGGGCCGCTGACCATCGGCCGCGACGCCTTCGTCGGCGTCGGCTGCACGCTCGACATCGACACCGCGATCGGCGACGGCGGCCAGCTCGGTCATTCCTCCTCGCTGCAGCACGGGCAAAGCATCCCCGACGGCGAACACTGGCATGGATCGCCCGCGGTGCCGACCACGGCGGACTATTGCAAGGTGCGCAACGTCAATCCTCCCCGCATCCGGCGCTTCCTCTATGAGGCCGTGCAGCTGATAGGCCTGTTTGCCATCGTCACCCCGCTGCCGCTTTTGTTCCACAGCTATTGGGAGAATGTCGGCGACGACTATCAGGAGACCATCGGCATTGTGGCGATCGGCACCACGGTCACACTGTTCGGCTACATCGCCGCCGCCTTTTTCGCCGCCACGGTGGTACCGCGCCTGTTCAGCCTGATCCTGAAACCCGGCCGTACTTACACGCTTTATGGCTTCCGCTACTGGCTGCAGACGGTTGCCGAGTTCTCGAGCAACTCCCGCGTGCTCGGGCTGCTGTTCGGTGATAGCTCGGCCATCGTCCATTACATGAGCGCCATCGGCTGGAACCTCAATAAGGTGGTGCAGACGGGCTCCAATTTCGGCTCCAACCAGCAGCACGAAAACCCGCTCCTGTGCGAGATCGGCACCCAGACCATGGTGTCGGACGGGCTTTTCATGATCAACATGCACAAGTCCGCTTCCGCGTTCCGGCTCGAGCCGACCCGGATCGGCGAGCGCAACTATCTCGGCAACAACATCTACTATCCGCCGGATGGACGCACGGGCGACAACGTCCTGCTCGGCACCAAGGTGATGGTCCCCATCGACGGACCATTGCGCGAGAATGTCGGCCTTCTGGGCTCGCCGCCCTTTGAAATCCCGCGCATGGTGAACCGCGACAAGGAACTCATCGCCGGCATCGACGAGCAAGACCGACGCCAGCGCATCCCGCTCAAGAACCGTCACAATCTGGTGACGATCCTCCTGTTCATGGCAACGCAATGGGTCATGCTGTTCGCCACGCTTGCGATCTGGGACCGGGCACTGAACTACTACACCGAATGGGCTGAGATCGCCCTCTTCGTGGCGGTGCTTTTGACCTCGGCGATCACCATTCCGTTCTACATCTTCGTCGAGCGGGCAAGCCTCGGTTTTCGCAAGCTGAAGCCGCAGATAACGACGATCTACGACGTCACATTCTGGCGCCACGAGCGCCACTGGAAGCTCGCGGATTCGCCTGTTGTGCGCCTGTTCGCCGGCACCCCGTTCCGGCCGATGATCCTGCGCATGCTTGGGGTCAAGGTGGGCAAGCGCGTCTATGACGGCGGCGCCAACCTGACCGAGCGTTCCCTCGTGGTGATCGGCGATGACGTCACGCTCAATGAAGGCTGCGTCATCCAGGCCCACTCGCTGGAAGAAGGTGCGTTCAAGTCCGACTTCATCCGTATCGGCGATGGCTGCACGCTCGGACCTTCCGCCTTTGTCCATTACGGCGTGGTGATGGGCAAAGGATCGATGGTCGATGCCGATTCCTTCGTGATGAAGGGCGAGGAGTTGGAGCCCAACTCGATCTGGCGCGGCAATCCGGCCAAGCTGCACCGGTTCGTCGAGCCGGTCATGGAAGACGGCTCCAGGGCGTCGTCCTGACGCTCGATCCCGATATCGTCGGAGGCCACATGGCAGAGCGATCCGGAAGCACCGCGGACATCCGGATCGGCCCGGTGACCCCAGCCAATCGCGCTTTGGTCACCGCATTGCAGCTGGCGCCGGAGCAGATGGATTTCGTCGCCAGCAATGCAGCCTCCCTGCGTGAGGCCAGATCCGATCGTGACGCGCGGCCACGCGCCGTCATGGCAGGCGACCAAATCGTCGGGTTCCTGATGTACGAGGCGCCGCGGGACGATGACGAGGCGCGCATCTACCGCTTCATGATCGACCGTGCCTCGCAAGGCCGGGGTTACGGCAAGGCCGCGTTGCGTGAAGTGCTGGAGGAAATCGACGGGCTCGGCCACATCAGGCACGTGTCGATCTGCTACGAACCGGAGAACGAGGCGGCACGGCAGCTCTATCGCAGTGCCGGTTTCGTCGAACAGGGGCTCGACGAGGACGGCGAAATGATCGCGGATCTCATTCTGCCCACCGGCGACCGATGACGCCGCCCGCCGATCCGCCCGAGGAAATCGCCATGGCGCGCGCCATGGCCGCCATGGCTCCTGCCGGGGTCCGCACCGGTTGCCGGATCATCCGCGAAGGCGACGAGACCCATCTGTTGCCGGCGGAAGCACGCTCCATCCCCGCTCGCCAGCCGTCCATGCGGCGGGCCAGCGGCGCGGCGCGATTGCTCGCGCACCGACTGCTGACGGATGCCGGCTTCGACGGTTTCGCCCTCTTGCGCACGCCGTCCGGTGCACCCGCATGGCCGGACGGGATAACGGGCTCGCTCGCGCATGACGACGACATGGCCGTGGCGGCGGTCGCGCCTGTTGGCCGCATCGCCTCGCTCGGCATCGACGCCGAGCCGGCGCTGCCCCTGCCCGATGAGATTTTCTCGCTCGTGGCAATTCCCGAAGACCGGATCGACGCCGCCGACCGGCAGCTTGCCGGCCGCATCCTTTTCGCCGCCAAGGAAGCGGTCTACAAGGCCGCCTATCCGCTGGATCGCGAGGTGCTGGGCTATGAGGATATCGCCGTGGACCTCGAAACCGGCCACGCGACAACGAGGACGGGCCGCAAGGTCAGCCTCGCACACTGTATCGCCCCGCGCGTGGTCGTGCTGGCGTTTGTTGCCAGATAGGCGTTGGCCTATTCGCCAACCACCTCTCGATAGGCCCTCACCGCACCATCCAGCCCACGTATGCGCCAGCGCTGCCCGTCCTGTTCCTCGACATGGCAAGGTCCAAGCGGCACTTTCCCTCCCCCGTCGGGCAGGTCGAGCACATAGACAGGGTTGCAGATGCCCGACAGGCGCGGGCGCAGCGCTTCCACCAGCGCCTGCCCCTGCGCGATCGTGGTGCGCCTGTGTGCCATGCCGCGTGCGAGATCGCCATGGTGGAGGTAGTAGGGTTTTATCCCCAGCCGGTACATCAGCTCGCGGCAGAGCTCTTCCAGCGCTTCGACCGTATCGTTGACGCCCTTCAGCAGAACGCTCTGGTTGAGCATCACGAAGCCGGCCTGTCGCAAGGCGCGGCAGGCCACTTCGGTGGCGTCGGTGATCTCGCGCGCGTGGTTGAAGTGGGTGACCACCGTCACCATAAGCCGGCCCTGCAGCGCCGCGACCAGCCCTGGCGTGATGCGCGACGGCAGTGCCACCGGCACGCGCGTGTGGAGGCGCAGCAATCGCACATGGGCGATGTCCTCGATGCGCGCTCGGATCTCGGCCAGTGCCTTGTCGGGCAGCGACAGCGGATCGCCGCCGGTCAGGATCACTTCGCGGATTTCGGGATGCTCCGATATATAGGCCAGCGCCGGCTCCAGCGCCTCGCGCGTATAACCACGACCGATCGACGTCAGCGATTCCTTGCGGAAGCAGAACCGGCAATAGACCGCGCATTGATAGGTCGGGAACAAAAGCACCCTATCGGCATGGCGATGCGTCAGCCGCGGCACCGGGCTGAATTCGTGATCGGCGATCGGGTCGCCAAGCTCACCCTCAGTCTTGTCCAATTCCCCAGGCGACGGGATCACCTGCGCCCGGATCGGATCGGCGGGATCGTTCCAGTCGATCAAGTCGAGATAGGCCTTTGGCGCCCGCACCTTGTGAAGCGCCGCGGCGGCTTGCGCGGCTTCGCGCTCGGCCGGCGAGAGCGGCAGGGAAGCGAGGTCGCGCACATGGCGCACGCCGGCGCGGACATCGTCCTGCCAGGCGGTGTCGGCGGCGCGGGTCGCATCTTTGAGATTGGGCATCGGCGTCTCGGCTGTTTGCGCGGACCTATCGGCCGGATGGACAGCGCGGTCAACCGCTGTCGCAACGCCAACCATATCCGCCGCCTTCACAACCTGTGCCCACCCGCGCCAGCCATCGCCACAAAAGCGCTTTCAATCGTCTCGAACCTCAGCTCCGGATAAAGCGTCCCGGCTTCCGGGGTGGCCGTCTCGAGCGCGGTCTCGCCGCGGATCCAGAATGCGCGCAGCAATCCAAGGCCGGGAACCGCCGCGATCAGCGCCTCCAGCTCCTCGGCGCTCATCTGCTTGACGCGGGGCGAACGGCCGCTCACTTGCCGCCACAGCTCGATCATTTCACCTTGGGTGATCTTGTTTTGCGCGATCCGTATCTCGCTGCGAACAGCATTGGCATCCTCCAGTGCGCGCATGGTGACCGCAGCGATATCCTTCTCGCTGACGAAGGTCGCCGGAACGTTGCCCTCGCCATAGAGCGTCACCTCGTCGGGCGGCAGCGGCGACGAGCCGAAGCGCGTCAGGTCGCCCAGCGTCGCCACCCAGGTCGAGAAGAAGCCGTTGGTGTAGATCACCGTATAGGGCAGGTCGGCCTCCCGGACCGCGTCGAAGACGGCCCGCTTGATGTCGAGCGGTTCGATCGAGCCGGGTGCGGCGGCGGCAAAGTCGAGGCCGAAACCGGCGGACGGCACATAGCGGGAGATACCGGCATCCCTGATGGCGCGCACCAGCGTCATCTCGCTGGCCGACCCCACATGCACCGAGCTGATGACGCGGTCGACCTTGCCGACGGCGCGCACGAGGCTGTCATAGTCGTCGAGATCGCCGACATGCACCGTGGCGCCGAGATCCTTCAGCGGGCGCATCCGCGCTTCATTGGCCGACGTTGCCTGCCGGACCAGAACATGGAGGCTGTCGCCATTGCGCGCGCTGGCCTTGGCCATCTCGCTGCCGAGCAGTCCGGTCGCGCCGATGATCAGGGTGCTGGTCATATCGTCCTCCCATTGGCCAGAATTCCGTTAGCAAGGATCGAACCGTCCCAGTCGCGTTCGAGGCCGATGTCATGCAAACGGCGATCGGAAAGCCGGGAGATCCGGCGCAACGTGCGGCGGCGCTCGAACGCTGCCGCGCTTCGCATGGCAAGGCCGCTCATCGCGGCGCCGATGGGTCGAAGGGTCAAGGTCATAATCCGTCTCCTGTGTTTCACTGGGCGCAAGCCTGCCTATGTCGCCCGAGTGGGGCGAGCATGACGATTGCTCACATTTGTCTGGTCAATTCAGCGCATCGATGAACCGGAAAGCCGGTGTGGATGCTTGGTACGCCTGAATATTGGGCCATTGAGGGCTGGACGACAAACGACTCTTTGTGCAGGATTTGTGAGTAACACTCACAGGTCGATCCGATGCCGCGCAGACTGCCGCCCCTCACCGCTTTGCCCGCCTTCGACGCGGCGGCCAGGCATTTGAGTTTCTCCAAGGCCGCGGAGGAGCTCAACCTCACCCATGGCGCGGTCAGCCGCGCCATCCGCAACATCGAGGACAGGCTGGGCATCCAGCTCTTCGATCGCGGCACACGCTCCGTGCGCCTCACGGGCGTCGGCGCGGCCTATGCGGCGGAGGTCGGCAAGGCGCTCGACCAGATCGCCGCCGCCACCATCGCCGCCACGCCCGACCGCTCGACGCGCATCCTCAATGTCAGCACGTCCGACGGTTTCGCCGGCCGCTGGCTGGTGCCGAGGCTGCATCGTTTCCATCGCGCCAATCCCGATATCGACGTGCGGCTGGCGACTTCGGGCGTGCTGGCCGATTTCGTCAGCGACGGCATCGACATATCCATCCGCTACGGCCGCGGCGGCTATAGCGGGGTGACGGCGGAATTCCTCGCCGACGAGGAGGTTTTCCCCGTCTGCAGCCCGGAACTGCTGCAAGGCGAGCATCCGCTGCATCTGCCAGCGGACCTCAGGCACCACAAACTGATCCACGACGCCTTTCGCATCGACTGGGCGACATGGCTTGAGCAGGCCGGTGTCGAAGGCATCGACCCCACACGCGGCGTGCGCTTCGATTCCGCCACCTTCGCCGTCGAGGCCGCCGTGCATGGCGAAGGCGTGCTGCTCGGCCGCAGCGCGCTGGTCTCGGCCGACCTCGCGGCAGGCCGGCTGGTCCGGCCCTTCGATCTCGCGCTGAAATCGGCGGCCAGCTACTACGTCGTCTATCCCGAAGGCGCGCTGCGCCAGAAAAAGATCAGGGCGTTCCGTGACTGGCTGTTCGCCGAAGTGGCCGCCGACTGGATTGGTGCGAAGAAGAGCGGCTGATCCGAGGAAGGCCCACCTGAATTCCCTCTCTTGCCGGCCAGCTATCGCCGTTCGCTCCGGCGCATCCAGTCAGTCCGACGGGCCGTCAGGCAGCTTGGGCGTCACGATCTGTATGGGACGACTGCCGATCGGCGCCCCGGTCCCGCGATCGATGCTGACTGGGTCGATTTCGGTTCCTGTCTCGGCGTCGAAGAACCGGGTGAAATTGCCACCGCCCCGGTGCTTGCTGCCCCAGGCGGCGAGCGAGAACAGCACCGGAAGCAAATCCCGACCGGCCTCGGTCAGCACATATTCATCCCGTGGCGGCCGCTCCGAATATCGCCGTTTCTCCAGCAGCCCTTCCTGAGTCAAGGTCGCCAACCGGCTGGTCAGCATCGTCGGAGCGATGCCGAGGTTCTTGCGAAATTCGTCGAAACGGCTGAGCCCCGCATGGGCATCGCGCATGATCAGCATGCTCCACGTGTCACCCATCGTGCCGAGGCTGCGGGCGATCAAACAGGGCTGGTTGGAAAGATTCTTCACGTCGATACCATTTTGATAGTGACTTACTATTAATTTGATAGTATCTGATCTCGCGAGGCCGTTCCACCGAAAAATGATGGTGACGGCCGGTCATCGCGCCGCTGGGAGTCCCAAATGAAATTCTATCTGTGCAAGTACATCCCGCCCCGTGCCGACTTTCTTGCATCCATGACCGGCGACGAGCGGGAATGGATGAGGCAGCATGGCGCCTTCTTGGACGAGTTGCTCGACCGCGGACTGGTCGTCGCCCATGGTCCGGTGATGGATCCAGGCGGCGGCTATGGCTTGTCACTATACCGGATCGCCGACGACCAGGACATCCAGGCGATAACCTCACAAGACCCCATCGTGAGAAATGGCGCCGGCCATTACGAACATCACCCCATGCTTCATCTGAGCGTACACGGCTGACAAGTCCGTCGGCACAAACCGTCATGATCATGCATCTCGAAGGATATTGAAATGAACAACAAAAATCGCGGCGTCGCCGTCGTCACCGGAGCAGCGGGCGGCATCGGGCTTGCGACAGCCAAAGCCCTTCAATCGGCCGGCTACCGCGTCTTCGGCACGAGCCGGAAAGCCGCGACCGGGTCACCGCCCGGGATCACGATGCTGAGCTGCGACGTGACCGACGCGGACTCCGTCGCAAGCATGGTGTCGCAAGTGATAAGCCAGGTCGGGCGCATCGACCTGCTGGTCAACAATGCTGGCAATGCACTGATCGCGGGTGCGGAAGAATCGTCCGTTGAACAGGCAAAGACCCTTTTCGACGTCAACGTCTTCGGTCTCATCCGCGTCACAAACGAGGTGCTGCCGATCATGCGACGTCAGGGCGGCGGCCGGATCGTCAACATCAGCTCGGTTGTCGGCTTTGTCCCCAGCCCGTTCAGCGCGCTCTACACATCCACGAAACATGCCGTCGAGGGCTACTCCGAGTCGCTGGACCATGAGGTCCGCCCCTTCGGTATTCGCGTCCTGCTGGTCGAACCGGCCTTCACCCGTACGGCTCTCGATCACAATGCGACGAAGCCGGACAGGATGATGAGTGTCTATGACCAGGCGCGGGCAACGGCAACCGCGGTCTGGAACAGGGCGATCGAAACCGGCGATGCTCCCGAGGTCGTCGGCCAGGCGGTCGTCACCGCGGCCACCGCGACATCGCCGAAGCTGCGCTATCCCGCCAGCAAGCAGGCGCGTCGCCTATACCTGCTGCGACGGTTTGTTCCCGCGCATGCCTTCGACAAAAGCCTCCGAAAACAGATGAACCTGCCGTCGTGACAAAGGCGCGTAGCCACTGTTCGGCGAGCCGGTTTTGAAACGCCAGACGCTGCTGCGGCCGGACGATTTGAGGCATCACAAGCCGATCCACGACGGTTCCGAGAGGGGAAATTGAGCCGGCGGAGTGGCGCCAAACCGCCTCTGGGCATTCCTGCCCGGTTTCAGGTGGCGCTCGACACTTTCGCGATTGCCGCCAGCACCAGCAGAGCCAGACAGCCAACAAGCGCCATCAGGCCCAGCGACCAGGAAATGCCGATATGGGCCATCGCCAATGCCAGGGCGAACGGCGCGACCGCCGAGACGATCAGGCGGGCGGACATGGCGCGTCCCTGCAGCCGGCCATAGCCTTCGCTGCCGAACAGCATCAGTGGCAGTGCCCCGGTGACGATGCTGAACAGCCCGTTGCCCATTCCGAAGACGACGGCGAACGCCATCGCGCCGGCGATCGAAGGCGCGGTGCCAAGCAGGATGACCACGCCCGCCGTCATCAGCACGGCTGAGATGATGGCGAGCCGCAGCGGCGGCAGGTTGATCCCGAAGACCATATTGATGAAACGGCTGAGCACCTGCGACGGCCCGAACAGCGTTCCAACGATGGCGGCGGCGGCACCCAGACCGAGCCCGGACAGCAGCGGCACCATATGGACCAGCACGGCGGCGCTGACCAGGTTCTGGAGCGAGAAAGCGACAACCATCAAGGCAAAGCCGAGCGGCCGCGCCGGGGCCGGCAGCGATCCCGCGACGTGCCGTGGCGGCTCGTTTGCCGCGCGCCTGCTCCTGGCCAGCCCCTGCGAGAGCCAGGCGTGCAGCGGCAGGCAGACCAGCAGGTTCAGCCCGGCAAAGACGAGGTAGATGTCTCGCCAAGGCAAATGCCCATGCAGCGCCGATGTGATCGGCCAGAAGACGGTCGATGCGAAACCGGCGATGAGGGTGAGATAGGTTATGCTGCGCTGCGCGGCACGCGGCCGGATCTGGACCAGCAGCGCGCAGGCCGCGCCGTATTGGACAAGGTTCGATGCTGCCTCCAGGGCAATCAGCGCGGCGACGAAGGCTGGACCGTTGGGCGCATAGGCACAGGCGGCAAGCGCAGCGGCAGCAACGGCCGAGCCGGCGGTCATGATCCGTCCCGCGCCAAAACGGTCGATCCAGCCGCCGAGCAAGGGTGCGGTCAGCCCGCCGGCCAGCAGCGCGGCCGATAGCGCGCCAAATATCCATTCGGTTGGCCAGCCCATATCCTTCGCCATGTCGCCGGCAAGGATGCTGAAACTGTAATAGAGCGTGCCGTAGCCGATAATCTGGGTGATCCCGAGCGCGGCGACAGCCGCTATCGGCGCACGCTCCGCGGTTTCGGCTTTTGCAAGGCTTCCATCATTGCCCACCGCGGTCATGGCTCACCACCTCGCCGTCTTCCTTGGTGAACCGGCTCACCGGGTGGTCGAGCAGATCCAGCACAAGCTCGGACGGACGGCACAGCCGTGTCCCTCTCGGCGTTTCGACGATCGGCCGGTTGATCAGGATCGGATGCTCGAGCATGGCATCGAGCAGTTGGCCGTCGGACCATTTTGGATCGGCCAGGCCCAGTTCGGCATAGGGGGTGCCCTTTTCACGCAGCAGGGCGCGCACGGGAATTTCGAGCGTCGCTATCAACTGCTCCAGCCGCGCACGTGGCGGCGGATGTTTCAGATATTCGACGATGGTCGGCTCCTCGCCGCTCGCCCTGATCATGGCGAGCGTGTTGCGCGAGGTGCCGCAGTCCGGATTGTGGTAGATGGTGATCGTCATGGGCTGGCCTCGATGGGGAACGGTTGAACGTGCGGCTGCAGCAGCCATGTCGTCAGCGCCAGGGCAATGCCCGCGCCGGCCAGTTCGGCGGCGATGAAGCCCGGCAGGCTTGCCGGACTGATTCCGGAAAAACTGTCCGTCAGTGACCGTGCGGCCGCGACCGCTGGGTTGGCGAACGATGTCGATGCGGTGAACCAGTAGGCGGCGGTGATATAGAGGCCGACCAGCCAGGGGATGGCCGAGCGCTCGAAACGCAGGCCGGCGAGAATGACCGCCAGCAACCCGAAGGTCGCGATCCCTTCCGAAAGCCAGAGCGCGGGTCCCGTTCGGTCATGCGTCGACAAGGCGAGCGGCGAAAGCCCGAACATCAGGTGCGCGCCGACCGTGCCGGCGACGCCGCCCGAGAGTTGGGCGAGCACATACCAGGCGCAGTCGCTCGCCGGCAGCCGGCGCGACAGCGCCAGGACCATTGAAACGGCCGGATTGAAATGGGCGCCCGAGACCGGCCCCAGTATGGTGATGAGCACCACGAGGATTGCCCCCGTCGGCAAGGTGTTGCCAAGCAGCGCCAGCGCGCGATCGGTCGTCAGCGACTGCGCCATGATGCCGGAGCCGACCACCGTGGCCACCAGCAAGCCCGTGCCGAGAGCTTCCGCCGTGAGCCGGCGCGGCAAATCAAAACCGGCCGTGTCCCGGATGGAGGACGCGCCAGGCACAGGGTGGTCGCCACTCATCGGGCAGGCTCCCGCGTGTCGGCCGCACAGCAGCCCGGCAACACCGCCGGCGCGCAGATTTCCGGCCGGCCGGAGCAACAATCCTCCATCAAGAAGCGGATAAGACCGCTCAGCATGTCATACTCGGCGCTGTAGACCATGGAGCGGGAATCGCGGCGCACGCTCACCAGCCCCGCGCGTTCAAGCTCCTTGAGGTGGAAGCTGACGTTGGACGCCGAAACCTCGACCTTCTCGGCTATCGCCCCGGCGGCGATGCCGTCGGGGCCGGCGATCACCAGATGGCGCAGCACGCGCAGCCGTGTTTCCTGCGACAGCGCCGCGAAGGCCAACAGGGCTTGACGTTCATTCATATTTCAACAATCCTATGAATATTGAAGCAAGGATTATCGCACATGCTCGCCTCTGACAATCGGGAATTTGATCCCGTGATCACGGCCGACCCGCGGGACATCACCATGGCCGGCTTGCTGGGCTTTCTGGCGGATCACAGGGAAAAGCCACTGGTGTTTTTCCATGAAGGCGGGCCGGTGTTGCCGGGCTACCATGTCACCGAGGTCAAGGCCGGCCGCTTCGACGCGCTCGACTGCGGCGGGAATCCGGAATCATGGTCGGAGATCTTCGTGCAGCTATGGGACGTCAATGAGGACCGCACCCATATGCCGGCTGGAAAATTCGCGGCGATCATCCGGAAAGTGACCGAGCATGTCGGTCTCGACCAGGCGGCCAAGCTGACCTTCGAGGTCAGCGACGGCGTGCGCCCGATGCAGCTCTACCGGGCCGCCCTGCCCCGGCTGGCCGACGGCGCGGTGCATGTCGCGCTTGCGCCACGGCCAGCGAGTTGCAAGCCGCGCGACCGCTGGCTGGAGGAGGAAAAGAAGGCCAAGGCCTGCTGTGGCCCCTCCGCCGGGCCATGCTGCGGCTAACGGAGGGTGCTTTTGAGCATGTGAGTACCGGAAGCGCGGGCGTGAGCCATGTGCAGGCCGGCCGGACATCGGCAACCTTAGTCCTTGGCGCGAAAAGCGTCCGGCATCACGAACACTTCGTCGGCACGGCCATAGCCGCCATCGGCGACTTCCTCCACAAGCACCATCGTGTAGGGCCGCACGCCCTCACCGAAAAAGTCGACGAACATGGCGGTCGTGCGATGGATGAGGTCTTCTTTCTGTGCCTTGGAGAGCGCCGCCTGCGGCATCTTGATGTTGGCGAATGGCATGGTCTTTCCTTGTCTTCTCAATCGTTTGGGCTAGGCTTCGAAATGGAACGGGAGGCGGGCCGCCACAGCAGCAGCGGCCAGCCTCCTTCAGATCACGCCGCCATTGGCGCGCATGATTTGCCCGTTGACCCAGGCACTGTCCGGCCCGGCCAGGAACGAGACCACGCCGGCAATGTCGTCGGGCTGGCCGAGCCTGCCGAGCGGGATCATCTTGGCCGTGGCCTCGATCTGCGCCGCGCTCTTGCCATCGGTGAACAGCGCCGTCTCGACCGGTCCGGGCGCCACCGCGTTGACGGTGATGCCGCGCGCGCCAAGCTCCTTGGCCAAGATGTGCGTCATCGCCTCGACCGCCGCCTTGGTGGCGGCATAGACGCCGTAACCCGGCTGGTGGAGGCCGACCACGCTGCTCGAAAAATTGACGATGCGGCCGCCATCGCGAATGCGTTTTGCGCCTTCGCGCATGCCACGGAACACGCCGCCGAGATTGATCGCGACCTGGGTGTCGAAGAAGGCATCATCGGCCTGCGCGATCGGCGAAAGCTTCATGATGCCGGCATTGTTGACCAGTATATCGATGCCTCCGAACGCCTTCTCGCCGGCGTCGAAGAGGCTGGCGATACCGGCCGGAACCGCGATATCGGCTTGCACGGCGATCGCCTTGCCGCCATCGGCTTCGATGGCGCGCACCAGCGCCTCGGCCTCGGCCTGTCCCCGCGCGTAATTGACGACGACGGCGATGCCGTCGCGGGCCAGCCTCCGCGCGATCGCCGCGCCGATGCCCTTGGAGGCGCCGGTCACGATCGCCGCTTTAGTTTGGCCCGTGCTCGTTTGGCCTGAAGTCATGGAAGTCTCTCCTTCTTGTTGGTGAGACGGATATAGGCCGAACCAACTTCCGGATAATCAGCCTTGTCTTGACATCACTATTCGGAAACTGCGAACAAAGACCATGGATCGCCTGGACACGATGCGGCTCTTCGTTCGCGTGCTGGAGCGGCGCAGCTTCACCGCTGCCGCCGCCGATCTCGGCCTGCCGCGCTCGACCGCGACGGAAGCGGTCCGGCGGCTGGAAGACCATCTCGGCGCAAGGCTGCTCGAGCGCACGACGCGCCAGGTGAACGCCACGCAGGACGGCGAGGCCTATTACCGGCGCTGCCTGTCCATCCTGGCCGAGATCGAGGATGCCGAGGCCGCCTTCCGCAATGCCGAACCCTTCGGCCTGCTGCGCATCGACGCCAGCACGCTGCTCACACGCACCTTCCTGTTGCCGCGCCTGCCGGAATTCCTCGCCCGCTATGCCAGGATCGACCTGCAGATCGGCCAGAGCGACCGGCTGGTCGACTTGGTGCGCGAGGGTGTCGACTGCGTCATCCGCGTCGGCGAGCCGCCTGACAGCGGCATGATCATGCGCCGGCTTGGCATGATCCGCGAGATGACCTGCGCCAGCCCCGCCTATCTCTCTCGCCACGGCACGCCGGCCTCCCCCGATGCGCTGGACGGCCATCAGGCGATCGGCTTCGTCTCCTCCCGCACCGGCGAAGTGCTGCCCTTCGAATTCACCGTCGGCGGCAAGACGCGCGAGGTCAGGCTGCCCGGCCGCGTCGCCGCTAACAATTCCGACACCGCCGCCGACCTCGCCCGGCTTGGCCTCGGCCTCATCCAGGCGCCGCGCTATCGCTTCGAGAAGGATTTGGCAGAGGGAACACTGGTCGAGGTGCTGGCCGAGTATCCGCCCTCGCCGACACCGCTGTCGGCGCTCTATCCGCAGAACCGGCAGCTTTCGCCGCGCCTGCGCGTCTTTCTCGACTGGGCGGCACGCATCTTCGCCGAGGCGAACCTGTAAGCGCAATTCCGGGAAAAGTGTGTAGCGGTTTTTCGTCCGGAGTTGCGTCAATACAAAGGAACAGGCACTCGCCGTTGCCCATCGGCGCCATCTGATGTCAATGTCGCCGCGACAGCGCGTGCCATGGGGAGATGGCGCACCGCCAGGGAGGATTTTCATGACCAAGACGCAAGCCGGCTTGCCGCGCTATGACGATGCCGTTGCAAGCTTTCGTATCGAGGATGAGATCGCCAGACTGCAGGGCGACCCCGCGACCGGCATCAACGCCTATGTCGAATGCTGCGGCCGGCACACCGGCGGAAACCGCCTGGCGCTGCGCGCCATCTCTGCCGGCGGCGAACTCAGCGAATTCAGCTTCGAGGATCTCGCCGACATGTCCGGCCGCGTCGGCACTCTGCTGAAGGAATTGGGCGTCGGCCCGGGCGATGTCGTGGCCGGCATGCTGCCGCGCATCCCCGAACTGGTGGCGCTGATCCTCGGCGCCTGGCGCATCGGCGCGGTCTACCAGCCGCTGTTCACTGCCTTCGGCCCGAAGGCGATCGAACACCGGCTCGGCTACAGCGGCGCCAGGCTGGTGATGACCAATCCGGCCAATCGCGGCAAGCTCGACGAGGTCGCGAACCCTCCGCAAATCGCCACCATCCTCGGTGCTGGCGACGCCCTGTCCCCGGGCGACATCGATTTCCGTGCCGCGCTTGCCGCCGCCTCACCCAACTGCGACCCGGTGATGCGCAAGGGCGAAGACCTGTTCATGATGATGTCGACCTCGGGCACCACCGGCCTGCCGAAGGGCGTGCCGGTGCCGCTCAACGCGCTGCTCGCCTTCGGCGCCTATATGCGCGACGCGATCGGCCTGCGCCCAGACGACATCTTCTGGAACATCGCCGATCCGGGCTGGGCCTATGGCCTCTACTACGCCATCACGGGACCCCTGCTGCTCGGCATCGCCACGACCTTCAACGAGGGCGCCTTCACCGCCAAAAACACCTATGATGTCATCGAGCGGCTTGGCGTCACCAGCCTTGCCGGCTCGCCCACCGCCTTCCGCCTGCTGCTCGCCGAAGGTCCCGACGCCGCCGCGCGTGCAAAAGGCCGGCTGCGTGTGGTGAGCAGCGCCGGCGAGCCGCTCAACCCGGAAGTGATCCGCTGGTTCGACGCCCATCTCGCCGCGCCCATCCACGACCATTACGGCCAGACCGAGAACGGCATGATGGTCAACAACCATCACGGCCTGGCGCACCCTGTCCGCGCCGGCTCGGCGGGCTTTGCCATGCCGGGCTATCGCATGGTGGTGCTGGACGAGGCCGGCAACGAGCTCGGCTCCAACCAGCCCGGCATCCTCGCCGTCGACATCGCCAACTCGCCGTTGCGCTGGTTCGACGGCTACCACCAGGCCGAAACGCCGGCCATATCGGGCGGCTACTACCGCACCGGCGACACGGTGGAATACGAGCCGGACGGCTCGGTCTCCTTCATCGGCCGCGCCGACGACGTCATCACCTCGTCAGGCTACCGCATCGGCCCCTTCGACGTCGAAAGCGCGCTGATCGAACATCCCGCCGTCAACGAGGCGGCGGTGGTCGGCGTACCCGACCCGCAGCGCACCGAGATCGTCAAGGCCTTCGTCATCCTGGCGCCCGCCTACGAGGGCAGCCCGGAACTCGCCGAAGAATTGGCGCAGCATGTCCGCAAACGCCTCTCGGCCCATGCCTATCCGCGCGAGATCGACTTCGTCGGGGAATTGCCGAAGACCCCTAGCGGCAAGATCCAACGGTTCTTGTTGCGCAAGGCTGAGGTGGAGAAAAGGAACGGGTGAAGGGCGGCGGGAAGATTGGAGTCGGTCCTGCGCCAATTGCTGAGACCTGCGCATTGGAGGCAAAGTTGAGTGCGGGCGATAGGCGCCACCGGTAAGGGCACGTCATGACGGAGCATCGAATCTATTCCACAAGCTTTGCCAGCGTCTATCCGCACTATGTCGCCAAGGCGCAAAGGAAAGGACGCACCAGAGCCGAGGTCGATAAGATCATCCGCTGGCTGACGGGCTACACCGAGAAAGAACTCGACGCCGAACTGGAGAAGAAAACCAGCTTCGAGGATTTCTTTGGTCAGGCCCCTCGACTGAATCCTTTGCGGAATTTGATTACAGGGGTGGTCTGCGGCGTCCGCGTGGAAGATATTGAGGATCCACGGATGAAGGAAATTCGCTACCTCGATAAGCTGATCGACGAGCTTGCGAAGGGGAAAGCGATGGAGAAGATACTCCGGAAATGAGGCGAGAGGCTCGAGCGCGCGATATCATCGACCGGGCGCACGGGCGCCAACGCTAATCACGCCTCCTCACACCGCGATCTGCAGGGTCCCGTGGCGCTTCACCTCAGCCTCTATCTCCCGCACCAGCGTCTCCAGCGCGGGATTGCGGACGTTGCGGGCGCGGCGAATGACGTAGGCGAGGTCCGGAGGCTTGGGGAACGACTTGTCGACGATCTCCATGCCGGGCCGCAGATGGCGCTGGCTGAGCAGCGCCACGCCGAGGCCGGAGGTCACGCCGGCGATGATGCCGGCCGCGCTCGAACATTCGAACACGATCTCGAACACCGTTCCCTCGTCCTGGCCGAGATCGAGGCCCCAACGGCGATAGAAGCAGTTCTCGTCGAAGGACAGGAACGGCACCGGGTCGCCTTTCCCAAGGGTCAGCTCGGGCGACTTCACCCAATGCAGGGTCTCGCGGAACAGCGGGACATCGGTGGGGCGGACGTCGTGCTGGAACACCTGGATGATGGCCGCGTCGAGCGCGCCCTCGCCCAACAGCTTCTGCAAGGCCAGGCTCATGCGCACCTGCGTGCGCACGCTCACCTCGGGGTATAGCCGACGAAATCGGCCAAGGATGCGCGAAAGGTCCGTGCAGGTCGTATCCTCGGTCATCCCCAAAGCGATCTTGCCTTGCAGCGTGCTCTTCGACAGGCTCAGGATCGCCTCGTCATGGATGCCCAGGATGCGCCTGGCATAGCCCAGCAGATCCTGCCCTGAACTGGTGAACATCGGCGCATTCGCCTTGCGACTGAGGATTTCGCAGCCGAGACTCGCTTCCAGCCGCCTGATCTTGTGGCTGACGGCCGATTGCGACAGGCCGAGCATCTCGGCCGCCCGGGTAACGCCGCCATGTTTCTCGATCGCCACCATCGCCCGCAAGGCATCGACATCCAGGCGGCGGCTCATCACTCCAGTCATGACAATCCTCGTTTGAAACGAAAGCAGCGCTTCAAGGTTTCGGCAGAGAACGGGCTTTGAGGTCAATCATATATGCCACATCTCGCGCCTATTTCATGGATATATCGAAATTTGTCATGTGCAAAGGCGCTTGCGCGCCGCCATAAATCCCGCATTCGAGATCGGCCGTGATCCGCTGGCGAACCCGCTTCGACGAAGAGACTGCATGACGCTCCCGAAACCTCCGTCCCGTCGCCTGGCCTGGCCGCTTCTGGCGGCAGCCCTGGTCGTAAGCTGGAGCTCGGGCTTTGTCGGCATCCGTCACGCCAGCGAGAGCGCCGACGTCATGCTGGTGCTGTTCTGGCGAACCCTGATGTCAGGGCTGGTCCTCCTGCCCTTCGCGCTCATGGTCGGGCCGCGCATCGGCGTCCAGGCGCTGCTCCAGCAAATGGCGTTCGGCGTTGCGATGATGTTCCTCTATCTCGGCGGCTTCGCGCTTGCCATCGGCCAGCGCGTGCCGACCGGCCTGGTCGCGCTGATCTCGGACCTCGTCCCCCTCACCATCGCGGCACTATCGCAGCCCGTTCTCGGCCACCGGCTGACATCGAGGCAGTGGACCGGAACGGCTCTCGGCGTGTTGGGCGTGCTGATCGTTTCGCTGAACAGCCTCAGTCTCGGCACCGCGCCGGCCTGGGCGTACGTGGTCACGATCGCTTCCATGATGGTCTTCGCCCTGGCGACCGTGCTGCAGAAGCGGATGGGGACGATCAACATGCCCATCCACCAGAGCCTGTGCATCCAATGCCTGACGGCGGCGCTGTTTTTTGCCGTTTGCGCCGAATGGAAAGGCGGGCTGATGCCGCCCCTTGATGGCCGGTTCGAGTTCGGCATCGCCTGGCTGGTGCTGTTTTCGACCTTCTTCTGCTACGGCGTCTATTATGCGAGCCTGCGCCTCCACAGCGCCGCGCAGGTCAGCAGCGTGATCTATCTCAGCCCGCCGGTGACGATGCTTTGGGCCTGGCTGCTCTTCGGCGAGCCGCTTTCGGCGGCGATGGTCCTCGGCCTCGCGGTTACGCTGTTCGGCGTCTGGCTGACATCGTCGCGTGGCACCACATCGAAGGGCGAGGCAGGTTTGCGCCCAGCCGGGCAGCCGGCCGATTGATCGCGATCCACGCAAACGCCAGCCAATTATCCAACTCAAGGGAGTGAACCATGAAGCTGACTGATTTCAAGGCCTTGACCTTCGATTGCTACGGCACGCTAATCGATTGGGAATCCGGCATGATCGACGCCCTGAAGCCGCTGACCGGGCGGGTTGGCCGCGGCCTCGGCCGCGACGAGATCCTGCAGGCGCATGCCAGGCACGAATCCAGCCAGCAGGACTGGACGCCGCAAAAGCGCTACTGCGACCTTCTGGCTGTCGTCTACAAGCGGCTCGCCGAGGAATGGGGCGTCGTGACCACGCCGGAGGAATGCATCGCCTATGGCCAAAGCGTGAAGGACTGGCCGGCCTTTGCCGATACCGCCGCCGCCCTGCAATACCTCAAGCAGCACTACAAGCTCGTCATCCTCTCCAACGTCGACAATACGAGCTTCTCCTTCAGCAACAGGAAGCTCGGCGTCGATTTCGATGCGATCTACACGGCGGAGGACATCGGCTCCTACAAGCCGTCGCCCCGGAATTTCGACTATATGCTGGAAAAACTGGCGACGCTCGGGATCGGCGACAAGCAAGTCCTGCACACGGCCGAAAGCCTGTTTCATGACCATGCCGTGACCAACCGCCTGGGCCTTAAATCGTGCTGGATCCACCGCCGGCATGCCGATCAGGGTTTCGGCGCCACGATGCATCCCGGCCAGATGCCGAAGGTGGACTTCCGCTTCGACAGCATGGCCGACCTCGCCAAGGCGCATCAGGAAGAATTGGGCGGCTGATAGAAGGCCATCCCTTGAGCTGAAACCAGAACTCGCCTGAGCGTCATCAACTCTTTTTACGGGCGGCGCCGCGCTTTTCGGCGGAAGTGCCGGAACCCCACAGGGCGCGGCCGAGCAAGCCCCTGCGTTTGCGCGGGGCGAGGTCGATATCGCTGACCAGCTTGGCGCCACCCTTGCGCCGCTCGAGCGTGATCTTGCGGCTGTGGAAGGCCTCCAGCTCGGCGCGGTGCGCCACGCTCAAGATGGTCACATTAGGCAATTCGTGGATGATGGTCTCCATCATCCTGTCCTGGCTCTTCTCGTCGAGTGCCGCCGTCGCCTCGTCCAGCACGATGATATCGGGCGCGTGCAGGAGCAGCCGCGCGAAGGCCAGGCGCTGCTTCTCGCCGCCCGACAGGGTCTGGTCCCACGGCGCGTCTTCCTCGATCCGGTCGCCAAGATGACCGAGCCCAACCTTGTCGAGGGCAGCCCTGATCTGCGGGATCGTCCAATCCTCGGCGGCGCCTGGATAGGCAGCGGCCCGGCGCAGCGTGCCCGAGGGGATGTAGGGGCGCTGCGGCAGCATGAACATGCGCTTGCCCGGGTGGAAATCGACGCTGCCGCCGCCCCACGGCCACAAGCCCGCTATCGCCCGCACCAGCGTGCTCTTGCCCGAACCGGATTCGCCGGCCACCAGCAGCCGCTCGCCCGGCTGGATCACCACCTCGGTTTCCTTGACCACGGCGGTTCCGTCATCGAGCGACACGGACAGATTGTTGAGGTTGAGCATCGTGTCGTCCTTGGTCTCGCCGCGATTGATGCGTCCGAGCGCGTCGCTCTCTTCCGCGCGCTCGAGCCCATCCAGCGACATCATCAGCGAGGCGATGCGCCGTGCCGAGGCGTTCCAGTCGGCCAGGCGCGGGTAATTGTCGACCAGCCATCCGAACGCGCCCTGCACGATGGCAAAGGCGGATGCCGCCTGCATGACCTGCCCAAGCGACATCGAGCCGTCGAGGAATTTTGGCGCGCACAAAAGCACCGGCACCACCGGCGCGAACAGGCTCGATCCCTGCGAGACCAGCGCCGTGCGCATGTGCTGGCCAGCAAGCATCGCCCACTTCCCCAGCACGCCGGCGAAGGTCCTGTCGATGCCGCTGCGCTCCTCCTCCTCGCCGCCGAGCAGGGCGATGCTCTCGCCGTTTTCGCGCACGCGCATCAGCGTGTAGCGAAATTCCGCTTCCGCCTGGTTCTTCTGCTCGGAGAGTTCGACGAAATGCCGGCCGATGACCACCATCGAGGTGGAGGTGATGCCGGCATAGATGACCGCGGTGATGACGAGAAAGCCCGGAATGGTGACGGTCGAGGAGCCGATCGGCAGCGTCAGCGCGCCGCCGATGGTCCACAAGACGACGATGAAGGTCGAGGCCGCCAGGAACGCGTTGAGCACGCCGGAGACGAAATCAACAGGCGATTCGGTGGCGATCCGCAAATCGTCGGCGATGCGGGCTTCCGGGTTCTGGTGATCGCCGCTGACGAGATTGAGCTGGTAGTAGCGGCCGTTGGTGAGCCAGCGGCCGATGATGGATGTAGTGAGCCAGGAGCGCCAGCGGCGCTGGATCGTCATGCGCAGATAGACCTGCGCAACGACAAGGCTGACGCTTCCAAGCACCAGCGGCACGAACACGGCGCTCAGGAAATAGACGGTCGGCGCATTGCGCTGCTCGATGGCGTCGAAGATCGAGCGGTTCCAGACATTGATCCCGTACTGGAAGCCGACATTGACGCAGATCAGGATCAGGAGCGCGATCGTGCATGGCCAGGCGAGCTTGTCGCCCCGCCGGCTCCAATAGCCGCGCGCGCTGATCCAGAAGCGCTTCAGCAGGTATTTCTTGCGCGCCTGTTCGGCCTGTTCGGGGCTCAGCTGCGGATCAGGTTCCACCGCCGCTGGCGGCGGCGCCGCCTCGCCGACGACCTCGGATGCGGCCTCGACATCGGGTACCTTCTCCCGGCGGGGCTTCCTGGCACCGTTTGGCTTGGCGCCGCCGGCCGGCCTCTGTTTGGGTTTGATGTCTGCCACAACGGCCATAACGGCCTGGGTATCGGAAGGTTTCATCATGAGGGCTTGCGACCTTGCCAGGGCTGTCCTGGTGCCCCGATATACGCCACGCCTCGCCATGACTTCACCGCCGCACAATCGCCACCAAGCCACGCGAAGAGCTTGTAAAACGGAGGTTTTCACGATGCGTCTGGTCTGGACTTTGGTGTTCGCGCTGGCGAGCGGTGCGGCGTATGCGGCTTCGCCGGAGGACGACTACATCGCCGCGCGCGACAAGGCGATCGCGGCCATCGCCGCGATGGAAAGCGCGAACGCTCCCATGGAAACGCTCGATGCGGCCAATGAGAAGGCCCGCGCCGATCTCGAACAGCGCCTTTCGACGCTTCTTGGACCTTTCACGGTCAAGGGTTTTCCGGCGGCCGGCAGGATCAATATCGAAAGCCTCAGTTCCTCCGATGTCGGCTTCGGCATGCTGGACGGGCTGCGTCACGGCACCGAGGACGGCCCCAGCATCGTCGCGTCGACACGCGGGCTGGTCGAGCGCTGGCTGCAATCGCGTGCGGCGGAGACGGACGCCGATCTCAAACTGCCCACCAGCTTCGACGCGGCGCTGAAGCTCGATGCGTTCTACACCCAGGCGATCGGCAGCGACGCCGCTTTCACCGGCACGCTCGACTTCACCCTGAAGACGCCCGACGGCGCCGACATGGCGATCGCCCGCCTCGGCGGCTGGGCACAGGACGTCGGACCGAACTACGACCAGGAAATCGTCGTCACGCTGGTCAAGGGCAACAGCGTCATGATCGCCGAGGCGCCCGCGGCACCACCCGTCCCAAGGATCGCGGCCTGCGACGCGGTCTGGACCGCGGCCGACGCCGCCGCGCAGAAACTGGTCAAGCAGGCCACCGACGACAGCGACGAAAATACATCCGATGCCGCCGACGCCGCCTGGGCAAAAGGCGACAGCGACTTCCGCGCCTGCATGGGCAAGAACCTGCGCGACAACCCCGCCTTCCCCGCGCTGCTTGCCCAGGCGCAGGCGCTTGCCGACCAGATGGCGGGGAAGTAGGGCGCGCAGGACCGGGGCGGCGCCGACGCTGCCAATCTCCCCCTTCGCGGGGGAGATTGGCTGTTTCGTCGTCAGCACCGTTTCCACCCCCTTGCGGCCCCAGCATCCCATCACGATATTGTCGGCGCGCTGGCCTTGCTGACGGCAGTTGCCAGCACAGTTGAAAATTGGTGAAAGGAAGTCCTGATCGCGCATGGCGCGGCGGGCGGAGGAAAGCGTGGAAAGCCGGAATGACGACAGACACGAAAGCGACGGAAACCAAGGCATTCGAGGCGGATGTTTCGCGGCTGCTGCACATGATGGTGCATTCGGTCTATTCCGATAAGGACGTCTTCCTGCGCGAACTGATTTCCAACGCCGCCGACGCCTGCGAGAAGCTGCGCTTCGAGGCCGTCAGTCGCCCCGAATTGCTGGCCGACGATCCGAAGCCCCGCATCTCGATTTCAGCCGATCCCGACGGCAAGCTGATCACCGTCGAGGACAACGGCATCGGCATGAGCCGCGACGACATGACGGAGGCGCTGGGCACGATCGCGCGCTCGGGCACGCGCGCTTTCATCGAGCGCGTCGGCGCCGGCAATTCGAGCGAGGACACGCAGCTCATCGGCCAGTTCGGCGTCGGCTTCTACTCCGCCTTCATGGTCGCGACCCGTGTCGACGTCATCAGCCGCCTGGCGGGAAGCGAAGAAGCCTGGCGCTGGTCGTCCGACGGCAAGGGTTCCTACGAGATCGCGCCCGCCCCGCTCGAAGCCGCCCCCAAGCGCGGCACCCGCGTCGTGCTGCATCTGATGGACGACGCCGTGTCCTACACCGGATCCTATCGGCTCGAGCAACTGGCCAAGTCGCAGTCGGGCCATGTGCCGGTGCCGATCACGCTCATCGAGAGGCCCGGTGCCGAGGCGCGCGACATTGCCGATGGCACGGCCCTTTGGGTCAGGCCGAAGAGCGAGATCAAGCCCGAGGAATACACCGACTTTTACCGCGGCGTCTCCGGCCAGTATGACGAGCCGGCCGCCACCATCCATTTCCGCGCCGAGGGCCGGCAGGAATATAGCGTGCTGGCCTTCGTGCCCGGCTCGCGTCCCTTCGATCTCTTCGACCAGGACCGGAAGGGCCGCATGAAGCTCTATGTGCGCCGCGTCTTCATCACCGACGATGCCGATCTGTTGCCGCGCTACCTGCGCTTCATGCGCGGGCTGGTCGATTCCGCCGACCTGCCGCTCAACGTCTCGCGCGAGATGATCCAGGAAAGCCCGCTGCTTGCCGCGATCCGCAAGGGCCTGACCAACCGCGTGCTTGGCGATCTCGCCAAGCTGGCGGAGAACGAGACCGAGGCCTATGCGAAGATCTGGGAAAACTTCGGCGTCGTCCTCAAGGAAGGGCTCTACGAGGACCATGAGCGGCGCGAGCAGCTCTTGAAGCTCGCCCGCTTCCGCTCAACCGCCTCCGGCGAAGGCTGGCGCGGCCTTGCCGACTACGTCTCGGCGATGAAGGAAGGCCAGAAGGCGATCTTCTTCATGGCCGGCGACGACCGTGCACGGCTCGAAGCCTCGCCGCAGCTCGAAGGTTTCAAGGCACGCGGCATCGAGGTGCTGCTGCTCACCGACCCGGTCGACAGTTTCTGGACGTCGATGGCGCCCGAATTCGACGGCAAGCCGTTCAAGTCGGTGACGCAGGGCGTGGCCGAACTGTCCGAGATCCCGCTGCTCGACGAGGCGAACAAGCCGGATGCGGCGGCGACGCCCGAGGTCGATGGCTTCTTGGCCTTCGTCAAGGCGGCGCTTGGCGATGCCGTGTCGGACGTGAAGGCCTCCGACCGCCTGACCGAAAGCGCGGTCTGCCTGGTGGCGCCCGAACACGGTCCCGACCGCCAGTTCGAGCGGCTGCTGAACGCCGCCGGCCGCCTCGACAAGACAGCCAAACCGATCCTCGAGATCAACCCCCGCCACCAGCGCGTCCTGGCGCTCGCCAGCCTCGGCGAAGACGAGCAGGCCTTCAAGGAGGATGCCGCCCACCTTCTCTACGACGAGGCGCGCGTCCTCGACGGCGACAAGCCGGCCGACGCAAGGGCGTTTTCGGAGCGCCTCGCCCGGCTGATCGCGCGCGGTATTTCCAAGGGCTGAGGAGACGCCGGCCAGCCGTTCCCGACGTGTGGTCGAACGGGGTTGCGTGGCGACCCCGTCTCCCGACAAATTTCGGCATCTCTCGCACCCGGCGACACTGAAGTCCGCTGGCTCAATCGCCGACTGTGGACATCGCGCCTGCAATCCCTCAATCTTGGCCCGGGAACAAAACAGGCGCTTCAAAGAGAGCGCACCGGGTGCTCATGAAACGACGATGGACATTGTATGATCCACGGCTGGCCTGGATGCTGGTCGCGCCGGTGCTCTTGCTGCTGATCTTTTTCCTGGTGCTGCCGATCGCCGTGATGGCCGGCTATACCTTCTTCACTTTTGTCACCGCGGGCGTGGAAACGAGCGCACTGACGACGGCGAACTGGCACGAATTCCTCACCGACAGCTACTATCACGGATTCCTCCTGAAGACCTTGAGGGTCGGAGCCATGACGGCGCTGCTGTGCGGCGTGCTCGGCTACTTCCCTGCCTATTTCATCTGGGCCACGACCTTCAAGCACAAATGGCTGTTGCTGCTTTTGCTGATCGTGCCGTTCTGGATCAGCTTCACCATCCGCACCTTCTCCTGGATCAACATCCTGGGCGAACAGGGCGTCATCAACGTCGCGCTGCTCAAAATGGGCATCATCCATGAGCCGCTGCAGATGCTCTACAACGAAGGCGCGGTCATCCTGGGCATGCTGCACTTCCTGCTGCCCTACATGATCCTCAACGTCTATGTCAGCCTGGAGAGCATTGATCGGACGTTGATTTCGGCGGCCCGCTCGATGGGCTGCACGAGCGCGCAGGCGTTCCGCGAGGTCACGCTACCGCTGTCGCTTCCCGGCCTGGCTGCGGGCCTGCTGCTCTGCTTCGTGCTGGCCGCCGGCAGCTATGTCACGCCGCAGCTTCTCGGCTCGGGCCGCGACGCTCTGTTCGGCAACCTGATCTACGACACCATCATGGGCGAATTGAACTGGCCGATGGGGGCCACGCTTTCGATCGTGCTGTTCATCGTGCTCGGCTTCTTCGCCGCCGTCTATACGCGCTACATGGGCATGTCGCAGATCGTCAAAGGGCTTGGCGGATGACGGGGCTTGCAGGATGAGAGGAACACGGCGCAGGCAGGAAGGCAGATGGGCCTGGCGGCTGACCGGCTTTGTCACGGTCTGCGTCTACATCTTCATGTTCGCTCCGATCGTGGCGACAGTGGTCCTGTCGTTCAACGCCTCGATGTTCGGCGGCTTCCCGATGACCGGCTTCAGCCTGCAATGGTACGGCAAGCTGATGGCCAACGAGGCGGTGCTGGCTGCCTTTCGAACATCCTTGTGGATCGCATTGGTCACCGCCATCGTCACCACCGCCATCGGCGTCACCACGGCGTTTGCCTTGGTCCGCTTCGAATTTCGCGGCAAGCAGGCGCTGAGCACGCTGGTGATCCTGCCGGCATTGGTGCCGGAAACCATCCTCGGCGTCGGCCTGCTGGTGCTGATCAAGGCCGTCGACCAGCCGAGGACCATGCTGCTCCTGGTGCTTGGCCATATCCTGCTCGCCGTGCCCTATGTGGTGCTGATCGCCCAGGCGCGCATGATCGGCATCCGCCGCGTCTACGAGGAGGCGGCACTGTCGCTTGGCGCCTCTCGCTTCTCGTCCTTCCGCGAGATCACGCTGCCGCTGCTCATCCCGGCCGTTGTCGGCGGCGCCCTGCTCGCCTTCACCATTTCGTTCGACAACACCTCGGCCAGCCTGTTCTGGCGGCCGGCCGGCGTCGAGACCATGCCGACCCAGATCCTTTCCATGCTCAAGATTTCGATCAGCCCGGAGATCAACGCGCTCGGCACCGTGATGATCCTGGTGACCGTCGGCATCCCGCTGATCGGTGGCCTGATCCTGCAAAGCCTGACAAAACTGAGAAGACGTGGCGAACCAAAGGAGGAAATACAATGAAACTCACCACCACCAAGCGGCTGGAACGGCTGCACGATCGATACGCCAATGGCGACCTGAGCCGCCGCACGTTCCTGACGCTGACCGCAGCAGCGGCAGCATCGGCGGGCCTTTCGATGCCCTGGATGGGCCGGGCGCTCGCCGCGGTCCAGGAGGTTCGCTTCGACGGCTGGGGCGGCACGGTGCAGGACGCGATCGACAAGTTCGCCTTCCAGCCCTACACGACCAAGACCAAGATCAAGGTGGTCCAGGGCACGTTCGGCGACGAGGACGAGATCATCACCAAGATCAAGACCGCCAAGCCCGGCGACTACCAGGTCATCCATTCCTCCGGCGTGAACTACTACATCAAGTACGTGAACGCCGGCCTGACCTCGGAAATCAACGAGGCCAACATTCCCAACATGGCGAACGTGCTGCAGCCGATGATCGAGCCGTTCCGCAAGCTGACGCCAAAGCTATCGGCCGTGCCCTACGACTACGGCACCACCGGCATCGCCTACAACACCAAGGTGATCTCGCCGGAGGAAGCCAAGGAAAAGGGCGCCGGGCTCCTGCTCGACAAGAAATACGCTGGCAAGGTCGGCGGCTATTCCGACATGACGACGCGCGTCTGGTATGCGGCGCTCGCCACCGGGCAGGACCCCAACAACCTCAAGGACATGGACGCCATCTGGGCCAAGGTGCGCGAGACGCGCGACCTCGCCAAGAAGTTCTGGAGTTCCGGCGCGGAGCTGATGGACCTGCTTTCCAAGGGTGAGATCGTGGTGACCGATGCCTGGTCGGGCCGCGTCGCCGCGCTGCAGGACCAGGGCCATCCTATCGGCTATCTCGATCCGGCCGGCTCCTACGCCTGGATGGAGGACATGCTGATCCTCAAGGGCTCGCCCATGGCCGAGTGCGAGGAGCTCATTAACTTCATGCTCGACCCGGCGACCTCGATCGCGGTGGCCGAGGGCCAGAGCTATCCGCCGTCGCTCGATCCGAACAAGGTCAAGCTGACCGAGAAGATCGAGAAACTGCCGGCATTCGACAAGACGGGCACGATGAAGTCGCTGACCTTCGCCGATCCGACCTATTGGGCGACCAACGAGGACGCCTGGACCAAGCAGTGGAACAGGATCTCGAAGGGTGCCTGACAGCCAGGACACGACACTCCATCCCCGGCCTGTCCAGGCCGGGGCGGCCGGCGCGAGCGCGGCCGCCGAGGCGAACAGCCCGGCGGTCGAGTTCCGCGACATCGACATCGCCTACGGCAAGTTCGTCGCGGTGCGCGATTTCTCGCTGTCGATCCGCAAGGGCAGCTTCGTCACCCTGCTCGGGCCCTCGGGTTGCGGCAAGACCACGATCCTGCGCTCCATCGCCGGCCTGGTCGATATTTCGGGCGGCCAGATCATGATCGACGGGCGGCGGGTCGACGACGTCCCGATCTACAAGCGCAACATCGGGCTGGTCTTCCAGAGCTACGCGCTGTTCCCGCACAAGAACGTATTCGACAACGTCGCCTTCGGCCTGAAGTACCGCAACGTGCCGAAGCCCGAGATCGTGCGCAAGGTCGGCAAGGCGCTCGAAATGGTGCGGCTGCCGGGCAGCGAGAAGAAGCTGCCGTCGCAACTGTCAGGCGGGCAGCAGCAGCGCATCGCGCTCGCCCGCGCCATCGTCTTCGAGCCGCAGGTGCTGCTGCTGGATGAGCCGTTGTCGGCGCTGGACGCCAACATGCGCGAGGAGATGCGCGTCGAGATCAAGAAGATCCAGAAGGAAACCGGCATCACCGCCATCTTCGTCACGCACGACCAGGAAGAAGCCCTTTCCATGTCGGATCGCATCGTGGTGATGAACGCGGGCGCGGTGGAGCAGATCGGCACTCCGGAGGAGGTCTACGAGGCGCCGGCGACAGCCTTCGTCGCCGACTTCCTCGGCAAGGCCAACATGCTTGCAGGGACCGTGAGCCGGTCCGGCCAAGGAACGGCAACGGTGGTGCTTGGCACCAGCCAGACGGTCAGCGTGGCTTGTCCAAGGCCGCTTGCCGACGGCAGCAAGGTCACCGTCGTGGTGCGGCCGCAGAAATTTTCGGTCGGTGCTGGAACGAGCGCCAATCGGCTGTCCGGCCGCGTGATCTCGGCCTCCTATCTGGGCGGCAGCGCGATCTACGAGATCGACATCGGCGGCAAGACCAGCCTCCGCGCCAATACACCGATCACTGGCCGCGTGCTTCGCGAAGGCGAGACGATCGAGTTGGGTTTTGCCCCGGACGGCTGCGTGCTGCTGGACGGGGCCGGGAAGCGGATTTCCTGAAGGTCGCGGGCGCTTGGTGCGGTTCAGCCACCATTTGATGCGCCCGTGCCGTCTCGCGCAACAGCCCAGATCCCAGCCGCCTGAAGGCGTGGGGTCTGCAGATCCCCATCGGGGCTCTAAACGCTTGTTTTGCGCAATTCCGGCAGCGCCGGTCTGGTTTCAACTCGCACCGGTCAGTGATCGACTTTGCGGATGTTGCGCTCGGCCGTGGGTGCAAGGCTCCCGGCTCCGGGCACTGAAGCCGGCGCGCCTTGAAGAACCCAATCCGCCGCGATCTGCCCGATCACCGGCGCCAGCTGGATGCCATAGCCTCCGGCGCCGGCGGCGGTGACCAATGCCGGTTCCGAGGCATCGATCGGTCCGACGAGCGGCCGATGATCGGCCGTGACAGGATAAAGGCCGGCCCAGCCACGGCCAAGCCGCGCGCCCGGCAGATCGGGCAGCCGTTCCAGCAGCAGTTCGGCCAGGTGGACCTTCGATTGCTCCTCGCACTGGTCGTTGTAATTGTCCGGATCCTCGGGAGCGATGGACGTCACCTTGTGGATCTCGGCAATCAGCGCGCCTGGCTTGTCGTGGCGGAAATTAAGGCCGCTGCCCTCGCCGTCCACGAGGTCCATGACCATCGGCATCGTATAGTCGAGCGGCCTGTCCAGATGGATGACGACCGCCTCATGGCGCTCGGGCCATATGTGCAGGCGCTGGCCGAAGAGCTCGGCGACCCGCGGCGCCCAGGCGCCGCCTGCGTTGACCACGGCATCGCATTCGACCGGATCGCCATTGGTCTCCAGCTTGTAGCCGCCTGGCCGCCTTCCCATCCCGAGCACCTTGCGGTACTGGCGAATGTCGCCGCCCTTTTCACGGATGATCCGCGCCAGGAAATTGCACATGTCATAGGGATCGAGAAAGCCGTTGTCGGGTCCGAACAAACCGCCTTCGAGCCCGTCGGGGCTAAGGTGGGGAACAAGGTCCCTGAGTTCGTTCGCACGGATCAGGCGCGACTTCAAGCCGGCCCCGCCCTGAATCTCGACTGATTTCGCGAACAGCTCCATCTGCGCGGGCGTGCGCGCGAGCCGAAGATAGCCGATGTGGTTGAATTGAAGCCCCTGCCCCTCCCACTGGCGAAACCGGCGGAACGATTGAACGCGAAGCATGATCTCGAACGGATCGGTAAATTGCGACCCGACAACGCCGACCGACCTGCCGCTCGAACCCGAAGCGATCGACTGCGCTTCCAGCACCGTCACGCGCGCGCCCTGTTCGAGGAGGTTGAGCGCCGTGCATAGGCCCAGCGTGCCCGCACCGATCACCGCGACATGGAGGGAAGCTGTCATATTGTCACCTGCTTTCAGGCATGATCCCAGACGTGGGAACCGGTTTTCTCGGACTAACGCTTTCCGTTTGTCCAGAGCTCATGCTTCGACAAAGAGATAGGGAGGCGAATCGACCAAACGTCATCCTGATCCACGCTGCGCTGCGATCTCGCCCAGGGTGTCGTCGATCGCATGCAGAATGCTGCGCGCGTCCGCCTGTGTCATTGGCGTCGAGAGCGCGAACAGGCCGTAGCTGGCAGACAGGACGCCGCGGCTGAGCAAGCCCTTGTGGAATGTATCGAACCTCCGGTGCTCGGCCTGGCCCGGATAGACGGATCTATAGTCGGTAACCGGATGCGAGGTAAAATGAACCTTGAACAGCGAACCGAGGCCCACGCATTGGCCGGCAAGGCCATGCCTGTCGAACGAGGCGGACACCCCTTCGCGCAGGAATGCGCCCAGTGTATCGAGATGGGCAAAGCTCTCCTTCGTCAGCGCCCGCATCGAGGCGAGCCCGGCCCGCATGGTCACCGGATTGGCGGTGAACGTGCCGCCATGGGGAAGAGCGGGCTTGCCCCTGGTCGGATCGAACACCGCCATGACATCGGCGCGCCCGCCAACGGCGCCCACGGGGAAGCCGCCGCCGATGATCTTTCCGAGCGCGGTCAGGTCGGGCTCGATGCCCCACAACCCCTGCGCGCCCGACCAGCCAAGGCGAAACGAGATGACTTCGTCGAAGACAATCAGGGCCCCGGCCGCCCGGGCGATCTCGACCATTGCGTGCAGATAGTCCCGGCGTGCCGGGATGAGGCCGGCACGATTGGGCATCGGGTCGATCAGCACGCCTGCTATGCTGTCGCCCTGGGCGGCGAAGACGGCGCGAAGCGCCTCGACATCGTTGAAGGGCACGGCAATCACATCGTCCAGCACCCCGCGCGGCGTTCCCTTTGCGTAAGGCGTCGAGCTTGGCATGTCGCCCCAATTGGACGGGGAACTGTCCAGGCTCACCTCGGCGAAATCATACGACCCATGGTAGGCGCCTTCGATCTTGACGATCTTCGGCCGCCCGGTGAAGGCGCGCGCGGCCTTGATGGCCATCATCACCCCCTCCGTGCCGGAGTTGGTGAAGCGGATCCGGTCGACGGAGGGCAGCCGGTCGACGAGAAGCTCGGCAAGCTCAATCTCGCTGAGCGTCGGGGCGCCGAAGGCCGTGCCGAACGGCAGTTGCTCGACCACGGCGGCAGCGACGTCGGGATGCGTGTAGCCATGGATCATCGAGGTGAAATTGTTGATGCAGTCATAGTAGACGTTGCCGTCGACATCCCAGACCCTGCACCCCTCGCCTCGCGCGGCATAGATCGGAAACGGATCGACAAAGACGGTGGTGCGCGTATTGCCGCCCGGCATCACCCTCTTGGCGCGCTCGAAGAGGCTCTTTGATCCAGGCATGGCGTCAGGATAATGCGGCATGGCTCTCGCTGGCGAATTTGACCGTCAAGGCAGCAGCGGCACCGCCGCTTGTCGCAATGCTATGGCCAGCTTCTGCACCGACGCAATCGGCCAGGCGGGGTATGCGACACGACCAAGGCCGTCACCGACCATTAGCCTCCCGCCGCCATTGCCCGGTTCGGATGCCTGAGGTGGGTTGGCGTGATGCCGGTCTGCTGGCGGAACACACGGCTGAAATGGCCGGCATTGGTGAAGCCGCAGCGGTAGGCGATGTCGCCGATCTGCAAGTCGCTGCCTTCCAGCAGCGACTTCGCATGATGCACCCTGAGCGTCAGATATGCCGCCATCGGGCCTATGCCCAGTTCCAACCCGAAGAGCCGTTCGAGCTGGCGCCGCGAGCAGTTCAGGCGGCTTGCGATCTCGGCCACCGACAGCGTCTCCTGCAGGTTGCTCTCCATCAACAGCAAGGCCCGCTTCACCGCCCGGCTCGACGCCGCCGGAAACAGGTCGCCGACGGGCTGCACGTCGCGGCTGCTCCTGATCCGGTCGAGCACCAGGATCTTGGCGGCCTTCTCGGCCGCCTTCTGGCCGATGAACTGGGACACGAAATGGCCCGCGAGGTCGGCGGCACCCGTGCCGCCCGCGCATGTCGCGCGGCCCCGGTCGACGGTAAAAAGGCTGTCGGCATGGGCGTTGACCTCCGGGAACCGGCTGCGGAAATCCTTGATGTGGAACCAGCTGACGGCAGCGCTGTAGCCGTCGAGCAACCCGTAGCGCGCCAGCACGAAGCTTCCCGTGCAGAGCGCCGTCAGCGGCACTCCCTTGCCGGCGGCACGCAAAAGAAACGCCTCCTTCTCGGAACTCAGGCTGCGGTTTGTGTCGAGCAGGCCGCCGACCACGACCACGTTATCGAAATCCTCGGGGTTGCCGATCCCCCCGGTCGGCAGCAATTCGACGCCGCAACTTGCCCGGATCGGCAGGCCGCGTTCGCCGACGATCTCCCAGTCGAACTCTATCCTGCGGCTGCGGTCGCCCTCATCGCCCGCCAGCCGCAGCGTGTCGATGAACAACGATAGCGGCGACAGCGTGAAGTCGCGAACGAGGAGAAACGCAAAACGCCTGGCCATTGTTGTTCGGAACCGTCCTCGTCCCCTCTGATTGCACCCTGCTGCGCATCAATCGCCACCCCCTTATATAGCCCGTGTCGGAAAAGGCAGAGTTGGTTTGGCAAGCCCAACTCCTTTCGCCAGCGAATTCCTTTCGCCGGGAAAGTTCTGGTCTTCGGCTTCGTGCACGAGATCCCCGCGACGAACATCGGACGCTGCTCAAGCGCCCGTCGCGTCCGACATGAAGGCGATCGCAACCCTTCTCGCCGCGCGGGCAAGCGCGATCAGCGCCGAGATCAGGCGCGGCCTCGGAGTCGAGGACTTCGAGCAGTCGGATGAGCACGACCGTCCGCGCCGGCGGCGAGACACTTCGCGCGCGCTGGCTTATTGGCTGCGGTGGCAGCCCCAGGGCCACCGACGCTGATCCGGACCTGGAGGGAGTTGCCAAGGCCGCGGCGCGGTGGTTTGGCGAACCCGAATGAAGCGTGTCCATCGGGCGGCGAATCCAACTGCCCCGCCGATGAAGCCGAACACCCGCCGGGTCCCATGCCAGGGGGAACTGATCGAGCCTGATTTCGGTTGTCTGTTGTGCGAACGATCGTTGCACGGCAGGCACCTGACGAGCGAAGATGAAATATGAAACCTGCAGCCAAGCGGCGCGGTTCCCTGCGGAAGGTCCTAGGTGGCATCGCAGCGGCGATTGCGACCACCCCTGACCGGAGGGCCGAGCAAGGCGCGAGCACCGCGTCAATGGTTGCCGAATGGCCGCTGCCGCCGTCGGCGACGCTTGGCTCCTCCTTGCGCCTGAAAGGGATCGAACGCGAAGTACGAGCCAGGCTGCCCTGGACAGTGAGGAAATTTGCCAAGGCCGAGACCGGCCGCATCGTCTTGCGCATGCTGCAAGCCGACGCGGATGCGTTCCGGGCCGCCTCGGCGACCATCTCCAGGATGCTGGAGGGGATCGAAGCGCTGGCCGTGCTTCCGCGAGAAGCGGAGGACATTCTCACCATCTCGTCGCGCGAGCGGCACAAGTGGCTCAGGGATGGTCGCCTGAAAAGCATCGGCACGCGCACCGTAAAGATGCGCGGGCGATCCAAGGCCGTGACCTTCCATGTCTTCGATCCACGCCACATCGAGGACGTTCTTGATCGTGACCTGGCGACCGCCTGGCGGGAGGAGGACGCGCGGGAAACATCCGAAAACAGGAGGCGCGGAGCTGGCAAGGCCGCGCTGACGCGAGCAGGCAAGCGGACGGGCAACGCCCGCAAGACCAGGAATTCGGGAAAAGACGATGCGCCAAAGCTCGAGGGCTGGGACACGTTTGAGGCGGAAGGATTGCTGCGGTAGAGCAACCCCAGGAAAACGATTTTCCGGCGAGGATCGCGCTCGCGCCCCATTCCCGTCTACGGATATTGCGCCTTACCGGGGCCGGCAGCGCCGATATCGCCCTGCAATTCCTTGGGCAGGGGAAGGCTCGAACATTGCAGATGGACGTCGCGGGCGAGCAGCTTTCGCTGCTTCTGCTCGTGCTCCTTGGTGGCCGCTATGATCCCCAATCCATACGGGCCTAGTGCGACGAATTCCCAACCCGGATGCGTTTTTTCGCGGACCGCGTAGTCCGAAGCCGCCGCTCGAGCTTGCTGGCATTGCGGCGACGCCCATTTCTGGTCCTGCTGCGAAAGCGAGGCTCCGTAGTCGACTGGAGAGGTCGCGCATCCGGCCATCGTCGCGGCCAATGCGGACATTGCGAGCCCCACCGCAGTTTTCATCCAGAATCCCTTCGCCAACCACGGTGGAGAGTACATGGACGCCTTCATCTCACAAGGGGAGCGTTGCGACCAGAGAGCCCGGCCTCGTTCCTGGGGCCCCGCCCGTCGCCAGATTTGGACCGCGGCTTGGAACCAATGATGGGCGAGACTGTTCATTTGTAACTTGATACGACGCTGACATTCTTGCCGGCGGGCAAGGCGGCCATCTTCAGGAGTTCCCCATCATGACTATTTCGTCCGGATTTCGTTCAATCGCCATTGCCGCGATCGCCGCTGCGGGCGTCAGCCTGGCCAGCGCCGCGCATGCCGACAGCGGTAAAATCCGCTTCTCCGTCTACAAGGCGGCCTTCTTTGTCGGCGGCTCCGGTGGCGAGGGCACGCTGACTTTCCATGGCCGCAAATACCCGATCTCGATCGGCGGCGTCTCGGGCGGCCTCGCCTTCGGGGTCTCCAAGACCTATTTCCAGGGCACCGTGCGCCACATCAAGCGCGTCCGGGACGTGACTGGCGTATACGGCGCCGCCGGCGGCGGCGGCACGCTCGGCAAAGGCGCCCAGGTGATCGTGATGACCAACGACAAGGGCGCCCAGCTTGAACTCACGGGCCGACAGGTAGGCCTGCAGGTCAACGCCGACCTGAGCGGGCTCGCCATCTCGCTGAGATAAGCCTCGTGGCGTGAAGCGCGTCGCCATGACCGTGCGACGCGCTCCGGCGCACATTTTGAAACTGGAAATCAGCTCCTCAACCCCGGCGCTTCCTGTCCAGTGCGCTCGACATATTCCGTATAGCCGCCACCATAGGTGTGGATGCCTTCCGGCGTCAGTTCGAGCACGCGGTTCGACAGCGCGGCCAGGAAATGCCGGTCGTGCGAGACGAACAGCATCGTGCCTTCATACTGCGACAGCGCCTCGATCAGCATCTGCTTGGTGGTGATGTCCAGATGGTTGGTCGGTTCGTCCAGCACCAGGAGGTTGGGCGGGTCGAACAGCATCAGCGCCATCACCAGCCTTGCCTTCTCGCCGCCTGACAGCACCCGGCATTTCTTCTCGATCTCGTCGCCGGAAAAGCCGAAACAGCCGGCAAGTGCCCGAAGCGGCGCCTGGCCGGCCTGCGGAAAATTATCCGCCAGCGTCTGGAACACGGTGCGCTCGCCTTCGAGCAACTCCATGGCGTGCTGGGCGAAATAGCCCATTTTCACACTCGGTCCCCGCGCCACCGTACCGGTATCGGGATCGGAAGCACCGGCCACCAGCTTCAGCAGCGTCGATTTTCCCGCGCCATTGACGCCCATGATGCACCAACGCTCGCGGCGGCGGACCTGGAAGTCGAGCCCTTCATAGATGGTGCGGCTGCCATAGGCCTTGTGCACGTTCTTCAAGGTGACGACGTCCTCGCCACAGCGCGGCGCTGGCTGGAACTCGAAATTCACCACCTGGCGGCGCTTTGGCGGCTCGACCCGGTCGATTTTGTCTAGCTTCTTCACCCGGCTCTGCACCTGCGCGGCATGCGAGGCACGCGCCTTGAAGCGCTCGATGAAGGCGATCTCCTTGGCCAGCATCGCCTGCTGACGTTCGAACTGAGCCTGCTGCTGCTTGTCGGCGATCGCCCGCTGCTGCTGGTAGAATTCGTAATTGCCGGAATAGGCGGTGAGCGATCCCGCATCGATCTCGACGATCTTGTTAACGATGCGGTTCATGAACTCGCGGTCGTGCGAGGTCATCAGCAGCGCGCCGTCATAGCCTTTCAGGAACTGCTCAAGCCAGATCAGGCTTTCCAGGTCGAGATGGTTCGACGGTTCGTCGAGCAGCATGGCGTCGGGCCGCATCAGCAGGATGCGGGCCAGCGCCACGCGCATCTTCCAGCCGCCCGAGAGCTTGCCGACGTCGCCGTCCATCATCTCCTGGCTGAAGCCCAGACCGTCCAGCACCTCGCGGGCGCGCCCGTCCAGCGCATAACCGTCGAGTTCCTCGAAGCGATGCTGCGCCTCGCCATACTTTTCGATGATCTCATCCATCCGGTCGGCCTGGTCGGGGTCGGCCATCGCAGCCTCGAGTTCCGCCATTTCGGCCGCCACGTCGCTCACCGGCCCAGCACCGTTCATCACTTCCGCGACCGCGCTGTGGCCCGCCATGTCGCCGACATCCTGGCTGAAATAGCCGATGGTTACGCCACGATCGACCTGCACCTGGCCCTCGTCAGGCTGCTCCTGGCCGGTGATCATGCGAAACAAGGTCGTCTTGCCGGCGCCGTTCGGCCCGACGAGGCCGATCTTCTCGCCCTTCTGCAGCGTGGCCGACGCCTCGATGAAGACAAGCTGACGGCCGTTCTGCTTGCCGATGTTTTCAAGTCTGATCATGGTGATCCGGGGAGGCTCAAAGGAGATTGGAGGATTTGCCCGCGCCCTTACGCGAATGAAGATGCCAGGGGAAGAGGCAGAAGCGCCGCAGATGCCTGGCGGAGCACGAGGCGCCGATTTCCTCAACTGGCGGAAATCGGCGGTTTGCATGGCTGCTCCTGCCTGCCGGCGTTCATGAAAAATCGGCGGGCGGTCGAAATCCGCCCTTCTCGAACGACTTTGGCGCGGTGGCCTGCACGGCCAGACCAGAAACGCCAACAGGACAGGACCATGGCAATGGCCAAGATGCTCGTGATCTACAAAACCCCGGCCGATCCGGCCGCCTTCGACCGCCACTATTTCGACGTTCACATACCGCTTGCCAAGAAGCTTCCCGGGCTGCGGCGCTACGATGTGAGCAGGCGGCCCATCGTCAAGCTCTCGGCGGGCGAGATGCCTTATCTGGTGGGAACATTGTATTTCGACAGCCTCGAAGACATCCGCGCTGCCTTCGCCTCGGAAGTCGGCGTCGCCTGCGCCGCCGACCGGCGGATACTGGCTCCGGGCGACGACGATCTGACGATGCTGTTGTTCGACGCCGACGAGGTGTGATCCCGACCGCCAGAAACACTCCAGAAACAAGATTCAACATCCGGGAAAAACTGAGGAAAACATCGTCGGGTATAACATGTTCGTGGCAACCGGACAGCGGTAGCCACCAATGCAAAGGGATGCTGCCTGCGATGCAACGACATTCGACCAGATTGATGAGTGCCCTCGCAGGCATTTCGCTGGCCATGCTCGCGGTTGCACAGTCGGGTGCGGAGGCGGCGGTCACCCGAAGCGAATATTGCAGCCGGCTCGGTCTTCAACTCGACGGCGCCATCCAGACCAGGGCCAGGCCGGGTGCCAGTGCGAGCCAGATCGCGCAGGCAACGGCACTGCAGGACAAGGCGAACCGGTTCTGTGCCGAAAGCAAGCAGGCGCAAGGCATCCGGACCTACGCCAACGCCCTGAAGCTCCTCGGTGTGACACCGGTCGACCTCAACCAGTGACGAGCAGTCATCACCCTTGAAGACCGTCACGAAAAGGTCGGCTTTTTCCACGGCAATGCCGCGAGCGGTCCGCCCTCGCGCAGCATGTCTTGCCCTTGCTGGATGGCGGCAAAGTTCTGATGACGGATCTGGGTGGAGTCCGGGTAGAACGCGGTCGAGGAATTCTGCACGGCGTCACCACGGCAGTCCCGCCGTCACCACGGCAGTCTCCTGCCATCGCGAAAAAAGCCGCCGGTCGGGCCGTCGTCCGGCAAGGTCGCGGCCCACACGATGCCGGCCGCCCCTTGCGCGACCGGGCGTCCGCCCGGTCCCCCCATGTCGGTGGCGACCCAGCCAGGGCAGACGGCATTGACCAGCACGCCGGAGCCGCGCAGCTCCGCCGCCAGCACGCGCGTCAGCGCGTTGAGCCTCGCCTTCGAGGTCGAATAGGCCGGCGTCCCCGCCCCCATCGAGGCTAGCGAACCGCCTTCGGACGACACATTGACCAGTCGGCCATGGCCGCCCGCCCCGAGCAGCGGCGCGAAGGCGGCGGCCGCTCGCCAGGCGCCGAAGACGTTGGTCTCGAACGCCTCGCGGATGACGGTCCAGTCGGGCCGCGAGGCGCGCGAGCCGGTGTCGTAATGGATGGCGGCATTGTTGATCAGCACGTCGAGCCGGCCGAACCGCCGCTGCACCTCTTCGGCTGCCGTCTGAGCCGCGTCAGGCGCGGCGACATCGAGCGCGATGACCTCGACATGGCCATCGAGCGCCTTGGCCGCCGCCTCGCCCTTGGCGATATCGCGCACGCCGAGCAGTACGGTGAAGCCGAGCTTGGCCAATTGCCGGCCGGTTTCCTGACCGATGCCGCGATTAGCACCTGTGACGAGGGCGACTTTGTCGGAATGGGTGTTCATCTGTCATGCCTTTGTGGCTGCCGATCATCGAAGCGAAGATGGCACGGAGGGAATGAATTATTAGGCGGCGGAGATCGCAGTCATTGTGCGATCGATTGCATGGATTGGTTTGCGCAGGAATTGGGTGTCGGCCGGCGCTGCGCCATGCGATCGTTGATCCATCATGAGGACCGGTCATGCTCACGCTCCACGATTATCTGCCATCGCAGAACGGCTGGAAGGTCCGGGTCCTGCTCGGATTGCTTGAGATTCCCTACGACAGTCATCCCGTCTCGATTTTCGCGGGCGAGAGCCATACCGATGCCTTCCTGGCGCTCAACCCGGCAGGCGCCGTTCCCGTACTTCAACTCCAAGACGGCAGCGCTATTGCCGAATCCAATGCGATCCTCACCTACCTCGCCGAAGGCACGCCCTTCCTGCCGTCGGACCGCTATCGGCGTGCCAAGGTCATGCAATGGCTGTTCTTCGAACAGTACAATGTCGAGCCCGTCATCGGCTCGCTGCGCTTCTGGACCTTGACGGGACGGCTCGAGCGCAACCAGGCCATGGTTGCCGGAAAACGCGAAGCCGGAGCCCGTACGCTCGCCGCCCTGGACCGCAGCCTTGGCGAGACGCCGTTCCTCGCCGGCAGCGACTTCACCGTCGCCGACATCGCCGTCTATGCCTACAGCCATCGCGCCGGGGATTGCGGCTTTTCGCTCGTGGACTATCCGGCGTTCGCCGCATGGACGGAGCGCGTGCGCGATGCCATCGGACCCGGCTACCCCGTCCATCCCTACGGTATCGATCCGCATTCCGGAGCCTGAGCGCATGCGCTGACGGATCTGGCTCCCGCCAGAATCCGTCTCTGTTTACACCGCGGTGGAATAGGGATACTTTTTATCCTTAATAGGTCGGTCGGTACCGGCCCGGGAACCCGTGGATGATCCTGAAAAGCCAAGTCGAATGGGCACTGCACTGCTGCGCCATTCTCGCCGGTCTGCCCGAGGGGCGGTATCTCTCCACAAAAGCGCTTGCCGAGTTCCACGGCCTTCCCAAGGAATATCTCTCCAAGGCACTGCAAAGCCTGTCGCAGGCGGGACTGGTGCACACGACGCTGGGGCCGTCGGGTGGATACCGGTTGGCGCGGACGCCGGCAGAGCTGACCTTCCTCGACATCGTGGAGGCGGTTGAGGGCAAGGCGCGGACGTTTGTCTGCAACAATATCCGCGAGAACAATCCGTGTCGTCCCCAGGGCTATTGCGAAAGCAATCCTTGCCCGGTGGCGCGCATCATGTGGGAGGCCGATGAGGCCTGGCGCGCAAAATTGCGCGCCGTCAGGCTTTCCGACCTCACCGAAGCGTTGGCGCTCGACATCCCCGCGGAGCTTTGGAAAAACAGCTTCGAATGGGTGCTAGAGCGCGCCGGATGAACGTGGCCGCATGACCGTCGCGGGCGGCCGGTCTCCCGTCGCCGGCATGCAGGCGGCTAGCCATGCCCGCATCGTTCCGGGCGCCCGTTATCGACAGCGCCACGCCGAGATAGATGGCGGCGACCACCAGGTCCTGGAGCAGGCGCGCTTCTCGCGGCCTCAGGCGTGCCATGGGACGCCCACGGCCCTGGAAATACCAGACGACGATGCCGGCAAGCCCGAGAAGGTTGATCAAGACCAGAGCCAGAAATGATGATCGCCGAACATGGGCTCACCGACAGTATTTTGGCTGGCGGCAGGGCCGGACGCCAGGAAGGGCGACCGGCCTTGCGCCCCTATTTCTTGGCCGGATAGGTCAATTCCTTCTGGGCGCTATCGACCACGAACACCGCCAGCAGCTTCGCGGGCTTCGTCTCGCTGCCGTTTTCGCTAACACTGTGGCGATCACCCGGCATCTCCGAAAAGCTCTCGCCGGCCTTGTAGACCTTGACCGGGTCGTCGTTGACCTGGCTGCGGATGGAGCCTTCCAGAACGGTGGCATAGATGAAGGCGGAGCTTGGATGCGTATGCGCCTCCGAATAGCCGCCCGGGCCATATTCGACGAGGATGCCCTTGATGCTCTTGCCGGGGGCATTCGGCAGTTCATGCTCATAGACGAGGGTGACCTTGGCGGCCTTCTCGCCGGCGCGATGGGCCTCCTTGGCTCCAACCGGGCCGGCCAGTGCCGCCGTCAGGGCGAGCGCGATGGCGATTGACTTGATCATTCGAAAACTCCTTTGTGTGTTGAGCTACAGCGCATCCTGGCGGTCATTTCCGCGCCGCGGTGGCGAACCATTGTTCGAAGGTGATGCGGCCAAGGCGCGGATTGTTGTCGGAGACGAGCGAAGTGTCGTTCAGCCTCGCGCCGAAGTAGAGCGCCTCCGGATCAGCCACGACCTCGCGGGGATCGCCGACAGCCTTGAGGTAGCGGGCGACGAGTTCGCTCATGCGCGCACGCTCCGGACCGGAAATCTCGATCATGCCGTTGATCGGCGCGCCGAGCGCGATCCCGGCCATCGCATCGGCGACGTCGTCCGATGCGATAGGCTGCACATAGGCCGGCGACAGGTGCACGGCCTCGCCGACCGTGCCGGACTTGGCGATGCTGGCCAGGAATTCCATGAACTGCGTCGAATGAACGATGGTGTAGAGGATGCCGGAGGCCTTGATCAGCTCTTCCTGGACGAGCTTGGCGCGAAAATAGCCGCAGTCCTGCAGGCGTTCGGTCCCGACAACCGAGAGCGCGATGTGGTGCCTGACCCCGGCAACTTTGCCCGCGGCGAGCAGGTTGCGGCCTGAAGTGGTGAAGAAATCCATGGCGGGCTGGTCCTCGAACGAAGGTGAATTGGCGAGGTCGATGACGACCTCGGCGCCAGCCAGCGCCACCTCCAGGCCTTCGCCCGTGATGGTGTTGACGCCGGTATTCGGGGCGGCGGCAACCACCTCGCAGCCCTGCTTGCGCAGCCGTTCGACCGTCTTGGAGCCGATAAGCCCGGTGCCCCCGATGATGACGATTTTCATGATAGTCTCCGTTCGCGGCCGCGCCGCGTCGTTGCTGGTTTCGTTGAGGGAGAGGAGAGGTCAGTTCAGGCCGGCCTTGTCGAGGCCGTAGAGCTTGTCCGCGGAGCCGGGCACGGTCTTGAAGGCGACGCTGACACGGTTCCAGGCGTTGATGGCCATGATCGAGAAGGTGAGGTCGGAGATTTCCTTCTCCGAAAGCTGCCCGCGCACGCGTTCATAGAGCTCGTCCGGGATACCGCCTTCGGGGAGTTTGGTGACGGCTTCGGTCCAGGCAAGGGCGGCACGTTCTCGGGGAATGAATAGGATCGATTCGCGCCAGACGGCGAGATGGTACAGCCGCAGCTCGCTCTCGCCGTGGATCTTTGCTTCCTTGACGTGCATGTCGAGGCAGAAGGCGCAGCCATTGATCTGGGATGCCCTGACGTGGACCAGATCGCGGAGCTTCTCTTCGATCGCGCCATGTGTCTCGGCCATGCTGAAATCGAGGAGCTTCTTGAAGAGTTCAGGCGATTGCTGGGCGGCGTTCAGGCGCTGCGTCATGGTTTTTCCTTTTTTGGATATCTTGTGTCCTTAAGGACAATTAATATCCATAATGACTGGACAGTAAAGCGCCACCCGCCTACGATGCGAACATAAGGCTTATGTCGAAAAGTATGAGGGCGAGGATGGACGTCGTATCGGCATTGCGAACGTTCCTGCGGGTGGCGCAGACAAAATCCTTCTCAGCGGCCGCCATCGACCTCAATCTGACGCAGCCGGCTGTATCCCGGCAGGTCTCCGCGCTGGAATCGCATCTCAAGACGCGCCTCCTGCACCGCACGACGAGCGCGCTCGCCTTGACGGCGGAGGGTGAACGGATGCTGCCGATGGCGCTGCGCGTCATCGAAGCGGTCGAAGCGCTCGGCGAAGCCAGCGGCGCCGAAGCGGCAGCCATATCCGGAAAGGTTAGGCTCAGCCTGCCGACGCCCCTCGGCTTCTTCCTCAGCGACCGTCTGGCAGGGCTGTTGGAGCGCCATCCGGCACTTCAGGTCGAACTGCTCCTTCGGGATGAACCGTCGGACGTGGTCGCGAATGCGATCGATCTAGAGGTACGCCTCGGGCCGGTCTGTGACAGCAGCCTGATCTGCCGCCGGATCGGCTGGACAACAGCCTTTCTCGTGGCCTCGCCAGCCTACATCGAGGGACGCGACACACCGCGAACGCCGCAAGACATCAAGGATCACTCCTGCATTTGCTACAGCCGTGGCGGGGACGGCCGGTCGTGGTCGTTCTCCAGCGGAGCGGAGGAAGTGGTTCTGCGGATTGAGCCCCGCCTCGTCGCCAACAATTCGATGGCCGTCCATCGCGCGACCCTGGCGGGAGCCGGGCTTGCAGTGCTTTCCCACATCCTCGCCGGATCGGACATCGAAGCGGGCAGGCTGGTCAAGCTGATGCCGAATTTTCCGCCGACGCGCCTGCCGATCAATGTCGTCTACCCGTCCCGCCGGAATATCCCGCTGCGTGTGACAACGGTGCTCGACTTTCTTATCCAGGCCGTCCGCGGCGATGTCTTGATGGCGTCGTCGGCGCCCGTGCGGACAATTCCCGGACCCTTGACCCACACTACCGCGTCTGAAGGCTGCTATTTCTTTCCCTGCGGATAGATCGTCTCGCCGCGCTTCAGCATCGCCACGAAGGCTTCGATCTTCTTCTTGCGCCCGGCTTCGGTCTTCATGTTGTGGGTGCGGAAGGCGAGCGAGAAGCGGTTCTGTGCGCTGAGCTTTTCCAACATCGCCTTGGCCGCCGGCTCGGCATCGATCGCCGCTTGCAAATCATCGGGGATTTTCATCTCCTTGCCGCTGCCATAGGCACGTGCCCAGCGCCCGTCGGCCTTGGCCGCCTCGACCTGTTTCAGCCCGTGCTCGGTCATGCGGCCCTCCTCGATGAGCCGCGCGACATTGTCGATGTTGATCTTGCTCCAGATGCTTTTTTTGCCGCGCGGCGTGTAGCGCTGCAGGAAACTGTTCTCGTCCAGCCCCTTGCGCACGGCGTCGATCCAGCCGAAGCACAGCGCGACGTCGATGGCTTCCTTCGGTGTGATCGACTTCAGTCCCGAGCCTACCTTGTGAACCTTGATCCACACTTCGGTTTCCGTGGCGTGGTGCTGGCCGAGCCAGGTATGGAAACGGGCCGCGTCGGGAAATTCCCTGACCTTTTCGGGATCGACCTTGACCGGAGCCATCAGCGGGCCTGCCGGTTCAGAATTGTTGTCGCTGGGGCCCCTGTCATCTTGCCTCCGTCATCCTGCGGCCCGGCATCATGGCATCACACCCAATTCCCGTCAGCAGTGGAGACGCTGTCATGAAGTTGGAAACACACCATGGATTGCCGCGTTGCGGCTGAAGCGCGCCCGACCAGATGGAGGAGCACGACGCTTCCCCACCGTGCTATAGGACCACAAATGCCACGCGGGGGGATATGCCGCAATGAAATCTCTGCTCTTCGGCCTTGCCTTGTTGCTGCCGGGCGTGGCGCTGGCCGAACCGATCGAAACCCGCAAGATCATCACCGCGCTGACCGGCGACTTCAACGGCGACGGCGCTCCCGACCTTGCCATGGTGGTCGAGACCGGCCCGACCGACCCGATGGACATCCATTTCTTCCTCGGGGACAAGGAGCACAATTACCTCAAGCCTGTCGAGATCGTGCGCGAACAGATCGGTGGCGAGTGGAACGGCTACGACCGACCGGGCTACGAGAACTCCAACGCCGAGCCGGAGCTGACAATGCTGCCCAACGGGTCGATCAAATTCCATCTGCCGGCGCCGGAGATCGGCAGCGAGCGCACCAACCAGACTCTGACCGTCGCCTACCGCAACGGCGCCTTCATCGTTGCCGGCTTCGCCTACGATTCCGATGATTACCTGCAGGAGAATGCCGCCAGCGCCTGTGACTACAATGTGCTGACCGGCAAGGGCACCAGCTCGAAGCAGCAGCCGGACGGCAGCACGAAGCACAAGACCGTGTCGGCGGAAGGCAAGACCATCGCATTCCGGGACTGGAACTCGGGCGACGCCTTCGCTGCTTGCCAGGAATAATGGCTCGCTGGGCTTCGGCCGGCATCAGGCCGGTGGCGGCATTGCCGGCGTCAGGCCGTGACGGCGCATGATCTCCATCATCGCAGCTTTGTCGGGCGGCCCGCCGGCAGCGGCGTTAAGCAGACCGAATGCCTCGCGGAAATAGTCCGGACCAATTGCCGCCGGCGTGATGACGCACAGCGTCTTGGCATCCCGGGTGCCGTTATTGTCGAAGCGGTGGACGGCGCCGCGTGGAATGCACAGCGCCTCCCCCGGCCCAACCTCGATCGGCTTGCCGTTCACGGTCCAGGTCAAAACCCCGTCAATGCCGTAGATCGTTTCCTCGTAATGGTCGTGGCTGTGCGCCGGCGCGGGCAAGCGCTGCGCGCTTGGCACCATCAGTTCGAAAGCGGCGACGCTGCCGTTCGAACTTTCGCCCGACACCAGGAAACGGACCGACAGCCCCTCGGTGCCGATGGTTTCATCGGCTGGGTTGACCTCAGGATTCATGGATGACATTGCGCAAACCCCTCCGGTAAATTACATTTACTAGTCATCAGTAAACTCAATTTACCGGATCGTCAATGGCCACCTCCACCGAAGTTCTGCAGACCAAGACCGAGGATCTTTTGATCGGCGCCCTGCTGCGCGTGCCAGCCCAGGCGATCCAGCGCCGGCTGATCAGGGAGCTCAATGCCGCCGGCTTCGACGAACTGCGTCTGCCGCATATGGCCGTGCTGCAGTTTCCCGGCCCGGACGGCGCGCGGCCCGGCACGATCGCCGAGCGTGCCGGCATGAGCAAGCAGGCCATCAACCAGCTGCTCACCAGTCTGGAAGGCTACGGTTATCTCGTCCGCTCCGACGGCGAAGGCAGCGCGCGCGTGGTGCGGTCCACCGAGCGCGGCCACGCCGCTTTCTGGAAAATGGTCGACATATTGCGCGACATCGAGGAGGACTGGCGCACCGAACTTGGGCCGAAGCGCTTCGCCGAACTTAAGGCGCTCTTGTTCGCAGTCTGGGATAGCCCGCTGGCCCGTTGACCAAGCTCCGGCCATCGAGGCAATCGGGTTTCCAAACCGCACGGCGTCGGACCAATCGGCATCTCCGATAGCACCATCGGTTTCTTCCGTTTCCCCTCACCGCATCGAGCTGCCAATTCCCTGCCCTTGTCCAACCAACGAAGGCAGAGCGGAATGAGCATTTCGAACCAGAGAATCCTGATCGTCGGCGGCGGATCCGGCATGGGCCTCGCGCTTGCAAGGCGCTGCCTGGCAGCCGGGGCCGAAGTCATCATCGCCGGGCGCGGCGAGAACAGGCTGCGGCAGGCGCGTGAGGCGCTGGGCAATCCCGCAGGGCTGGGGATGGCCACTGTCGACATTACGCGGGAAGACCAGGTCGGGGCGTTGTTCGCCGGGATCGGCGGCCTCGACCATATCGTCAGCACCGCCGCCGACATCGAAGGCGCCTACCGGCTGCTGCCGGAGCTCGGTCTTGAGGCGGCGCAACGCGTGGTCGACAGCAAGCTCTTCGGCCCGCTGCTGCTTGCCAAGCATGGTGCGCCACGGTTGGCAATGGCTGGATCGATGACCTTCGTCTCCGGCATCGCCGCCTACCGGCCGGCCGCGCGCGGCTCGGTCGTCGCCGCCGTCAATGCCGCGCTCGAAGGGCTGGTGCGGGCGTTGGCGATAGAACTCGCGCCGCTCCGCGTCAACGCGGTGTCGCCCGGCTGGGTCGATACCGACATTTGGGCGCAAGTGGCGGGCGACAGGAAGGCAGAGACGCTTGTGGCGATGGCCGAGCGGCTGCCGGTCGGCAGGATCGGCCAGCCCGAGGACATCGCCGACGCGATTGCCTTCCTCATCGGCAATGGCTTTGCCACCGGCACGACGCTCCACGTCGAGGGCGGACATCGTCTCGTCTAAAACAGACGGCTCTACGAAAACGCTTTCAAAGCAAAACTTTGGAGCGGCTTGCGGATTCAGCGTCTGAACTGGCTTTCGGGGATGCCGGCGCCTGCATGTCGCTCGCGGCGGTAAGCAGGCGGCGCAATGCCGGCGGCTGGACGCGCCGGCGCCGCCAGATCATCGTCAGCGGCGCCGCCTGTTCCGGGCCAGGCCAAGGCAGTTCGATCAGCTCACGACGTTTGAGCGCGTCGCTGACGGCCAGACGTGGAATGAGGCCCAGCCCCGCGCCGGCCGCCACCAGCCGGGCAATGGCACCGATGCTGCCGACTTCGGCGGCAAGTTCAGGCGTACCAGTGCCCGCCTCGGCAAAGGCGGTGTCGAACATGTGCCGGTAGATGCATCCAGGCTCCGTTGCCACGAAGCGCAGCGCGGCAAGGACGGCCAGGTCGCACGGAACCGGCTTCTGCCCCGGCGCGGTGACCAGCGCCAGCGGTTCGGCCAAAATCGTGCGCCTGGCGAAGCGCTGATCGGCGCCGCCGTTGGACATATCGCGGCGCTCGAAACAGAGGGCGACATCGATGTCGCCCTCCTCCAGCAGGCGCAGCAGCGCGCCGCTATCAGTCACTTTCATGCGCACGGCGATATCAGGATAACTGGCCTGGAACCCCGGCAGCCAGGGCGCCAGCCGGGCCGAGGCGATCGTCTCCAGTGCGCCGATGGTCAGCGCTCCGCTGGTCTGTCCCGCCACAGCGAGCACCGCCGCCCGCGCTTCGGCATCGAGCCGCAGCAATTCCTCGGCGACAGGCTTCAACACCAGTCCCGCCGGCGTCAGTTCCAGGCCCGACTTCGAGCGCGTGAACAAGACAGCGCCAAGCTCGGCCTCCAGCGACTGGACCTGGTCGCTCACACTCGACTGGGCGAGATGAACCGTCTCGGCGGCGCGCGTAACGGTACGGCAGCGCGCCACCGCGAGGAAGGTCTTGAGCAGTCTTGGATGCATCGACTGGCCGAAATCGCCCGGCCTACTGCAGCTGCGGCTTTTTCAGGAAACTGCCGCGGTCGGCGGATTTCACACGCAGCCACGTTTCGCGGCCGTCGCGCACCACCCGCATCGGGATCTCGGCACCGGCCGAACCGCTTTCCCACAGCTTGCGATAGAAATCGGCGAGCCCGTCGACCGCGCCGTCACGGACCTCGGAGATGACGTCCCCTTCGCGCAGGCCGGCCTTGGCGGCCGGGCCGCCCTCGGTCACGCTCATCACCACCACCTTGCCGTCGCTTTCGGCCGACAGCGCTCCGAGCCACGGGCGCGGCGGCTTGGCCACCTGGCCACGCGTCAGCAGATCGTCGAGGATCGGCGGCAACAGGTCGATCGGCACCACCATGTTGATATCGGCCACCTCGCCGGCGCGGCTCATCTGCAGGCGCAGCGAACCGATGCCGAGCAGTGCGCCCTCGGCGCTGAACAAGGGCGCGCCGCCCCAGGACGGATGCGCCGGCGCGATGAAGATCGCCTCGTCCAGCAGATACTCCCAATAGCCGGCGAATTCCTGCTTGGTGACGATCTTGGCCTCGACTGCCCGACCGATGCCGTCGGCAAGCACCACCGCGTCGCCGATCCTGGCCTTGCCGGCATCGCCCAGCGCCACGGCCGGCAGGCCGGTCGGCGCCAGCGCCTGGACGAGGCCAAAGCCTGATTCCTGGTCGTAGGCCAGCGCATGCGCGGGAATGACACGGCCGTCATGCGAGGTCAGCCAGACCTCTTCCGCCTCGGTGATGAGATAGCCGATGGTCAGCACCAGCCCGTCATCGCGGATGACGACGCCGCTGCCTTCCCTGAGCGTGCCGAGGGCCCCGGCCGTGAAGGCATCCTCCGGAACGGTCGCCCGCACGGCAACCACGGAGCGCGGATTGGGATTGATGGTCATGATTTTGTCCTGCGATACGAATGCCTGGCGGCTTGTTGTATAGGTATGCCACGCGGGAGAAGGCGCAAGGGGTGAGAACGGTGGCCATGGACCACGAAGCCAATCACTTGGCCTTTCGAGGTTCGGACGCCCGGCAGGGCAATGCGGCGGCCCAGGATTAAACATAGTTCAACACAAGTTGAACTTCCCCCTCCACAGCCCTACCTATAAACGCCTATCCATCCTTCCCACAACACAAGGCCGCGCAATGACCGAATACACCCCGCCGAAAGTATGGACCTGGAACAAGGCCAATGGCGGCACCTTTGCCAGCATCAACCGGCCGATCGCCGGTCCGACGCATGACAAGGACCTGCCCGTCGGCAAGCACCCGCTGCAGCTTTATTCGCTGGCGACGCCGAACGGCGTCAAGGTGACGGTGATGCTGGAGGAGCTTCTGGCGCTTGGCCACAAGGGCGCCGAATACGACGCCTGGCTGATCCGGATCAACGATGGCGACCAGTTCGGCAGCGGCTTTGTCGAGGTCAATCCCAATTCCAAGATCCCCGCCCTGATGGATCGAAGCGGCAAGACCCCGTTGCGCGTCTTCGAATCCGGCTCGATCCTGGTCTATCTCGCCGAAAAATTCGGTGAATTCCTGCCCACCGAACAGCCGGACCGGGCGGAAGTGCTGTCCTGGCTGTTTTGGCAGATGGGTTCTGCGCCGTATCTCGGCGGCGGTTTTGGCCATTTCTACGCCTATGCGCCGGAGAAGTTCGAATACGCCATCGACCGCTTCTCGATGGAGGTGAAGCGGCAGATGGACGTACTCGACCGCCGGCTGGCCGAGGTCGAGTATCTCGGTGGCAAGGATTATTCGGTCGCCGACATGGCGGTCTGGCCCTGGTATGGCGGGCTGGCGCTCGGCCGGATGTACAATGATTCCGCCGAATTCCTGTCGGTTCAGGATTACAAGCACGTTCAGCGCTGGGCAAAGGCGATCGACGAACGGCCCGCTGTCCAGCGTGGCCGCATGGTCAACCGCGCCTTTGGCGAACCGTCCATGCAACTGCACGAACGCCATGACGCCAGCGACTTCGACACCAGGACGCAGGACAAGCTGGCCGCCGAGTAAATTCTGGAGAACTGGCGGGCGACAAACAAAAGCCCATCACCGGATCAAATCGGTGATGGGCTTTTTGCTTGATGCATGAGACGGATCAGTGAAGAACTTCCACGATCTGACGGGTGTCCGGGTCGACCAGCACGGTCTGATCGTTGATCACCGCGACGCGATACTTGACATTGGGGACTTCGCGCAGTTCGACTTTGTCCGGCACGGACGAGCCGAGCTTGAGCTCGACGCCCAGCAGGTTCACCGACGCCAGCGGCTCCTTCTTGATGTATTCGCGAACCACCGTCTCCTGTTCCGGCTGGACCACGATCGTGTCCGCCAGGGCCGCTCCGACGCCGCCCAGCAGGACGATGGCAGCCGCGGCGCTCGTAAGATAATGCTTCATAACAACCTCCATGATTGGGTATTTCGCTCCGCCTCAGGGGAAACTCTCACGCAACTGGGAGGTTCCATCCTTGTTTGTGAAATAAATGTGGCGCGCAACCAGAAACATGCCACATTTTATTATGCACACATGTGAAGATAAGCAATGGTATGCTTTGCTTTTCTGAAGAAACTTCTTCTAATTTGCGGAAATAGCAAAAGCATCGCGCGTTGCAGCGCAAGCAATGTCGCCTCTTTCTCGGATTACCCGCTCCTTAGGAACAACTAACGTATAGCGAAGAGTGTCGTTCCAAATGCTCTACCGGGCCTCCAAAAAAGGCCCGCCCTGCCGGGAGCAGAACGGGCCTTCAACGGACCGGTGGAGGTGGCGCCTCACCGATCGAGGCAGGAAAAACGCACGCATCACAGCTTCGTTCCACCGGCCGCCGCGATTTGGCGGAAGGTGCGCAACGCTCGATACCGGAGCGGGAGCTCTTCGTCAGAATCGGACGCCGTCCCGATGGAGCGGCGGCACCGGGTTGACTGCATCCGGGCTCATCGCGACGTTTTGCGCGCGCCTGTAGATCAGCCCCACGACGAGCACGAAATAGCCGACCTGCAGGACGACCAGGACCACCACTGTCCAGCCAAGCGCCACCCAGAACGAACCGGTAGCAATATAGGTCCACACTGCGACAACGATCGTGGTCGCCGACATCCCGACGAGAAAAGACCCAAAATACATCGACCATCAAGATCGCCGAACCGATTCCGGTCCGGCGACTCCCTGCCCATCTCCACACCCGCGCACAGGCTTTCATTATTTTAGCAACTACGCAAGTATGGCGTCCGCCTAGGCATCCATGTAGAAGTTTGTTGCGGGGCGGCCCCGGCAGGAGCAGTTTGATGCTCACGGACCGCGATATCAGGGAAAAGAAGTCCGGTGGGGATTGGAAATGACGCTCAAGCTTATCGGCGCCGGTTTCGGCCGCACCGGCACATGGTCGACCTTTGCAGCGCTTAACAGGCTCGGCCTGCCCTGCTATCACATGCAGGAAGTGATCATGAACAAGGCCAATAAGGGCCATCTTGATTTCTGGCGCGCGGTGGCCAACAGCCCGCCCGGCACCCAGCACGACTGGAACCGCGTGTTCGCAAACTATACGGCCACCGTCGACAATCCAGGCTGCTGCGTCTGGAAGGAATTGATGGCTGCCTACCCCGACGCCAAGGTGCTCCTGACACTACACCCACGCGGCGCTGAGGCCTGGTATGAAAGCACCATCGACACGATCTACTTCACCGAGAACCTGTGGCAGTTCAAGATCCTGGAATGGCTCACACCGTTCGGCCGCAAGTTCGGCGACATGTCGCGCAAGCTCATCTGGGGCCGCACATTGGCCGGCGTCATGGGTGACCGCGACAAGGCGGTTGCCCGCTACGCCAGCTATGTCGACGAAGTGAAAGCAGCCGTGCCGCCGGAAAAGCTGCTGGTGTTCAACGTCAGCGAAGGCTGGGGGCCGCTCTGCCATTTCCTCGACGTCGCCCAGCCAAACGAAACCTTCCCCAACCTGAACGACCGCGAAACGATCAAGAAGATCATCCGCGACATCATCAAAGGCTCCTACATCATGCTGGGGCTGACGATGGCCGCCATCGCGGCGGTGATCGCGGCATTGTGGTGGTGGCTGGGGTAACGGCAAGCCCAGGCAGTTCGATCCCTTGCCTGCATGGAGCGGTCAAGTTTTTCGCTCCGAAACAAACGACCTCAAGAGCTACCCGCTTTCACGCGGGTAGGCTGGCTGGCAGCGGCTCTCGCCGGAACTTTTGCGCTTGTCTTCCCCTGCCGGGCGGTCACCAGCCCATGCCTGTCCGAGCAGGCTACCATTCTTGAACCTGGCGGCGAGGCCGGGTGATCATATCTCGATTGGATAAAATAGCGGAACGTCCAATGGACATTGCCGGAACCGAACGGGGCCTCTCGGACTTTCGGGCGCACGAAACAAGACCTTGGTCCTACAAGGAAAACCGATCAGTTCGATCCGCAGGCCGCAGCCCATCGAGTCAGATAGCAACGCAACGTCCCCGGTCAATCCATGGACCAGCACTTTGCCATACTGCGTTACCGCCTCGCCAGCCGCCTGGGGTTGGCCGATCATGCCCGGCTAGAATGCCGGGTCTTGCAGCCGCTGCCTATTCCGCTTTCGCGGAAGTTTCCGAGGTTTGGGCGATGTGCGATGGTGTTGTTGCGGCGGTACGAGCCGCCCTGGTTGGCGCGGGCGCCGAGCACACCCCAACAATGCGCCCCCCCGTCCGCGTCGACCATGGCAAGCGCACGGTTACTTGGCCAGCGTCCATGCCCGGCCCAGCGTCTCCAGGCATTCACCCCGGCGCCCCTGCAAACAGCACGACGCCGTCACCACCGGCCGCTGGCCAATCCCTGATGGTGCGGTCGGAGCCGCCGGTCAGCACCGTGCCATCGGCGGCGAAGGCGACGGCGTAGATCGGTCCGGTCTGGCTGTCGAACATGGCGATCTGATTCCCACTCGCCATGTCCCACAGCCTTGCGGTGCCGTCGAGTGATCCCGACAGCAGGCGTTTGCCGTCGGCCGATAGCACCAGCGCGTAGACCGTGCCCTCGTGGCCCTCGAAGCGCTTCACCTCGCGGCCGCTGTCGACGTCCCAGACCTTGATCGTCAGGTCGCCGCTACCGGTGATCAGATGATGCCCGTCGGCGGTGAAGACGGCGCCATAGGTGCCTTGCTCATGGCCGTGCCAGCTGCGCAACTGCTTGCCGCTTTCGATGTCCCAGAGCTTCAGCGTCCCGTCGATACTGCCCGAGAGGGCCTGCTTGCCATCGGGCGAGACGGCGACCGCGTTGATCGACCAGTCGTGACCGGTCAGCACATGCAGCACGGACCCGTTGACGAGGTCCCAGATGATGACGTTGCCGGTGTCCTGCCCGCTGACGGCGCGCCTGCCGTCCGGGCTGATCGCCAGCTTGTTGACGCCACCGTTCTGGCCGGATTGGAAGACGTGCAGCACCGCGCCGTCGGCGAGTTTTCGCTGCACGATCTCACCATCGTCGCCGGCCGTCAGCGCGCTGGTGCCGTCGGGCATGTAGAGCGCGGTGCGCGCCATGTCCTTGTGAACGCCGAGATTGCGCATCAGGTGCTTGCCGCCCATGTCCCAGAGCTTGATCGTGTGGTCGGTGCTGGCGCTCATGATCGAACGCCCATCCGGCGCCACCGCCAGCCAGACGACCGCATCGCGATGGCCGTCGGGCTGCGTTGGTGCCGCCGGCGGCGACGGCGGCAACGGCGCCACCGTCGGCGGCGGAATGACCGCGACCTCCGGCGGCATCGGGGCCGTAGACGCCGGCGGAACAGCAGGCTCGGCCACCGGCGGAGCTGGTTGCACCGGCAAAGCCGGCGGGTTTGCAGCGGCTGGCGGCGTGGCCGCCTGCTCGGACGGCAGGGCCGGCGGCAAGGGCGGTGTCCGAGCAACCGGCGACGGCGATTCCGGCTTTGGCACGGATTCCATGGGCGGCGCGCTGGCGACATGCTCGCCACCCTCATGCGGCCGCCACGAGCCCAACCCGTCGCCAAGCAGCGCCAGCAAGACAACCACTGGCAGCACCAGGAAAGTCCGGCGCAGGCGTGCGCGGCCCGCCGGCTCCAATTCGGCGTCCCTGCCGAACAGCGGCACCCCGGCCGCGTGCACGGGCCGGCCGGGCAATTGACCCGCCAGGAACAGCAACGCACCGATGAAACAGGCAAGTGCCGCCGCCGAATATGCCGCCGGCCGCAGCATGGCAACGTCGAGCCCGGCAAGGCCACGCCCGGCCAGGATGTCGATCAGCGGATAGACCTGGGCCAGGCAGGCAGCCGCGACCACGGCCAGGACAAGCGCCAGCACCTTGTCAGCCAACCTGTTCATCGCGCCCTCCGCCCGCCGATTTGGACAAGATTATCAGCGCCGGTGGATGCCGCAAAGCGCCGCTTGCTTCCTGCCCTGATGTATACCGATCGCAGGATTCGGATTTGCGCCAGGGCACCCGGCCTCCTGGAGCCCAGAGTCCGCGATGCTTCGGCGGGATAACCTCGACTATCGCCCTCACAACATTGACAGATGACCGTAATGTGTCACTATCGCGACGGGATATAGTGGAGAGCTTGCACTATGAAGAAGATTTATGAACGACCCGTCCTGGTCAAGAAGGGTAATCTGAAGTCGGTCACGGCCGGGCCCTCGGCGCCGATACTGCCGGGCTGATTTCAGTACCCGGAACATATCCGCCAATAATGTTGGGGGCACTGTCCGATCGGCAGGCAGGGATGCTCTGTCTTTCTTGAGGCCGTGACAGCGTTGCCGTCGCGTGGTTTACGCGACGACTGTCGCGACGGCCTTCACCCCCAATTCCACCCAGACCGGCGCGTGGTCGCTGGCGCCATCTTGCCCGCGCACGTCACGATCGATGCCGGCGGCCCTGAGCTTGCGCACCAGCGTCTTCGACAACAGGATGTGGTCGAGCCGCAGGCCCGCGTTGCGTGGCCAGCGGTTCCGGCGGTAATCCCAGAAGGTGTAGAGCGTTTCCTTCGGGTATTTCTTGCGCAACGCATCGGTCCAGCCTTGTTCGAGCAGCGCGGCGAAGGCGGCGCGGCTTTCCGGCTGCACCAGCGCGTTGTCGTCATAGGAGCGTGTGGCGTAGATGTCGCGCGGTTCGGGCACGATGTTGTAGTCGCCGGCCAGCACTACCGGCAGGCCGGTGTCGATGAGCTGTTCGGCATGCGCTTCGAGCCTTGCGTGCCAGGCGAGCTTGTAGGTGAATTTCGGCCCCGGTTGCGGGTTGCCGTTGGGCGCATAAAGGCAGGCGATGACGATGCCGTTGACCGCAGCCTCGATGTAGCGGCTCTGCCGGTCGGCATCGTCGCCGGGCAACACATCGCGGGTCAGCACCGGCTCGGCACCGCGCGCGAGTATGGCGACGCCGTTCCAGGTCGGCTCGCCTTTCCACACCGCGCCATAGCCGGCATCGGCAAGCGCGGTGCGCGGAAACTGCGTGTCGCGCGCCTTCAGTTCCTGCAGGCAGACCACATCGGGTTTTGCGGAGCCGAGCCACGACAGCAGGTTGTCCAGCCTGCTGTTGATGTTGTTGATGTTGAAGCTGGCGATCTTCATTGGATCAGGGCGCGATCCTGCCCATCCAAGCCTTCACCGTCTCCGCCAGCGTCGTCAGATGATCCGCGGTCGAGAAACCCGAAATGCTCTTGCGCGGCTTCAAATCATGGTCGCCGTCCTCCCGCCAGATCACTTCGATTGCATCGGAAAGGTTGTAGGTCGCAACCTCGTCCTTGGTGCCGAACTCGTCGCGTGTGCCTTGGAAGATCAGCGTCGGCGTCTTCAGCCCGGTGAGATGTTTTGTCCGCAATTGCTCGGGCTTGCCAGGCGGATGGAAGGGATAGCCGAGGCAGATCAATCCTAAGATCTCGCCCTTGGAAAACATCTCGTCGGCGATCATCGAGGCGACGCGCCCACCCATCGACTTGCCGCCGATGATGAGCTTGCCCGTTATACCCTTCGCCCTGAGGTCGGCGATCGCCTTGATGTATTCCGGGTTCACCGTTTCGGCACGCGGTGGCGGCTTGCGCTGGCCGTAGCGGCGCGCGGCCATATAGTGGAACTCGAAGCGCACGACCTGGAAGCCAGCGGCGGCCAGCGCCTTTGCGGTGGCTGTCATGGAGGGAGAGTCCATTGAAGCGCCGGCGCCATGGGCAAGCAGGATGGTGACGGGAGCGGTATCGTGGCCGTCAAAGAGGAAGCTGGTCATGGGTGTCTTCCTCATGAAGGCCGAGTTCCCGGTGTTCAAGCGCAAACATTTCAGCCCGCCGACTTCTGCGCCAGCTCCATATCCACGAACTGCACGCCTTTGGCGGCGACCCCGGCCCACTCGGACTTGGAGTCGAGTTCCAGATAACGAGACCACAGCCGCCGCGCCTCGAGCAGATTGCCGGCGTCAAACTCCAGCCGCGCCAGATTGAACACCGGGTCGGCATAAGTCTTGTCGAGCGCGATCGCCTTCTGCAAATGCCTTCGCGCCGAAGCGTCGCGCCCTTGCTCGCTCATCAGCCCGGCCAGGTTGAACCAGGCTTCGACGAAGGCCGGATCGAGCTTGATCGCCCTGGCATAATCATGCGCGGCTTCCGCCACGCGCCCGGACCCGCGCAAACAGTTGGCGCGGTTGAAGGCGGCGATGGCGTCGGTGGGATCGATGGCGAGGCAGCGCTGGTAGAGTGCGGCGGCCCCGTCATGATCCCCGCCCTCCTCGGCGGCTTCCGCCTCGGCGAACAAATCTTCCAGCGTGTCGTCGCCTTGTGCCGCAGCGCCGAGATCGAACAGCAGCTGCCCGTCGAGCTCGCTCTGGCCGCCTTCGAGGTAGATGGCGTCGGGGCGGCCGTGCTGCGAGCCGACATTGAGCGACTTGGCGGTGAGCGAAGCCACCGGGCCGGAGCGGTGGACGGAGCGCGCGATCGCGCCCCATGTCGCGCCCCCGGCGATCAGCCCCGCATATTTGCGCGCCAGGATCAGGTCGCGGAAGGAATAGGGCTCGCCATCATGCTCCAAGGCATCGAACAGGCTGAGCCTGTCGAGATCGGCGCCGGACAGCCTTGACTGATCGATCAGCGATTGGCGCGACAGCGAAGACGCCTCGGGCGCCTTCATCAGCCCGAGCAGCCGCAGGAAACCGTTCTCGCTCATGAGAATGCGCCCGGCCGCGCGCTCGGCGCCGAGGCGGCGTTCGATCTCTATATCGCTATTTTTGGTTGGTCCGGCCTTGGTCAGTCCCGCCTTGACCAACAATGCGCGTCCGAACACGACATGCGTGGTGCGGCGGGTGACGCCGCGCCTGAGTTGGCCGTGCTGGCGCTCCACCTCGCGTGCGGCAAGCCTGAGCGGAAACGCCGCCAGTGCGCCGATCGTGCCGAAGACAGCGCCCGGAACGGCCGGAGCCGTCATTTCTTGCTCTTGCCGACCGCCTTGAGCAGGTTGGCCTTGAGCGGATTTTCAGGCGCACCACCCGCGGCCGCCTTCTTCGCGGCGGGCTTGGCGGGCTCGTCGGCCTTGCTCTTCGACTTGGCCGGCGGCTTCGACTGAGACAGGCTGGCCTTCAGCGCATCCATCAGGTTGATGACGTTGCCGCGCTCCGGTGCCGCCGCGATGATCGGCTTGTGGCCCTTCAGCTTCTCGCGGATCATCGTCATCAGCGCGACCTCGTAGCGGTCCTCGTAATTCTTCGGATCGAAGGTGGTTTCCTTCTGCTTGATCAGCGCTTCGGCAAGCTGCAGCATTTCCGGGTCAGGTTTGCCGGCCGGAATGTTGCCGAAATATTCAGCCGTGCCACGCACTTCGTTCGGGTTCCTCAACGTGCACACGAACATCCCGTTCTCGCGCGCGCCGATCGTCACCACGCGCTCGCGGCTGGACAGCACCAGCCGGGCGATGGCGAGCTTGCCGGACTTGCGCATCGCTTCGCGCAGCACGGCGAAAGTCTCTTCCGCCATCGCCCCGTCCGGCGCCATGTAATAGGGCGCGTCCTGGTAGATGACGTCGACCTCGTCCTCGTCGACGAAAGCCTCGATGTTCATCGTGTGGTTGGATTCGATGCGCACCGCGTCGAGGTCGGCATCGTCGATGATGATGTACTGCTTGTCCTCGTACTCGTAGCCCTTGACCAGATCCGCCCGCTCGACGAGCCCCAGTTCAGGGTCGACCGGCTTCATGTTGATGCGGTTGTGGGTCTTCTTGTGCAGCTGGTTGAACGAGATGCGCTCGCTGGCGCTGGTGGCGGGGTATAGCCGCACCGGACAGCTGACGAGACTGAGCTTGAGGTAACCCTTCCAACTTGCCCTGGGCGCCATGATGAACTCCTACGCGGCCATGCACTGACTGTTACTTCGCAGCGCTTCGTCCGAAGGACGAACAAGGCTGCGCAAATCCTACACCGACCCCGCACAATACCGACAAATCCCTGACGAAATCTTCCAGCCGGGGCTGCGAGAGGACCGGCGACAAGATAATTCAAATTGTCGAAAGCGTCGATGGCGTTTGAGCCGACACGCCGGCGACCACAGCGAACGCTCCACGCTTCGTCATCCTAGGGCGTAGCAAGGAGCGAAGCGACGCGCGCAGACCCTAGGATCCATGCCGTGACCTACAAGCGTTGCCGCGGTGAAGGAAAGCTCACCATCCAGTCCCGCGAAAGAGTTCGAACCAGTCTGGATTGGCCTTCTCGATCAGTTCAACTTTCCATAGGCGCGGCCAGCGCTTAAGTGACTTCTCGCGCTGGATTGCATCGGTAATGTCGAAATATTCCTCATACCAGACCAGCCGTTGCACGCCGTATTGGCTGGTGAAACGCGAGCCTTGGCCCGACTTGTGTTCTGGCATACGGCGACCGAGGTCATTGGTGCCACCGATATAGATTGTGCCACGCTTCTGGCTCGCGGTCATGTAGACGTATCCGGTCATCTGAACAGGTGCATTCTACAACAACGGTCGCGGCATGGATCCTAGGGTCTTCGCGACGGAGCTTCGCTCCTGCTTCGCCCTAGGATGACGAGGTTCAGGAGCCCTGGTCGTCGAAGGGCGCCTCAAAGCCCGTTTACCTTTCCCGAGACCACCGGCAGATCCCTGGCGAAGTCGTCGATCTCAGCCCACGGATCGCCCGACGTCTCCAGCAACCCCGGCAGCGACGCATAATTTAAATCCTGCGGTGCATCGATCGCCTCCAGATCGGCCCAGCTCACCGGTGTCGAGGCCGGCAGGTTGGTGCGGGCGCGCAGCGAATAGGGCGCGGCCGAGGTGTGGCCACGCGCGTTGCGGTGATAGTCGATGAAGATGCGCCGCTTGCGGTTTTCCTTGCCCATTGTGGTGGTGAAGGTGTCGGGCGCGGTGGCCGCTAGATGCGTTGATATGGCGCTGGTTGCCTGATGCAGCTTCTTCCAGTTCTGCTTTTGCGTCACCGGCACGGTGATGTGGATACCGCTGCCGCCGGAGGTTTTTGCGAACGGCACCAGGCCAAGCCCCTCCAGCTCGCCCTTGATGTGCACGGCGGCCTCCACCACCTCGCGCCAGGAAATCCCCTCGCCCGGGTCGAGGTCGAGGACGATCTGGTCGGGCTTGTCGAGGCTCGAGCGATGCGTGCCCCAGGTGTGGAACTCGACGACGCCGAACTGCGCCAGCGCCAGGTATCCTTTCGCGCCCTCGACCGAGAGATAGGACTTGGTCTCGCCCTCGGAATTGGTCGCCTGGAACGTCACCACCGAAGGCGGCATGCCGGTGAACGCATGACGCTGGAAGAAGCAGTCCTTGGGCAGGCCGGTCGGGCAGCGCACCAGCGACACCGGGCGGCCAAGGATGTGCGGCAGCATGAAGTCGCCGACCAGCGCGTAATAGACGGCGATGTCGAGCTTGGTCGGGCCGGTCTTGCCGAACAGCCGCCGCGTCGGGTTTGTCACCCAGATGGTGGCGAGATCGGTTTCGGCGATCAGGCGCTTGCGCGTCGAGGAGACCGGCGTCGACAGGCCGACATCCCTGAGGCCCCGGAACACACCGTGGCGCAACGAATTGTCCGCGGTTCGATTGGCGTAGTGGATGCGCGCCGAAAACAGCGGCTTGACCCAATGCATCTCGCGCATGATTTCACGCGGCACGCCTTCCGGCGGCGTGGCGCCGGATGTGAGCGGCCCAAGCCGGGCCAGCAGGTCGGCCGCGGTCCCGGCATCGAAGCCGGTGCCGACCTTGCCGCGATAGTGCAGTTCGCCGTCCACCCACTCGGCCATGCCGAGCGCGGCCAGCCCCTCGGCCGCGTCCGAAATGGTGTAGCCGGCGATGACGAAATCGTCCTTTTCGAGTGCCTTGGTCTTGGTCCAGCTCTTGGTGCGGCCGCTCTGATAGATCGCGGTGGCGCGCTTGGAGACCACGCCCTCCAGGCCGAGTTCCGTCACCTGGTCGTAAAGCGCTTGCCCAGAACCTTCGACATGGTCGGAGAACTGGATCGCGGAGTTGGCGCCAAGCCCGCCAAGCAGTTCGGCCAACAGCGCCTTGCGCCGGATGAGCGGCACCTTCATCAGGTCCCAGCCGTCGAGATGCAGCAGGTCGAAGGCGTAGAAATGCAGCTTGCTGCCGGCGCCCGCTGCCAGCGCGTCCTGCAACAGCGCAAAGCGGGAAATGCCCTTGGCATCGAGCACGACGATCTCGCCGTCGACGGTCGCCTCGCGGCACGGCAGGTTGGCGAACGCATGTGGCAAGTCGCCATAGCGTCTCGTCCAGTCGATGCCGCCGCGCGTGATCAGCCGCACCTCCCCGTCGGAGATATGCGCCATGGTGCGGTAACCGTCGAATTTGATCTCGTGCAGCCAGGGCTCGTTCGTATTCTCGGCAAGGCCTTCGCCGCCCGGCGGCTTCGGCACCTGGCTCGCCAGTTGCGGCTCGATGCGGCTCAGCGCTGGCGCCTTGGCCGCGCCCGGCAGGTCGCCCGGCTTCAGCGAACCGGGCTTTGGCGCGGACTTCGCGGCCGGCTTAGGTGGCGCTGCCAGCTCCTCGATGCGCAAGCCGGATTTCACGCTTTCCGGCCGCGCTTCAAGGATATTCAGCCCCGTGTCGGCGGCGAGGTCGCGCTCCTTGAACAGCAGCCAGTTCTTCTTGTTCTCGTCTTCGCCGGGCTTTGGCTTCAGCCGGGTCAACATCCAGCCGCCATTGAGCTTTTCGCCGGCCAGCCGGAACTTGAAGGCGCCGGTGCGCAGGCTTTTGTCGACATCGTCCATCGGCGCCCAGCTGCCGGTGTCCCAGACGATCATCGGCCCGCCGCCATATTCGCCTTCGGGAATGACGCCCTCGAAATCGATGTATTCGAGCGGATGGTCCTCGGTCTCCACCGCCAGCCTTTTGTCGGCTGGGTTGAGCGAGGGCCCGCGCGGCACCGCCCAGCTTTTCAAGACATCGCCGACCTGCAGGCGCAGATCGTAGTGGTCCGCCGTGGCGTGATGCTTATGGATGACGAAGCGGTTGCCGCCCCCCGTCATCAGCCCGCCGGCCGGCTCCGGCGTCTTCGAGAATTCGCGCTTGGCGCGATAGGATCCGAGCTTGGCGGGCGGCATGTCAAAAGCCGAGCCTGGCGGAAACCAACAACCGCCTTGTTCCTTCGCGCCGTGGGGCGCTACCCTGGCACCGCTCGCGATTTATCACGTGGTCTCAGTCGTCCGTCGCCGGCGTCAGCTCCAGCTCGGCCGGCGACAAACCCTGCTGCAACTGGCTCAGCCGGAACTCATCCACCCAGTAGGCCTCGCCGTCGACCAGCACGCGCGCACTGTAGGTGCCGCCTGAGAAACGCTGCGCGGTGACATAGACCTTGTGGCGGTCAAGTGCCTTGCGCACCGCGGCGCGCTTGGAGTTCTGGCCGTTCACGGCAGTGGACATGCGCTTCGCCCTCGGTCGCCTGACACGGAACTCGGCCGCTCTTGGCCGCCTGGCGACTGGCCCCAAGGATGGCGGAGACGCGCGCGCCTGTCAATTTCGCGGGCGGCGTCCTTCAGGTCTTCAACCGCCGCAAACGGCGCATCACGCCCTGCACGGCCTTGTAAAGCCGCGGCTTGGAGCGCACAAACAGCTCGGCCTTGCAGCGCAGCCTGATATAGGCGGTCGAGCCCCTGCCCTTCAGCGTCATCGCCTCGCACAGTTCGGCCAGCACCGAGTTCGAGGCGCCGATATGCTGCTTGTATCCCTGTCCGCCGACCGAGAGGTCGAAATAGCCGAGCCCTTGCGCCCGTGCCCACACCATCAGCTTGCCGATCATCGTCAGGCCCGGCGCGACGTTGGCCACCGCGTCCTGGTCGATCCCGAGCAGCAGGGCGTGCAAGGTGCCCTTCATGACCAGCACGTACATGACAGCGAGATAGGCCTGGCCGACGCGCAGCCCGAACAGCCGCACCGAGCCGTCGGAAAGCCCCTGCAGGGCGGCGTTGCGGTAGAACTCCACGATCGGCGCCTGCGTCAAAAGGTCGAAGCGCCCGAGTTCGCGAAAGCGGTTGAGCCTGAGGTCGAGCAGTCTGCCGAACTGCTCCTCGATCATCTCAGGCGTCTCGGCTTCGACCAGTGCGAGGCCTCCGAGTTGTTCGAAGCGGCGGCAGTGCTTGTTGAAATTCTTGGTGAAGGAGGATTTGCAGATACGCTTGACCAGCGTCTCCGGCTCGCCATCCATGACCAGACCCGAGGCGATCTGAATGGAGTCGCGCGCCGCCGAAAGCAGCGCCAGCGGATTGGCCACGCCGTGGATTTCCCGCGGAATCCCCGCAATATGGATGCGGTCGGCGGGCGGCAGCACGGCGCGGACCGCGGCCCAGGCGGCGTCGGCGTTTTGCCTGGTCCAAGGCCTGGCATCGGCCAGCAGCGGCGCCGAATAATCGCACACGCCGCAGCTCAGCCATTCGATCACGGAGTGGCCGAGCGCCCGGCGCCGCATCAGCGGCAGCAGCATGACATGCACGCCCGTGGCGGCATCATTGACCTCGACGACGAGCAGCTCGGCGCTTTTGGGCATCAGCCGCCCGGCGATCCCTTCCACCCAGGCAAGGCCCTGGTGGCCGGTGCACAAACCAGTCTCCTCAAGACGCTGCCAGAGCTGCCTTACGGTGTCGAAGCTCGTGTGCAGCCGCGCCGTATAGCGCGCGGTGGCGCCCATGCCTGCTCTAACCGGCGAAATCGGTTGAACCGGTGCATTCGCTGTCGCGACCAACCGCACTGCCTGGCTTGCCACATGCCTCTCCCATTCGTTCTGGGGCGCATGGGCATTATCCACGCAAGCGCCGAAAACCCCGCATTGTTCCCTGGACCGCGTTGAGCAGCCTTGGGCTGGAGCGTACGAAAGCCTCGACCCGCCTGCGGAACTCGATGGCGGTGGTCGCCACACTGCCCCGCATCGTGAACCCATGGCAGAGTTCGACCAATACCGAACCCTTGGCGCCCATATGTTCCTTGTAGCTCTGGTTGCCGACCGACAGGTCGAAATATCCAAAGCCTCGTTCGCGCGCCCAGCCGATCAACCTGCCCATGATTGCAAGCCCCGGCGAGACATTGGGCACGACGCCCTGGTCCATTGCTATCAGCAGAGCATGAACAGTCCCTTGATGCACGAGCAGATATTGAACCGCGATCAGAGCCTCGCCGACGAGCAGCCCGAAAAGCCGCACCGAACCGTCCAACAGGCCCTGAACAGCCGCGTTCCGGTAAAATTCGACGATGTTCTCCTGGGTCAGCAGATCGAAGCGACCAAGCTCGCGAAAGCGGTCGAGCCGCATCCGCACCAGTTCGCCGAAGATACGGTCAACCTCGGCCGGCGCCCCGGCCTCGACCAGTTCCACGCTGCCAAGCCGTTCGAGGCGGCGCCAGTCCTTGCCGAATTCCTTGACGAAGGATGGCCTGCAGAGACGCTTGAGCACTGTTTCGGGATCGCCGTCGATGGCGAGGCCGAAAGTGGTCTGGATGGAATCGCGTGTGGCCGACAGCAAGGCCAGCGGATTGGCGACGCCCTGGATCTGTCGGGGAATCCCCACGATGTGGACGCGGTCCGCCGGCGGCAGCGCCGAGCGCACCGCCGCCCACGCAGCCTGCGCGGATTGCCGCGTCCACGGGCTGGCATCGGCCAGCAGCGGTGCCGAATAGTCGCAGACGCCACAGCTCAACCATTCGACCACCCAATGATGGAAGGCCCTGCGCCGCATCAGCGGCACCAGCATCCTGGGTTCGCCGGTCGTGGCGTCGCCCACCTCGACGATGAGGAGTTCGGCGCCTTCCGGCAGCAGCCGCGTGGCGATCCCTTCCGCCCAGGCGTAATTCTGGTGGCCGGTGCACACACCGCTTTCCTGGAGGCGCAGCCAGAGTGGCCTGACCGCCTCGAGGCTGGTGTGCAGTTTTGCCGTATAGGCGTCGTTCGCCGCGACGGAGGTGGGATGCGAGACCTGCCCGCCAGGCAAGTCGGTCATCGCGGCAATTTGCACTGCGTGGCCTGTCACATCCTTCTCCTATCGCTTGACCGCGGCGAACGAAACCGCCCGTCGCCAGGAGCCCAGGCGGCTGTCGCGCTGCTGGTCCGGGTGTTCGATGTTCCACATGCGGTGATGCACGAAATACCATGATGCCACGAGCACGAAGATCTCGGACACCGCCGAACCCAGCAGCGCCCATGGCGGGGAGGCGATCGACAGCAGGATGGCGATCAACGCCAGCCCGACGATGGCGCCGCCCAGGGTTATGAACGCGACGATGCGGAAGTCACCCATTATCTCGAGCACGATGCGGGGCATGATGTAGAGCATGATCGGGACGAAATTCGCGATGACGAAAAACCCGATGAATCCCACCGACGCGTCCTGGAGAGCCTGGGACTTTATCATCGGCAGGACGAACAAGATGGCGCATCCATAGACAACCGCGCCAAGCCCCATGACAACGGCCCACAGCTTTGCCTGCGCCCAGACACGGCGCGTTTCGTTGTTGCGCATCAGCTTGGCGAGTTCGGGCTGCGTCATGTTCACAAAGGCAAGACTGCTGATGCGCAGCGGCGCGAACAGCACCAGCACCGCCGCCAGCGGCGCATAGGCGGCCGGCCCGGCAATGCCCGCGACCAGCAGCGCCAGGCATTGCCCCTGGATGTTGGTGGTGGTGGCGCTGAATGCCGACCAGCAGAGCTGGGACCACAGCCTCGCATAGCGCCGCCGTGTCGGCATGCGGAAGCTGATGCGCATCGTGCGGCGCGCCAGCCTGACCAGGACGAAGATGCCAAACACATTGGCCGCCGCGAGCGCATAGAACACAGTCTGCAGCGCGTCCTTGGCCAGCCAGATCGCCAGGCCGGCCATGACCGTGCCGGCGATCGTGAAGGCGGCATCGCTGACGGAAACGATCACCTGCTGGCGGCGCGCGAAGAAGGCCGTGCGCATGTGGCTGCGCAGCGACCATGCGCCGACGAAACAGCCCGCGGCAATTCCGCTGGGGTCGCCCAAGAGACGCATCACGATCGCCGTGCCGACGGCCATCAGCAAGGCAACGACCAGCGCCGCCGTCCCGAAGGCAACGTCATAGGCATCGACGCCGGCGCTGTTGGTGCTCTTGCCCATCCATATCGAGGCCGGAACGGCGGTGAGCGACCTGATGTAGGACAGGCCGACGCCGCCCATCACCATGCCGATGGCAAAGAGGCCGTAGCCTTGCGCCGAAAGCATGTGCAGCAGCGCGATGTTGAGGGCGAAGTGGAAGCCGCTCTGCATCGCCTCGCCGCCGATCATCAGCACGAGACGCCGCACCAGATGGCCAGGAAGTTTCACGGCCGTGTCTCCGCCTGGCGGGCGGTTGCCGCCCGCCCCGGCCTCGCTATGGGTGTCTTCAGCTTGTCGGCGGCTATCGCCGCGATCGCCGCCGCCGCGACCGGTTCGCTGAAGACCGCCTCGTAGCGCGCCCGCCCGGCAGCGACAAAGGAGCGCCAGGCCTCGGGCCGCAGGATGATCTCCTCGAGTTTGGCTGCAAGGGCGGCGGCATCGCCGGGCGGAACATGCCAGCCGGTCTCACCGTCGCTCACCACCTCGACCAGCCCGCCGATCGCCGACACCAGCGGCGGCCGGCCGTAGGCCATCGCCTCGATGGCGACGCGGCCGAGCGATTCGGGACGCCGCGAGGGCACGGTGACGATATCGGCCCAGCGATAATGCTCGGAGGGATCGGGGATGAAGGGCAGCACGCTGACGCGTCCGCCGAGCCCCATGCTGCCGACCAGTTCGGCGAGCGCGCGTTCGCGCTCGGTACTTTCGAAGGCGCCGCCGACCAGCCGCACCTCGATCCTCGACTTGAGTTCCGCCGGCAACGAGGCGATCGCCTCCAAAAGCACTTCCTGGCCCTTGATCCTGTTGATGCGGCCAAGCAGCAGCACCTTGAGCGGCCGCTTGCCGTCATAGGTCGTCGCTTCGGCCGCGGCCGGGCCGGCAACGCCGTTATAGACCACATGGGAGCGCGCGTATCTGGGCTCGCCGAACGCGGCGCGTGTGGCGCGCGAGTTGAAGATGAGATCGGCATGGCTCCAGTGCATCAGGCCGACTAGGATCCTGCGCATGGCGCCTTCGGGAATTTCGTGGATGTGCAGCACGGCCTTGTGCGGCAGCAGGCGCGCGGCAAGCGCATAGTCGGCCACGATCGAGGTGTTGACATAGGTGAGATCGCAATCCCGGAGCCGCCGCCAGGCCCTCAGCACCGCGACCGGCAGCCGCGCCATCTCGATGGTGGCAAGGCGCGCAATCGCCTGGCGCCTCAGCACCCAGAGCGGCTCGAAGACGATCCGGGTCGCATGCGGTTCGAGGATCCGCACGATCGGTCCGCTGCGCGGCAGGACGACCTCGATATCGGCTGAAGGAAACGCGGCGCGCAACGCGGCGACGCTCTCCGCGAAGCTGCGATCGGAACCATAGAGTTCATAGCCCTGATGGACGCATGCAATCCGCATATTCCCATGCATCTTTCTGCCAGGGGTAGTTTGACGATCCCGCCGCCTGACAGAACAGGCGACTGGAGACTTCAAGCCCAACACCCCTTTGGACTTCACTTGTTGCCGGCATGGTGACGAGCGGATGTAGAACCCGGATCACCATACCAAATGCTGCACGTCCTCCGCCGGTGTGGCGCACAGAAGTCCATGAGCAAGGATCATGCCGGCCCTGATTTCTCCGTCTGCAGGTCGCCCGGTCGCGGCATTGCCTTGTTTCGATACACATACGCTGGGATAGTTGACCGATAGTGAAACAACTCCGGCCGCTGGAAGAAATATTTTACACCCCGGTGCGATGATGGCTGGAACTGAGTCTGGCACGGGTATTCGCTGGGCTGTGTTTCCAGAGGGACGGCCGCGCATTGCGGAATCGAGCGGACTTGAAAGCGCCAGCAGCCATGAAACCTGAAATGCCCACCATCCTGATCCTCGGGACGCGCGGCATTCCAGCGGCCCATGGTGGCTTTGAAACCTTCGCCGAGAGGCTGGCGCTGTTTCTTGCCGGGCGCGGCTGGAAGGTCGGCGTCTATTGCCAGGAGGAGGTCGAGCGGGTCGACCAAAGGGTGCGTGTCGACACCTGGAACGGCATCGATCTCATCCATGTCCAGGTCGCCTCGAAAGGTCCCCGCGCGACGCTGGAATTCGACTGGCAATGCGTGCTCGACGCTGCCCGGCGGCCCGGCATCTGCCTGGTGCTCGGCTATAATGGCGCGGTCTTCCTGACCTGGCTGAGGCTGATGCGGCGCAAGATCATCACCAACATGGACGGCATCGAGTGGCGCCGGCCAAAATGGGGTATGGCTGCGCGCACATGGTTCTGGCTAAACGAATGGATCGGCGCCTGGGCCTCGCACCGCCTGGTCGCCGACCATCCGGTGATCGCGGATCACCTGGCGACGCGCCGGCCGCGCAGCGCCATCGCCACCATCACCTATGGCGCCGACCCGGTGACATCGGCACCGGAGGCGCCGGTGCGCGCGCTCGGCCTTGAGCCTGGCGCCTACCTGATCTCGATCGCGCGTATCGAGCCCGACAACAACATTCTGCCCATGGTCGAAGCCTTCTGCAGCCAGAAGCGCGACATGAAGCTGGTGGTCCTGGGCACGCTTTCCCCCGATATCCCTTACCATGTCGCCGTCCGCAAGGCGGCGAACGCCTCGGTGGTGCTGCCCGGCGCCATCTACGACCAGGCGGCGGTGAAGGCGCTGCGTTTTCACGCGCGCGCCTATCTGCATGGCCACACCGTCGGCGGCACCAACCCGTCGCTGGTCGAGGCGTTGGCCGCCGGCAACATGGTGATCGCCCACGACAACCCCTATAACAGATGGACCGCCGGCGCGGCCGCCATCTATTTCACCGACCGGCAGAGTTGCGCCGAGCGGATGCGGCAGGCGATGGAGGATGACGCGTTGGTCAGGACCTGCGGCGCGGCCGCGAGAGCCCGCGCCAACGAAGCTTTCCGCTGGGACGATGTCCTGCTTGCCTATGAAACCGAAGCCTACCGGCTTCTGGGCGTGAGCGCCGCCGCAGCCCAGCCGGTCGACCGTCCCTCGCCCGGCGCCGTATGACGGGCTGGTCGCGACGGCGGCTGCTGAGGACCGCGCTGTCGACGGCGCTGGTGCCCGCAACGGCAGCACTCTCGTCCGCATCGCCCGCGCTGGCCGCCACCGGCGAACGGCGTTTTCGCCGCGGCGTCAACGCCTGGCCCTGGTTCGCGCTGACGCGTGAGTTTCCCGCGCCGCGCACCGACTATGACTGGCCGCCCTTCCAGTCGCAGCGGCCGGTGCCGACACCGGACGACCTTCGCCGGCTGCGCCGGACCGGGCTCGACTTCGTCCGCCTGCCGGTCGATCCCGGCCCGTTCCTGGCCGCCGATGCCGCCACGCGCACAAAATTGCTGGCGATGCTGGACGATGCCGTCGCGGCAGTCATCGATGCGGATCTCGGCATCATCGTCAACGTGCAGGCCAACGGCGCCACACATTACTGGAATCCCGACCGCATGGTCTCCAGCACGGCCGCGCCCGAATTCGAAGCCTATCGCGCGCTGGTCGGCACGCTTGCCAACAGGCTGCAGCGGTTCCCGTCGGGCGTGGTGGCGCTGGAACCGGTCAACGAACCGCCGCAATCCTGCTCCTCCAACGTCTGGTCGAACGTCCAGGCGGCCCTCCTGACGGCGGCCAGGGCGTCATCCCAGACGTTGCCGTTGGTCGTCACCGGCGGCTGCGGCTCGATGGTGAGCGGGCTTGCCGCGCTCGATCCGGAACCGCTGGCGGCCTTCGAGCCGATCCTGTTCACCTTCCATTTCTACGAACCCTATCTGTTCAGCCATCAGGGCGCACCCTGGATGCGCGAGCCGGTCTACCGCGCGCTCAACAACGTGCCATGGCCAGCCTCCGCCGGTTCGCTCGAACGGACGCTGGCCTCGGTCAGGGCCCGCATGGCCGGGGACACCGAAACCTCGGAAGCGGACAAGCAGGCCGCCTATGCCGAAACCGAACGCGTGCTGAAGGTCTATTTCGACGCCAGGCCAGATCGCTGGTTCGTCGACAAATATATCGGCCAGGCGCGCGATTGGGCCGACAGCCACGGCATCGCCCCGACGCGCGTCATCATGGGCGAATTCGGCGCGCTGCGCACCGACGCCCGCTACGTCGCCGCCCCCAATCCCGACCGCGCCCGCTACATCGCCGATCTCAGGCAGAGCGCCGAGGCATCCGGCTTCCCCTGGGCCTTCTGGGACCTGTTCGACGGCATGGGCATGATGGACGACAAAACCCGCTCGCTCGACCCGGCGATGGTGGATGCACTCGGGTTAAGGATGCCGGAATAACCGCCTTCCAAATGCGGCCGAGTTCCTTGTCGCCGTAGAGCAGCGCTACCTCGGCACCCCTTGTGCGCCCGGACGCCCCGCCACCTTCACCGGCCTGTAAAGCGCCAGCGCGATCACCACGAACTTGGTCATCAGCGTCGTCTTGGACGCCAGGCTTTCGGAGGTGTTGAGCAGGATCAGCCAGCCCAGCATCGGCAGCCAGATGCCGGGATGGCAGCGGCGTGCCACTTCGTGCATGAACAGCGCGAAGCCGAAAAACAACAGCAGGGTGAAGAAGGCGCCCTGATAGAGGAGCAGGCGGATGATCGGGTTCTCGATACCCTGTTCGAGGCCGTTGATGCGGCGCAGGCTTTCGATGAGATCGATGTCGGGCCCCACGATCAAGTCGCGCAGTTCGAAATGCTTGAACAACTCGAACATTTCGACGCGGGCATTGGCGCTGCCGCTGTCGGACACGAAGCGCTCCAGCAGCGCGTCGAAGAAGCCGTAGGAGAACAGCATGACCACCACGACCGGCAGCAGCGAGGCGAGCATGACGGCAAGGGCGGCACCCGGCAGGCTGATGCGTCCTCGCCGCAGATAAGCCACGCCACTGAAAAGCAGATAGATGCCGCCGAGCGCGATCGTCGTCACCATCGCCGAGCGCCCGCCAAATGCGACCAGCGCCGCGCATTGCAGGCCGATCAGCCCGAGCCGCAGCGGCATGGACAGGGATTTCGAACCGGAGAGCAGCGCCAGCACATAGATCGAGGTGATCGTGGCGTTAGACAGAGGATGGCCCTGGAGCGCCGTCGAGCGCAGGTCGTTCATGAACACCTCGCCGTCGAGCCGGTAGGGAAAGACCAGCGTCTTGGTGGCGAACTCGAACAGCGCCAGCAGCGCGTTGACCGTCATCACCGCGTGCACCACGGTTTGCATGCGGGCGAACGTCTTTTCGTCGGCCTCGGCCAGCATCATCACCAGCAGCGCCGCCGCCACGAACGTGTCGATCATGCCGGCCATGCCGGGGCGCTGCCTGACGATGACGACGACCAGCAGCATGATCGACATGACGGCCAGCAGCGCGCTGGCCGGCCGCCTGTCGGCGATGGCCAGCGTATAGCCGACCGGGTTGCCGAACGTGCAGGCGCGCCAGGCAAACATCAGCACGAGCAGATAGGTGGAAGGATGGATCTTGGTCGCCGGATTGCCCGTCAGGCCGTCGTAATTGTAGCCCACCAGCCACAGCATGCCGCCCGAAATGCTGAACAGCAGCGCCACCACCGCGACCAGGCCGTAGCCGGTCACCCAGTCGACGGAATTGCCGGTGCGGGGCGCGGTCGGGGCTTGACCCTGGCCAGCCCAGCCGGCCGCCGGGGTGGCGGACCGGGCGGCGCCCCGGATGGCAGCCATGTCAGGCCGCCTCGTCGACCAGCAAGGCGCCGGTCGGCAACCGCCCCATGACCGAAATGGCTTGCGAGGCCGCCGTGACGTCGCGCATCGGCGTCGCGTTCAGCGTGGCGACGAGCACGATCTCGTCGACCATGGCGACCAGCGGTGAGGCGTTGAGATTGTCGGCCAGCGCGCCGCCATCGACGACGACGAGTTCGAAATTGCGGCTCGCCTGGGCCAGCATATGCTGTGTGAAATAGACGCCCTGCGCCTCGGAAAAAGCAGCCTTCGGCCGACCCTTGCCCAGAAGCGCGACGTTGCTGCCGGGCGCGTATTGGCTGAGCGCTTCGAAGGCGTATTCGCCGCGCAGCACGTCGAGGAGACCTGGCTGCGGCTCCTTCTGGCTGCCGCCGGTATTGTTGGTGTCGATGAACAGGACACGGCTGCCCCTGGCAGCCGCCGCGTTGGCCAGCAGGCGCGCCACCCGGCCCCGCTGCGCGGCGTCCTCTGGCGCCGACGTCACCAGGATCGACGGTACCAGTGGCCAGTTCGGCGGACGCCGGCTGGAGGAGAACAGGCGTCTCAACGCCAGGCCGGCGACGGCGTCCATCTTCTGTCCGGCCGGCGCGGCGGCGCCGCCGAAAGGCCACCAGCGGCGGCGCGCTGATTTTGCCGGCAGCACGCCCACCACGGGCGCGTCGATGGCCGATTGCATCTGCGCGCTGGAAAGCACCGTCGGCGATGAATATTCCGCGATCAGCGCCATGCCGGTGCCGAGCCCCAGCCCGCCGAAGAACGCGCCGAATACCAGCAGCAACAGCGGCGGCCAGCTCTTCTTCAGGGCCGGCATGGCGTCGGAGATGATGCGCGCATTGGTGCTGTCGACATTGACCTGCTCGCGCGTTTCCTGCGCCCGCTGCAGATAGGTGGCATAGACGGAGCGCACCGCCTCGAGATCGCGTTGCAGTTCGCGCAGCTTGACCGAGGCCTGGTCGGTGTCGAGCGACTTGCTCTTCATGCCCGCGACCTTCGCTTCCAGCGCCTGTTGGTTGGCCAGCGCGCGCTCGTAGTCGGTTTCGGCGGCGGCGGCGATACGACCGAGTTCGCGCGCGATGAGCGCGCGCGTGTCGCGCAATTGCTGCTGGGCCGCCATCATCGAAGGATGGCGCGGCCCGAGCTCCGTGCCGAGCTGCGAAACCTGGTCGACAAGTGTCGCCTCCTGCGCCCGCAGGCTCGAAATCACCGCCGAGCGCATCGCTTCCGAGGTCGCGTCCGGCGCGCCGCCGGACCGGCGCAACTGGTCGACCTGCGCCTTCAGCGTCGCGGTGCGGCTCTGCGCGGCGGCGAGCTGCGTGTTGATCTCGGTCAGTTCCTGGTCACTGACCAGATTGCCGGCGGCCATCACCATGTTGTTGGCCGACCTGTAGGCCTCGACCGCATTCTCGGCCCGCTGGACGCGCTTGCGCTGCTCGTCCAGCCGCGCCGTGATCGAGTCGGAAGCATCCGTGGCCATCTTCGCGCGCGCGCTCGCCTGATCCGCCAGGTAGGCCTGCGCGATGGCATTGGCGAGCTTCGCCGCCTTGTCGGCGCTCTTGGCGGTAACGATCACGTCGAGGACCAGCACCTTGTCGGCCCGCTTGACCGCAAGCCGCCGGCGCAGCGCATCGAGCGTCTTGCCCGCCTTGTCGGTTTCGGCCGAGCCCGAGCCCAGCACGCCGCCGAGCAGGCGGCTCAACAACCCGCCCTGCCCGTTGAATTCCGGGTCCTCGGTCAGGTTGGTCGCCGCGATTGCCCTGAGCAGCACGCCGCTCGACTGGACGACGGCAACCTGGCTTTCCACCATGGTGATGCCGCCATCAGGCGGAACGCGGCTCGGATTGACGTCGTTGGTGACCACCTGCAGATCCTGCGGATCGACGATGATCTCCGCCACCGAGCTGTAAAGCGCCGGCGTGAACAGTCCATAGAGCAGCGCCCCGAGGGTCAGCAGCGCGGCGGTGGCGAGGATCAGGAAACGGCGGCGCACCAGAATGCGCTTCAGGTCACCCAGCTCGACGGTCGAGGACGGATAGGACGCGGCCGGCGGTGGCTCCGGCGCATATTGCATCACCTCTGGAGCGTGTTGTTGCGGCAACGAGAGCAGGGATGATTGCAAAGGTCGCTCCGACAACACTCCATGTGCCCCAAAAGCTTAAATTGCGGCTTAAGCTTAGCTATTACTCCAAGTGTTAAAACACTGTTAATTATGTTGGGAGCTCTTCTGATTTTTGGCACGGAGTTTGCGTAACAGAGGCATGGGCCGTGTTGACAGGGCGCAAGCGAGCGGGAAACGAATGGAAATGGAGCAACATCTTCCTCCAGTCCGACCGTCGCCCACCGATCGTGCCTAAAAATCGAACACCGGCCAATACCGAACATCAGAATTCTAGGGGTGCGACATGCAGGTGAGCCTGCGCCTGGACAGCGACTGCCTCCGTGCTTTTCACCTGCTGCTGCTGCAGCGCCTGGCCGCGCTCGCCGAGGTCGCGGTCAGCGTCGACGCACGCCCAGCCGGGAGCGGCATTCCAGGCAGCGTCGCGGCACTGTTCCAGCTTGAAACGGTCATCCATGGCTTGCCCGCGGACGGACTGGCCAAGCGCCTGCCGTTGTCGGCGCTGGCACCCTACCGCACGCAGCCCGCCGCCGCGCCCGACCTCGTGCTCGACCTCTGCGGCGATGTGCGAATGGAAGGAACACGCGTCTGGCATGTGACCTATGACGGCGCCGGCGGCGAAGCGGCCCTGCTGGCGTCGGTGCTCGACGGCCGGACCCCGCGGGCCTGCATCGAGGAGAACGGCGCCGTCATCGCCGAAGGACGCCTGGGCACCGAATATGGCGGCATCGCGCTCGCCTCGTTCCAGGACATGCTGGCGCGCACGGCAAGCCTGATCCTGGCGGCGGTGACGGGCGCGGCGCGGGGCGCCCTGCCCGCCCTGCCCGAGCCGGAGGACGGCAGGGGGCCGCCATCGCTGCCCTCGGCCGGCAAGCTCGGCGTCAGGGCGGGCAAGGCATTGGCGCGCCGCGTCGTCCAGAAGATCTACCATCTCTGCTACAACGCCCCGCACTGGAAGGTCGGCTGGCGCGAGGCTGGCGGGCGGGATCTGTTCGACCTGCGCGCGCATCCGGCCTCTGGCTGGCGAGAACTGCCCGACGACGGCAGCCGCTTCTACGCCGATCCGTTCCCGATCCTTCATCAGGGACAGGTAACCCTGTTCGTCGAGGACTATATCCACCGCCTGGGCCGAGCCATCATTTCCGCCGTGCCGTTTGGTCCGTCGGGGCCGATCGGCCGTCCGGAGCCGGTCCTCGATCTGCCCTACCACCTCTCCTACCCCTTCGTCTTCGAGCGTGACGGCGAGGTTTGGATGGTTCCCGAAAGCTGCGCCAACCGGACGGTGGATCTCTACCGCGCCACGGCCTTCCCGGGCGGATGGGTCAAGGAAGCGACGCTGGTGTCCGACATCGTCGCCAGCGACGCCACCTTGGTCGAGCATGGCGGCTCGTGGTGGCTGTTCGCCACCGTCCGGGACGGTGAAGGCAGCGCCCGGGACGGCGGCGGCGCCTTCTCGGACGCGCTGCATCTGTGGTCGGCGCCGGACTTTCGCGGCCCCTGGACGCCGCATCCCAGGAATCCGGTGCTGATCGACATCGCCTCGGCGCGGCCGGCCGGACGCATGGTCGAACGCGACGGCCAGTTGCTGCGTCCAGTACAGGACTGCCGCAGGAGCTACGGCGGCGCCCTTGGCATCGCACGCGTCACTCACCTTGATTTGAACGGCATGGAGCAGCGTGTCGAGACGATCTTAACCCCCGGCGCGCTATGGAGTGGGCGTAAGCTGCACACGCTAAACGAGGCGGGCGGTCTGGAGTTCATCGACGGCTCGGCGATCGCGCCGCGCTGGAAAAGAGGTGGCCGTGGTTAACCTAAACGTTTGTTACTACCGGCTACCCGCGTTGGTTGCTTGAGGTTGATTATGGTCCGGAAGATATTTTCCACCACAGATTGTGGAGACGGAAGATGACCAGCATGAAGGGCAGCGATATCACCCCCGCCGACGCTGACCCCATCGAAGTCGACGTGGCGATCGTTGGCGCCGGAATGGCCGGCACCACGCTGGCAACGGTGTTGGCAAATGCCGGCCGCAAGGTGGCACTGATCGATCCGCACCGCGTTCATCACGACGAGTTCCGGGCCGAAAAAATCGGTACCGATCAGATACGGCTGTTCGAGAAGCTCGGCCTCGACAAAACGATCATGCGGCACGTCACGCCGTTTGACGACATTCATGTCTTCCGCCTTGGCCAGCTGTTCTCGCGTGAGCGCAGGCCCGAATACGCATTTTCCTATGCCGCCTTGATCAACGGGCTGCGCGATGCCCTTCCCCCGCAAGTGCCGATAACGGTCGGCAAGGTCGCCCAGGTCTCGACCGGACCGGATCGGCAGCGCCTCGTGCTGAACGACGGCAGGGTCATCACGGCTCGCCTGCTGGTGGTCGCCACCGGTCATAGCGAAGCGGTGCGGCGCGCCATCGGCGTCGAGCGGGTCGAGCAATCGAAAGCTCATTCGCTGTCGATGGGTTTCGACCTCGCCATTCCGCCGCGCGAATGCGTCTACCAGGCCGTCACCTGCTACGGCAGGCGGGCCAGCGACCGCGTCGCCTACATCACCGTCTTTCCTCTCGGCGACAAGATGCGGGCCAACATGTTCGTCTATCGCACCGTGGCCGAACAATGGACGAGGGACTTTCGGGCCAATCCGCAGAAAATGCTTTGCGAATTGATGCCTGAAATATCGGCGCAATGCGGCAACTTCGCTGTCTCAAGTCCCGTCGAGGTCCGGCAGATCAACCTGACCACGACGCAAGGCCATCGCCGCGACGGGGTCGTCTTCATCGGTGACGCGTTCTGGACGACATGCCCGACGCCGGGCGTCGGCATAGGGCGGGTCATGATCGACGTCGATCAGCTCCATTCCGTTCACATTCCACGCTGGCTGGAAACGCCAGGCATGGCGGCGGACAAGATCGCCGCTTTCTATGACGATCCGGTCAAGCTGGCCTCCGATGAGGCCGGCATGCGTGTGAGCGTCTACGCCAGGCGGATCACCACCGAAACCGGGCTGGAATGGCGCGCGCGGCGCCTGCGCAACAACACGGCACGCAGGCTGATGATCATCGGCCGCAAGGTGCGCCATTTGGGAATGCGGCGGGAGCCGGGCATGGCGTGAGGGGGCTTTCCACCCTCTATCGTCATCGTGGTTCTGTCCTGAGGGCCGTACCTCTAACCTGCCTCCACCCCTCCCGGAGAAGGAAACCGCTGGAGCGCTTCACCGGGACAGCGACATCGCGCTCAAAAAGCAGATCCAGTGCCGTTCGGTGGGAACAAGCGGCTTGCCGACAGGTTATTCCCGCAGGAGATCCTGTCATGGTCAAGAATATCGACCGCGCGTTGCAGGATGCTATTCTGGCAATGCGCATTCTTCGCAAATCCATCATTGATCATGGGCATATGGAAGCCATGGCCGAATTTGACGGCTTGATGAGCGTGACCATATCGGAGGCCGAGCGCCAACTCACCAGTTGGCAGACCGGTCATCGCGCCGAGCGATCGGACCACGCAGAATCCTGACGCGATCTCAAAGCTCCCACCCAACGGAACCTTGCCGAACGGCGTTGGTTTCATGGAATGCGATACGCTGCCGGAGGACAAAGTGGCCCGATCGGTCGACAAGCATAAGCTTGAGAGAGCCGATCGCGAGTCGCGGCTCATCCTCGACGCCGAACGGCAGGCCCGCGACGCAAAGACCGAGCGCCTTCGCAAGCAGCGACTGTCCGCCGAGCCAAGCGGCGAGCGACAGAAGCCCGCACCGCCGAAGCGGCGTGGGTGACGGCCTGCTCGTTCGCAAAGGCAAAAGGCGCGATCGGTCGATCGCGCCCTTGTTTCAGCAGGCGAATGCGTTCAGGTCGGTAACCCTGAAGGTCCAGCGAGAGCAGTGACGGCCGAAAGCCGTTCGCGCTTCTGCCAGGTTGGCTTCTCGTATTTCTTCACCAGCCATCTCCCCTTGTTGGAAACCGCAGAGAAGACCGGCTTCGCCGCCAATGTCAATCGTACCAGGACGGCCGTGGTGATTGTTCGAAACGCCCCGCGCCGGGTGAATTGGTCTACCGTGCTTTCAAATCCGCCGGCACGGGATAGATTTAGGATCGAGAAAGCGCCACAAGGCGCGTGGGAGGACCTTGCCAATGTCAGACACCGCCTTGCCGCTGGTGATCAGCGCGCCCGAGCCGCGCACGCTCGAACTGATCTTCACGCCGCCGCAGCTGGCGCGCCTCAAGGCGCATTATCGCATCGTCGAGACGACGCCCGACGGCGTGGCGCGGCTGCCGGCCCAGGTGCTGGCCGAGGCCCGCTACATCGTCGGCCAGCCGCCGATCTCCCCGCGGACGCTTGAAGCGATGAAGGCGCTGCGCTGCGTCTTCAATGTCGAGAGCAACCTCCTCGACAACATGCCCTACGAAACACTGTTCGCACGGGGTATCCATGTCGTCACGACGGGCCAGGTCTTCGCCGAGCCGGTAGCCGAGCTCGGCCTGGCCATGGCGCTCAACCTTGCCCGCGGCATCGTCGATGCCGATCTTGCTTTCCGCAAAGGCGAGGAACTGTGGGGCGGCGACGGCAACCAGACGGCGCGGCTGCTTTCGGGAGCCGATGTCGGCATCATCGGCTTCGGCGATCTCGGCCGCGCCCTCAACCGCCTGCTGTCGGGCTTCCGCACCCACACGAAGGTGTTCGACCCCTGGCTGCCGCCGTCGATCCTGAGGGAAAACGGCGTCGAGCCGGCCTCGCTGGACGAGGTGCTGTCATCAAGCGACTTCGTCTTCGTCGTCGCCTCGGTAACCTCCGAGAACCAGGGGTTTCTGGGCGCCGATGCTTTTGGCAGGATGCGCAAGGGAGCCGCCTTCATCCTGCTCAGCCGTGCCGGCGTGGTCGATTTCCCCGCCTTGATGGCGGCTGTGAAGAGCGGCCACATCCTTGCCGCCAGCGATGTCTTTCCCGAGGAGCCGCTGGCAGTCGAACATCCCGTGCGCGCGCTGCCCGGCTTCCTGCGCTCCGCCCATCGCGCCGGCGCCCTCGACATCGCCTTCAAACGCATGGGCGACATGGTGCTGGAGGACATGGACCTGATCGACCGTGGCCTGCCGCCGCTGCGCTCCAAACGCGCCGAGCGCGAGACGGTGTCGAGGATGCGCTCGAAGCCGTCCGACAGGAATTGAGCAACCGCGCCGGTGTGAGCATTGCTCGACCGCATCGACGAGGTTTTGTACCAAACCGTACGTTGAATCCCCTTTGAGATGCACCTTCGGAGGCGTAAAAAACAACCTCAGGGAGGTAGCGATGGTTGGAAGCCATATAGACGTGGCGCGGGCAGCTATCGAAGCCAGCTTCCTGCTACGACATCGTTCCATTGCTGGAAACATCGCCTTTCGCCGCGAAATGGACCATTCCAGGCGCGCGATCGCGCAATCGCGCGAGCTTCTGAAACGCCTTCGCCAACGCCAGCGCGATGGCAACAGTCGAGCCTGGGAAGCTACAGACCCGGTTCCCTTTGCCGTCTCAGCGTTCGATGCTGACATTCTGCGCGCTGTGTTTCGAGATCTGGTCTCCGAAGCGAACGTGCCCGAGTGTCAATGGCGCGATCTGGCCAAAAGCCTGGTTCACGAGTTTACCGGCTGCGAGCTGGTCGAGACCGGCTTGATAGAATGGCTCATCCACAAATAGTGACCCGCAAAGGTCCGTGAGCCCGTCTCCCAGAGATGCCCGCGCTTCCTGATGGAACGATCGCGCCGCCGGCTGGTTTTGCAAATGGCCGGGCGGTGGGAAGCCCGGCGTACTCGGAAGGCCCGTCACGAGTCGCGTCGGTGGCGGGCCTTTCCCTGTCCAGCAGCGATATTGGCCGAAGGTCCCATTCGTGGCCGTGCAGTGGGCGCCCTTCTCCGAACCGGTCCTGGTCGGCCAGGCCTTCGTGCTGACCGGAGCGGGGCAGGCCTGCCTGCCGGTCATCATGCGCCAGCAAGTCGGCAGGATCAGCCTGCGCCACGCGATGCGGATGTGCGGCGTCGTCAGCCTCGACCAGCTTGTGGCCAGCCTCGCGCGCGAACGCTAGAGTGGTCTGGGCCAATGACGATTTGGCCGGGCCAGCAAGAGGATCGCGATGCTCAACACGGTCGACTATGGCGGCAAGGAAGCCGATATCGTCCATGCGCTGGAGGAAGACATCATCTTTGGCCGGCTGGCGCCCGGCACGCGGCTGGTCGAGGACGTGCTGCTGGCCCGCTTCCCGGTCTCGCGCCACACCATCCGCCAGGCCCTCTACCAGCTGGAAAGGCTTGGCGTCGCCACGCGCGAGCGCAACAAGGGCGCCACGGTGCGCCGGCTCGCCCCCGAGGAAGTCCGCCAGATCTACGAGGTGCGCGAGATGCTGCAGCGCCAGGCCGCGCTGATGATCCGGCTGCCGGCGAGCGAGGCGCTGATCGCCGAGCTGATCGAGATCCACCGCGTCTACAGCACCCATGTCGACGCCGGCTACCTCAGAGGCATCCATGAGGCCAACGACCGCTTCCACCTCACCATGTTCTCGGCCTGCGGCAACGCCTATCTCGTGTCCTCGATCGAGCACTATATGCGCCTCAGCCTGCCGGTACGGGCGAATTCGCTGGCCGACCGGGACAAGCTCGAAATCTCGCGCCAGCATCATCTGATGATGATCGAGGCGCTGAAGCGCAGCGACAATTGGGTGCTGGCGCAGCTCTGTGTCGATCACCTGCAGCCGAGCAAGGCGTTTTATCTCAGGGAGGTCGAGATGGGACCGGGGGGCCGCGACGCCGGCCAAGGATGATGATGGGCAGCGCCGGGGACAGGTGACGCGCCGCTGCTGCGCCGTTCTATCTGACCTTGATGACGACCTTGCCTTTTGCCCGTCCGGTCCCGACATAGGCCAATGCTTCGTTGGTCTGTTCGAATGGGAAGACCCGATCGACGACGGGGCGTACGGCGCCGGATTCGATGAGCGACGTGATCTTGCCCAGCTGGTCGCCCTGCGCCCACATGAACAGGAACGAATAGTCGACACCGGCGCGTTTTGCCTTGCGGCGTATGCCACGGCTGAGCAGGCCCACGATCAGCCTCAGGACGATATTGAGGCCTTGTTTCCTGGCAAAATCGGAATCCGGGGGACCGGAGATGGAGATCAGCTTGCCGCCCGGCTTCAGAACGCGCAGCGATTTTTCGAGCGTCTTGGCGTCCTGGCTGTTCAGGATAACGTCGTAGCCCTGCAGGACGTTTTCGAAATCGTCCTTCTTGTAATCGACGACGATATCGGCGCCGAGACTTTTGACCAGATCGGTGCTCGCCGCGCTCGCTGTTGTCGCGACCGTCGCGCCGAGATGCTTCGCCAGCTGGATGGCGAAGGTCCCCACCCCGCCGGAACCGGCCTGGATGAAGACTTTCTGCCCCTTCCTCAGTTTGGCTTTCTCGACCAGCACCTGCCAGGCAGTCAGGCCGACGAGCGGGATCGAGGCGGCCTCTTCCATGCTGAGGTTTTTTGGCTTCAGGGCCACGTCGGCTTCGTTCATGGCTATGGATTGCGCGAATGTCCCGATCCGGCCATCGCGCGGCCGGGCATAGACTTCGTCGCCTGGCTTGAAGCCGCGGACTTTCGATCCGACCCGCACGACGATTCCTGCCACGTCGTGGCCCAGAATGAAGGGCGGGCGATAGGGCAGGATGGGTTTGAACTCTCCGTCCCGGACTTTGGCATCCAGGAGGTTCACGGCGGCGGCATAGATCTCGACCAGGACATCATCGTCCCGCGGATCCGGCTCTGGCATTTCGGCCAGCCGCAGGGCGCCCTTCTTCTGATATTTGTCGACGACAAAGGCTTTCATCATGGTCACTTTCTGAAAATCGTTTGCTCAGGCAGGCAAGCGGAACTGCTTGCGCAAGGTCTTGTCGAACATCCCGGCGGGCGCGAAGCGACGCAGCAGGCTGACCTGCCGGGCCGCCTTGCCCGCGGTGTAGCGCCGGCGCGGCTGGCTGGCGGTCGCCGCTTTGACGACCACATCCGCCACCACTTCCGGCCGATCGGCTTTGGGCATCACATCGGCAAGCAACGCCTTGAAGCCGGCTCGCGCCCGATCGTATTCCTTCAGCACGGAATCCGGTTCTATTCCATTCTGGTCGAAGACGGTGCGCACGAATGCCGGCTCGATGACCGAGACGCGAATATTGAAAGCACGAATCTCATGATCGAGCGATTCCGAATAACCTTCGAGCGCGTGCTTGACCGCGGAGTAATGCGCCGAATATGGCGCGGGTACCAATCCCAGGATCGAGCCGATATTTATGATGCGTCCTACGCCCTGCCGCCGCATCGACGGCAACACCGCATTGGTCACGCGCATGACGCCGAACAGATTGACGTCGAACAGCGCCTGCACCTGCGAGATCGAGGATTCTTCGGCTCCTCCAAACATGCCGACGCCGGCATTGTTGACCAGCAGATCGATGCGGCCGGTCTGCGCGTGTATGGTTGAAACGAGTGCATCGATGGCCTTGTCGTCGGTCACATCGCAAACCAGCATGGTTACTCCGTTCGGGCCGTCGCCGAGCTTGCGGCGGCTTGTGCCGAACACGGTAAATCCCGCTCGCGCCAGCGCTTCCGCGCTGGCGCGGCCGATGCCCGAGGAGGCTCCCGTGACGAGCGCGGTCTTTCCCGAATTCCTGTTCATTTGGTGCTCCAAAATCATGAGGGCTAGCTTTTTCGCCTCGTTAGAATTATGCTCGTAATATCATATTACGCTCATAATGCAATAGAAGAAAGGAATCGCAGCCATGCGCTATGAAAAAGGCCGGAAGGGCGCCTCGCGCAGCCGGATCATGGAGGTTGCCGCCAACCGTTTTCGCGGTGACGGTATCGCCGCGTCCGGGCTCGCAACCATCATGAAAGACGCCGGCCTGACCAACGGGGCCTTCTATCCGCACTTTCAATCAAAGGCGGCGCTTGTCCGTGAAACCGTGGCAGCGGCCTTGGAGGATCAGTCGGACCAGATCCGCGAAGCTTTGGCTGCCGGCGGCCTGGATATGGCCATCGACGCTTATCTGTCGACGGCACACCGGGACAATCCGGGACAGGGCTGCGCGTCCGCCGCATTGCTGCCGGAGATCGCACGCGAGCCTTCCGAAACACGTCAACTCTATACCGAGCGCTTGCTGACCCAGGTGCGCCAAGTGGCGGCGGAACTGCCGCCGCGGACCCGGAATCGGGAAAGCGTTGCGCTGGGCATCTTTGCGACCCTTATCGGCGCCCTTCAGATGGCCCGCGCCGTGGACGGAACGGAACTCTCGGAACGCATCCTGGCGGCAGGGGCAGACGCGGCGCGCACGCTGATCCAGCGGGATAGCGAGGCTTCCTCCTAGGTTCGAGCGAAGTTGTAGGCTCAGACGAAGTCTGCAAGGTGCCGGCAAGCTGACCTTGGCTTTCGTAGCAGAGGCGCTTGACGGTCGCTGGGCGCTGAAACTTTCCGCAAGCCGGCCTCGTTGCTGCGCAATCGCTTCCTGAGGCGATGACAAGTCCCTCCAATCAATGCCTCGCTGGCTGCGCCCGCGAGGCCTTTTTTGTGCGGCGACAAGGCCGTCCTGCCGGAACCCGGAACCATCCGCGAGCCGCGAAGTTGTCCAGACGACCTGAAGCCTGGTCGTCCAGCGTCAGCGGCGATGAGCAGCAGCGGGGAAGATTGCTCAAAACCAAGCAGTCGCCTGGAGCCGTGGCTCGCGTTCCAAATACCGCAAATATTTCAAAGGTTAGACAGAACACATTTTGGCTGAATGAGGGAATTTTGGTCTGATAAAACCGGAACTTTCGGACAAACTGTTTCGTTATAACCTTGATCGTTGCTTCGACGATCACAAAGCAACAGGGAAGGATCCAGTCATGAACATCAAGATGATCTGTCTTGGCGCGATGGCGCTTTCGATGGCCACCGGTTCGGCTCTCGCGGGAGGCAGCACGGGAACATCCGCTCTCGACGATCCTGCCAAGATGAAGCCGTTCTACACGGACTCAGGCATGAAGAAGATGGTCGGCAATGATGACTTCGTCAAAGCCTGGAAGGCCCTCACGCCCGAGGACCAGACCGCCATGAAGACCGCCTGCGCCGACGAGGCCAAGAACGCCAACCCGACCAACACGCATCCGGAGTTCTGCAGCAGCGTGAAATTGAACGGCGGCAGTTGATAACGCGCCGCAGCCGTGAAAACAGCCCCGTTCGCGGGGCTGTTTTCGTGACCGCCGTGCTTTGCCCTGCCGCTACTCATTCGGCCCCCACTCCAAGTGCCTGACCCCACGAGTTTTTGCCTCGATCAACACATTTCCCGCTTTTTTCAAGAAGAGGAAAAAACAGCGTCCTTGCTCTGGCCATGTTGCACTGCGAAATATATGCTGCATTGCAATATCGGCTACCCGGCCGGACAGGTGACGGCTGGGCGCAAACGAAGGAGCTGTCGTGGCGGCATCGTTTCGGCCTGACATACAGGGCTTGCGCGCGCTGGCGGTTGGCGGCGTCGTCGCCTACCATTTCGGCCTCACGGCGCTGCCTGGCGGCTTTGCCGGGGTCGACATCTTCTTTGTCATTTCCGGCTGGCTGATCACCACGCATCTGATGCAGGAGATCACCGAGACCGGCCGGCTCGACCTCTGGCGCTTCTATGCCAGGCGCGCACGGCGCCTTCTGCCGGCCGCCATCTTCGTCATCCTGGTCACGCTCGCCGTCGGCACCTTCATCATGGCGCCGCAGGAACAGGCGCTCTATTCGCGCGGCGCCATGTATGCCGCGGCCTACACCATCAATCTGTGGCTGCTGCGCTGGTCGTTCGACTATTTCGCCGCCGATGCCTTGAGCAACCCCTTCATCCACTTCTGGTCGCTGTCGGTGGAGGAGCAGTTCTATCTCGTCTGGCCGGCACTGCTTGTCTTCGCCGCCTGGCTGCATCGGGGCCGGCGCATGACGGTGCTCGTGATCGGTACCGTCGGCCTCGCCTCCTTCGCGGCTTGTCTCTGGCTCACCAGTCTCTCGCCGGCCTGGGCTTTCTATTTCTCGCCGCTGCGGGCCTGGGAATTCGCCGCCGGCGGCCTGGCGACCTTTGCCGCGCCAATCTTGTGGCGGCATCAGTCCTGGCTGCGGGCGGCACAGGGATGGCTGGGCTTGGCGCTGATCGCCGTCGCCTATCTCTGTTTGAGCGAAGACCTGCCCTTCCCCGGCTGGTACGCGCTGCTGCCGGTTGCCGGCTCCGTGCTGGTGCTGTTGAACGGCGCCGGCGAGCAGGGCGATGCCCCGGCCAGGACTCGCTGGCGGGCCTTGGCGCCCGCCGCCATGCTCTCGCTGCCGCCCTTGCAGTGGGTCGGCACGCTCTCCTATTCGCTCTATCTCTGGCATTGGCCCGTCATCGTCTATGCCACCATGTTGCAGCCCGACCTCGGCGTGCCGCAGCGCATCGGCTGCGCCGTGCTGGCGCTGGCGCTGTCGGCGGCCACCTACCGGCTGATCGAAAACCCCGCGCGGCGCGGCGACTGGCTGGCGGCGACAGCCAGAGCCTTTCGCTTCGACGCCAGCCCGGCCGCAGGACTGCTTCGGCTTTTCCCCGGGCTTGCCCTCGCCCCGGCCCTCGTGCTGACCGCCGCCGGCGTGGCTGCGGCCTACGCCAACGCGCATCTGGCCACGCGCAACATCGACCCCACCCAGCGCGGCATCGAAGAGGCCGCCGAACAGCCGTCCATCGCGCGCGCCGTCGACAAGGACTGCCTGCTCGATTTTCACAAGGTGGAGCCGAAACCTTGCACCTTCGGGCCGGCCGACGCCGCCCACACCATCGTGCTGTTCGGCGATTCGCATGCCGACCACTGGTCGACGCCGCTGGTCGAGGCAGCAAAACGCAACGACACCAAAGTGATCACCTACCTCAAATCCTCGTGCCGCGCTTCACGGCTGTCGACCTTCAACGCCGTGCTCAAGCGCGACTACACCGAATGCGACGCCTGGCGCGAACAGGCGATTTCAGACATTATCCGCAGCAAGCCGCGCCTGGTGGTGATCTCGGAGTTCTCGATCGGCAATCTGACACGCGACATGTCCGCCGCCAGCCGCAAGGCCGAGATAGCTCGCTGGCAGGCTGGCCTGCGCTCCACCTTGGAGGCCTTCAGCCAGGCCGGCGTCGAGGCCGCCGTCATCCGCGACACGCCGATCGGCGACAGCTTCGCGAACGCCTGCGTCGCCCGCGCGCTGTGGTGGCGCGAGGCGCCGTCGCTGTGCGACACGCCGAGGGCCGAGGCCGCCAATGACGACGTGGCCGCCGCCGAGCGCGCGGTGGTGAAAAGCATCCCCGACACGCTCTATGTCGACCTCACCGACCGCTTCTGCGGCCCGACCGAATGCCACGTCTTCATCGACGGCAAGCTCGCCTTCCGCGACAGGCATCATCTGGCGACGGCCTTTGCCGAGACATTGGCAGGACCGCTGGAAAAGGCGCTGTTCTAGAGGGTTTCCTTTCTCCTGCGGAAGAAAGAAGAGGCGCCCGCTTACTCGGCCCCCGTTGCATCCAGGGGAAATGGACAGCGGCGGCCAAGGTTCAAAACGCCCCCCAGCATGCTGACAGGTACGGCCAGGGCGGCATCGCCGGACAGGTCCTTTCGCGCCCCGGCAAACAGCTCGAACGATCGATCCACCGATTTATGGGAACAGGGCCGCGGCTGCAGCGTTTATTAGGCGCACCTTAAGAAGGAGGTTGTCATGAAAAAGCTCTTGCTTGCATCCGTGATCGCGGCCGCTTCGGCGATGGCGGTGATCGCTCCGGCAAATGCCGCCAGTATCACGCTCGGCATCGGGAACGGCTATGATGACGACTACTACGTTCCCAGACATCGCGACTATTACCGTCACTACTCCGACGATAGCGACTATTACGGTGGCTACTCCGACGATGGTGCCTATTACCGCCGTCACCACTATCGTTATGGCGTGTACGACGACGGCTACCGGCCGCGCTATTACGGCATGTACCATCGGCGCTGCCACACCGAGTTGGTGAAGCATTGGCGCCATCACCACCGTGTAATCGAGAGAGTGCGGGTCTGCGGCTACTGACCTTGGGATTTTATCCGGCCGGCGTTAGCCGGCCGGATCAATATTACCGTCCGGCTTGCGTAAAACACCAGCATCTGCCGGCGCGCCCGCATCGTCGGGGTTGAACAACCCTAACGCCCCATCATCATCCCATAGTGCACGGCCAGCAGGTCGAGCCCTACCTTCAACAGCTTCGTCACCACGTCGCGGCCTTCGCCATCCTGTTCGGCCACGGTCTTCACCGGCTGTTCCAGGCACACGACCTTATGCACGATTGCCGCCACATCCCAATGCCCGAGGGCCCGTGTTGCGGCGGCGTGCGCGCGGCCGGCGTTGAGCACGCTGTCGGCGATGCCGCCGCCGATGCGGCCGCCGTCGACGCGCTCCGTCCAGCGCATCGGCTTGATATCGGCCTGCTGGCTGCACCGGAAGTGCTCGCGGTAGCGCATGCCGGCCTCGCGCTGTTGGCGGGTCAGCGAGGTGATGCCCAGCAGCGGGTCGACATTGCGCACCCGCACGATGCCGCCGGTGGAAGTGTGGCCGTCATTCGACACCTCGTAGACGCGCCGCGCCTCGGCCGTGCCCGGTGTCAGCCGCTTGCGGCCGAAGGCATCGTCCTTCAGCGCGAAATCATGGCCGACCTCGCGACGGATGCGCACCTGCTCGGCCTCGCCTCTCGGCAGTTTCGGCGCTTGCGGCCTGGCGGCCTTGGTTTTTTTGGGCATGGGTGGCTCCTTGGTTGTGTTCGAGTGGTGGCCAATTCTCAGTCGGCTCTGGCATGGCCGAGGGCGTCCCCCTCTCCGTCCGGGCTTCGCCGGGCCACCTGCCCGCCGCTTCGCACAGGCGAGGAAACCAGGCCGGCGCCCCTCCGCGCCAGCAACTCCCGCATCACCCGCCGCTCGCGCACTTCGATGCAGAGCTGCGCGCTCGAAGGGCAGAACTGCGCGTTGCCGCTCCTCACCTCGCCGCGCACGAAGCGCTGGATGGCGGCCTGCAGGTCGCCCAGCTCGGCATCCCTGATCGCGCCGAGGTAGCCGCGCAGTTGCATCTCGACGTCAGTCAGGGCGGATTGCGGGAAGCAGGAGAACATTGCCGCCAGCGCCTTCGTTGCCTGCTGCAGTTCGACCGTGGTCATATCCGCGGATCTCCTCGATGATGGCGTTGGCGGCGTCCCCGTGGGTTTTCGGCCTGGTCCAGCCCGGCGGCTTTTTGAGCCGGCCCGGTCTTTCGCGCCCTTCGCGCGCTGAAAAAGCCGAAGCTTTTTCCATCTGGTTTCTGGACTCTGGAGAATGCCGCGTCAAAACATCGGCATTTGCTTGGGTATGCGCCTTTGTTTTCAAGGCGGTGGCGGCTCCGCCGCGCGCGCCGGCGGCCGCTCTCGCCTCGCTCTTGAGCCGCGCCTTGCGCAGCTCCTTCGTCAGTCTCTTGTGTCCGATCTCGTCGCCCTCGCGCTCGAAGAAGGCGAGCAGTTCGGCACTGATCGCGCGCCATCGCTTCAACGGCAGGCGCGCCACGCGCGCCAGCCTGGCGTCATCATCGGGCAGGCTTCCCCCGGCATTCCACATCGCCATCAGCAGCAGCATGTAGGCGCCGATCTGCTCGGTCGAGAGTTGCAGCGTGTCGCCGACGAAATCGGAGACGTAGAGCTGCATGAAGGGCCGTTCGCTCATGCCGTGCACCACCTCGTTCTTACAGCCGCGCTAATGGAACCCGCCGCCGGTCCGGACGTTGTGACGCGTCCATGCCCAAGGGGAGGATTGCCCATGACGGCTTTCATGCCGGTGACCCTGCGTTTCTGCGACAACAAGACCATGCTGGTCGGCTCGGTGGCCGATGCGGCGACAGCGCTTCGTCACCAATGGCCCGACAAAACCGCGCCGGGCTATCTCGAGGCGGCGCGGCTCGTCCGGCTCGCGGTCGAGGGCACTTGCTGTCCGCGCCCCGCCTTCGAGACCTTCCGCGAGGCGGCCAGGCAACAAGGCATATTGGTGGCCAAGCCAAGAAGCCGCGCGCATGAGTGGCTCGACGCGGCGGCGAGCCCCTGAGACGGCCGCGATGCAACCGGCGGCAGGCCTTGTGCGTTTATGAGCGTCGGCTCGGAAGCCGCGCCCGCACCGAAGGTGAATGCCGTGGGTACGATGAAGACCGGAGTGCCGCTCAAAGTCTCCCTGGACGGCCACGTCGAGGAGATCGAGACTGTCAGCGAGGCCGCCGATTTCCTGCAGCGCTGGCCGATCGAGCGGCGGGGCCACGTCTATCGCAGCGCCCTCAACGCCTGCAGCGCCGCCATCGCGGCGCAGATCTCGCAATCCGATGCGATGAAAGTGTTCACCGGCTTTGCCCGGGTTGCCGGCATTCTGGTTGCCGGCGGCGGCCCGGCGACGATGCTGGAGCGACGGGCGGCGCAGCCGCCTAGACAAGGGCGCCAGATGCCGAAATAGCGGTGCGGCGCGATAGGCGTTCACGGTAATTCTCCCGATATTGGCGGCGATCGAAACTGGTGACGGCGGCGTGAGAAGCGCCTTTTCCTCCATTCAACGGGGAGAAGGGACCGAGCTTCACCCGGCTTCGCAAACAGGGCGGTGAAAGCGCGCCTGATGGTAGCCGCAGTAGCTTTTCAACGCCGTGGTGCGCATGCCGCAGCACAGCATGTCCTGGCTGGGCCGTCCGCCGGGCTGACCATTTTTAGCATCTTCCTCCGGCGCTAGGTCGAGCGGAGCACGGCAGCGGGTGAACAGGCAATCGATGAAGCGCATGGCCACGCCATGCGGCTGCCGGGCGATAGGACCGCGCGGCGACGCCGGCACCTTGAAGCGGTAGGTTTGCCCATCAGCGATCAGCACGCCCGCCTCGCGTCGGAAAAGCCGTGGCCGGACGGGCGAAGGGGCCTGCTTCGGCCGCACGGCCGGTGTGCTCCCCGGCTGCGGGATGGCGCCGGCACGGCTCGCCGGGGGTTTCGCCTTGGCGGGTCGGCTCGCCGCCTTCGCCATCGCCGTGCCGGCCGCCGGCGGGCCCTTGCCTTTGGCGAAGCCGATCGCGCCTAGCATGGCGTTGCGATGGACGATGCCGATAATGGCGTTGCGCGATACTGGGCTGCCGCGCTGTGCGCTGAACGCCGCCGCGATCCTGGAGGCCGAAAGCCCATCCCCGAGCCAGGCGGCAATCGCCTGCAATTCGCTGTCACTGTAGCTTGCCATGTCCGTCTCCATTGCGCGGCCAGCGGCCGCCGTGGACGGCGCCGTCAGGCAAGCGTGGGGTTTGCCCGCGGCCGTCATGGGCGCTGTCGGGCCTGGTCGGCCTGTCGGCCGCTGGGATTGCTGTGGACGAGCCGGCTCTCAGCCTCGCCGGGCGACCTGCGGCGAGGCGCGCAAGCCGCGCCCGCGCCAGGTCGCTATCGGGGGGCCGAACCAGCCCTGCCCGTCATCGGCTCGTACAGGATCTACGGTGCCGTTCTGCGTGCGACAGGCAACACCCGCGGCCGGGTCGAATGGGGGGCCGGAGCCGCGGGGAGCGGCGGCTCCGGCCGTTCCGGCCGCCGGGAACGGGCGGACCGGACGCAAGGCCGATGCACCAACGCAATCGGCTTCGCGCTTCGCCCCGGCCGGGGAGGAGGCGGCCGGGGCGGAAGGGAAAGGGCAGGCCGGCAAGGCCGGTCTGGAGGTGCTGTCGACTCTGAGAGGGTTGAGCTTTTGCATAAGTCGATATAAGCATAACTCAAAAAATCATGCAAGCCATTCTTTCATGGACGAAAGCAGGACTTGCCGGTCACATGAGGCCATGGTGAAAACGCAACTGTCGATCAGGGTCGGGGCCGCGATCCGCCAGGCACGCAAGCAGCGTGGCCTGGTCATGCGCCACATCGCCGAGCACAACGACACCGATGTCGCCGCCGTCGGCAACTGGGAAACCGGGCGCAACCTGCCCAAGACCGAAAACTTGCTGAAGACCGCCGCCTTCCTGCGCGTCGACCCCGTGGCGCTGGGCCAAGGGCAGGTCGTCTTCCTCGACGATGCCGGCCCGGTGGCGGACGCCGAGATCGTCACCGACGCCGGCCCGCTGCCGGCCGGAGCGATGGACATTCCGGTGCTGGGCGCCGCCGTCGGCGGCGACGACGGCGACTTCACCTTCAACGGCGAGCCGGCAGGATACGTGCAGCGTCCGCCAGGGGTCCGCAACCTGCCGAGAGTATTCGCGCTCCATGTCCTCTCGGATTCCATGGTGCCGCGCTACGAACCCGGCGACATGATCTATTGCGGCGGCCGCGACGCGGTGCCGGGCGACCATGTGGTGATCGAGACCTTTCCCGACGAGAACGAGAAGAACGGCAAGGCCTTCATCAAGAAACTGGTCCGGCGCACGGCGGGCGAGCTGGTGGTCGAGCAGTACAATCCGCCCAAGACGCTGACCTTCAATCGCTACGCCATCAAGCACGTCTGGCGGGTGATTCCGCTGAAGGAACTGCTGGGATACTAGACCGGGCCTGCGTGGCGTGGGCTATCGCCCGCGAGCCACGATAGCATTCAGCGTCAAGGACAACACCGTGACGGTCTTGCAAGCCTTTCACGGCGGGCGAGACGTTGCCCTCTTCGACGAAGACACGTCTGCTGACGCCTTAGGCAGCCGGCGCCCTCAAGCCCGCCTCGACCCCTCCAGCGGCACGTCGCGGCCGCTCAGCATGCGCGCTTCCGAGCGCACGCGCTGGCGCTCGTCGATGAAAGCGGCCTGGATCGAGATCGCCGTGCCAGGCAGCCCGTCGGCCCGGCAGGCCGAGCAGACGATGCGGCCCGACAGCGCGGCCAGCGGCGTGCTCCCATTCACACCGAAGCGCTTCAACTGATCGGGCCGCCACCACCTGTTGCGGCCGCAATCGGCGCACTCGACCGACAGCGAGGCGACCTGCGCGATCACTGCTTCCCTGCCTGGCAACGCCATCACTTCTCCGTCCTTTTGTTCGTGCTTTGTTCTTATCTTCCCGTGTTTCGAAGCAGGAGTCGAGTCGCAGTTTCCAAACTCCTCCAAAAGTCTCCCTTCTATGTCTGTTTGAGTTATGCTTATATCATACTTGCAAATGTGAGTCGGCGCGGGATCACCTCGCGCCAGATCCGGGAGCAAGAATGGATGCCGATTTCGCCCGCGCCTGCGGCTACACCGGCGATAGTCCCGCCTTGCTCGAAGCCTTCGAGGCGATCCGCCGCACCGGCATCGCGCAGGCCCGCCTGGATCATTTCAGGCGCAAGGCCGTCATCGACGAGTTGAAGCGCGCCGAGCCGCTGTTCCTGGCCGCGATCGGCCCGGCGCTGTCGGCGCACGAAGCTGTCGAGGATACAGCCCGTTTTATCGCCGGCTGGCGCAACATGCCGCGCTGGCGCCAGGAACGGCGCCTGGCCGATCTCGCCAGGGCGAAGCAGCAGCGGCTCGTGGCGCGCTTCTTCCGCCGTTTCGGCCATCGTCTTTGGGCACTTGAAGCAGCCTGAGGCCCGAGCACGGCTGGACCGAGCCATTTGCGGGTTTCAATCCCTGATTTTTCTTTCTAGATTGCGCCCGGGGTGCCTGTTCGTTCGACGCACATAATTTGGAATGTTCAAGACTGCCCGCTCAAACGTTCAGACCTGGATAACGGCCGGCGCGGGAACCATTGCCGCCTTGTTCGTCGCCGGCCTGATGGGGGCATTCGGCGCCCTGCCCGCCCATGGTCCACCACAATTGCCGCCAGATGCCGTCATCGAGGCCGGTCGCTGGCGCCTGCAGCCGGTGCGCGCCTATGTCGGCCATGCCAGGGTCCACGGCGTGCCGCTGAAGCCGGGCCAGAAGGCGCTGGTGCTGGAAATCGACATGACCAACCGCACCGCGCAATCCGACAAGGGCTATTTCAACGTCTTCGCGCCGGACGGCGTCATCCTGTCCGATCCCGTGCCGATGATCGTGTTGACACGCGATCCCACGATGACGCCGGAACTGCATCCCGGCATGACCGAGCGCATGGCCTATGTCTGGCCGCTTGCCGGGGACGCCGCCGTGCCGGCAAGCCTCGCCTTCGGCGTCACCGCCGAGATCTTCAAGCCGCGCGACAATCTCTATGGCACACCAGGCTGGTACAACCCCTACCGGCTCGGCACCGTCACCTTGCCGGTCGCCGACCTGCCGACGGCCGGGCAGTCGCAGAGTGGGCAGTCTCAGAGTGGGCAGCCGGAAAGCGGCCCATGAGGATACGCGTGCTTGGCAATCTCGCGATCCTTTGCGCCACCGTGGTGCTGAGCTACGGCATGCAGATGACGAAGCCGCATTATGCCGACCTCACCGCACCTATCCCCATCGATGGTTCGATGCATGACACGGTGCGCGCGCGCAGCTTCGCTGTCAGCTTGGACAAGGTGATCTTCGCGCGCCAGCTCAAGACCAATCAGTTCGGTCAGGAAAAGCTTTTGACGACCAGCGGCCTATGGGCGGTGGTAACAACAAACCTCACCGCGACCAGCACCTCCACGGCGGTCGCCGACGGCTTCTGGCAAGGTCCGACCGGGCTGCGATATCACCAGACGGAGCGGCTGGGCTACCGCCCCGACATGCCGCCGCACGGCGTCGATCCGGGCCTGGACAACCATGGCCTGTTCGTCTTCGAGGTACCACCGGACCAGATCCGCGGCGCCAGGCTGCTGATATCAGCGCGCCAGTTCGGCCCGCTCGACGCGCAGGCCCGCATCAGCCTCGACGCGCTGCCGACCGGCGCTGACGGCCAGCCGGCCGACATCCTGCCGGAATTCGACCTCGACGGGGCGCCGGGCCTGACACCGCAGGACAAGACACCGCAGGGCAAGACATGAGCGCCGTTTCGACAGACACCCCGACCGTGGACCGGCAATCCGAGCGACGATGGCGCCGGCGCGGCTTGATGGCGCTCGCCATCCTGCTGCCGCTGACACTGGCCGAGACCAGCCATGACAGCGTCCGCGAATGGCTGCATGGCGAGGACCTTATCGCCAGGGATGTCGAGTTCGGCCAATCCGTGCCGTTCGGCGGCAGCGGCTGGAAACTGGCCGATTTGCGCGGCGGCAAGGCCGGCCGCGTGCCCAACCACGCCTACGCCGTCATCGCTACCTTCACCGTGACCATTGGCGACCCAGACCTGCAGAAACAATGGCTGGACTGCAAGCTGATGCTGACCGACGCCGCCGGGCGCCGATGGCTGCCCGATTTCATCAGCGGCGTCAGCCTGCCCGACGGCGTGATGAATTGCGCTTCGGCCATCTTCTCCGGCGCCAAAAGAGGCGACGTCATCACCATCGGCGACATTTTCATCGTGCCCGAGGACGCGGTGAAAACCATTCGCCCCGCCGTCGGGCTGGGCAGCGAACGGCCGTGGTATCTGCGTTTCCAGCGGCCGCCGAAGTGACAGCGCCCCAGGCTCGACTCTGCAAGGCCGGCGCCAACAAATCCTCTACTTCCGCGCTTCGACAGTCCCGGTCACCCGCTTGGGCAGCGAGAACGCCGTCTCCAGCACGGCGGCGAGAAAACATATCCTGATCGGCTCGATCAGGATGCCGGTGGAGGAATCCTGGAACGGGCTGCCGAACAGCAGCGTCAGTCCATGGGAGAAAATCTGCCAGACATCGAGCTCGTGCGGGCCAATCAGCCGCGTCGCGCCAAGCCACAGCCAGGCCGCGCCCCAGTCGAGCAGGCGGTAGCCGACGATCAGCGTGCACAAAAGCACCAGGCTGGAACTCACCGTCAGCCGCACGCCATTGGCGATTGGCAGATAGCGCGAACGATAGCCGGCGATGAAATGCTCGACGAAATCGCGCAGGAATTTCGGCAGTCCGGCATAGCGCCGGCCGAACCGCTCGACGCGGCTGTCGACCCGCATCAACGCCGCGTCGTCGCGCACGTCATAGCCATAGATCAGCGCCGCCATCACCAGCCAGATCAGCGGCAAGAGCATGTAGAAAAACAGATTGACCGCCACCGTCGAGGGCCCGATCGAGGTGATCTCGACCGTCACCACAGATGCGGCGCTCGTCGCCGTCACCGGGCTCGCCAGCCCGTCGATGGACGCCTGCAGCACGGACCAGAGATTGCGGCTCATCAGCCAGTGCAGCGCGCTGTCCTTCCAGCGGCTGATGACGTAGAGACCGACGAAGATCCAGTTGGTCTCGCAGATCACCACGACGATCTGCCAGAACGAGGTTGCTCTCGTCTTCGTCTGCATGAACTTGGCCAACCGGCGGATCAGCCATGACACGGCGACCGAAATCAGCAGCCAGCGCGAATCGAGCACGTCGAGCACATTGCCGCTCTGGCCGAAATCGGCCTGTTCGAGCGAGGCGCGCGAATATTGGCGCACGATATCGCCGAGGAACCCCCAGGCGGCGTAATAGGCAAAGAACGGCAGCAGCGCGATGGTGATCATGCGCACCAGCCGCGAGCCGCGCCGGTCAGTACCTCTCGCCTCCTTGCCAGCGACTTCGCTCTCGGAGGCCGCGGCCTTGTCCGCGCCGCGCTGCGCGGCCAGCACATTGGGCAGGCCTGGCCGCAGCACATGGAACATCGCAACCGTCACCACCAGCTGCGCAAGCGCCACCAGCGTCAGCATGGCAAGCCCGGCGAAATGGTTGGCGAGCGCCACCCTGGCAGCCAGCTGCAGCAGGAGATCGCCGGCCAGCACCCCGGCCAGCACCAGCGCCACGAGCTGCGGCCAGAAGCGCCGCAGCAGCGAAAAACTCAAGCTGATCGGCCTGATGATGTCGGCAACCATGAGATTCTTTCACGCTGCCCCCGCGCGAAGCCTTTCTAGCAAGGCGCGGATGTTTTGCAAGAAATGGGGCAGCTTTCCTGGCAAACGGCTAGGGTGAGCGCACAACCTCTCGCTCCTATCGCCTCACCCGCGACTTCAGCCAGCGGTCGAACGCCACCGCCAGGATCAGGATCAGCCCGATGACGATGCTTTGCGTGTAGGACGAGACGTTGTTGAACTGCAGGCCGTTCTGCAGCACGCCGATCAGGGCGGCACCCACCACCGTGCCGCCGACCGAGCCGATGCCGCCGAACAGCGAGGTGCCGCCGATGACGACGGCGGAGATCACCGTCAATTCGTAGCCGATGCCGGCGACCGCTTCGGAAGAATTCAGCCTGGCCGACAGCACGAAGGCGGCGAGCCCGGCGAAGAAGCCGACGATGACATAGACCGAGACCAGGATACGGTCGACCCGCAGGCCCGACAGCCGCGCGGCCTCGGCATTGCCGCCGACGGCATAGACGGCGCGGCCATAGCGGGTGTAGCGCAGCACGATATGGCACAGGATGGCGGCGATGGCGAAGATGATCGCCGGCACCGGCACCGGACCGATCAGCCCGGTGCCGAACCAGCGCATCGAGGCATCGAAGCCCGAGATCGGGCCGCCATTGGAAATGGTCAGCGTCAGCCCGCGGAATACCGTCAGCCCACCCAGCGTGACGACGAAGGGCGGCACTTTCAGCCTTGTGATGGCGAACCCCTGCACGCCGCCGGCGAGCGCACCGACCACGACAGCAGCGAGCAACGCCGCGAACCAGCCAAAACCTTGCGTGCCTGACGTGGACAGCGACAGCGTGTTGGCGGTGCCGCCCTTGGCGACCACGGCCGCGACCATGCCACAGAAGGCGAGCAGCGAGCCGACCGAAAGATCGATGCCGGCGGTGAGGATGACGAAGGTCATGCCGAGCGCGATCAGCCCGGTGATCGAGATCTGCCTGGTGATGTTGAACAGGTTGATCGGGTCGATGAAGCTTGGCTTCAGCACGGTGAAGACGACGACCAGCGCCGCCAGGAACAGCAGCGGCCCAAAGCTCATCAAAAGCCGCGCGATCGTCACGCCGCCGCGCTGGCTCTGTTCCTCGGCGATGCTCATCGTGCCTGCCCCTCCGCATCCTGTGCCGGCGTATCCTGCCTGTCGAGCGCCATCAGTTCCATCAATCTTTCCTCGTTTGCCTCGACGCCCGGCATTTCGCCGGTGATGCGCCCCTTGCGCATGGTGACGATGCGGTCCGACACCGCCAGCACCTCGGGCAATTCGGACGAGATCATCATCACCGCGATGCCGCGCGCCGCCAGTTGCACAAGGATCTGGTGCACCTCCGCCTTGGCGCCGACATCGACGCCGCGCGTCGGCTCGTCGACGATCAGCACTTTCGGGTCGCGCGCCAGCCAGCGCGCCAGGATCACCTTCTGCTGGTTGCCGCCCGACAGGCCCTCGATCGCCTGCTCGGCCGAAGCCATGCGGATCGACAGCATCTTCCTGAACCCCGACAGCGCGTCGCGCTCGCGCCGCTCGGCCATGAAGCCGAAGCCGTTGCTGAAGCGCCCGAGGGACGCGACGGAGAAATTCGGCAGGATACCAAGTGCCGCGAAGATCGCCTGGTGCTTGCGGTCTTCCGGCACCAGCCCAATGCCGAGCGCGATGGCGTCGGCCGGCGATGCGGGCGCGATCTGCTTGCCGTCGAGCGTGATCGTTCCCGCCGCGATGCGGTCGGCGCCGAAAATGGCGCGCGCCAGCTCCGTGCGGCCAGAGCCGACGAGGCCGGCAACGCCGAGGATCTCTCCCGCCTTGAGGTCGATATCGACACCGTCGAGCACGATGGCGTGCGGCGCTTCGGGATCGCGCACGGTGCGCAAGCCCCGAACCGACAGCACCACATCGCCGGCCGCCGCGCGTTGCGCCGGACGGGCGTAAAGTTCGGAAGCGGCGCGGCCGACCATCTTTTCGATGATGGCGGGCAATTTGACCGGCCCACCCTGACGCTCGAGATGTCCCGCCAGCCTGCCGTCGCGCAGCACCGTCATGCGGTCGCAGATGGCGGATGCCTCTTCCAGCCGGTGGGTGACGAACATGATCGCGACATGGTCCTTGCGCAGCCGGTCCATGATCGACAGCAGCCTCTGCACCTCCGTCTCGGTCAGCGCCGAGGTCGGCTCGTCCATGATGATCAGCCGGCTTTTCAAGGACAACGCACGGGCGATCTCGACCAGCTGCTGCTCGGCCACCGACAGCGCCGAAACCGGCGTCATCGGATCGATGGTAAGGCCTACACGGGCAATGATGGCGCGGGAATCCTGTTCCATCTTGCGCCAACTCACCAGCCCAAGCCGGCCGATCGGCGCGCGGCCGATGAAAATGTTCTCCGCCACTGTCAGCGTCGGGATCAGGCTGAGTTCCTGGTAGATGGTGACGATGCCCAGCCGCTTGGCCTCCTGCGGGCTCGCCGGCTGGTACTCGGCGCCGTCGAAGGTGATGCGGCCGCCGGACGGTGGCATGACCCCCGACAGGATTTTCAGAAGCGTCGATTTCCCCGCGCCGTTTTCGCCAAGCAGGCCAAGGATTTCGCCGGCGCGGACATCGAGCGAGACATCGCTCAGCGCGGTGACGCCGGCGAAATGCTTGGTGAGGCCTTCGACGGAAAGCAGGACGGGGGATGCGGCTTCAGATGGAGACAAGGAGTGCTCCTTGATGCGGTTCAGGCTGCGCTTGAACACCCCCCTCTGGCCGGCGGGACAGAGGGGGGTGCTGTCCCGCCTGCCTCGCCAATCGGCCGATGTCCACCCGCCCCTACTTCGTCTCGTTCAGCCTCTCCGCCTTGTCGAGATTGTCCTTGCCGATGACGATGGGCGTCAGCAGCACCAGCTTCTCCTTCGGCTCGGTCTTGTCCTTGGCGTAGGCGACCGCGATCTGCACGGCGGTGCGCGACTGCTTGCCTGGGAACTGTTCGACCGTGCCGGCGAGCTTGCCGTCGCGCACGGCCACCAGCGCTTCCGGCAGCGCGTCGAAGCCGTAGATCTTGACGTCGCTGAAATTTCGCGCGGCACACGCTTCGAGCGCGCCGAGCGCCATGTCGTCATTGGCGCAGATGATGGCGTCCGGCTTGCCGTTGGCGGCAAGGCCGGCTTCCGTCACCGTCAGCGCCTCGGCGCGGGCGAAGTTGGCGGTCTGCTCGTAGACGATCTGGTACTTGTCCTTCAGCGGATCGAGCACATTGTGCACGCCCTTGTTGCGGTCGATCGCGGGACCCGCGCCCGGCTGGCCCTGCAGGTGGAACAGCTTGGCGCCATTGGGGAACGCCGCCACCACGGCCTGGGCTTCCGCCTCGCCGCCCTTGACATTATCGGCGCCGACATGGGCCAGAATGCCCTGGACACCGTCGACGCGGCGGTCGATCGTCACCACGGGAACGCCGGCCTTGACCGCTTCCTCGATGGCTGGCGCCAGCGCGTTCACGTCGAGCGGCGAGATGACGATGGCGTTGACCTTCTGCACCAGCGCCGCCTCGATGTCGGCGGTCTGCTTGGTGGCCGAGTTCTGGCCGTCGCTCTCGGTCAGGTTGACGCCTTGCGCCTGCGCTTCGGCCTTGATCTCATTCAGCATGTGCACGAAGAACGGAAAGCCGAGACTGGGCACCGAGCCGAGAATGGTGAGTTTGTCCTCGGCGAAAGCCGAGCGTGCGGCGAGCATCATGGCGCCCGCGGCCACGGACGTCATCAGGAATTCGCGTCTGTTCATGGGTTCCTCCTCCACAGAAGCGCACGGCCCCTAAAAACCGGGACCGGTTTCAGGAAGGATCATGCGCCGGTTAAAGTGTTGGAGCATCCTCCTTGCGCCAAGAACGCATGCCGCTCCAGCTGACCGCCGCCTAAATTCCTCCGATCGGCGTCAACAAGAGGATGCTAACCCAGGGTCAACCATTTGTGCAACATCGATATAACAGCCAGGACAGCAACTTGTCGGAATTGTCTGAATTTTGGACTCTTCGGTCCGAAGGCCTTCTACGTCAGGAACGCCAAGGAGCGGCTCCAGAGCTGCGCGGCCGCCGTTGCATTGTAATCGGACAGTGCCGGGTCGGAAAAATAATGTCCCGCGTTTGGATAGCGGAAAACCTGCACATCCGCTCTCGCTGCCTCCGCGCTTTCCTGCCAGGCAGTGACGTCGGGCTCGGGGAACAGTGGATCGGTGTCCGCGACATGCAGTTGGATGGGCAAGCCGGGTCGTGTGTTGGCAGGCACGGTCGCCAAACCATGCAACAGCAGAACACCCGCTGCCAGCGGCCGCGACTCCCAGAATTCCGCCACCACGCCGGCTCCCATCGAGATACCCGCCAGCACCGCATCCCCCGGCGTCGAGGCCAGAGCCTCTCGCGCCTTCAGGCAGATGGCACCCCAACCGATCCGCGCCTTGATCGCGAAACCTTCATCCAGATCATCCGTCGCCGCACCCTGATAAAGATCTGGCAGTGCGACCGCATGGCCGCAGGCGCGAAGGCGTTCCGCAAGATGACGCTCGATCGGGCGAAGGCCAAGAACCGAGTGAAACAGGATGACGTCCGCCATGCACCGGCCCCTAGGTCGCGCAGATCCAGACATTTTACCTGCCGGGACTTGCAGCCTCAAGGCACACCGCATCGGCTTCCATTTTGCGGGTGCGGCACTACCTTTGGGGCGGCCAGGCCGACGAAATGGAGACACCATATGAAGCCGCGCATCATCTGCCACATGCTTGCCTCGCTCGACGGCAGCCTTCATCCGAGCCGCTATACTGAAAGCCCCGACGGCAGCCGGGCGGAGTGGTCGGGCCTCTATGAAAAGATCCACAACGACCTCGAAGGTGACGCCTGGATCGTCGGCCGCGTCACCATGGCCGAGATGAGCAAGGCCGCCGCGCATCCGCCCGAGCATGTGGGCAAGGTCGATCGGCCGCATCATTTCGCGCGGCGCGACGCGGGCAGCTTTGCCGTGGCGCTCGATGCCTCGGGCAAGCTGCACTTCGCCAAACCCGATATCGGCGGCGACCATGTCGTGGTGCTGCTCGGGTATGATGTGGCCGACAGCCATCTGGCCGAGCTCGCCACTGACGGCGTGTCTTATATCGTGTCGCAAACGCCCGGCATCGATCTCGCCGCCATGCTGGACGTGCTCGGGCGTGAGTTCGGCATCCGCCGCCTGCTGCTCGAAGGCGGCGCCGGCATCAACGGCTCCTTCCTGGCGGCGGGGCTGGTCGATGAACTCAGCCTTCTCATTGCTCCCGCGCTCGATGCGCGGGCGGCAAACCAGGGCTTTGTCGAGTTCGGTGAAAGCGGCCTTGCCGACAAGGTGCGGTTGTCGCTCAAGGATTGCAAAGCCCTCGCGCACGGGCTCGTCCATTTGCGCTACGCCGTCACCCCGGGCTAAGGCCGCCTCTTACGCGCCTCAGTATCGCATCGCGTCCAGATCGGCGATCAGCGTCGGGCCGGTCGGACGCCAGCCGAGCCGCGCCTGGGTCAGCGCGCTGGAGGCCGGCAGGTCCATGGGGGCGAACATCGCCATCCAGCCGAAATGCTCCGCCGCCTTTTCCGGCGCGATCGAAACCACCGGCAGGTTCAGTCCCCGGCCAAGCGCCTCGGCGATCGCGCGCACCTCGACGCCTTCCTCGCCGACGGCGTGATAGCGCGCGCCGGGCTGCCGCTTCTCCACCGCGAGCCGGTAAAGACGCGCGGCGTCCGCGACATGGCCGGCCGAATAGCGGTTGCGGCCCTCGCCGACATAGGCCGAGATGCCCTTCTGGCGCGCGATCTCGATGAGCGGCGAAATGAGGCCTTGCTTAAGCGTGTTGTGGACCTGCGGCAGGCGCATCACCGACAGGTTGATGCCCGCCTCCAGCAACGCATTCCCGGCGAGTTCCGAGGCGATGCGCGGATTGGGGTGATCGGGGTTGAAGACATCCTCGACGGCCAGTTGGCCGTGGCCGGGACTGCCCATGCCGACGCCCGAGGTGATCACCAGCGGCCGGTCGGAGCCGGCGAGTGCCTGGCCGAGCGCGGCGATGACACGGCTGTCCTTTTCGCAATTCTCGGCGAACCGCGAAAAATCATGGTCGAACGCGGTGTGGATCACGGCTTCCGCCTCCGCCGCGCCGTCGCGCAGGCCTTGGGGATCCTCAAGGGTTCCCCGGTACACCTCGGCGCCGGCGGCGGCCAACGCCTCGGCACCGGCATCGGAGCGGGTGACGCCGACGACCTGATGGCCGGCCTGAAGAAGTTCGGGAACGATGGCCGAACCGATGAAACCGGTCGCGCCGGTTAAAAAGATACGCATGCAAAATCTCCTGCACAGTTGCCTGCGTACTATCGCTGCTCTATTATTCCATTAAAGTAGTGATCTTATCATGGTATAATGGCTAACAGGATGTCCAACACTTCCGCCGGTTCGCTCGCGGCATTCCTGAAAGACAGACGCACCCGGCTCGACCCATCTTCGTTCGGCTTTTCCGGGCGCAGGCGCACGCCGGGACTGCGCCGGGAAGAGGTCGCGCAACGCGCCAACATCAGCCCGACCTGGTACACATGGCTGGAACAGGGACGCGGCGGCGCGCCTTCGGCCGACGTGCTGAACCGGATCGCCAAGGGCCTGCTGCTGACCGAGGCCGAGCGCGAACATCTTTTCATGCTGGGGCTCGGGCGCCCGCCCGAGGTCCGCTACATCGGCGCCGACGGCGTCAGCCCCAGGCTGCAGCGCCTTATCGACACGCTCGAGGCAAGCCCGGCCCTGATCAAGACGGCGACCTGGGATGTCGTCGCCTGGAACCGCGCCGCGCAAGTCGTGATGACCGATTACAGCACCTTGCCCGCTGGCCAGCGCAACATCCTGCGGTTTATGTTCCTGAGCCCCACCATCCGCGCCAAGCAGCACGATTGGGAGAACCTCGCCCGTTTCGTGGTCGGCGCGTTCCGGGCCGATGCGGCGCGCGCCGGCGCGGTGTCAGAGGTCGCCCAACTGGTGGAGGAGCTTAGCAGCGCCAGCCCGGAATTCGACGCGCTGTGGCGGGAAAACGACGTGCTCAGCCATGGCGACGGGACAAAGCGCCTGAAGCATCCCGAACTCGGCGACATCGAGCTGGAATATTCAGCCTTCGCGGTGGATGGGCGGCCGGATCTGAGCCTGACCGTCTACAATCCGGTGGACAGCAAGGTCGCCGACCGGATCCGCGATCTCGCCCGGCGGCACAAGGAGCGAGAGGCGGACCTGTCGCGTTGACTCTGGATCCCATTGAAGGGGCGTTCGCACACCCGTTCAGCTTGCGCAAGGTCGGCATCCACCCACACAAATTCTGATTGTCAGGCAATGCATTTGCACGGTTGGCCCGCCGCCAGCCGGCAGCGGGCCAGGCGCCGCTACTGGATGATCTTGACGATCTTGCGGGTGCTTGGATCCACGATCACGGTCCGGTTGTCGACCACGGTGTAGCGATACTTGACGTTGGGGACTTCGTGGAGTTCGACGGTATCGGGCAAGGCCGTGCCGACGTTGAGTTCCACGCCGGGAAGCTTGACCGAAGCCAGCGGCTGCTTATGCACATACTCCTTGATCACTGTTTCCTGCTCGGGCTGGATGACGACGTCCTCGGCAGCGGCTGCGCCGACACCTGCGAGCAACAGAACCGCGGCTACGGCGGCAAGATCTTTTTTCATGAATACCTCCATCTGAAACCTGCACAGCGCAACATTGTCACCGCGCTGCCGGATCGAACTTCAGGCATGATTGAATGTTCCAGGGCTTGGGCTTCGGTCCGGCCAGCGCCAGACTTAGGTCCCATCGAAAAACGCAATAGTCCTGCCGGCGCCGCCGCCGGGAACGGCCGTCTTTCACGCTCGTTGTTCGCTGCAAGTTCATCGCAGTAATCCGGCCGATGTCGGGCACTGCGGGTGTGTTTTTGCGAATTGGCGCAGCTACGTCCCTTCCTGCGCCAATAGGGTTCGCTCACTGCTTCAGGCGGTGAGCGAACCCTAAACCCTCGGCGTCAGCCGATAAGTGAGGAGGTTTAATGTTCAGCGACAAGGAAACCCGCCTTATGGAGGCGGCGCTGGTGATGGCGGTCCCGTTGTCGGCCTTGATCGCCGTCCTGCTCGTCAGCCTTACTTTGAACTGGTAGCAGCCCTTGCTGCCTTTATCGCCAATCGTGGGGTCGAGTTGAGGCCATGGGACAACAGATCCGCCCATACAATCCCAACCTGACCATGCTGGCCCGATCTGACCATGCTAGCCGCCAAAGGGAGGAGAATCGCGCCTTTGTCGCCGTGGAGCAAGGCGGACGGTACCGGCGCGCTTTCCGCCACCCCGCTGATCGGGCCTTGCCCTCGCTGCACAACCAGCGCTTACCGCTGCCCGTGGAAATCGCGGTCCGTTTGTGACCCTTTCAGAAAGGAGCCCGGCCTGCTTTGGCGGAGGGCTCGGCACGTTGCGAGCAGGCCGGGCTATGCTCCGGCTGCCACACTTGGCGGAGGCTCGGGCCGGTGCAAAGGCAGGTTGTGCGTTTATCGCTCGACCCGCAACTCGGACTGAAGTCCTGCGAACCAGGCGCATTGGTCCCAAACATTGAACATAGTTTGCTGGCGCTCGTTGCCGAGAGGGACGCGTGAATTGGAGAAGAGCAATGCAGCTTGGTGAGATCATCGCCAACACCTTGGCAATCCTCTTGCTGGTCTGTTTTCTCGCCAGCACATTCTTCCTTTTCGGAAAGCCATTGTGGCCGGAGCAGCATGCCCGCATGATCATCATCGTGCCGGTTGACGCGATGGCGACAGCCTCGACCAGCCGCAGTGGCCCACCTGTGTTGCCAGGCACCTTCGACACCGGCCTTGCCCATCCAAGGCCGTCCTGATGGGCATCGGCGATGGTGAGCCGACCCTAGCCGGCGCTATCGAGCGCTGCTCGCGGCGAGCCTAGTCGAGCTTCTGGATGCGCCCTTTGTCGAGACGGAACACGCCATCGTTGCCGCCTTGTTGCTCGAAGTCGGTCTGCAGCTCATCCCAGATACCAAGATATCTGCCGCACTCGGCGCAACTGATCCGCGTCGATGGTGTCGCATCGGCCGGGATTTGCAGGCGGATGGTGCCGCAAAAAGGGCACTCCAATCGGTGATCGAGATATTCGCCAGGGCGCGTCTGTAATAGCCTGCGCACAGCTTCCTCCTGGATTTGGGTGGAAGCAGGATGACCGCTCCCAAGCGCCCACGTGTCTTCGCGTCGCGGACGGCCTTTGACAAGTTACGCCAGCCATTGGCGGGGTCAATAAACAAAGACATGACTGCCAATCACCAGCCCAATCCTGGAAGCGTGGCGGCCGCCGCATCTCCAGGCAGACGCCTGACCCCGGCAGCGAATACAGCTTCACGAACGGCCCGGAACCAAACCACCCGGCAGCGGTTTCCCAATGGAAGGGACCGCAAACCACGGAAGCAGCAATGGAACTTTTGACCTTGGAACTTGCCAGGGCGAGGCAGCGACTTAACCGGGCGGAACTCGCCCTTGAACGCGCAAACGCGATGCTGGACGAAGACTGTGGCGTCGGTATCAATCTGCGGCTTTGTGACAGGATAAGATCCGCGCAACAACGCGTCGGCGAAGCGAAGGCTCGTCTTGTGAAGCTCGATCGCGCCAGCACGGATTCAGCTCACTCCGGCTGAAGCTTACGCGCCACCGAGAGAGCTTCCCGCCCGGACCCTCGTTCAGGCAATCGCAAGCTCAGCCTTGATCCAAATCCACCGGCAGTGGCCTTGCAAGTCTCATATCTTGCGCCGGGAACCGGTCGAGCGTTGGTCGCTGAGATGCGGGCGCCAGCCATGCACCCGGTCCCGCCCGGCGGCCTTGGCGCCGTAAAGCGCCTCGTCGGCGCGTCTCAGAAGATCGGCAATCTCCATCGCGGCGCCGTCCGCATCGAGGGTGCTCACCCCAATGCTGACCGTGACGATACCCTTTTCGCTGCCGGCATGCGCCATGGCAAGGTCGCGCACCTTGCTCCTGAGGGTCTCGGCGATGACGAAGGCGCCCCGGGCGTCGGTCTCCGGCAGGATGAGCGCGAACTCCTCGCCGCCGTAGCGGGCCGCCGCGTCGGCCGGACGGCGGGCAGTCGCCTGGATGCAGCGGCTCACGGCGCGCAGGCAATCATCGCCCGCCGGATGGCCGTAATGGTCGTTGAACCGCTTAAACCAGTCGACATCGATGATCACTAGGCTGAGCGGCGCCGCATTGCGCCTGGCGCGCGAGAATTCGCGCGCCAGCGCTTCATCGAAGGCGCGGCGCGTCCACAGTTCGGTCAGCCCGTCGCGGTGCGCCAGAAGGTTCAGCTTCTCGTTGACGGCCAGCAGTTCGGCCTCGACCTGCTTGGCCTCGGTGATGTCGGAAAACACGCTGAGGCTGCCGCCGTCGCCTGTCGGCCGGGTGCGTACGTCGAGCCAGCGGCCGTCGGCGAGCCGGACCTGGCGGTGGCTGACAAGCTTCTGCGAGGCCATGATGCCGTCGATCCAGCCCTCGACCGCGTCTGGCGGTGTGGTCCCCTCGCCGCGCGCCGCCGAGGCGCGCAGGATGTCGCGATAGTCGGCGCCGGGCACCCTCATCTCAGCCGTCTTAGGAAACATGGCGCGATACTGGTCGTTGCACAGCACCAGCCTGCCGTCCGGGTCGAACATCACCAGACCGTCGGCCATGTGTGTCAAGGCGTCTCCGAGCCGGACCCGACTTTCCGCCAGCTCGGTCTCGAGCTGCTTGCGCGCCGTGATGTCGCGATTGTGCGTGATCAGGCCGACGACGGCCCCGCTCCTGTCGCGAAAGGGCGCCTTCAAGGTCGCCAGCCAGCCTTCGGTTCCATCCTCGTGATGAAGGTGCTGTTCGATGGTGGACGAGACGCCCGACGCCAGCACGGCAAGCTCGTCCTCGCGGAAACCTTTCGCCGTCTCGCGCGGATAGAAGTCGAAGTCCGTCTTGCCGATCAGCGCCTTGGCGTCTGGCGCCTGCATCAGTTCGGCCGTTGCCGGATTGGCCGCGATGAACCGCCCGTCGAGGTCCTTGACGTTCAGGCAATCCGGCAGCGTCTCCACCACGGCCTTGTAGATGCGCCGCGACTGCAGCGCCTCGAGGCGCCGCCGCTCCTGGTAAAGCGTAAGCCCCGACAGCACCACCGAGACGAAGATGAGCAGGGAGGAAGGCAGCGCAACCTTCGGCAGGACTGTTTGCAGCACATCCCGCGGCAGGACGCTGAGGCCAAGCAGCGACGCCGCCGCTGCCGCCGCGCCGAGGGTCATGATGTCGACCATGGTGGGCCGGCGGCCCCTAAGGGCGAGGTTTCCGGCAACACCGACCAGCATGGCGGCCGCGATCCCCACCGCGCCGGCGAAGGCGCCGAGCCCGCCCTCGAAAGTCCGGAACGCACCGGCCATAACCCCGGCGACGATGCCGGCGACGGGACCGCCGAAGAAGCCGGCAACGGCAATCATCGTCGCCCTGAGATCGGCGAGCACGCCAGGCTGCAGCTGCATTGGTGTGAGCATCAGGATGATGGCGCCAGCGCCCATCAGCAGGCCGAAGGTCGCCGCCTTTACGGCGGGCGCCCAGCGGTCCAGCCACACATGGGTGTGGATCCAGACCGACACGAACATCGCCACGACCGCCAGATTGGCCAGCAATTCGGACCAGGGCGAACCCATTGGGCGCCTTTCCTGTTACCGGGCTTTCGCCGTACCGCCTCCTCGATAGACCCTCAATGACAACAAAGTGTTACATCAGGGATTGCCTTTGGTCGAAGGAGCCAGGCCGTCGCCCCCCCCCTCACCACCGCATCCCGTCGACAAAATCGATGAATGCCCGCAGCGGCGCTGGCGTCAGGCGGCGGCCGGGGTAGTAAAGGAACGGACCCGAGAATTCCTGCCACCAGGGCTCCAGCACGGGCTCGAGCCTGCCATCGTCGAAATAGGGGCGCAGCCAGTCCTCGAACAATGAGACGATACCGCCGCCGTCGACCGCCACGCTGACAGCGAGGTCCATCGCCGTGCCGGTGCTGACCAGCAGCGGGCCGGTCGGGTCGACGCTCACCGTCTCGCCGTTGCGTTCGAAGTCCCAGGGCGGCATGGAGCCGCTGGCGAAGCGGCCGCGCAGGCAGGCGTGATCGAGCAGGTCGCGTGGATGGCCGGGCCGGCCGCGCCGATCGAGATAGGCCGGTGCGGCGGCGGTGGCGAAGCGCTGCCGCCGCGGGCCGATCGGCACCGCGATCATGTCCTGCTCCAGCCGTTCGTCATAGCGGATGCCGGCATCGCAACCGCTCGCCAGTATGTCGACGAAACTGTCCTCGGCCGTTACTTCGACGCGGATGTCGGGATAGGCCGCGAGGAAGGGCGGCAGAAGGCGCGGCAGCACCAGTTTCGCCGCCACCACCGGCACGTTGAGCCGTAGCGTGCCGGCCGGACGGCCGCGAAACCCGTTGACCACGTCGAGCGCCGCCTCGACCTCGCCGAGCGCGGGACCGAGCCGCTCCAGCAGGCGCGCGCCGGCTTCGGTGGGGGCGACGCTGCGCGTGGTGCGGTTGAGGAGCCGCACGCCAAGCCCCGTTTCCAGCCGTCGCACCGTCTCGCTCAGGCTGGAGGCGCTGAAGCCGGTCGTCCGCGCCGCCTGCCGAAACCCGCCGGCGCGCGCCACCGCCATGAATGCCTGGAGGTCACCCAGATCCGTCGCCATTGTTCGCCTTTCCGCACAGCCTGTGCCGACTGCGCCATATTATCGCGCGGGCGGGGACTGTCTATATCGAGCCGATCCAAAGGAGATCGAGACCCATGACCGACATCAGCAAGGCCGGAACTTTCAAGCTCGGCGACCGCACCGTGAAGCGCCTGGGCTATGGCGCCATGCAACTGGCCGGACCCGGTGTCTTCGGCCCGCCGAAGGACCGCGATGCGGCGATCGCCGTGCTGCGCGAGGCCGTTGCCAGCGGCGTCGACCATATCGACACATCGGATTTCTATGGTCCGCACGTCACCAACCAGATCATCCGCGAGGCGCTGCACCCCTACTCCGCGGACCTCACCATCGTCACCAAGATCAGTGCGCGGCGCGGCGCGGATGCCTCGTGGATCCCGGCGATGTCGCCACAGGAACTGACGCAGGCCGTGCACGACAACCTGCGCAATCTCGGGCTGGACGTGATCGAGGTCGTGAACCTGCGCTCCATGCATGGCATCCACGGGCCCGCCGAAGGCTCGCTCGAGCCGCAACTCGAAACGCTCGCCGAACTGCAACGCCAAGGACTTGTGCGCCATATTGGCCTGAGCAACGTCACCCGCAAGCAGATCGCGCAGGGACGCGGGATGGTCGACATCGTCTGCGTGCAGAACCAATACAACATCGCGCATCGCCAGGACGACGCGCTGATCGACGAGCTTGCCGCCGACGGCATCGCCTATGTGCCGTTCTTCCCGCTCGGCGGCTTCACGCCGCTGCAGTCGAGCACGCTTGCCGACGTCGCGCAAAAACTCGGCGCCACCCCCATGCAGGTGGCGCTCGCCTGGCTGTTGCAGCGCTCGCCCAACATCCTGCTTATCCCCGGCACCTCGTCAGTCGGGCATCTCAGGGAGAACCTGGCGGCCGCAGAGCTTAAGCTGCCGGCGGATGCCGTCCAGGTCTTGAACGGCATAGCAGGCGAGACCGAGCAGGCCGCGTGACGCGTCGAAAGGCCCCGTTTGGCCGGCTTGCCGCCGGGCCTCGATGCGGCCTCGGCGGCAGCTTGCTAAGCTGACGCTGCCCATGGCATCTGTCCAATACCACGGATCGACCCAAGCAGCATGGCTTCACGACCACCACCGCCCGGCAGGCCGCCACCCGGCAAGCCACGCAGCGCCGGCCCTCCTGGCGTCAGCCTGAACCGAGCGCTCTCAAAACTCGGCCTGTGCTCGCGCACGCAGGGCGAGGCGCTGATCGCGCAAGGCCGCGTGCGCGTCGGCGGCAAGGTGGTGCGCGATGCCGCGCTGCGCGTCGACATGAACCGCGACAGGATCGTCGTCGATGGCGTCGAGGTGGTTGCCGAGCGCAAGGTCTATCTCATGGTGAACAAGCCGCGCGGGCTGGTCACCACCCGCGACGACCCGCTCGAGCGCGACACCGTCTATGCCTGTCTCGAAGGGCTCGACCTGCCCTTCGTTTCGCCGGTCGGCCGGCTGGACAAGGCCAGCGAAGGCCTGCTTCTGATGACCAACGACACACGCTTCGCCAACCGGCTGATGGACCCGGCCTCGCATCTGCCCAAGACCTATCACGTGCAGGTCGCCACGGTGCCGGATGAAACGCTGCTGGACAAACTCCGCGCGGGCGCCACCATCGACGGCGAGGCCTTGGCGGCCAATTCGATCGAATTCCTGCGCAGCGGCGGTCGCACGGCCTGGCTGGAGATCGTGCTCGACGAAGGCAAGAACCGCCACATCCGCCGCCTGCTCGCCGCTCACGGCATCGAGGTCAAGCGCCTGATCCGCGTCGCCATCGGCCGCCTGCCCCTCGGCGACCTCGCCAAGGGCGCCGCGCGGCACCTCACGCCGGAGGAACTGGCGCTGCTGGCGCAGTGAGTGGGCGACGAAGCCCACTATTCGACGTTGATGCTGACGACGGTCTGATGGGCATTGCCCATATAGGTGTGGACCGAAAACGTGACCTGGTCGCGCCCCTTGTATCCGGGGTTCGACCGGTAAAACCCCTTGATGCCGTCCACTTTGTGGGCATTGCATTTCCAGCGCTCGTTCGATTTGCTGAAACCGGTATAGAGCTTGGCATGCACGAGCCTGATCTTCCCGTGACTTGGGCCCGCGACGATCCTGACATCGTTCGCGCCGGCACTGGAACAGTCGGCATTCAGGCTGGCATCCCTGAAAATATAGATCTCCTGTCCGGAGAGCGCCACCTTTCCATAGCTTTCCGCCGCCGCCGGCCAGGCGGCACATCCCAGAACCGCCAATGCCGTTATCGCACCTGTCGTCCGACGCTTCATTTCAACGATCCTCCTGCTTGTGCGATTTAGGGCAATTCCAGGAAAAGTGCGTAATGGTTTTCCGTCCGGAATTGCGTAAAACAAAGCGTTCGGGCGAGCACTACTCCACCTTGATGTTGGTGACGTATTTGAACGCGTCGCCGTCATAGGTGTGAACCGAGATCGTCACCTGATCCCAGCCCTTGAAGCCAGGGCTCGACCTGTAAAGCGCCTTGATGCCATTCACCTTGTGGGAATTGCATTTTGCCCGGTCGTTCGACTTGTTGTAATGCGTAAACACCCCGTCATGGACGAGTTTTACATTTCCGTGGCTTGGACCCGAGACCACCCTCACATCGTCCCTGCCCGCGCTGGAACAATCCACGTTCAGGCTCGCTCCGCCGAAGAAATAGACATCGCGGCCCGAAAGCGCTGTCTTTTGGGAGGTGAACATGCGGTTGGAAGCAGCCGCCGGACTGACCGCAAAAGCCAGAAGCGCCAGGCCGGCCATGATGCTTGTCGCGCGGTGAGACATGTTTTTTCCCCCGTTTCAGAAATTTCCCACCGGCGATTTTATGACGGCACAAATCCAGGCTCAAATCACGGAAACAGCCATACCAATCAATTCATGGTTATCAGAACAAAATCGAGTAAAGGCCCGGCGATCGCCCTTATCAACACTCTGCCGAATGAAATGGAGTATTCCTGTCGAAACAACGCCATGAAAATCGTCAAGCCATAAACTTTGCCAAGAACAGATTGCCGATTGCGCTGTTTGACACCTGCCGATGATTTCTCCCTCGCGCCGTCCAGGAGTCGCTCAGGCCCGAATAGACCATCGCACCCCCCTCTCCTGACAGAAAGCTGGCAGGAGACCTGGGCTATGCATCGGCTGGGAAGCCCGGCCCGGGCTTCAGCGACCAAGGAACCTAAGCGATGAATTTCGTCTCAGTCCGCATCATCACATCGGATGTCCAGCGCCTCGTGCGCTTCTACGGTGAGGTCACCGGCATGCCGGTGACGGTATATACTGAAGACTTCGCCGAACTGTCGACGCCAGCCTGCACGCTGGCGATCGGCAGCACGCGCACCTTGATGCTGTTCGGCGGCGACATCGCCCGCCCCGCCGACAACCACACGGCAATCCTCGAATTCCGCGTCGGCGACGTCGATGCCGAATTCGCCCGGCTGTCGGACCTCATCAAGAGCACGACCGTGCAGCAGCCGACCACCATGCCCTGGGGAAACCGCTCGCTGCTGTTTCGCGACCCCGACGGCAATCTGGTGAATTTCTTCCAGCCCGTCACCGCCGAGGCGATCCGGAAGTTTGACAGATAGAGACGGTCGGGATTGGCTAGGGTTTGGGAATTGCCGAAGCCTCCCCGCGTTCGTCATCCCAGGGCGGAGCAGCCGCGAAAGCGGCGTCGCGGAGACCCTGGGATCCATGCCGCGATGCTGGCCGTGGAGTGCAGCGGAGCAGATTCCGCACCGTGGCCGCGCTCGGAGGTCGCGGCATGGATCCTCGGGTCTGCGCGGCGTCGCTACGCTCCTTGCTCCGCCCGTGGATGACGAAAAGACGGCGCTTCCGCGCCGAGCCGGTGCCCGCCCTACTTCCCGTTCCATTTGCGCACGACCGGCTCACCGAAATCATGCTCGTAGCCGAGCACGCTGATGCTGGCCGTGTCGAGCACGAACAGCGCCCCGCCTTCCGGCGGCAGGCCGAGCCAGCGGGCGGCCAGCACGCGCAGGAAGTGCGCGCTGGAAAAGATCAGTATGTCGGCATTGGCCTTGCGCAGGCGCTCGATGATCCCGTCGGCGCGGGTGCCGACATCGGCCGCCAGCTCGCCTTGCGGACAGCCGTCGCGAAACACGTTCCAGCCCGGCCGCTCGGCCAGGATCTCTTTCGTCGTGCGCCCTTCATAGGCGCCGTAGTCCCACTCCTGCAGATCGTCCATCTTGACGCTTGTCGCGCCAAAGCCGGCAAGCACGCTGGTGTTGTAGGCGCGCTGCGAGGGGCTCGACCAGACGGCTGAGAACGGTAGGCCTTTCAACCGCTCCGCAACACCCCGCGCGGCCGCCTCGCCGGCCGGCGTCAGCGGCATGTCGGTGCGCCCGGTATGCTGCCCCGAAAGGCTCCATGCCGTCTCGCCATGCCGGACCAGATGGATTTGGGGGAACGCACTGCTCATGGGGTACCTTTCGATGTCGGCGGCACCTTAGAGGACGATGCGGCAAAGGGGAATCCGGGGTACTGGCGAAACCTCGCCTGGCCCTGATTCCCGCCGCATTGGCACAATGATTGAGCGTGCGGCATAACTATCTCTGCTGGATAGTCATCAGGCACGACAGGCAACACCATCATGTACAAACATCTGCTCATCGCCACCGACGGTTCTGACCTGGCCGGCAAGGGTGTCGCCCAGGGCCTCACACTGGCCAAGGGCATCGGCGCCGCCGTCACCTTCGTTACCGTCTCGGAACAATTCCCGATCTTCGCCTGGGGCGGCGCCATGGCCGGCTATGCCGCCGGCGACGAACTGGTCACCTATCGGGAGGAAGCGCGCCGCTATGGCAAGGAAGTGCTCGACAAGTGCAAGGCATCCGCCGACGCCGCCGGCGTGTCCGCCACGCTGGTCCATGTCGAGGACAAAAGGCCGGCCGAAGCGATCCTGGAACTGTCGCGGGCGCAAGGCTGCGACCTGATCGTCATGGCCTCGCACGGCCGCCGGGGCCTCGGCAGGCTGCTTCTGGGCAGCCAGACGGCGGAAGTGCTGTCCTACACCGAGATCCCGGTGCTGGTGGTGCGGTAGCGGCCACAACCCGATATTTTCAAGCTGGCCCCATCGGTCAGCGCGGTTTCACCGGTGCGGCTTCATTCGCCAGGGCATATTCAACCCGTGGCGGATGCCCGAAGAGCTGTTTGTAGGCGCGGCTGAAGGCGGCTTCGGACTCGTAGCCGATGCGCAAGCCGATCTCACCCACGCGTGCGTCTCGCCTGGCCAGCAGATCGCGGGCCAGGCCCAGCCGCCATTCATTCTGGTAGCGCAGCGGCGAGCGCCCGACGAGCGCGGCGAAGCGCTCGCAGAAGCTGGATCGGGACATGCCGGCCTTGTCGGCCAGTTCATTGATGCTCCACCGCTGCAGCGGCCTTTCGTGGATGGCCTTCAGGGAACGGGCGATGCGGGCGTCTGAAAGCCCGCCGAGCCAGCCCGTGGCGCGTCCTTCATGGACCCAACTGCGCAAGGTGCGGATGACCATGAGATCGATGATGCGGGAAATCATCAAAGCCGCCCCGGGCTGGGCGTCGCTGGTTTCGACCATCAGGAAAGGCAGCATTCCATCGACCCACCCTGCCCCCTGGGCACGCTCGATATGGATGCATCGCGGCAAGGCGAAGATCATTCCCCGCAGGCTGTCAGGATCGAACCAGAAGCGGCAGGCGACGATCGCCACCTGCGGATGCGACGCCACCAGCCGCAACGCGCCGGGACCACGAGGCAGGAGCACGAGGTCGCCGGCCTCTATGACGACAGCGGCCTGATCCCCGCCCTCCATGCGCAGCGCGCCGACGGTCACCACGACAATATGGGCTTGGCCCTCGTCCAGATCGAGTTGCTCCGCCTGTGACAGCGTGCGTGAAAAAACCTCGTCGCCAGTAAGCCTGATCTGCGCCAGCACATGCGAGAGAAGGTCCCCGGAGACACCGGCACGCGGCCCTCCATCCGGAAGAATGGTCAAATTTTCAGGCGATTCCATCATGGATGCGGCCGGCCGGCTCCCCTACATTCCTCACGAGGATAGCGCATTTTCATGCTGATTATGCGCCGTTTTTTGCTTGGATCAAAACCATTCCCGCAGCCAAGGCTGCGAGAACGGGCTGTTCCAATCATCCAACCCGGCGGGCGTGATTCCAAATCGATCAAGCGGATCAATCACCGTCCAACAACAAGACAGGAAATTCCAATGAGCACTCAAACCATCCAGGCGCCCGGCGCCGCATCGCAGTGGCTGAAATCCTATTATTTCCTCCGGGCCGGCTTTTCGGTCGCCTGGGTGGCGGCGGCCTTCACCCTTGGCAAAAGCGTGCCGCCGGTCGCGGCGCTACTCCTGGTCGCCTATCCCTTGTGGGACGCTATCGCCAATATTCTGGACGCGCAGCGCAGCGGCGGCCTGAAAGCCAATCCCAGCCAGGCGCTCAACGCGGTGGTCAGCACGATCACGGCCATTGCCGTCGTCATCGCACTCGGACAGGGCCCGCACGCGGTTCTGGCGGTGTTCGGTGCGTGGGCGGTTCTCGCCGGCCTGTTCCAGCTTGCGACCGGCGTGCGCCGTTGGCGGGCAGGCGCGCAATGGGCGATGGTGCTGAGCGGTGCGCAGTCGGCGCTGGCCGGTGGCTTCTTCATCAAACAGGCAATCGGCACCGCGACGCCTGGCATCACCGACATCGCGCCCTATGCCGCGTTCGGTGCCTTCTATTTTCTCGTCTCGGCCGTATGGCTGGCCGTCACGCAGGCACGCAAGGCTACGTAAAGGCTGGGACTGGTCGCCGCGGCCGCCTTCGCTCACACCACTTCCAGCACCTTGCCCGTGTCGTGCTGGCGCACGAAATCGACGCGGCCGCCGTCCCAGTGGTAACTGTAGTGGCGGCCCTGCACAGGGACACCGATGACGTTTGGCCAGAAGATGCCGATGCACTCCCCATCGGGCATGCGCACGCTGTTCCACACCAGCCCGTCGCTGCCGGCGGCCCGCAGCGCCCGCCCTTCCGCCTGCGACGCCGTGTAGTCGTCGGGATCGAGCACGCCGGGCACGGCGTTGACGTCGTCGAGGTCGCGATCGACGCTGCCGATCAGCACGCGGAAATCGGCCGTCCAGCCGGGCGCCTCGTTGGTGGCGCGCATGAATTTCTGGTGATGGTGGATGGTTTCGGCCAGCGCCACGTCCTCGCTGTCGCCGGCATAGTAGATGCCGTAGCTGCCGTCCGAAAAACGGCCGGGCCGAAGGACGGAACAATGCACGAAAGGCGCCATGACGAAGCTGGCGCCAGGGCCGGAAACCCGCCTTGCGGCCGGCACCTTGCCGAGATCGCCAAGCTCCAGCCGGATGCGCGGGTTGGTCTTCTCCTCGACGGCGGCGAGCGCCTCCCAGTCGCGCGGATCGGCGATGTCCTCGAACAGATCGATCGGCGGATGGATGGAGCGGATGATGCGATAGGTCTGGGGCCAGTGGACGCGGCGCCGGACCGCGAGCCCACTCACCATGCACCACGCTCCGCGTCGAGCCATTCACGCATCGCCGCGAGATCGGAAATGTCGCCGCGCAGCATCACGTCGAGCGCCGACTGCCCGCCGAAGGTGGCATTGGGCTTGCGTATCCAGGCATAGCCGCGCGCCGGCTCGGTGAAGAGGTAACGCAGCCCCTTGTGGATGCCCATCAGATGCGCCATGCGGGTGCGCAGGTCGCGGTCGATCCGGCCGATGCCGCCCTCCTTCCACCGCGCCCAGGTGCGCGCCGAAATGCCGCCAAGCAGGACGCAGGCCTCGAAGTCGGTGAGGTTCCAGGCCTTGAACAGGTTGACCGTGGTGCGCGCCAAAGCGCCTGCCTCTTCATCCGAAATGGCTGAGCCGACCGTGGCCGGTGTGGCGGTGATGGCTTGAAGCTGCATGTTTAGACCTCGCTAATTGGCAGATATATAGCATGTATATGCCAATTGGCAAGGCGGGGAGCCATTGCCAGTGAAGACCGCACTGATGGCGATTAGATGGTCCGAACAATGTTGCATCAACAATTACGGTCGAATTTCCCGGTAGTTGGATTTCCAACTAAGGTCGCGCGTGCCCCTAAACGGTCCTTGGCGCCCGGTTCCGCGACCCGTGACAAACCGCAAGATCGGTCGAGCGCGTCATGTCCGCATACGCTTTAGCTGGTGCTGCCACGGAGAACGGAATGATGAAGGCGGCGCTTCAAAACTACCATGCCCGGATGCAGAGAGTGTTGGATCATATCGACCAGCATTTGAACGGCAATCTGGACCTGGATGCTTTGAGCGGCATCGCGGCATTTTCCAAATACCATTTCCACCGGCAGTTCACGGCGACCTTCGGGCTGTCCGTTCATCGCTATGTCCAGCTTGCCCGCATGAAGCGCGCTTCATACCGGCTGGCCTTCAGGGATGCCGAAAGCGTCACTGACATAGCGATGGATGCCGGTTACGATGCACCGGACGCCTTCGCCCGCGCCTTTCGGCAACGGTTCGGGCAGTCTCCTTCATCGTTCCGGAAGTCGCCCGACTGGGCACCGTGGCTTGCGGCCTTCGGGCCTATGGACAATGCAAGGAGCAAGCTCATGCACATTACCTATGACCACGACGACGTGACGATCCGCGATGTGCCCCCGACGCCGGTGGCGATCATGGAACATCGAGGCGACCGGGCGACACTCGGCGACACCATCCAGCGGTTCATCGCCTGGCGCAAGGCCGCCGGCCTGTCGCCGGAGACGAGCCCGACTTTCAACGTCTTCCGTTCCGAGAGGATGCCCGCCAACCCAGCCGATTACAGCATGGACCTGTGTGTCGGGACTGACCTGCCGATCGACGCTGATGACGGGCAAATGATGGCTGGCGTGATCCCCGGCGGACGCTGCGCCGTGTTGCGCGTCGTCCACAATACCAATAACCTGGAGCCAGCCGCGCTCTACCTTTATCGCGACTGGCTTCCTGCCAGCGGCGAGGAAGCGCGTGACTTCCCGATCTATTGCCGCCGGCACTTTTCGATGTTCCCGAATGTGCCGGTGCCTGATGTGGTCTGCGAATTGTTTCTGCCGCTGAAATAGAGCCTTCTGACGGGACCTGTCCCTTCTGACCGGGCCGGCGTTGCGCCGGCCCGAAAGTCCTGCACTACTCCGCCGCCTCGTACCCCGCGATGCCCTTGATCTCGAGGAAATCCTCGAGCCCGTATTCGGCGTATTCGCGGCCGTTGCCCGACTGCTTGTAGCCGCCGAAGGGCAGGCCGGCGTCCCATTGGGGATAGTTGATGTAGACATTGCCCGAGCGCATGCGGGCCGCGACCTCGCGCGCCTTCTGTAGGTCCTTGGCCTGGATGTAGGAGGCAAGGCCGTAGACGGTGTCGTTGGCCTGCTCGACAGCCTGCTCGACCGTGTCGTAGGGCAGGATCGCCAACACCGGCCCGAAAACCTCCTCGCGCGCGATGCGCATGTCGTGGGTGACGTCGGCGAACACGGTCGGCCTGACATAGTAGCCGCGATTGAGTTCGGCAGGGCGGCCGGGGCCGCCGGCGACCAGCCTGGCACCCTCGTCGATGCCGCTCTGGATCAGGTCCTGGATCTTGTCGAACTGGACCTGGCTGACGACTGGGCCGAGCTTGGTGTTGGCGCCGTCGGCCGGACCGACCGTGAACCTTTCCGCCGCCGTCCTGGCATATCCCGCGGCCTCGTCGTGGCGGTCGCGCGGCACGAACATGCGCGTCGGCGCGTTGCAGGACTGGCCGCTGTTGCTGAAGCAGCCGGCGACGCCCTTGCTGACGGCGGTGGCGAGGTCGACATCCGGGAACAGGATGTTGGCCGACTTGCCGCCAAGCTCCTGATGCACGCGCTTGACGGTGTCGGCGGCAGCCTTGGCCACCAATATGCCTGCCCGGGTCGAACCGGTGAACGACATCATGTCGATGTCGGGATGGCTGGACAGCGCCTGGCCGACGCCAGGGCCGTCGCCGTTGACGAGGTTGAACACGCCCTTCGGCACGCCGGCCTCGTCGATGATTTCGGCGAAGATGATGGCGTTGAGCGGCGCGATTTCCGAGGGCTTCAGCACCATGGTGCAGCCGGCGGCGAGTGCCGGACCGACCTTGCAGGTGATCTGGTTCAGCGGCCAGTTCCAGGGCGTGATCAGGCCGACGACGCCGATCGGCTCCTTGACCACGAGATGGTTGCCCTTGACGTGGCGGAACTGGAAATTCTTCAGCGTCTCGGCCATTTTGGCCAGATGCGCCAGGCCGATGCCGACCTGGCTGTCGAGCGCCATCTGGCGCGGCGCGCCCATCTCGCGCGACACGGCGACCGCCAGGTCCTTGCTGCGCTTCTTGTAGACCTCGATGACGCGGTTGAGGATGTCGAGGCGCTCCTCGACCGAGGTGAAGCCATATGTGTTGAAGGCGCGCTTGGCGGCGGCCACAGCCTTGTCGACATCGGCCCTGGAGCCGAGCGAGATCCGCGCAAAGGCGTCCTCGTTCGATGGATCGATGACGTCGAGCGTGTTGGGCACGACAGGATCGACCCACGCGCCATCGATGTAGAACTGCAGATCGTGTGACATGATCTCTCCTTGAGGTGCCGCATGGCCGGTCAGGCCGTGATATCTGGCCAGAAATAACGATGTGCGAACGGCGCTGTCAAACGCAACCCCCGAACTGGTTGAGCCAGCGCGGCAGTGGTTGAGCCAGAGGGCTGGACCAGCGATGAGCGGACTATAGCAGCGTATGCCCGGCTTCGCCCAGCAACCGTGTTGCCGCAGGCTCGTCAGCCGCTTTCACCAGCAGGTGGTCGCCATCGAAGGTCGATACCAGGAAGATGCCCAGCCCGTTTTCCGACAGCGGCCTGATGACGGACAGCACGATGCCGGTTTCGTCGAACGCGAACGGCCCCTGCAATTTGAAGGCGACCCAGTCGCGGTCATGCTTGACGGCATCGGGCACGCGATCCTGAAGGCAGGTGATCGAGAGCTCGTCGTCGGTCCTGGTGATGCTGACGAAACCTGGTCCGTCCGCCCAGCCAGGGATGCCGTCAGCGGCCTGAAGCCGCGAAATCGCGTAGAGCCCGGACAGTTGCTTCAGCGTTATCCTCGCAGCCATCGTCGCGCTCTGATCGTCATGTCAACCTCTTGCTCATATAGACCGTCACCCCATTCATGAACGGCTCTTCCCGGTCGACCGTATAGCCGTGCCGCTTGTAGAGCGACACGTTGGCTTCGAAGGCGCCGTTGGTCAACAGGCGAAGCTCGTTGCGGCCCGCCTCGCGCGCCTTGATTTCCGCACGCTCCAGCAGGAGCCGGCCGATACCCCTGCCCTGCGCTTCCGGCGCGACGCAGACGTTCTCGATCCACAGGTGATCGTCGGCCAGCGTGGTCTCGGTCATGCCGACGATGCGGCCGTCCTCGACGGCGAGGTCGAACGGATGCTCGGCGACGGCCTTTTCGTAGTCGGCGCGCATCGGCAGCGGCTCGCGGCCGATCACCGGCACCCATTTGGCATAGGCGGCACGCACAATGTCGCGGATGGCGGCGGCATCGGCGGGTTCGGCCGGCCGAAACCGGATGGCAGACTCGATGATCATGACAGTGCTCCAGGCATGAAAAACCCCGCCGGCTGTTGTCGCGGGCGGGGCTGGAAACGAGCGAAGCGGATTTATCCTGCCGGCCTTTGTCGTCGCGCAATCAGCGTGCCGCTCCACGCTGGGCGGAAGCGGCGTCGCTTGGCGATGACGGGCGCGGGAACGAACATCGCGGCAAGCTGGAGCAGCAACGGTCCCGCGTCAAGACACCGCCTCGGCCTGTCATTGGGCCAAACCGTCGGCAACGCCTTGGCCTGATACGGCTGGGACCCTCAGCGATCGATCCTCGCCGCCTGTTGCGGGGAGTATCGTTCTCCCTGGACGGCAATCGCCGAGACCGCGTTCTCGATATCGCGAAGATCGTCCGCGGTCAGGGCAACGGCGAGAGATCCGATGTTTTCCTCAAGGCGGTTTAGCTTGGTCGTGCCTGGGATGGGAACGATCCAGGGCTTGCGCGCCAGCAGCCAGGCAAGCGCGACCTGTGCCGATGTCGCGTTCTTGTCAGCCGCGATCGCGACGATGGCGTCGACCAGTGCCTGGTTTGCCTGGCGGGCTTCCTCCGTGAACCGCGGAACGCTGTTGCGGAAATCGTTGGCATCGAACGTCGTCCCGGCGTTGATGGCGCCGGTGAGGAAACCCTTGCCCAGCGGACTGAAAGGCACAAAGCCGATTCCCAGTTCCTCGAGGACCGGCAGGATCGCCTCCTCGGGTTCACGCCACCAGAGTGAATATTCGCTCTGAAGCGCGGCGACCGGCTGCACCGCGTGAGCGCGGCGGATGGTGCGCACGCCCGCTTCCGAGAGGCCGAAATGCTTCACCTTGCCTTGGCTGATCAAGTCCTTCACCACGCCAGCCACCTCTTCGATCGGCACGACCGGATCGACCCGATGCTGGTAGAGAAGATCGATGTAGTCCGTCCTCAGCCGCTTGAGAGAGGCCTCGACGACGTCGCGAATATGCTGCGGCCGGCTGTCCATGCCCTGGTGTCCGGCCGCACCGGCGATGTCGATGCCGAATTTGGTGGCGATCACCACCTGGTCGCGGATTGGCTGCAACGCCTCGCCGACGACCTCTTCGTTCCTGAACGGTCCGTAGACCTCCGCCGTGTCGAAGAAGGTGACACCGCGCTCGAATGCCGCCCGGATCAGACGGACCGCATCCGGCGTCTCCATCGGCTGCCCATATGACTGGCTCATGCCCATGCAGCCAAGGCCGATGGCCGAGACTTCGAGGCCGCTGTTTCCAAGTGTGCGCTTTTGCATCGTCAGTGTCCCTTCTTCTCGGCGTCGGCCTGTTCGAAGACCTTGCGGGCGATGCCGATCGCGGTGCTTGCCGGCGGCCATCCAGCATAGAAGGCAAGATGCGTGATGGCCTCGATGAGCTCGTCATGGGTTACGCCATTCTCGAGCGCCCGCTTCATGTGGAACGGCATCTCGTTGATCCGGTAGCCCGAGACCAGGCTGGCGACGGTGACCAGGCTGCGGTCGCGCGGCGAGAGGCCGGGGCGTTTCCAGACGTCGCCGAAAAGCACCTCGTCGGTATAGGTGCCGAGTGCTGGAGCGATGTCGGAAAACGGGCTTTTGGGAGGCGCTGGGGCATCGGTCATGAGGGTCTCCTTCTTGTGCTATCGGTGGGTGCGCGGCCTGGTCGGTCAAATCCCGTATTGTTCGTCGGTGACATGCTCCATCCAGTCGACGACCTTGCCGTCGAGCGCTTCGGCAATGGCGATATGGCTCATCGCCGTTGTCGGCGACGCCCCATGCCAATGCTTTTCGCCCGGCGCGAACCAGATGATGTCGCCGGGACGGATCTGTTGGATCGGCCCGCCTTCGCATTGCACCAGACCGGCGCCCGACAGAACGATAAGCGTCTGGCCGAGCGGGTGCGTGTGCCAGGCCGTGCGCGCGCCGGGCTCGAAGGTCACGGTAGCCCCGCCGACGCGCGCGGGGCCGCTGCCCTTGAAGGATGCATCGATGCGCACCGCCCCGGTGAAATATTCGGCGGGCCCCTTCGCCGAGGGCTGCGAGCCACTTCGTGTGATCTCCACGTTTTCCGTCCTTTCGTGATGCCGGGAGGACATTGCCGCCAGGCCAGGAGCACCGGCTTGTTCGGCCGATTGCGTTCTATTTAGGGGCTGCGATGATCATGAGTAGTTGCTATATCCGGCATGTACTTATGAGAGAAATTCATCAATGCCACGCGACAATCTGAATGAGTTGACCGCCTTCCTCGCCGTCGCGCGCGAAAAGAGCTTCACCAGGGCGGCGGCCAAGCTTGGCGTATCCCAATCGGCGCTCAGCCATGCCTTGCGCACGTTGGAAGAGCGGCTGGGCGTGCGGCTTTTGACCCGCACCACGCGCAGTGTCTCGCCGACCGAAGCCGGCGAACGCCTGGCCCGCACCGTCGGACCGAGGCTCGACGAGATCGAAAGTGAGCTCGCCGCCTTGAGCGCATTGCGAGAAAAGCCCGCCGGAACCATCCGCATCACCGCCGGCGAACATTCGGCCAACACGGTCCTGTGGCCGGCCATTGCCCGGCTGTTGCCGCAATATCCCGACATCCGGATCGAGATCGTCGTCGACTACGGCCTGACCGACATCGTCGCCGGGCGTTACGACGCCGGCGTACGGCTGGGCGAACAGGTGGCGCGAGACATGATCGCGGTGCGCATCGGGCCGGACATGCGCATGGCGGTGGTCGGATCTCCGGCCTATTTCGCAAGCCGGCCGAAGCCGCGCACGCCGCAGGACCTGACCGATCACAATTGCATCAACCTGCGCCTGCCGACCCATGGCGGGCTCTATGCCTGGGAATTCGAGAAGGCCGGACGCGAGCTGAAGGTGCGCGTCGACGGCCAGTTGGTCTTCAACACGGCGGGGCTGCGCATGAATGCCGTGTTGGCCGGCGTCGGCCTCGCCTATCTCCCGGAGGATCAAGTGACGGCGCATCTCGCCGATGGCCGTTTGTTGCGGCTCATGGCCGACTGGTGCCCGCCGTTTCCCGGCTACCACCTCTACTATCCCAGCCGCCGCCAGGCGACGCCCGCCTTTACGCTGCTGGTTGATGCGCTGCGTTATCGCGGCTAGCCTACGGGTCCAGGAACCAATTCAGCCGGACAGCGTTCACGGTAGTTAAATGGAACCTTGCGCATGACGGACCTGTCGAACAGTTCGACACTCGATCTATCCCATCAAATCCTCGATAATCTTCCTGTCGCCATCTACACGACCGATAGCGAAGGCAGGATCACCTATTTCAACCGGGCCGCGGCCGATTTTGCCGGGCGCGAGCCCGAGCTCGGAAAAGACCAGTGGTGCGTAACGCACAAGCTGTTCACGACCGACGGGCAGGTGTTGCCGCACGACCAATGCCCGATGGCCGTTGCGTTGCGGGAGAACCGGCCGGTCAGAAACCAGTCGGCCATCTCGCAGCGTCCCGACGGCACGCGCGTGCCCTTCCTTCCCTATCCCACGCCGCTCCATGACGACCAAGGCAGGCTGGTCGGGGCCGTCAACATGCTGTTCGACCTCACCGACCGGCATCTTGCCGACGAGGCCAGGCATCATCTGTCGGCCATCGTGGAATCCTCCTTCGATGCAATCGTCAGCAAGGATTTGAACGGCGTCATCAAGAGCTGGAACTCAGGCGCCCAGCGCCTGTTCGGTTACACCGCCGACGAAGCGGTCGGCAGGTCCGTGACGATGCTGATAGCCGATGACCATCTGGACGAGGAGCCGCGCATATTGGAGCGCATCCGCAAAGGCGAGCGGGTCGAGACCTACGAGACCATCCGCCGCCGCAAGGACGGCAGCCTAGTGCCCGTATCCCTGACGATCTCGCCCGTACGCAATGCCGTCGGCCGGATCATCGGCGCCTCCAAGATCGCCCGCGACATCTCGATAGCCAAGGAGAGCGAATATCGCATCCGCATGCTGATGCGCGAGGTCAACCATCGGGTCAAGAACCAGTATTCCGTCATCATCTCTATGATCCGCGAGACCAGCAAGAGGTCCTCGACACCGGCGGAGTTCGAACGCCAGGTGCGCGAGCGCATCATGGCGCTGTCGCTCTCGCACGACCTGCTGGTGTCCGGCGACTGGCGAGGCGCGACGATTTTCGAGCTGCTCCTGGCACAAGCCAAACCGTTCGGCAACGAGGAACGGATTTCCATGGCTGGCCCTTCCCTGACGCTGAACCCCAATGCCGTCCAGTATCTCGGCATCGCCTTTCATGAACTGGCGACCAACTCCGCCAAATATGGCGTGCTTTCGGCCGCCGAGGGAACGATATCGGTGCAATGGAAGGTGAGCCAGGCAGGCGCCCTGAAACGGTTCCAGCTGATCTGGAAAGAGCGCGATGGTCCTCAGGTGCAGAACATCGGCCATGGCGGTTTCGGCACCGTCGTGCTCCAGCGCGTCGCTCCAGCAGCTGTAAGTGGCACCGGCGTTCTCGAATATGACAGCCACGGCGTCACCTGGACCCTTGAAGCCCCCTTGTCGCAGCTCGAAGCCTCGGTCGACAGCGAGCACGTCGACCCACAGGCGATCGACGAGGTGATCGGCGGACCGGAATTCGAAGTCCTTCCCTGATGCCGCACTCGCATTCCGGCATCGCCGCTCTATGTCTTCCCCGAACAAGCACTTCTCGCCGTCCGGAACAGTCGTGGAAGACATGCGGTTGGCAAAGCACCGGAGCATGCTATGACCGATGAAGATCTTGCCAATAGCTATCGTGGTTACATCGCCTGCCTCAACGCCCAGGACTGGCGGAGCCTAGACCGCTTCGTACACCAGGAGGTGCACTACAATGGCGACCGGGTCGGCCTGTCGGGTTACCGCGACATGCTGGAGCGGGATTTTCGCGAAATTCCCGATCTCTATTTCGACATCCAGCTGCTGATCGCCGATACGCCTTTCATAGCGAGCCGCCTTCAATTCAACTGCACGCCGAAGGAAACTTTTCTCGGCCTGCCGGTCAACGGCAGGAAAGTGTCCTTCAGCGAGAACGTCTTCTACGAGTTTCTCGACGGCAGGATCAGGCACGTCTGGTCGGTGATCGACAAGGCGGCGATCGAAGCGCAGCTGTAGGCCGGCCCTTCACCGCTCGTCTGCTTTTCGAAGCGCGCCTAAGACCGTTCATAAAAATCGATCATTCTAACGAAAATAATTCGTTGGAAAGATTGGTCTTGGAATGACATTTCTCCGGCATGCCTGCACGGAGAATTGCATTGTCGTCCCTGATCCACATCGCGAACGGTATTCCGAAAGGCCTGATTTCCGCCGATCTGGCCCAAGGTCGCAAGCGCCTCGATTCCCTGGGAAACGGCATCATTCCCGGCATCGTGCTGGTGGCGATGATCACGGCCGTCGCCTTCTCGGCCCGCAATGTCTCCGGTTTTGCCCTGTTCAGCCCGATGATCCTGGCCGTCGTCGCTGGCATGGTCTATTCCAACGTGCTCGGCACACCGGTGCACGCGAAGGCGGGCATCGCCTTTTCGCAAAAGCGCCTGCTGCGCTTCGCCATCGTGCTGCTCGGCTTCCAGCTGACGCTTGGCCAGGTCGTCTCGATCGGCGCCGGCGGCGTCGGCATCGTCGCACTGACCCTTGGCGCCACCTTCGTCTTCACCATCACGCTCGGCCGGCTGATCGGCGTCGACGCCAAGCTCACCCAGTTGATCGCCGCCGGCACCTCGATCTGCGGTGCCTCGGCGATCGTCGCCACCAACATCGTCACCGATGCGCGCGACGAGGACGTCACCTATGCCGTCGCCTCGATCACCTTGTTCGGCACCATCGCCATGCTCGGCTTCCCGCTGCTGGCGCCGCTGCTCGGCCTCGACCAGCACGCCTTCGGATTGTGGGCCGGGGCCTCCATCCATGAGGTGGCGCAAGTCATCGGCGCCGGTTTCCAGAACGGCACCCAATCCGGCGAGATCGCCACCGTCGCCAAGCTGACCCGCGTCGCCATGCTTGCGCCGATGATCATCGCGCTCGGCCTGATGGCGCGCCGCAAAAGTGACGACCAGTCGGCTGCACGCCCGCCCATGCCGTGGTTCGTCGCCGCCTTTGTCGCCGTCGTGGCATTGAACAGCCTGGTTACGATACCAGCCGAAGTGAAGCAGGCGGTAGTGCTGGCCACCACCATCATGCTCACCATGGGGCTGGCCGCCATGGGCCTGCAGGCGGACATTTCGCAACTGCGCTCGCGCGGCCTGCGCCCGCTGGCGCTCGCCTTCTGCGCCTTCCTGTTCATCGGCGGCTTCAGCCTGATGCTGGTGAAGGTCTCAGGGTAACTAATCCTGGAACGAACTCGCCGCGACATAGATCGCCGCCAGCGCCTCGATGCCGGCCTGGTCGGCACTGTCGAAGCGGCCGGGCAGCGGGCTGTCGAGATCGAGCACGCCGAAAACGCCCTCCTCGTCCTCAAGCAGCACGACCAGCTCGGAGCGCGAGGCGGCGTCGCAGGCGATGTGGCCGGGGAAATCATGCACGTCCTTGATCAGCATCGAGGTGCCGAGCTCGACCGCCGTTCCGCATACGCCCTGGCCGACGGCGATGCGCACGCAGGCCGGCTTGCCCTGGAAGGGCCCCAGCACCAACTCTTCGTCCGATGCCAGGAAATAGAAGCCGGCCCAGTTGAGGTCGGGCACCATCTGGAAGATCAGCGCCGCGGTGTTGGCGGCATTGGCGATCGAATCGTGCTCGCCCTCGAGCAGCGCCTTCAGTTGCTTGGCGAGGTCGCGGTAGAACGCGGCCTTGTCTGAGATACCGATGGCCTGGGCCGCGAACATGACTTGTCTCCAACTGGGAATCGCGGTTCCGTTTCCGCAAACCCTGCACCAAACGACCACCGGACCATCCTAGGCAATTTCAGGAAAATGCGAAACGGTCTTCCGTTCGAAATTCTGTCCGTTGGCGCCTTGGCGCTATCTCCATTCCCGGCGCAAGATTTGATTCCGGCGGGAGAAAAATTTCAAAAGTATTATTTCGAAGCGCGGTCTCCTGACGCCGACAAGGAGGCCAAATTATTCGAAAGATTGAATTTTTCCTTCCGCGCGCCTATTTATCGAGAAGTTCATTTTCACGATTTCACGCGCGAAGGAGATTTCTTCAATGGCCGACGGCAATCAGACGATCATGCAAAAAGCTGAAGCCCGCTTTGTCGACAAGCAGAAGAAAACCGCGGAGCGCAACAAGGCAACCGCCGAATACATGTCCGAGGCGAGGGCCAGGGAGATCAAGACGGCAAGGCTGAGGGAATTGCGCCTGGCCAAGGAAGAAGCCGATCGCGTGGCGGAAGCGCTGAACCCGGCGCCGAAAAAGAAGCGTGTGGCCAAGAAGGCATAGAGTCACTCCAAGGACGTGAGCGGTCTTCCGCTGGGCTTGCACCAAGTCAAGGAATGCGGCGGCTCAAGCCACGTCTGACGTTCCAGCCATGCAATGATCCTGCCGACCAAGGGCAAGAGCGTCCAGCTCCACACCGCGGCGCGTTCCCTTTCACCTGCCTTTCGGCCTCGAAGATGCGAAACGTCGCGGCCGCGCGCGAAATAGCGGATGGTACCGAGGAACCCTGATCTGGCCATTTTCCTCTTGATCGGTCCCCCGTTCTGGCCTAGCCTTCAAGTTGAGAAAAGGTTTTTCCAGACAGTCCCGATGGGGTTCGGCCGTTAGCCGGGCTTTATTCCGGCCGGTAAGGGAAAACCTTTTTCCAACCAAGGATTTCTGCCGCGATGGCATCGGACGACCAGCCAGTTCCGGTCTTTCCCAAACCCGTCACCTTGCGCGACGTGGCCGCGCAGGCCGGCGTCAGCGTTGCCACTGCATCCAAGGCGCTCAACGATCAGGGGCGCATGACCGCCGAGACCCGCGAGCGCATTCGCGAGACGGCGCGCAAGCTGGGCTTCCGGCCTAACAGCCTGGCGCAGAGCCTGCTGAGGCGCCGCTCCTTCACTGTCGGCCTGCTCACCAACGACACCTATGGCCGTTTTTCGCTGCCGCTGATGTCGGGCATTTCGGATGCACTGGTCGATGCCGGCGTCTCGGTATTCCTGTGCAATGTCGAGGAGGATCCCCGCCTCGGCCAGCTCCATGTCGAGGCCATGCTCGACAAGCGCGTCGACGGCATCATCGCCACCGGCAAGCGCATCGACCGCCATCTGCCGATCGATCTCGCCAATTTGCGCATCCCCGTGATCTACGCCTTCACTCAGCCCGATCCCGACGCCGTCGCCTTCGTTTCCGACGATGCCGGCGGGGCGCGGCTGGCCGTCGACCATTTCTGCCGGCTCGGCCGCAAGCGCATCGCCCATGTCACCGGCCCGGCCAGTTTTGCCGTGGTGCATGAACGGGCGCAGGCCTATCGCGCCGCGCTGATCGAGAACGGCCTGTCCGTCATCGAACCCCTGCTCGGCGCCTGGTCGGAAGCCTGGGGGCATGAGGCGGTGAGGATCCTTTTCGATGGCGGGGGAGAAAAGCCGGACGCCGTCTTCTGCGGCAACGATCAGATCGCGCGCGGCGTCATCGATGCTCTGCGCGAGCGTGGCTTGAGCGTTCCCGGCGATGTCGGCGTCATCGGCTTCGACAATTGGGAGATCGTGGCCGAGGCGACCCGCCCGCCGCTGACCTCGGTCGACATGAACCTGACAGCGCTCGGCCGCGAGGCCGGGCTGACCCTGCTTTCCCTGGTCGGCGGCAAGCCCGCCGCGCCGGGCATCAGAAAACTGCCGTGCCGGCTGGTGGTGCGGCAGTCCTGCGGCCGCCTGCCCGACGGCTGAAAAGACGGCTGAGAAACGAAGCGCCGCGATCGGCGGCAAGCCGCGCATCGCGGCTAAATGAGGAGGAGGAGAACATGAGGACTTTGATTGCCAAACTGGCCCCGACCAAATTGGCCCTGACCAAATTGACGTTGACGGCTGCCGTTCTGGGTTGCGGCCTGCAATTTGCCGCCGCCGAAACCGCCAACATCTGGGTACGCGCCGACGGCTCGAACTTCATGCCGAGGATCGTCGACGCCTTCAACAAGGCGAACAAGGACCAGGTCAAGCTCGACATTATCCCCAATGCCGAGATCATCCCGAAATATGGCGCGGCCGCGGCCGGCGGCACGGCGCCCGACGCGCTGTCGCTCGACCTGATCTACACGCCCTCCTTCGCGGCCGCCGGCCAGTTGGAGGACATCACCGACTGGGCGAAATCGCTCCCCTATTTCGCCAGCCTGTCGCCCGCGCATGTGAAGACCGGCACCTACAAGGATCGCATTTACGGCCTGCCCTTCTCGGCCGACGCCTCGGTGCTGATCTGGAACAAGAAGCTGTTCAAGCAGGCAGGCCTCGACCCTGAAAAAGGCCCGGCCAACTGGGCCGAGATCGAAGCCGACGCCGAGAAGGTCAACGCTCTTGGCGGCAACATCAAGGGCTTCTACTTCTCCGGCAATTGCGGTGGCTGCAACATCTTCACCTTCACGCCGCTGATCTGGGCCTCGGGCGGCGACATCCTGTCGGAGGACGGCTCCAAGGCGACGCTGGACAGCCCGCAATTGCGCGGCGCCATCGATCTCTACCGCTCGATGGTCAAGAAGGATTTGGTGCCGGCGGGCGCGCAGACCGACACCGGCGCCAATTTCTTTGCCGCCTTCGCCGCCGGCAATATCGGCATCTCGCCCTCCGGCGCCTTCGCCATCGGCGCGCTCAACACGCAATATCCTGATGTCGACTACGGCGTCACCTTCCTGCCGGGCAAGGATGGCAACTGGTCGTCCTTTGCCGGCGGCGACAATTTCGTCGTCACCAAGGGCACCAAGAAACTCGCCGTGGTGAAGGAGTTCCTGGACTTCGCCTATTCGCTCGAAGGCCAGACGATCCTCGCCAAATACGGCAGCCTGCCGGTGCGCGGCGACATCGCCAAGGACGCGCTGAAGGAGCTCGACCCGCGCTACCAGATTGCCGCCGAGGCGATGGCCAAGGGCAAGACGCCGTATTCGGTGGTGTTCAACGACCTGATCAACTCCGCCAACGGCCCGTGGACACAGATGATCAACGAGGTGTTCTTCGGCGACGACGTCGATGGCGCCATAGCAAACGCGCAGGAGACCATGCAGTCGATCATCGACCAGGCGCCGCAGAAGTAGCGCCGCCTCCACCTCCCCCTTGAGGGGAGGTCGGACCGCAGGTCCGGGTGGGGTCGTCTCGGCAGTGCTCGACGTTCCTTGATGTCGGCGCGCTTGGCGGAGGACCCCACCCCCGGCCTTCGGCCGGACCCTCCCCTTGAGGAGGAGGGGACGCAGCGCCAGGGAAACAGCCATGACCACCATCACCGCAACCACCGCCCCACCCCGCCTCCGCAAACGCGTCGGCGCCGGGCGCCGGCAATGGATTGGCCTGCTCTATGTCGCGCCGGCCGTGGCGCTGGTCATGCTGTTCTTCGTCATTCCGCTCGGCATGACGGCCTGGATGTCGCTGCACAACTGGCCCTTGATGGGCGAGCACTCCTTCATCGGCCTCGGCAATTACTGGGCAATCCTGCGCGACACCAGGTTCTGGAACGCGCTGAGATTCACCGGTTACTACACGCTGATCGTCACCATCGCGATCTTCGCCGTCGCCTTTCCGCTGGCGATCTTCATCGAGCGGCCGCGCCCGTTCACCAACCTCTACCGCACCATGTTCTTCATGCCGGCGGTGGTCGGCTTTGCCTCGGCGAGCCTTTTGTGGTCGTGGCTGCTCAACGTCGATTCCGGCCTGTTCAGCCCCGCCGCCTACGATCTCGGCCTGATCGACAAGAAGTTCAACCTGCTCGCCACCTTCCAACCGGCCTTCTGGTCGATCATCGCCATGGTGGTGTGGAAGGTCGCTGGCTTCACCATGATCATCCTGATGACCGGCCTGCAGTCGATCCCGCAGGATCTGCAGGAGGCCGCCGTCATCGACGGCGCCGGGCCGTTCGCCAGGTTCCGGGCGATCACCTTGCCGCTGATGCGCCGCACCCTGGCGCTGGCGCTGATCCTATCGGTCGCGGGCTCCATCCTTGCCTTCGACCAGTTCTACATCATCCTGCGCGGCGGCCCGCGCAACCAGACGCTGACGGCGGTGTACTGGATCTTCAACCAGTCCTTCGTCTCGTTCAAGCTCGGCTATGGCGCGGCACTCTCGATGGTGCTGCTGGTCATCCTGGTGGCGCTCAGCCTCGTCCAGCTCTGGTTGCTGCGCAAACCCGAGGGGCTCGACTGATGGCGCAGGCGATATCGGGCACAGGCAAGCTTGCCGCACGCTTGGCCAGGCATTCCACCGGCATCGTCGCCTCGGTGCTGTTCGTGGCGCCGATCGTGTGGACGGTGCTGTCGGCCTTCAAGCCGGCGCAGGAGGCGCGCCTGCCGCCGCTGCCGCCCTGGCCGACGACGGGCTTCTCGCTGGAGAACTATCAAACGCTGAACAGTTTCGGCGACGGCCTGTGGGCCTCGGCGCAGAACAGCATCTATGTCTCGGTGATGACGGTCATGCTGTCGGTCATCGTCAGCGTGCTCGCCGGCTACGGCTTTTCGCGGTTTCGGTTCCCGTTCAAGGACTTGTTCTTCGTCCTCATCCTGTCGACGATCATGATCCCGTTCCAGTCGATCCTGACGCCGATCTTCCTGGTGCTGACGAAGCTTGGCCTGCACAACACGCTGACCGGCCTGGTCGGCGTCTATGTGACGCTGCAGCTGCCGTTCTCGATCTTCATGATGCGCAACGCCTTCGACGCGGTGCCGCGCGAGATCGAGGAGGCCGCGCGCATGGACGGCGCCGGCAACGCCACCATGCTCATAAAGGTCATGCTGCCGCTGGTCTGGCCTGGTGTCGTCACCATCGCGCTGTTTGCCTTCCTCGGCGCCTGGAACGAATTCCTCGCTGCCCTGGTGCTGATGACCGACCAGTCCAAGTTCACGCTGCCGGTGATGATGACCGCACTTCAGTCCGGCCGCTTCGGCGCCATCGACTGGGGCGCGGTGCAGGCGGGCGTCACCGTGATGATGGTGCCGTGCCTGATCCTGTTCCTGGCTTTGCAGCGCTTCTACATCCGCGGCCTGATGGCCGGGGCCGTCAAATAGAGCATGATCCCGAAAAGTGGGAACCGGTTTTCGGAAAGATCATGCTCCAACAAAGAGATAGACGTCAGATCGAATGGAGTGAGTTCATGACCGCATCGCCATCCCCCCGGCACGCCACCCCAAATAAATCGCAGGAGACGGGCAAGCCGAAGCTCGCCTTCCGCCCGCTGCCGGTGCCGCAGGTCGACGTGCGCGGCTTCTGGGGCGACCGCGCCGAGGCGGTTGCCACGCGCACCGCCGACATCCTTTACGACCGCTGCGTGGCGGCGCGCATGCTGGAGCAGATCGATCCGGACCAGCCCTCGCCAGGCGTCGTCATTCCGTTCCACTCGCCCTCGCCCGACGAGGCGGCCTCCGCCGGCTTCACCGGCTCGACGGTGACCACGCAGATGTTCTGGGATTCCGATCTCGGCAAGACGATCGAGACCGCGGCCTATTCGCTCTACCGGCGTAAGAATCCCGAACTGGAGAAGAAGATCGATGCCGTCATCGACATGTACGGCAGGCTGCAGCAGGAGGACGGCTATCTCTCCAGCTGGTACCAGCGCATCCAGCCGGGCAAGCGCTGGACCAATCTGCGCGACTGCCACGAGCTTTATTGCGCCGGCCACCTCATCGAGGGCGCGGTCGCCTACTACCAGGCGACGGGCAAGCGCAAGCTGCTCGACATCATGTGCCGCTACGCCGACCACATCGCTTCGGTGCTGGGGCCCGAGCCCGGCAAGAAAAAGGGCTATTGCGGCCATGAGGAGATCGAGCTGGCGCTGGTCAAGCTGGCGCGGGTGACGGGCGAACAAAAGTACATGGAATTGGCCAAATACTTCATCGACCAGCGCGGGCAGCAGCCGCACTATTTCGACGAGGAGGCGCGCGCCCGTGGCGCCGACCCGAAGGCTTATCATTTCAAGACCTACGAATACAGCCAGTCGCACATACCGGTGCGCGAGCAGGACAAGGTCGTCGGCCACGCGGTGCGGGCCATGTACCTTTATTCGGGGATGGCCGACATCGCGACCGAATATGGCGACGACACGTTGCGGGTGGCGCTCGACCGGCTGTGGGACGACCTCACCACCAAGAACCTCTACATCACCGGCGGGCTCGGCCCGTCGGCGCACAATGAGGGCTTCACCAGCGACTACGACCTGCCCAACGAAACCGCCTATGCCGAGACCTGTGCATCGGTCGGGCTGGTGTTCTGGGCGAGCCGCATGCTCGGCATGGGGCCGAACGCGCGCTACGCCGACATGATGGAGCGCGCGCTCTACAATGGTTCCATTTCCGGCCTGTCGCTCGACGGCTCGCTGTTCTTCTACGAGAATCCGCTGGAAAGCCGGGGCAAGCATAACCGCTGGAAATGGCACCGCTGCCCTTGCTGCCCGCCCAATATCGGGCGCGTGGTCGCCTCGATCGGCAGCTATTTCTACAGCCTGGCGGACGACGCGCTGGCGGTTCATCTCTATGGCGACTCCACCGCCCGCTTCGACATTGCAGACACGCCGGTCACACTGACGCAGGCGAGCCGCTATCCCTGGGATGGTGCCGTCGAGATTACCGTTGAGCCGCAGGCGCCGGTAGAGTTCACGCTGCACCTGCGTGTGCCGGCCTGGAGCGGCAACGCCGGCCTGGCCGTCAATGGCGAGACGGTCGACCTCGAGGATTTGACCAGTGATGGCTACGCCGCGATCCGGCGCAGGTGGCAGAAGGGCGACCGTGTCCGGCTCGATCTCGAAATGCCGATCGAGCGGCTCTATGCCAATCCCGAGGTGAGGCAGGATGCCGGCCGCGTCGCACTGTCGCGCGGGCCGCTGATCTACTGCGTCGAGGCGACCGACAATGACAATCGCCTGCATCGCCTAACCCTGCCGCGCACGGCCGGCATCGAGGCGCATGACGAACCGGATCTGCTCGGCGGTGTGGTGACGCTTTCAGCCACGGCACAAGCCGATGCCGGGGATGGCTGGCAGGACGGCCTTTATCGCTCCGATCCGCCGGCCAGGGTCGAGACGCGCCTGACCGCCATCCCCTATTTCGCCTGGGACAACCGCGAGCCGGGCGAGATGCTGGTCTGGCTGCGCGATGGTTGAGGTCGGCCGTAACGCCATGGGGCGGCCGGTTATGTCCGGCTCGACTGGGCGGCGGCGGTCAGCGGCTTTTTCGGCGCTGTTTTCGCGGCGCTGCCATCGATATGCGCCCAGGCCGGCCGCTCGAACAAGAACATGCCGAAGCCGATGCGCTGCACAATGAAGTAAAGCACGACGGGGCTGACGATCGAGACCAGCAGCACCGCCAGGCTGAGCAAGCCCGTGTCGGTCAGCAGGCCGCTTGCCAGTGCGGCGCCGCGGAACAGCGACATCGGAATGGTGAAGGCGACATAGACGACCAGGGAATGTTCGCCCAGCCAGCGCAGCCATTCCATGGCGGGAAATTTCGACAGGAAACCGCCAAGCACGCAAAGCGCCACGGCACCGGCGACGGCCAGGACGAGATGCAGCGGCGGCCATGCCGCCAAGCCCATCTGCATGCCGACCGGCTGCATGGCATAACCCGGCGAATAGACCAGCAGGCCATTGACGACAGCCCACAGGACGAGCCCGGAGACGGTCAGCGCCGGGCGGGCTTGCGTCCATTCGACGAGCCGGAACACCAGCGGGGCCATGACGAAGCCGACGTAGAAAAAGACGAAATAGGCGGCGAATTGTTCGACCGCGTAGCTGTCGGGATGCGGCGCCCACATCTGCAGGCCGGCCGCGATCGGGATGACGATCCAGGCGGGCACGGCAAGCTGCCGCAGCAGTTTCGCGGCAAGACCGAACACCGCCAGCATGTAGATGAACCACAGGACGCCATAGGGCTGGACGACGGCCATTGCCAGGTCGTGCAGCATGCCGGCGGGATCCCGGCTGAAGATGCCGATCTTCAGCCCGATCGAGATGATCGCCCACAGCACGTAGAAATAGAGGTAATGGACGACGCGCCGGTCGATATAGCGCAGCCACGGCCGGTCGATCACCTGCGACAGAAACAGCCCCGAGATCAGGAAGAATTCCGGCATCCGGAACGGCGTCGCGAAGCCGATGACATAGTGGAGAAAGCCGACGCCGCCTGTATACTCGCCGGTGTTGTAGGCCGAGTACATCATGACCACGAGGATGATCGAGAGACCTTTGGCCGTGTCCACCCACGGCATGCGCATCGGGCTGCTGTTCATGGCGGCGAATCCAAACCGGCCGGCCCGGCTGGCCAGCCATCATCCCGCGATGTCTAGCACCATCAAGCTTCCCAGATCGTAAACGCGGCTGTCTTGCGGTGAGGCTGGCAGCGTCCGCGGGCCGCCGTGTTGAAGCCGTTGGCAATCATCTGCCGTCAGCGCTGCCCCTCGCCTGCCTGGCATCATCTCCCCGTAAACGGGGCGAGGGACGCCGTTCTCGCCGATTTCGCCAATCGCCGGCGTTGCGGAAAGAGCGTCGGCCTCGCGGCAGCCCTCTCGCCCCGTTTACGGGGAGAGATGTCCGGCAGGACAGTGAGGGGCAGCGCCGACCGTGACCTCTATGCACAATGAACGATTACTTTCGGGACTTGGATTTGTTCAAAGCCACCGCCGCGCGTACCAGCGCCTTGAAGGCCTCCTGGTCGACCTCCTCGCCTTTCTGGAAATCGATGGCGCGCCGTGTGTTGCCTTCGAGGCTGGAATTAAACAGGCGCGCGGGATCGGGCAGCGCGGCACCTTTGGCGAAGGTCAGCTTGACGACGGCCTTGTAGGTCTCGCCGGTGCAGATCATGCCGGCATCCTCCCACACCGGCACGCCGCGCCATTTCCACGTCTCGACCACGTCGGGATCGGCTTGATGGATCAGCGTGCGCAGCCGCCCCAGCATCTCGCCGCGCCAGTCGCCCAATTCCTTGATCCTGCCGTCGATCAGCTCGGAGGGAGATTTGCTGTCCTGGGTGGTCGTCATTGTGGTTCTCCTTCGAATTGAAAATAGAGCGCTTACATGCGCTCGCCAGGCAAGAGGCTCGCCTGCTTCACCCAAGCGCTGAACTGCGCTTCGTCGAACGCGTCGTCCTCACGAATGTCGAGGTAGCGCGTGTCCTGGCTCCTGGATTCGCCCGGCGGCACCGGATCCAGCGACATGCCGCGAAAGAAGGCCACCTTGATGTATCTGGTGAAGCAATGGAAGCTGAGGAACCAGCCCTCGCCCTCGACGCCGTAGAAAGGCGAGTTCCATTTCACCGCCTTGTTTACGCCGGGCACGGCGCGCTCGATGAGCGCGTCGAGCCGCCCGCCCATCTCGCGCTTCCAGCCCGGCATTGCCGCGATATAGGCCTGCACCGGAGCGTCGCCATAACCCTTGGCGATCTGCGGATTGCCACCGGAAAGCAGCTTCGGCTCAGCCTTGGCCGGGGTCGCCTTGGCCATGCGCTTTCCTCCTATCCATTGGCCCGCTGTGCGCTGCGTCCTTTCGCGACATAGGGCAGCACGAACATATAGAGGCCGCTGAACAGCATAAGGAAGAGCGGCGGCAGTGGCGAATAGACCACCCAGGCCGGCGGCTGTCCAAACGCCATGGTGACGAAATTGGCGACCACGGTCGCCGTGAAGATGATCGACAGCCAGCGATGCGCTTGCCTGATCCATTTGTTCCAGTCCAATGTTACCTCCCTTGAAAAACGCGTAAACCAGCTGGGCGCTACCAGCGCGCCAGTTCGGTGATCTGGATGAGATTGCCGCAGCCATCCTCCAACTTGGCGATGGTCGAGCCGGTCACGTCGGTAGGCGCCATGGCAAAGGCACCGCCCTTCGCGTTGATGCGCTCATGGTCGCCCTTGATGTCGTCGGTGAAGAGCATCAGCGCCGGCTGGCCTTGCTTGAAGATCGCCTGCTGGTAGGCCTTTGCCGCCGGGTTGTCGTTCAGCGCCAGCTGCAATTCGGTGCCGTCGGGCTCTTCGGCCGAGACGACCGTCAGCCAACGGAACGGCCCATTGCTGAAATCGGCTTTTTTGGTGAAGCCCAGCACGCCGGTGTAGAAGGCAAGCGCCTTTTCCTGATCGTCGACATAGATGCTGGTCAGTTTGATCTTCATCGCTTTTTCTCCATGGTTTTGCCGGCGGAGAACCCGCCCTCTAATATTTCTGTGTGGCTTTCAGTTCGGCCGAGAGGCCTCAGTCCGTCCGCGCCAGAAGCTCTTCCAGCTTTTCCAGGAATTGCGGCCAACCCACCTTGGCGCCGCCATAGGCCCGCTTCTGGTCGGGCCGGAAACCGGCCTGCTCCATGCGCAAATGGGTTCCCGTTGGCGTCGGGGTGAGCGTGAAAGTCACCACGCTCCTGAGATCGAACGCTGGGTCCTGATGCGCGAGGTTCCAGCTGTAGGACAACCTCTTGTGCGGCTCGACGGCAAGCACCTCGCAGTCCAGCACGCCGCCCCAGTCGGCGCTGATGTTGAAGCGATGGCCGACGGCGGGTTTGAAATCGCTCTTCATCAGCCACTCCTCGATCAGATGCGGTTGCGTCAGCGCGCGCCAGAGTTTTTCGGGCGGATGGGAGATCTCCCGCTCGACGACGACAGTGCGGGTTTGCTGTGCACTATCGTTCACTGGTCCATCCTTTTGAGCAAATCCTCGAGGTCGTCGAACCGGCTTTCCCAGAACCCGGCCATATGGCGTGTCCAGTCCATCAGGGGCGCCAGCGCGGCAAGCTGCGCGCTGTAATGCGTCTGGCGGCCTTCGTGGCGGTCGCGCACCAGCCCGGCCTGCTTCAGCACGCCGAGATGCTTCGACACCGCCGGCTGCGAGACGCCGGACTGGCTGGTCAGCGCCCCGACCGTCTGCTCTCCCTGGCGGCACAGCCGCTCGAAGATCGCCCGCCTTGTCGGGTCGGCGAGCGTTCTGAAGAGCATGTCATGAGCGTCTGGCATGGCTGATCGATAACCCGTTGGCTATTGGTTAACGTATAACCACAGGGATATATGTTCGTCAAGCGGAAGATTGGAGCGTCCTGATACGGTGGTGGCTATATGGGGCCGTGGCTGCGACCGATCTCGCGCGCCACCAGTTCCTGCAAGTGCCACAGATTGCGGTCGCGTATGCCGCAGGCGTCGAGATGGCGGATGGTCTCGAACAGATATTGCGCGCCCGAGCCCCAATGGCCGACGGCGTTGGCCAGCGTTGCCGCGACCGCGGGCTTGTCCAGTTTGCCGGCATAGCGCGGGTTGGCGGGATCGACGACGAAGCCGAGCGCCAGGCACGGCCCGCTTTCGGTGCTGACCCGCAGCCAGCGCGGCACGTTGACGGCGGGCAGGATGGTCATTTCGCGGCGCAGCAGCGCTTCCAGATTGGCGGCTACCGGTTCGGCGATCTCGAACACCATGCCCTGGCACTGGCCGCCACGGTCGAGCGCCATCATCAGGCCGGGCTGCTCGAGCGTGCCGCGAAAGCGCTGCACCGTGAAGCAGAACGACCGGTGCCAGCCCCGCGCCACCGCTCGCTCGCCGCCCCTCACCTCGCCGGCCGGCTTCCACAACAGCGAGCCATAGGCGAACAGTTTCAGCGGCCCGGTCGGCGCCGAGGCCAGGATCTCGTCGCGAAACCGCGCATAGTCGTCATCGGTCATCGGGATCATGCCCGGCACCGGCCCGGCATCCTCAACCGCGCGCAAGGTGCGCGCCACCAGCGCCTCGGTCAGCGCCATCGGCGCCTTGCGTGGCGCTGATTTGCGCGGTGCGGCGGAAATCGGCTTGCTCATTGTCGTGCCTCGGCCATGGCGGCCATGTTGCTGAAGGTTCGGGGATTCTCAAGAGCCAGAACCGTTCGAAACCTGGAATCCATACCTGAGCCATCCCGTGCAGCAGCTTGATCGGATTCAACAAATTCGGACGACGTCAGCATCCCTGACACCTATGACACCAGCGGCATCGGCAGCTTGAGCCCGTCGATCAGCGCGTCGCGGAACAGCGCAATCGGGCGCCCCAGCCGCCCAGCAGGCGGGCGGTGCAGCAGCCAGGCGCGCACTTGCGGCTTGAAGTCGGGGCAGTCGATCACCTCGACGGCATCGCGCCAGCGACTGTCGGCGAAGGCGCCCGGCGTGACGATGCCGATGCCATGGCCGCGCGCCACCAGCGACATTCTGAGATCGACGCTGAGCGCTTCGACGCCGACCTGGAAAGGCAGCCTCGCGGCCTCGAAGCTCTGACGGATGAAGGCGCGAAAACCGCAGCCGTTTTCGTTCATCACCCAGGCAAAGCGCGATAGATCGGCAAGCTTCGCCTGCTTCGGCACGCGAAGGCCGGGAGACGCGACCAGCAGCACCGATTGTACGCCGAGATCGTCGCGGGCCAGTTCGTCCGGTGGCGCCAGGCCTTCGGCGAGGCACACCGCCACCGCGTCGACCTCGCTGCGCGCCACCTGCTCGACCAGCCTTGGCGACCAGCCCGACGTGATGCGCAGCGTCAATTGCGGGAAGGCGGCGCGCAGGCCATCGAGCGGCAGCGCCAGCGCCGCATCCGAGAGATAGGGCATGATGCCCAGGCGGAATTCGCCCCTGACCTCGCCTTGCGGCGACACGCCTGCCTTCAGATCTTCCAGCGAACGCAGCACGCGCCGGCCATGCTCATAAGCTTCGCGTCCCGAGGCGGTCGGCTTCAGCGGCTTCGACTGGCGGTCGAGCAATGCTGTCGCCAGCCCATCCTCGAGGTTCTGGATGCGGCGCGTGACCCCCGGCTGGGTGAGATTAAGCCTAGCCGAGGCGCCGACGATCGAGCCAGTTTCCACCACGGCGACGAAAGCTTCGAGATCATGGATATTCATGCGCATCTCGCATAATCATTATCGATTTTATTGAATTGTAGCATGATAAAGCTTCGGCATAAAGCCCTCACGGGATATGCCACTTCATTGAGGATTTCATGCTCGATACCAATGACGGCCAACTGGCCGGACGGCTGCCGGCTCGAACCATCACCGGCCCGCAGACGCTGCTTTTTGCAGCCTCTACCGGCATTATCGTCACCAATCTGTTCGCGCCGCAGACACTGGTCGGCCTGATCGGCCCGTCGCTCGGCGCCGGCACAGCGAGCGTCGGTCTGGTCGCCATGGCGACGCTGCTCGGCTATGCCGCCGGCCTGTTCTTCTTGGTGCCGATGGCCGATCTCGGCGAAAACCGCACCCTGATCCTGCGCATGCTGGGCGCGGCGGCTCTTGCGGCCGGCATCGCCGCGCTGGCGCCCACCATCGCCTCGCTGCTGATCGTCCTGTTCGTGCTCGGCGCCGCCTGTTCGGCGATCCAGATACTGGTGCCAATCGCCGCCTCGATGGCGCCGCCCGGCGAGGCCGGCCGCGTCATCGGCGATGTGATGAGCGGACTGATGATCGGCATCCTGCTCGCACGGCCGCTGGCCAGCCTCGTCGCCGATGCCTGGGGCTGGCGCGCCTTCTATGGCCTCAGCGCCGCCGCCCTGACGCTGCTCGCCATCGTGCTCGCCTTCACCCTGCCGCGACGGCGGCCGGAGGTGAAATCGTCCTATGGCGCGCTGATTGCTTCACTGTTCCATCTGCTGCGCCAAGAGCCGGTGCTGCGGCGCCGCGCCTTGACCGCGGCGCTGGTGATGGCGGCGTTCAGTCTGTTCTGGACGGCGGTGGCCCTGCGCCTGGCGCAGCCGCCTTTCGGCCTCGGGCAACGCGGCATCGCGCTTTTCGCGCTCGTCGGCGCCGGCGGTGCCGTGGTTACGCCGCTGTTCGGTCGCGCCGGCGACCGTGGCTGGACGCGGGCGGCGACGATCTTCTGCCATCTCGTGCTGATCGGCGCGCTGGTGCTCGCGGCCTGGGCCGGCTCCTTTCAGTCCGGAGTGTCATGGACACCGCTCGCGCTGATGGGCGTCAGCGCCGTGCTGCTCGACATCGGGGTCACCGGCGACCAGACGCTCGGCCGCCGCGCCATCAACCTGCTGCGTCCCGAGGCGCGCGGCCGCCTCAACGGCCTGTTCGTCGGCATCTTCTTCATCGGCGGCGCCATCGGCTCCTTGCTGGCCGGCATCGGCTGGACCCTGGGCGGCTGGCCCTGTCTCTGCGCCATCGGCGCCGCCTTTGGTCTCGCTGCCCTGCTGGCCGACTGGACCGGCGGGCCCGAATGACCGCTGGCCGGAACGACATTGCCTCATAAGCGTTGTCGGCGGGGAGGAAGTCATGAACGATGCGCCGGCAACGCCCGTCGGCAGGCCGCTTTCGCCTGGCGAGCTGGTCACCGTGATGTCCCATTTCCATCGCGCCGAGATCGCCCGCATGGCGGGCTGGCGCGACCGCCTCGACCGCACCAGCAATTGGGCGATCACCGTTGTCGCGGCGATGCTGTCGGTGTCGCTGTCGACGGCCAGCGCCCATCACGGCGTGCTGCTGTTCGCCATGCTGCTGGTGCTGCTCTTGTTGTGGATCGAGGCGCGCCGCTACCGCTTCTTCGATGTCTACCGCGCCCGCGTACGCCAGTTCGAGCGCCATTATTTCGCGCAGATCTTCTCGCCGCAGCCCGACTTTGCCTCCGACTGGCTGCTGATCCTCGGCGAGAGCCTGCGCACGCCAAAATTCCTGGTCTCGCAGCGCGTGGCGCTGGCGCGCCGCTTGCGCCGCAACTACCTGCACATGATGCTGATCCTGCTGCTCGCCTGGATCCTCAAACTGTCGACCCCGAGCCTGATTGACCAAGGCGTGCCGGTCGGCTTTGTCGGCACGATGCGCGAAGCTGTCGGCGCCGCGGCCCTCGGCCCCATTCCGGGCGTGGCCATCGTCGCCGTGGTTGCCCTCCTCTATGCCGTCCTGCTGGCAGCCGCCTTCCTGACACCGGGGGACGACGGCGAACTCTCCTTCGGCGACGTCCACGTCTGAGTTCGATATCTCGCGACGGATGGCTGCAACGCAAACCTCGGCCGCGCGTTGTGATGGTCAGTCCGCGGCGGCGTCTTGAAGGGACCCATGATCCACCCACCGGCAACAAGGTCGCACGGCACCGCGGCCGCCCTTTCGCTGGCCATCGTCGCCCTCGCCCCGGCAAGCCAGGCGCTGGCCGCGCAGCCGGCCGGCCACGCCTCGGGCATGGGCGGCTCGGCCGAAGGCCTGTTCGTCGCCGAGATCGTGCTTCTGCTTCTGGTCGGCCGTGGCCTTGGCGAGATCTTCCAGCGCTACCGGCAGCCGGCGATCATGGGCCAGCTGATCGGCGGCATCCTGCTCGGGCCGTCGCTGTTCGGCTGGCTCTGGCCCGGCGCCCAGCATCTGATCTTCTCCACCGATCCGGCGCAGAAAAGCATGATCGATGCCGTCTCGCAGCTCGGCATCCTGCTGCTCCTGCTGCTCACCGGCATGGAGACGGATTTGCGGCTGGTGCGGCGGGTGGGTGCGGCCTGTTTTTCGATCTCGATCACCGGCGTCGTCCTGCCCTTTGCCTGCGGTTTCGCGCTGGCGCAGGTCCTGCCGGATTCGCTTCTGCCCGAGCCGAGCGAGCGCATCGTCGCCGGGCTGTTCCTCGGCACGGCGCTGTCGATCTCCTCGGTCAAGATCGTCGCCATGGTGGTGCGCGAAATGAATTTCATGCGCCGCAACCTCGGCCAGATCATCGTCTCCTCGGCCATCATCGAGGACACGATCGGCTGGCTGATCATCGCCGTCACTTTCGGCATCGCCACCAATGGCAGCCTGCAGGTGCTGCCGCTGGTCCTGACGGTCGCCGAAGTGGCGCTGTTCATGGTGTTCTCCTTCACCATCGGCCGCCGCCTGGTGTTCACCCTGATCCGCTGGAGCAACGATTCCTTCCGCAGCGAATACGCCGTCATCACCGTTATCCTCATCATCATGGGCGTGATGGCGCTGATCACCAACCTGATCGGCGTCCACACCGTGCTCGGCGCCTTCGTCGCGGGCATACTGGTCGGGGAATCGCCGATCCTGTCGGACCACATCGAGGGCCAGCTGCGCGGCGTCATCACGGCGCTGTTCATGCCGGTGTTCTTCGGCATGGCCGGCCTGTCCGCGGACCTTACCGTGCTTGCCGATCCGACGCTGGCGCTGCTGACGCTGGCGCTGGTGCTGATCGCCAGCATCGGCAAGTTCTCGGGCGCCTTCCTCGGCGGCCGGCTGGCCGGCATGTCGCTGAAGGAGTCCACCGCCGTCGGCAGCGCCATGAACGCGCGCGGCTCGACCGAGGTCATCGTCGCTTCGATCGGCCTGTCTATGAACATCCTCTCCCACAATCTGTTCACCATGATCGTCACCATGGCCGTCATCACCACGCTGGCCATGCCGCCAATGCTGCGCTGGGCGCTCGGCCGGCTGCCGGTGGGCGACACCGAAAAGCAGCGCGTCGACCGCGAACTGCTCGACGAGCGCGGCTTCGTCTCCAAGCTGGAACGGTTGCTGCTGCTCGTCGACGACAGCCCGGTCGGCAAATTCACCGCCTACCTCGCCGGTCTCGTCGGCGGCGGCAGCGGCATGCCGACCACCCTGCTCCACCTCGAGGGTGGCAAGCTGCCCGGCCCGGCCCGCGACAAAGGTCCCGAGCGCGCCTCCAAGCAGGTCAAGAGGGGGGCGGCCAGAAGCGCCAGGGCTGTCAGGAAGGCCGAGGATACGCCCGTCGACAAGGTCCACCTCACGGCCCGCACCGAGCTTGAAGCCACCGCCGAGACGATCGCCGCGGAAGCCCGCAAGGGCTACGGCCTGCTGCTGGTCGGGCTGGACAACGCGTTGGCCGAAGGCACCTTCAGCGGCACGCTGAACGCCATCACCAGCGGCTTCGACGGCCCGCTCTGCCTGGTGCTGAATGGCGCCAAGGCCGATGGCAAGATGCCGATGTTGCGCGCCGGCGCGACCATTCTGGTTCCGGTGAACGGCACCGAGGTGGCGCGGCGCGCGGCCGATTTCGCGCTCGCCTTGGCGCGGCCGCACCGGGCGCGCGTGAAAGTCCTTTATGTCTCGCAGGCCCGCAAGGGCAGCCGGCCGAGCTCGGTTTCGCACCGCCGCGAGGAGGCCGTGCTCAAGGATGTCGCCGATCTCGCCGACCGCTATGGCGTCGCCGTCGACACCGCGATCAGGACGCGCGCCACGCCCGACAGGGCGATCGCCAGGGAGGCCGCCAAGGGCGCCGCCATGGTGGTGATGGGCGTCACGCAGCGGCCAGGTGACGAGCTGTTCTTCGGCGACACGGCGAGCGCGGTGCTGGCCGCCGCCGCCTGCCCGGTCGTGCTTCTGGCCAGCGACCGCGTCCGCCGAACCGAAGCCGCCGCCGAGGAGGCTGCAGCCGAGACCGGGGCTTGATGCCTGTCGGCCTCACCAGAGCACGCGATTCCCCCAGGGGAAAGCGCTACGCGCTGTTCCTGGAATTGCGCCTACAGGCCGAGGAATTGCCGCCCGATCATGTAGCCCAGCGCCGCCGCGACGAGCGGAAACAGCGCCGGCGCGACCTTGCCGAACAAGGAGACGCTTGTGTCCTTGGGCGGCACATAGCGTCCATTGCCAAGATTCTTGGTCATTGCGTACCCCACGCCACCGGATAATTAGCAGATGCTTATTGACGCATGGCCGCATTAACGGGTTGCAAAGAAATTCGATCGAAAGCCGGCCATTTGAGTGGATGACCAGCGAACGCGGCCGGGCTAAGCCTGCATCTCGGAAGCGGGATTGCCCCGGCCTCGCGCCGCCGCCGGAGGATCGGTCGTCGCGGCTGAGCCCTAGGTCCGGCAGACCGCCATGACGAAGAACTCGCGGTAGCAGAAATCGGGATCGTCGAGCAGGCGATCCGGCCGCTGCTTCAGCTCCCGCCAATAGGCCTGGTCGGCGTCAGGCAGGGCGTAGCCCGGCGCGACGCTGGCAAAATAGGCCAGCAGGTCGCGAACATAGTCGCGCGTGAAGCGAGGCGCCGGCGCCCAGCGCTCGACCAGCCAGCCCTTGCGGCTGACAACCTCCAGGCCCGCCTGCCGCAGGCGCGCCGGAAGCGTCGAACCGCAATCGGTGCCGAGCACGCCCCGGTCGCGAAACCCCTGCAGCCTGGCGGCCATGAAGCGCGCCAGCAGGGCCCGGTCCATGGGCAGGATCTGCAGGATGGTCGAATCGAAATCCTTGACCGCCAGGATGCCGCCCGGCTTCAGCACGCGCCTGGCCTCGCCGACGGCAAGCTCGAACTCGGCCGGCGTCAGATACTGCATGACATTGCCGGACCAGACGCAATCGAACGATGCGTCGGCGAAGGGCAGCGACAGGATGCTGCCGACATGCGTGGCAAGTTCCGGCGGCTCGGACAGCGTGCCCGCGAGCGCCTCGACCCGGCCGATGTTTTCGGGCGCGAGGTCGAGCGCGGCGATGAAGCCGGAGGAGCCGACGGCCCTGGCGATGAGCGGCAGGAAGCCGCCGCTGCCGCAACCGGCATCGAGCACGCGCCAGCCCGGGCGAATGCCGGCGTCGAGCAAGACCGCCTCGTATTCGGGCCGCGACGATTCGAAATGAAGATCGAGCCAGCCGGCCTCGCTCGCTTCGTGACCGGTGGACGTTTGGTTCCTGCCAGACAAATGATGACCCCCCATGGCGCGGCAGGGATAGAAGCGCACCCAACGGCATCGCGCAATGCCCTGCGCTGCGTGGAACCGACGCCGGTCTACGCCGGCAGGGACGGCTCGGTGTTGGGTTCCAGCGCCTCTTCCGCCTCATGGTCGTCCGGAAGCACGTCGCCATGCACCGCCAGCGGCCGGCCGATCCAGATGGGATCGACCAGATGGTCGCGCTTGGGATTGCTCGTGTTCGGGTGGACGAGGATGCTCAGCCCGCCATGGTTCAGCATCAGCCACGGAACCAGCGCGCCGAAGATCCCGGTCGCGAAGGAGACCTGGTACATGGCCTTGTCATGCGGCCCGACCTGTCTGTCGTGCCAATTGCCCAGGCGCACGCGGAACCGTTCCGCGATGCGCTGCCGCAGCCATTCGGCATGCTGCCGCTCGGCCGGCCCGTCGAAATAGACATGCGCGTGATAGCTGGCGATCTCGGCAAGTGGCCGTGGACTGTCTTGGCTCATCTCGATGCTCTCCTCCTCCCGCCATTCAGCCCGAGAGCGCGGTCTTAAGCAAGGTCACCGACTGCCGCTCCACCCGCCGGGAAGATCGGCACCGCTGGACGCGGTTCCCGGCTCCCGCGCATGCCGTCACGCCGCCGGTGCCGCGAGGCTTTCGGCCCCGCCCACATCGTGTAGTCTGATCGTCCCCCTTGGAAATGACAAAATGAACAATCCCGCCGCCGAAACCCTGCCCTATCTGTCATCCCAGCTGCTCGACCGCCTGGCGATCTCGACAGTCGACATGGTCGACGAGATCGAACGCCAGATCGTCGGCCAGCGGCGCGGCGAGGTCTGGTGCGCGCCGAAGGCGGTCGTGCTGCCGGGCGACGACCGCTACATCATGGCGACGCTGGGCGTCGCCTCCACGCCGCCCGTGCTGGCGACGAAATCGCTGGTCGTCAATCCGCGCAACGCCGGGCGCGGACTGCCGACGCTCAATTCGCTGATCACGCTGCTCGACGCCGAGACCGGCCTGCCGCTTGCCTTGGTCGACGGCAATTGGGTGACGGAGAAACGCACGGCCGCCTTGAGCGCCGTCGCCGCCAGGCGCATGGCGCGCGGCGATGCGTCATCCCTGGCCTTCATCGGCTGCGGGGTGCAAGCGCGCGGCCACCTCGAAGCCTTCGCCGCCCTCTTCCCCTTGCGCGAAATCCGCGCCTTCGGCCGCGGCACCGCCAACCGCGACGCGCTGTGCCAAATGGCGCAATCGTGGGGTCTGAAGGCCGTGCCATGCGACACCGCAAAGGCCGCCATCGAAGGCGCCGACATGGTGGTGACGACAGTGACCCTGGTGCCCGAACCCGAACCGTTCCTCGACGCCAACTGGCTGAAACCGGGAAGCTTCACCGCCATCACCGACCTCGCACTGCCCTGGCTGCCCGACACCATGCGCCGCCTCGACCGCATCGTCGTCGACGATCTGGAGCAGGAAAAGCAGATGCCCAAACCCATGGTCGACCCGACGCTGGTCGCCGGCGACCTGACAGGCCTCGTCTGCGGCGACTTCGTGGGGCGGCAGAGCCCTGGCGAGGCCACGGCGTTCGTGTTCCGGGGGATGGCCGTGGGGGATCTGGCGGTGGCGGGGCTGGCGTATATGCGGGCAAAGGCTG